>NZ_JBVIEB010000007.1:0-336151 GCF_055572075.1 Streptomyces sp. NPDC030820
AAACGCCCGGTTACATTCCGAACCCGGAAGCTAAGCCTCACAGCGCCGATGGTACTGCAGGGGGGACCCTGTGGGAGAGTAGGACGCCGCCGAACTCCTTTTACAGCTCCGGTTCTTGGGCACAGCCCAGGGGCCGGAGCTTTTTTGCGTTGAGGTAGGGTCAGGGAGCATCGTTGGCTCGTTTCGCACAGGAGGCCCCGGGTGGAGGTCCAGGAGACGCGTGTCCAGACGGACCGTGTCCTCACCATCCCCAACATCCTCAGCATGGCACGGCTCGTCGGCGTACCCGTCTTCCTGTGGCTGATCCTCAGGCCCGAGTTCGGGGGTCCGAAGAGCGACGGCTGGGCCCTCCTCGTGCTGGCCTTCAGCGGGATCAGTGACTATCTCGACGGCAAGCTCGCCCGACGCTGGAATCAGATCAGCAGTCTCGGCCGGCTTCTCGATCCCGCCGCCGACCGGCTCTATGTCCTTTCCACGCTGGTCGGTCTCACCTGGCGGGAGATCCTGCCGCTCTGGATCACCGCCCTCCTGCTCGCGAGAGAGCTGATGCTTCTGGTGATGGTGGGCATCCTCCGCCGGCACGGGTATCCGCCGCCCCAGGTGAACTTCCTCGGGAAGGCAGCCACCTTCAACTTGATGTACGCCTTCCCGTTGTTGCTCCTCAGTGACGGGAGCGGTTGGATCGCGTCACTGGCCGCTGTTTTCGGATGGGCGTTCGCCGGATGGGGTACAACCCTCTACTGGTGGGCAGGAGTGCTCTACGTGGTACAGGTCCGCCGTTTGGTTCGGGCGGACGCCATGGCCGATTGAGCTCGGCGATTGTCCCGGACGTTACGCCACGATGGCCCGCGGTGGAAAAGTGCGGGACAATCTGGACGGGTGAAGTCGGCTAGACCGTCGTCTCTTGTGAGGAGGACGCTTCCGACATGAAGGCCGTCGTGATGGCCGGGGGCGAAGGCACTCGCCTGCGCCCCATGACCTCTAGCATGCCCAAGCCGCTCCTACCTGTGGCCAACCGCCCGATCATGGAGCATGTGCTACGGCTGCTCAAAAGGCACGGGCTCACCGAGACCGTTGTCACCGTGCAGTTCCTGGCATCGCTCGTCAAGAACTACTTCGGTGACGGCGAAGAGCTCGGAATGGAGCTCACGTATGCCAATGAGGAGAAGCCACTCGGTACCGCCGGAAGCGTCAAGAACGCCGAAGAGGCGTTGAAGGACGATGCCTTCCTCGTCATCTCCGGTGATGCCTTGACCGACTTCGACCTCACGGAGCTGATCAATTTCCACAAGGAGAAGGGCGCGCTGGTCACGGTCTGTCTGACCCGCGTGCCCAATCCGCTGGAGTTCGGCATCACCATCGTCGACGAGGAAGGCAAGGTCGAGCGTTTCCTGGAGAAGCCGACCTGGGGACAAGTCTTCTCCGACACGGTCAACACGGGCATCTATGTCATGGAGCCCGAGGTATTCAACTACGTCGAACCCGATGTTCCGGTCGACTGGTCCGGTGACGTCTTCCCGCAGCTGATGAAGGAAGGCAAGCCGATCTACGGCTTCGTCGCCGAGGGCTACTGGGAGGACGTCGGCACCCACGAGAGCTATGTGAAGGCCCAGGCCGACGTTCTCGAGGGCAAGGTCGACGTCGACATCGACGGCTTCGAGATCTCTCCCGGGGTGTGGGTGTCGGAGGGAGCCGAGGTGCATCCCGATGCCGTGCTGCGCGGGCCGCTGTACATCGGCGACTACGCGAAGGTCGAGGCCGGCGCGGAGATCCGGGAGCACACGGTCGTCGGCTCGAACGTCGTCGTCAAGAGCGGCGCCTTTCTGCACAAGGCCGTCGTGCACGACAACGTGTACGTCGGACAGCACAGCAATCTGCGCGGCTGCGTCGTCGGCAAGAACACCGACATCATGCGTGCGGCGCGGATCGAGGACGGCGCGGTCATCGGTGACGAGTGCCTGATCGGCGAGGAATCGATCGTTCAGGGCAACGTCCGGGTCTATCCGTTCAAGACCATCGAGGCCGGTGCCTTCGTCAACACCTCCGTCATCTGGGAGTCGCGGGGGCAGGCCCATCTGTTCGGCGCCCGCGGTGTGTCCGGCATCCTGAACGTGGAGATCACGCCGGAACTCGCCGTTCGGCTGGCCGGCGCCTACGCGACCACCCTCAAGAAGGGCTCCACGGTCACCACGGCCCGCGACCACTCCCGAGGCGCCCGCGCGCTCAAGCGGGCGGTCATCTCCGCTCTGCAGGCCAGCGCCATCGACGTACGCGACCTGGAGAACGTACCGCTGCCCGTGGCCCGGCAGCAGACCGCGCGCGGCAGTGCCGGCGGCATCATGATCCGGACCTCGCCGGGTGTCCCGGACTCGGTCGACATCATGTTCTTCGACGGCAACGGCGCCGACCTGTCACAGGGCAGCCAGCGCAAGCTGGACCGGGTGTTCGCGCGGCAGGAGTACCGGCGGGCGTTCCCCGGTGAGATCGGCGACCTGTACTTCCCGGCGAGTGTCTTCGACTCGTACACCGGATCGCTGCTGCGGAACGTCGACACGACCGGGATCGCCGAATCCGGCCTGAAGGTCGTCGTCGACGCCTCCAACGGCAGTGCCGGGCTGGTGCTGCCCAGCCTGCTCGGCAAGCTCGGGGTGGACTCGCTGACCATCAACCCCGGTCTTGACGAATCCCGGCCCACGGAGACGGCCGAGATACGGCGCAAGGGGCTGGTGCGGCTCGGCGAGATAGTGGCGTCCTCGGGGGCCGCGTTCGGTGTCCGGTTCGACCCCGTGGGCGAGCGGCTGTCGCTCGTGGACGAGAAGGGCCGGATCATCGAGGACGACCGTGCGCTGCTGGTGATGCTGGACCTGGTGGCCGCGGAGCGGCGCAGCGGCCGGGTGGCGCTGCCGGTGACGACGACCCGGATCGCCGAGCAGGTGGCCGCCTATCACGGCACCCAGGTCGAGTGGACCACCACCTCGCCCGACGACCTCACGCGCGTCGGCGGCGAGGAGGGCACCATCTTCGGCGGCGACGGCAAGGGCGGGTTCATCGTCCCCGAGTTCAGCAGCGTCTACGACGGCACGGCGGCCTTCGTACGGCTGATCGGGCTGGTGGCGCGCACGCAGCTCACGCTGAGCCAGATCGACGCGCGGATCCCGCGGGCGCATGTCCTCAAGCGGGACCTGGCCACGCCGTGGGCCGTCAAGGGTCTGGTCATGCGGAGGGTGGTCGAGGCCGCAGGGGATCGCTTTGTCGACACGACGGACGGTGTACGGGTCGTGGAGACGGACGGGCGCTGGGTGATGGTGCTGCCCGACCCGGCCGAGGCCGTCACCCATCTGTGGGCCGAGGGACCCGATGACGCCTCGGCGCAGGCCCTGCTCGACGAGTGGTCGGCCGTCGTGGACAGCGCCGGACGGTAGGGCCCGGCGGTAAGGAAGTACACGCCACCGCACGGCAAAACCTACGCACGCGCGCGTGCCGGACAAGTGTCCCCCAAGGGGGGCCTGTCCGGCACGCCGGTGGGGCCATTCGGAGGTACTCCGCGCGACATGCGACGATGTGCGACATGCCGCAGCAACCCCCCGTTCGGAGCAGCCCCACGCGGGCGCAGCGCCCGGACGCCTCCATGTCGTTGATCACCAACGTCATGGACCACAGCCTCGACGACGGGTATGCCGAGGCCGCCGCCCGCAAGAAGTCCCAGGGCGAGGGCGGCCTGCCCAGGACCCTCAGGGCGAAGCTCGGCCTCGCGGCCGGCCTCGTCCTCGCGGCGCTGGTCGTGACCGTCGGGGCGGCACAGACGCAGGCGGCGGCGCCCGTGGTGGCCAAGGAGCGGCAGGAACTGATCGACCGCATCGACAGCGAGACCGCGAACGCGGACAAGCTGGAGGGCACGGTCGACCGGCTGCGGGACGACGTCGGCGCGCGCCAGCGGGCGGCGCTGAAGTCGAGCGGCGGCAGTGCCCAGGCGGACCTGGTGGGCGTGCTGTCGGGTGCCACGGCGGTCCACGGTCCGGGCGTCAAGCTCGTCGTGGACGACGCCAAGGAGGCCAGCACCGGCGGTGACGGCACCAACCCGCGGGAGACCTCCGGCTTCTCCGACACCGGCCGGGTGCGCGACCGGGACATGCAGCGCGTGGTGAACGGGCTGTGGGAGTCCGGCGCGGAGGCCGTCTCCATCAACGGGCAGCGGCTGACCGCCCTGTCCGCGATCAGGGCCGCCGGGGACGCGATACTGGTCGACAACAGGCCGCTGGTGCCGCCGTACACGGTGCTGGCGGTGGGGGACGGGGAACGGTTGAACACCGGGTTCCAGAACAGCGCGGACGGCCTGTATCTGCACGCACTGGAGCAGAACTTCGGCATCCGCGCCACCATCTCCACGGAGGGTGACGTACGGTTGCCCGCCGCACCGAGTGTGATCGTACGCACAGCACAGCCGAGCACCGAGAAGACTGAGAAGGGCACATCGTGATCGCCGTACTGGGCCTCGTCGTGGGAGTCGTGGCCGGCCTGTTGGTCCGGCCCGAGGTTCCGGCGGTCGTCGAGCCTTATCTGCCGATCGCCGTCGTCGCGGCGCTGGACGCCGTCTTCGGCGGGCTGCGGGCCATGCTCGACGGGATCTTCGACGACAAGGTCTTCGTGGTGTCGTTCCTGTCGAACGTGGTCGTCGCCGCCCTCATCGTGTTCCTGGGCGACAAGTTGGGCGTGGGTGCGCAGCTGTCCACGGGTGTCGTGGTCGTCCTCGGCATCCGGATCTTCTCCAACGCCGCGGCGATCCGGCGGCACGTGTTCCGGGCGTGACACCGATGAGCGAGCAGAACGAACAGAACGAGCAGCCGGAGAAGCCGGAGCAGCCGGAGAACAGGCTGCGCAAGGAACTGCCCGAGGAAGTGCCCGCGCGGGCACCCGAGCCTGCGTCGGAGCAGCAGGCGGAGCAGCCGCCGACCGGCCGGCAGCGGCTGGTCAAGGGACTGTGGCCGCCGCGGTTCACCCGGGCGCAACTCATCGTCGCCCTGCTGCTGTTCGGCCTGGGCTTCGGCCTGGCGGTGCAGGTGGCGTCCAACAGCGACACCGACAGCGCGCTGCGCGGCGCACGCCAGGAAGATCTTGTTCGCATTCTCGATGAACTGGATTCGCGTACTCAGCGTCTTGAGGACGAGAAGCAGGGACTCGAAAAGCAGCGCCAGGAACTGCAGAGCAGCTCCGACCAGGCGGCGGAGGCTCGCAAGCAGACGGCCGAGAAGGAGAGGCAACTCGGCATTCTGGCGGGCACCGTGGCGGCGCAGGGTCCCGGTATCACGATGACGATCGAGGACACGAAGGGGACGGTCAAGGCGGACATGCTGCTCGACGCGATCCAGGAGCTGCGCGCGGCCGGTGCGGAGGCGATCCAGGTCAACGGGGTCCGGGTGGTCGCAGGCACCTACTTCACGGACTCCGGTGACGGCATCGGCGTCGACGGGAACAAGATCAACGCCCCCTATCGTTTCCAGGTCATCGGCAAGCCGCAGGACCTGGAGCCGGCGCTGAACATCCCGGGAGGCGTGGTGCAGACGCTGGAGAAGGAGCAGGCCACGGTGACGGTCCAGCAGTCGGGCAAGATCGTCGTGGACGCCTTGCGACAGGCGAAGCGGCCTGACTACGCTCGGTCGTCCTCCCAGTGAACCGGCGGTGCATGGGGGACGTCCGGCAGGGGCATGAGGTTGCGGGGGGTCGGCGCACCGAAGAGGTGGTGCGTGGTGGAAACTGTCTGGTGGATACGGACGTTGTGAGAATGTCCGGCTCGGCCGGTGTAGGCAATCAGGGTTCGTCCTGCCCCACGGGCGGGTCTGTTTCGGTCAAGGGGAATCGCCCGTGAAGTTGTTTGCGAAGTTGTTCCGCAAGAGCGCGCGAGAGGGCAGCGACAACGCGACCGCTCGTCATCGCGCACAGCCCGACGCGGAGGGCCAGCGCCCGCTGTTCCGGGACCAGGTCGCTGGTCCGGGCGGTGACATTTCCGGAGGTCAGAGCGGGGCGTCGGTTGACCCTGCCCGGTCCGGCGGCATAGGTTTCGGGCAACCGTCAACCTCAGGTGCGGGTGGAGGGTTCGCCCCCGGTCCGTACGCGTCCAACGCCCCGGCGGGGCAGCCGCAGGAGGATCCGTCCATGTCGGTCCTGGTGTGTACGAGGTGCGGTAACCGCAATGCGGAGAACGCCCGCTTCTGTTCCAACTGTGGCGCGCCGCTGCGCCCCGGAGTGGCGCCGGAGCGTGCCTCCGAGACGACGTCCACGATCTCGATCTCCGGTCTGGAGGCCTACGACGCCGAGGTCACCGGCCAGACGCAGATGCCGATGCTGTCGCCCGAGGCGCAGGCCGCGGTGGACGCGCTGCCGATGGGCTCGGCGCTGCTGGTGGTGCGCCGGGGACCGAACTCGGGCAGCCGCTTCCTGCTGGACAGCGACCTGACCACGGCCGGCCGTCATCCGCAGAGCGACATCTTCCTGGACGACGTCACGGTCTCGCGTCGGCACGTGGAGTTCCGGCGCACCCCGGACGGCTCGTTCACCGTGGCCGACGTGGGCAGTCTGAACGGCACGTACGTCAACCGCGAGCGGATCGACCAGGTTGCTCTGTCGAACGGTGACGAGGTGCAGATCGGCAAGTACCGGCTGGTGTTCTACGCGAGCCGGCAGGGCATCTGACCCGCCCCCGGACCGGTGTCCGGGGGGACCCCCAGGGAAGGTCCATGCTTCAAACACCGAGCGGCGGTGCCGGAAGCGGTACCGCCGCCAGGGACAGTGGGCTGATGAGCATCGGCGCGGTGCTGAACGTGCTGCGCGACGAGTTCCCCGAAGTCACCATCTCCAAGATCCGTTTCCTGGAGTCGGAGGGGCTCATCGAGCCGCAGCGGACCCCTTCGGGGTACCGCAAGTTCAGCGCCGGGGATGTCGAGCGCCTGGCGCGTGTGCTGCGGATGCAGCGGGACCACTATCTTCCGCTCAAGGTCATCCGCGAGCACTTGGACGCCATGGAGCGGGGCGAGGCCGTCCAGCTGCCCCTCGTGGGCCGTCAGCGCACCGCTGAGCCCGTTCCGGAGCCGGCCGTGGTGCCCACGGTGGCCCGGATCGGCAGGGCCGAGCTGCTGGCGGCCGCGGAGATCGACGAGGGCGATCTCAAGGAGTGGGAGTCGTACGGGCTCATCGCTCCCCTGGAGGACGGGGCGTACGACGCCGAGGCGGTCACCGTGGCCGCGCTCGTCGCCGAACTGGGCCGGTTCGGGATCGAGCCGCGCCACCTTCGGGTGATGAAGGCGGCCGCAGACCGCGAGGCCGGACTGGTCGACCAGGTGGTGGCCCCCCTCAAGCGCCACCGCAACCCGCAGACGAGGGCCCTTGCCGAAGCCCGTACGAAGGAGCTGGCGGCGCTCACGGTGAAGCTGCACTCGGCACTGGTGCAGACCGCTCTCGGGGTGCGGCTGCCCTGAGCAGCGGGGGCGGTGAGCGGCCGGATCGGCCACCTGTTCCCGGCCCGACTACCCAAACGTCCCGGGCACGGCCTAGGGTTGCTGTGTGAACGAGCTCGATGTCGTAGGTGTCCGGGTCGAAATGCCCTCCAACCAACCGATCGTGCTCCTGCGCGAAGTGGGAGGCGACCGTTACCTCCCCATCTGGATCGGGCCGGGGGAGGCGACGGCGATCGCGTTCGCCCAGCAGGGCATGGCCCCCGCCAGGCCGCTGACCCACGACCTGTTCAAGGACGTGCTGGAGGCCGTCGGCCAGGAGCTGACCGAGGTACGCATCACCGATCTGCGTGAAGGTGTTTTCTACGCGGAGCTGGTCTTCGCCAGCGGTGTCGAGGTGAGCGCCCGCCCCTCCGATGCCATAGCGCTGGCCCTGCGCACCGGAACGCCGATCTACGGCAGTGACGCGGTGCTGGACGACGCCGGCATCGCCATTCCGGACGAGCAGGAGGACGAGGTGGAGAAGTTCCGCGAGTTCCTCGACCAGATCTCGCCCGAGGACTTCGGCACCAGCAGCCAGTGAGGTCGAACGGCCGGTGAGCGTCGCCGCCCCGTGTGCGGGCAATTGCCACCGGCCATTGAGAGCGTCCTACGGCCTCCCCCGAAAGCATTCGGCTAGCCTTTCCCCGCGGTGGGACACGGGAAACCACTCCTAGGGTGATTATCACTCGGCGTGCCGAGTGTGGCGATCGTTGACGCACCCCTGGTGACTGCCTACCGTCGTGAAGGCAGGTCAAGGACGGAGGTCGGCGTGAGAACCAGCGGCGACGGTACGGCTGGGGGTGCCCCCGGACGCGGGTTCGGGGAGAGCGGTCCGTACCCTCCCCCTAGCTCTCAGCTGCGTTCGAACAGGGGGTACCCCCAACCGAGCAGCGCGGTCGCTCACGCTCCGCAGCGGCCGACGGTGGTGCCGAACGGCGGAGGGGCGGCGTCCATGGTGGCGGAACAGATCGGCTACCGCGGGCCGACGGCCTGCGCGGCCGCGGGCATCACCTACCGACAGCTGGACTACTGGGCACGCACCGGCCTGGTCGAGCCGAGCGTGCGGCCCGCATACGGGTCGGGCACACAGCGGCTGTACAGCTTCCGTGACGTCGTCGTCCTGAAGATCGTCAAGCGGTTCCTGGACACGGGGGTCTCGCTGCAGAACATCCGCACGGCCGTGCAGCACCTCAGGGAACGCGGTTTCCGCGACCTGGAGCGGATGACCCTGATGAGCGATGGCGCCACGGTGTACGAGTGCAGCTCGCCGGACGAGGTCCACGCCCTGCTCCAGGGCGGTCAGGGCATCTTCGGGATCGCCGTCGGCGTGGTGTGGCGGGACGTGGAAAGCGCACTCTCCCAGCTGCACGGCGAGCGCATCGACACCGGCGAGACGCTGGTCGGGCACAACCCCGCGGACGAGCTGGCGCGGCGCCGCAACCGGGCGGTCTGAGCGCCGGGCGCCGCAGCGTTCCCGGCGCCACGGCATTGTCAGTGCCGTGGTGCAGCATCGGAGATGTGAGAAACGCGCCCACGATCCTGCATCTCGACATGGATGCCTTCTACGCCTCGGTGGAGCAGGCATCCAAGCCGAGCCTGCGCGGGAAGGCGGTCGTCGTGGGCGGGCTCGGGCCGCGCGGGGTGGTGGCCACCGCGTCGTACGAGGCACGCGTCTTCGGGGTCCACTCGGCGATGCCCATGGCCCAGGCGCGCCGGCTGGCACCCAACGCCGCGTATCTGGTGCCGCGCTTCACTGTGTACCGGGCGATCAGCGAGCAGGTGATGGCGCTGCTGCGGGAGCTGTCGCCGCTCGTGGAGCCGCTCAGCCTGGACGAGGCGTTCGTGGACCTGGAGGCCGGGGGGAGGGCCTGGGACGAGGAGTCGGCGCGGCTGGTCGCGAGCAAGCTGCGCGCGGACATCCGGGCGGTCACCGGGCTGACCGGATCGGTGGGGCTCGCCGCCTCGAAGATGCTCGCCAAGATCGCCTCGGAGCAGGCCAAGCCGGACGGCCTGGTGCTCATCGAGCCGGGATCCGAGCGGGCGCTGCTGGGGCCGATGCCGGTGCGGACCCTGCCGGGGGTCGGGCCGGCCACCGGGGACCATCTGCGCCGGGCCGGGATCACCACGGTCGAGGAGCTGGCCGAGGCGGGCGAGGACGAGCTGGTCCGGCTGCTGGGCAAGGCGCACGGGCACGCGCTGTACGCCATGGCCCTGGCCCATGACGAGCGGCCCGTGGTGGCCGAGCGTGAGGCGAAGTCCGTGTCGGTCGAGGACACCTACGACGTGGACATCCATGACCGGCTGCGGATCGGGCTGGAGGTGCAGCGGCTGGCCGACCGGTGCGTGGGGCGGCTGCGCGGGGCCGGGCTGTCGGGGCGGACGATCGTGCTGAAGGTGCGCAGGTACGACTTCTCGACCCTGACCCGCTCCGAGACGCTCAGGGGACCCACGGACGATCCGGCGGTCGTCCGGGAGGCGGCCGCGCGGCTCCTGGACTCGGTGGACACCACGGGCGGGGTACGGCTGCTGGGCGTGGGTGTCTCCGGGCTCGCCGACTACACCCAGGAGGATCTGTTCGCGCAGGCGATGCCCTCGCGGGCGGCGGAGACGCCGGAGGAGGCCGGGACCGAGGTCGTCGTGGAGCGGCCGGAGCCCGTCGAAAGGCACTGGCGGGCGGGACAGGACGTGAGGCATGCGGAGTACGGGCACGGGTGGGTGCAGGGGAGTGGGCTGGGGCGGGTCACCGTGCGGTTCGAGACGCCGCAGTCCCCTCCGGGGAGGGTGCGGACGTTTCTTGTCGGTGATCCTGCGCTGGAGCCCGCCGATCCGTTGCCGTTGGTTGCGGGGGCCTCCGATCAGGTTTCCTCCGACCCCGCCAGCTTGCCGAAGTCGTGGTCCGGGGCCGAGGGAGGCGATGCCACGTCCAGGCCGTAGTGGTGGTAGAGCTGGAGCTCCTGCTCGGGGGAGAGGTGGCGGCCCACGCCGAAGTCGGGGGCGTCCTTGATCAGGGCGCGGTCGAAGGGGACATGGAGGGAGCCCTCGACCAGTTCGCTCGGTTCCAGGGGGACGAAGGCGTCTCGGGAGAACAGGCCGGTGCGTATCGCCGCCCACTCGGGCACGCCGGTCGCGTCGTCGAGGTACACCTCGTCGATGGTCCCGATCTTGGTGCCATTGCGGTCGAACGCCTTGCGGCCGATCAGGTTGCGCGGATCGATGTCGGTCTGCACGGTCCCTCTCCCTCCACGTGGTCGCAACTCATCCGTAAGCACTACGAAAGAGCACATTCAGGGAGGCGGCCACTCGAGGGCCTCGTCGTTGACCCCGCTGGTAGGCTGACAGCGGCTGCTGACCCCGTGCGGGAGAGTCCTCCGACCACCTCGGAGGCGCCGAAGGAGCAAATCCTCCCCGGAATCTCTCAGGCTCACGTACCGCACGGACGAGGTCACTCTGGAAAGCAGGGCGGGTGTCGACGGCTCCCGCTCTCACCGACGGTGAAAGCCGGGACGTACCCGGTGAAGCTCTCAGGTTGAGATGACAGAGGGGGAGGCCGTCGGGGCACCCGCACCGTGGTGCCCTTCGAAGGTCGCGTCAGACCAGGAGGCCTCCGCAATGACCGCCCATCGCATTCCGCTCTCGGAGCTCGAAGCGGGCATCCCGTTCGAGCAGCGCCACATCGGCCCCGACCAGGAGGCGCGGGCCAAGATGCTCGCGCAGGTCGGCTACGGCTCGCTGGACGAGCTGACCGCCGCGGCGGTGCCGGACGTGATCAAGAACGCCTACGCCCTCGACCTGCCGGGCGCCCGCACCGAGGCCGAGGTGCTCGCCGAGCTGCGCTCGCTGGCCGACCGCAACCAGGTGCTCGACTCCATGATCGGGCTGGGCTACTACGGGACGTTCACACCGCCCGTCATCCTGCGCAACGTCATGGAGAACCCGGCCTGGTACACGGCCTACACGCCGTACCAGCCGGAGATCTCCCAGGGCCGCCTCGAAGCCCTGCTGAACTTCCAGACGATGGTCGCCGACCTCACCGGGCTGCCCACCTCCGGCGCCTCCCTGCTGGACGAGGGCACCGCCGCCGCCGAGGCCATGGCGCTGTCCCGGCGCATGGGCCGGAACAAGAAGGGCCTGTTCCTGGTCGACGCGGACGCGCTGCCGCAGACCATCGCCGTCATCCAGACCCGCGCCGAGCCGACCGGTGTCGAGGTGGTCGTCGCCGACCTCGGCGACGGCATCCCGGCCGACATCGCCGCGCGTGAGATCAACGGCGTGCTGCTCCAGTACCCGGGTGCCTCCGGCGCCGTACGCGACATCAAGCCGGTCATCGACCAGGCCCACGAGCTCGGCGCGCTCGTCACCGTCGCCGCCGACCTGCTCGCGCTGACCCTGCTGACCTCGCCGGGCGAGCTCGGCGCGGACATCGCCGTCGGCACCACCCAGCGCTTCGGTGTGCCGATGGGCTTCGGCGGCCCGCACGCCGGCTACATGGCCGTGCACGAGAAGTTCGCGCGCAGCCTGCCCGGCCGTCTGGTCGGTGTCTCCGTCGACGCCGACGGGAACAAGGCGTACCGGCTCGCGCTGCAGACCCGTGAGCAGCACATCCGCCGCGAGAAGGCCACCAGCAACATCTGCACCGCGCAGGTGCTGCTCGCCGTGATGGCCGGCATGTACGCCGTCTACCACGGTCCGGAGGGCCTGCAGGCCATCGCCCGGCGCACCCACCGGTACGCCACGATCCTCGCCGAGGGCCTGAAGGCCGGCGGTGTCGAGATCGTGCACGGCGCCTTCTTCGACACCCTCACCGCGCGCGTG
Organism: Streptomyces sp. NPDC030820; assembly: GCF_055572075.1. Lineage (NCBI taxonomy): Bacteria > Bacillati > Actinomycetota > Actinomycetes > Kitasatosporales > Streptomycetaceae > Streptomyces > Streptomyces sp. NPDC030820. The sequence continues at coordinate 12,300 of NZ_JBVIEB010000007.1, forward strand.
CCCGGCAAGGCCGCCGAGATCGTCGCCGCCGCCCGGGAGCACGGCGTCAACCTGCACCTGGCCGACGCCGACCACGTCTCGATCGCCTGCGACGAGACCACCAGGCGGGCTCAGGTCGCCGCCGTGTGGTCCGCCTTCGGTGTCGAAGGCGACATCGAGGCGCTGGACGCGACCGCCGAGGACACGCTCCCCGAGGCGCTGCTGCGCACCGACGCCTTCCTCACCCACCCGGTCTTCCACCAGCACCGCTCCGAGACCGCGATGCTGCGCTACCTGCGCAGGCTGGCCGACCGCGACTACGCGCTCGACCGCGGCATGATCCCGCTGGGCTCCTGCACCATGAAGCTCAACGCGACCACGGAGATGGAGCCGGTCACCTGGCCCGAGTTCGGCCAGCTGCACCCCTTCGTCCCGGCCGAGCAGGCCGAGGGCTACCTCACGCTCATCCGCGAGCTGGAGGAACGTCTCGCCGAGGTCACCGGCTACGACAAGGTCTCCCTGCAGCCGAACGCCGGTTCGCAGGGCGAGCTGGCCGGTCTGCTGGCCGTCCGCGGCTACCACCGGGCCAACGGCGACGAGCAGCGCACCGTCTGCCTGATCCCGTCCTCCGCGCACGGCACCAACGCCGCCAGCGCCGTGATGGCCGGTATGAAGGTCGTCGTCGTCAGGACCGCCGAGGACGGCGAGATCGACGTCGAGGACCTGCGCGCCAAGATCGAGCAGTACCGCGACGAACTGGCGGTGCTGATGATCACCTACCCGTCGACGCATGGCGTCTTCGAGGAGCACGTCGCCGACATCTGCGCCCAGGTGCACGAGGCCGGCGGCCAGGTGTACGTCGACGGCGCCAACCTCAACGCCCTGGTCGGCCTCGCCAAGCCGGGCCACTTCGGCGGTGACGTCTCGCACCTGAACCTGCACAAGACCTTCTGCATCCCGCACGGCGGCGGCGGCCCGGGCGTCGGCCCGGTCGCGGTCCGCTCGCACCTGGCGCCGTACCTGCCGAACCACCCGATGCAGCCGGCCGCGGGCCCGGAGACGGGCGTCGGCCCGATCTCGGCCGCTCCCTGGGGTTCCGCCGGCATCCTGCCCATCTCCTGGGCGTACGTCCGGCTGATGGGCGGCGAGGGCCTCAAGCGCGCCACGCAGGTGGCCGTGCTGTCGGCGAACTACATCGCCAAGCGCCTGGAGCCGCACTACCCGGTGCTCTACACCGGCCCCGGCAACCTGGTCGCGCACGAGTGCATCATCGATCTGCGCCCGCTGACCAAGGCGACCGGCGTGAGCGTGGACGACGTGGCCAAGCGCCTGATCGACTACGGCTTCCACGCGCCGACCATGTCCTTCCCGGTGGCCGGCACTTTGATGATCGAGCCGACCGAGTCCGAGGACCTCACCGAGCTGGACCGGTTCTGCGACGCGATGATCGCCATCCGCGCGGAGATCGAGAAGGTCGGCGCGGGTGAGTGGCCGGCGGAGGACAACCCGCTGCGGGGCGCCCCGCACACCTCCGCCGCGCTCGGCGGTGAGTGGACGCACGCCTACAGCCGCGAGGAGGCCGTCTTCCCGGCCGGTGGCTCGGCCGCCGACAAGTACTGGCCGCCGGTCCGCCGTATCGACCAGGCCTTCGGCGACCGCAACCTGGTGTGCTCCTGCCCGCCGCTGGACGCGTACGAGGACTGACGTCGTCGCGCACGAGGACTGAGCGAGCGGTGCCACAGGGCCCCGTCCGGTTTCCGGGCGGGGCCCTCGCCGCGTCATGCCGTGGCCAGGGACACCTCGGTCGCCTTGATCAGAGCGACCACGTCCGAGCCCACGAAGAGGCCGAGGTCGGCCACCGCGTCCTTGGTGATCGCCGCGGTCAGTTCGCCGTCGTCGACGGAGATCTTGACCGTGGCCATGACGGCGCCGGTGGTGAGGCCGATGATCGTGCCCTGAAGCTGGTTGCGGATCGACAGGCCCTCGACCCGATGGGTGGCCAGGGAGACCTCGGTCGACTTCACCAGCGCGCGGACGGGCGAGCCGGGGGCGAGGGAGAGGTCCTCGGCGGACTCCTTGGTGATGGCCGCCATGAGGTGCTGGCCGCCGTCCAGACGGAGTTCGACGGTGGCCATGGCCTCGCCCGGGTGGACGGCGGTGACGGTGCCTGGGAGCTGGTTGCGGATGCTCAGGGTCATGGGCACTCACGGTAGAGCGCCCATGCGTTCAGGCCGGGTATGCGTGTGTCTGCGCCGCTTTGACGGTCGCCCAGACAGCGGCGCCGGGATGCAGATCGAGCTCGGCGGCGGCGACCGTGGTGAGGTCGGCGGCGAGGGGGAGTTCGCCGGTGAGGTCGGCGCGGATCTGGTCGCCGTGCGTCTCCAGGCCGGCCACCTCGCAGCGCCAGAGGTTACGGGCGCTGGCGCCGGTGGGCCGGTCCCGGAAGAGGGTGACGGCGGACGGCGGGAACGCCACGAACGCCGGGCCGGACAGCTTCTCGGTGGTCGTGATCGACGGGCCCGCGTCGAGTCGTACGGTGTGCCCGTTCGCCCGGCCGCGGTAGAGGTTGAGGCCGACGAGCTGGGCGATGTAGTCGGTGCGCGGATGGCGGGCGATGTCGGCGGGGCCGCCCTCCTGGACGACTCGGCCGTCCTCGATGACGACCAGCCGGTCGGCGAGCACCATGGCGTCCAGCGGGTCGTGTGTGACGAGTACGGCTACTGCCTCGAACTCGGCCAGATGGCGGCGGAGTTGGGCGCGGACCTCCAGGCGGGTGCGGGCGTCCAGCGCGGCGAGCGGTTCGTCCAGGAGCAGCAGCCGGGGGTGGGTGGCCAGGGCGCGGGCCAGGGCCACGCGCTGGGCCTGTCCGCCGGACAGGCGGCGCGGCTTGGCGCTCGCGTGATCGGCCAGGCCCATGCGGTCCAGCCAGGCCGCGGCCTGTGCGCGGGCCTCGGCTTTGCTCGCGCCCTGGCAGCGGGGGCCGAAGGCGACGTTGTCCAGGGCGGAGAGGTGGGGGAAGAGGAGGTAGTCCTGGAAGACGACGCCGACCGGGCGGGACTCCGGGGGAGTGTGCTCCAGGGGGGTGCCGTCCAGGCGGAGGTGGCCGTCGGTGAGAGGGGTGAGGCCGGCGAGGGCGCGCAGGGCGGTGGTCTTGCCGGCGCCGTTGGGGCCGAGGAGGGCGAGGACGTCTCCGGGGGCGGCGGTGACGGTCATGTCCAGGCGGAATGTGGTGCGGTCGATGATGAGGCGGGCGTCGAGTCCCTCGTCGCCCGTCGTCCGGAGGCCGGCTTCGGGGGCGTCGATGTCGGTCATGGGTGCGTACGTTCGCACATGCCCCGGGTCGGCTGCCACGGTCACGCTCCTGTCATCCAGCGGTCTCGCAACCCCGCCAGCACCGCGATCGACACCGCCAGCAGGACCAGGCTGAGGGAGATCGCGGCGTCGGGGTCGTTCTGCAGGGCCAGGTAGACCGCGAGGGGCATGGTCTGGGTGCGGCCGGGGAAGTTGCCCGCGAAGGTGATCGTCGCGCCGAACTCGCCGAGCGCACGCGCCCAGGCCAGGACCGCGCCCGCCGCGATGCCGGGCGCGATCAGCGGCAGGGTGACCCGGCGGAACGCGGTGAGGCGGGACGCGCCGAGCGTGCTCGCCGCCTCCTCGAAGCGCGGGTCGGCCGCGCGCAGGGTGCCCTCGACACTGATGACCAGGAACGGCATTGCGACGAACGCCTCCGCGATCACGACCCCGCTGGTGGTGAACGGCAGCGTGATCCCGAACCAGGCGTCCAGCGCCCTGCCGATCACGCCGTTGCGGCCGAGGGCCAGCAGCAGTGCCACACCGCCGACCACCGGCGGCAGCACGAGGGGCAGCGTCACCAGGGCCCGTACAAGGCCTCTACCGGGGAACTCTGTACGGGCCAGCAGCCAGGCCAGCGGCACGCCCAGGACGAGGCTCACGGCCGTTGCCGCTGTGGCGCTGACCAGCGACAGCTGGAGTGCCTGCCACACCTCCGTGCTGGACAGCTGGTCCGGCAGACTGCGCCAGGGCGCCCGGATGACCAGCGCGACCAGCGGCACCAGCAGGAACGCCAGCGCCAGCAGGCCCGGCAGCAGCAGCGGCAGCGGCACCCCGCGCCGGCCCCCCGTGCCGACGCGGCGACGCCGCGGCCGGTCCGTGCGGGGACCGGTCGCGGCGCCGGGCTTGTGGAGCGAGGTCACGGCTTGAGGAACCCTGCCTCGCCGAGCACCTTCTGGCCCTCGGCGGACTGCACCAGGGCGATGAACGCCTTGGCCGCCTGGGCGTTCGGCGCGTTCTTCAGCAGGACGATCGGGTAGGCGTTGATCGCCTGGGCGGACTCGGGGAACTCCACGCCCTGCACCTTGCCACCCGCGGACTTCACATCGGTCTTGTAGACGACCGCCGCGTCGGCCTCCTTCAGCTCCACCTTGTTGAGGGCGGACTTGACGTCCTGCTCGTAGGAGACCGGGGTGAGCTTGAGCTTGGCGGCGTCCAGGGCCTTCTGGGCGGCGGCGCCGCACGGCACGGTCTTGTCGCACAGCACGACCTTCAGGCCGGACTTGGTGAGGTCCTTCAGGGAGGACACCTTGTCGGGGTTGCCCGGCAGGGTGGCGATCTCCAGCTGGTTGCGCACGAAGGTGGCCGGGGTGCCGGCCGCGTCCTTCTTGTCCGTCACGATCGCCATCGTCTTGGGGCTGGCAGCGGCGAAGACGTCCGCCGGGGCACCGCCGGTGATGCTCGCGGCGAGGGTGTCGCTGCCGCCGAAGTTGAAGCTGACCTTGGTGCCCGGGTGCTGCTGCTCGAACTCCTTGCCCAGGGTCGTGAAGCCCTCCTTCAGGGAGGCGGCGGCGAACACGGTGACGTTGCCGGACAGCTTCGGGGAGGCGGAGTTCGACGTGTCCGACTTCGCGTTGGACGAGTCCGAGGAGGAGCAGGCGCTGAGTGCCATCAGGGCGGCGGCTCCCGCACCGGCCAGCTGCAGCATCCGCCGGGTCCGGCGCACGGAACGGGTCATCACGGATCTACTCCTCAGGTTCTGTGGAACGACTGTCGCGCCCTGGCACGGTCGGAAGCACCGGCCGTGCGGCGATGATACTGCCGCATCTGCCAGCTATGAGTCTCCTGTCTCATCGCATGAGCTGCGAACTTGTGACTTGTAGCTTGCATGTGCGTTTGCACGGTGCGCCGCGGCGGGTACGGTGCTGCGGGAGGTGGTCGCAGGTGACGCTCGCGGAACTCGCCCTGACCGGCGATCTGGCCCGCCCCGCCCGGCTGACCGTGCCGGACCTGCTCCGCTGGCCGCAGCACCGGGTGGACGTCAGCTTCGAGTGCGCGACCAGCGGCATCCAGCACCACCGGTTCGCCGGCCCGCGCCTGTACGACGTCCTGGCCGACGCGGAGCCCGGCTTCGACCCGGCGCGGCGCAAGGACCGGCTCCGCTTCCTCATCGCCGTCAGCGGGACGGACGGCCACCACGCCGTGCTGTCCTGGGCCGAGATCGACCCGGACTTCGCGGACGCGCCCGTCCTGCTGGGCGTGCGCATCGACGACACCCCGCTGCACGCGGCCGGGCCCCAGCTGGTGCTCCCGCAGGACCGGTGCGGGGCCCGGCACATCAGCGGGATCACGGCGATCCGGGTGGACGGCGGCTACCGCTGCGCCGGTCCAGCGCCCGCCGCACCAGGCCACGCAGCAGCGGCACCTCGGTGAACCGGCACAGGTTGCCCTTGAACTCCGGGGGGAAATCGGCCAGTTGGTCCTCGGTCAGGGCGGCCGCGGTCATCGGGACTCGGTGCGCTGCCGGCCGTGCCGGCCGTGCCGGCCGTGCCGGCCCGCCGGGAGGACGGCACGGTGGAGGCGGTGCTACGCCGGTGCGGACTGCCGGAGGCGAGGGTCGTACCAGGTTCGTCGCGGACGCGGAGGGGCAGCTGTCCGGTGTGCCGGTCGGCTGGGTGGAAGAGGTGTGGCCGTCGGTCGCCGACTGCGTGCCCGGTGTCGGCATGCCCGCGGCGGCGCCCTAGGGGCCCGGCGGAGCGGGTCCGTTACGCCCTGGCCTCGGCCCGCACCACCGCTCCCGACGCCTCCCGCCTCACCGACGCCCTGCTCACGGGGGTGCCGGCCGATGTGCGTGCCGCCTTCAGCCGTACGGTCCTCGGCCCGTTGCCGGAGGCCGACCGGCCCGCCACCGCCGTCCTGCTGTGCCGGTGACGGCAGGGTGAAGGGTCAGACGCGGTCGATGTGCACGTTGGTGGACTTCACGCGCGCGGTGGCCTCCATGCCGACCTCCAGGCCCAGTTCCTCGACGGCCTCCCGGGTCAGCAGCGACACCAGCCGGTGCGGGCCCGCCTGGATCTCCACCTGGGCGGCGACGTCACCGAGCTTGATCGCCGTGACGATGCCGGGGAAGGCGTTGCGGACGGAGGTGTAGGAGGCGTCCTCCTCGCCACCGCCCGCCTTGGCCAGCTCGACCGAGAACGCGGCGAGATCCCTGCCGTCGATGAGCCGCCGCCCGGAGTCGTCGCGATGGGTCGCCACCCGGCCCGCGTCGGCCCAGCGACGGGCGGTGTCCGGGCTCACGCCGAGCAGCCGCGCCGCCTGGCCGATCGTGTAGGACTGCATGCCGGTCACGATAGGGCCACACCGGGGGAACCGTGGACATGGGGTTGGCCGTTGGGTATAACGCGATATAGCGTTAGTTCGGGACGATGGGCCCTGCGGGGACGTGCTGAATCGGGGTGAGGGTATGGCGGCCGAGCTGCTGCACACGGAGATGCCGTCGGGGCTGCGTGCCTCGCACGCGGACCGGGACCGGGTGGTGGACGTGCTGACGGGCGCCGCGGGCGACGGCCGGATCACCGCGGAGGAGCTGGAGGAGCGCGTGACGGTGGCGCTATCCGCGCGCACGCTGGGCGAACTGGCCGCGCTGACGGCCGACCTGCCGGACACCGCCGGCGCCGCACCGGCCAAGGACGTCGTGCGGATCGAGCAGCAGGGCGCATCGGCCGTGCGCACGGACGGCTGGGCGGTGCCGCGCCGCATGGAGATCGCGTCCGCCTGGGGAGACGTGACCCTCGACTTCTCCAGCGCGGAGATCACGCACGACACCCTCCGCATCGACCTCGACATGCGCGGCGGCACCCTGCGGCTCATCACTCGGCCCGGTGTCGTCGTGGACGCCGACGCGCTGGTGATCGGCTACGGCAAGACCAAGGTGCGGTCCGTCGGCGATCCCGGGGCGCCGACCGTGCTCCGCGTGGAGATACACGGCCGGCTCAGCCTCGGGTGTCTGGAGGTACGGCCGCCCCGGCGCTGGTTCGGCAGGTAGACCCCGCCGCTGTCTGTCGCCGTCGGGGTCCGCCGGGTCTCAGCCGGTGTGCACCCGCGGCCGGCGCTCCCGGTTCGGTTCCGCCTCGCGCAGGACCTCACGGGTGACCGGGGCGACCTCGCCCTGGCCGAAGAGGAAGAAGCGGAGGAAGTTGGCGAAGGGGTTGCCCTCGGTCCACTCGAAGTAGATGTGCGGGGTGCAGCCGGTCATGTCCCGGACGTGCAGGAGGAGGGCCGCCAGGGCGTTGGAGATCGAGGCGGACTCCAGGGTCAGCACGCGGTAGCGGTTGTGCAGGACCTCGCCGCGGACGCTCAGACCCGCCTCGAACTCGGAGGGGTCGGTGACCGTGACCTCGACGAAGACGAAGTCCTCCTGCTCCGGCATGTCGTTGTCGGCCCGGATCTGCTCGACCTTGTCGCGGTACTCGGCCTTGTCGCGATGGCCGGGCTCGTTGGCGATGAACCGTATCTTCCGGCTGGCCATGTCCCGGATGAATCGTTCGGCCATCGGGTCGAGGGTCACGCTCGTCACACGCAGTTCGAAGGCACGGGCCAGCCGGGACAGCAGCGAGACCAGGATGATGCCGGCGATGAAGCAGGCACCGATCTTCACACCGTCCGGGCGCTCGATGACATTCGCGACGGTGACGTAGAGCAGGACGGCCGAGACGACCGCGAAGCCGATGGTCCAGCCGCGCTGGGCGGCCCTGCGGGCGGCGATGGTCACCGCGATCGCCGCGGAGGACATCAGGACCAGCACACCGGTGGCGTAGGCGCCGCCCTGCGCGTCGACGTCGGCGTCGAAGATCCAGGTCACCAGGAAGGCGACCAGGGTGAAGACGAGGACCATCGGGCGCACGGCGCGGGCCCAGTGCGGGGCCATGCCGTAGCGGGGCAGATAGCGCGGCATGAGGTTGAGCAGGCCGGCCATCGCGGACGCGCCGGCGAACCACAGGATGGCGATGGTCGACAGGTCGTAGACCGTGCCGAAGGCGCCGCCGAGGTACTCGTGCGCCAGGTACGCCAGCGCGCGGCCGTTGGCCTTGCCGCCGGACTTGAACTCGTTCGCCGGGATCAGCACCGTGGTGATGAAGCTGGTGGCGATCAGGAACACGCTCATGATCAGCGCGGCGGCCGTCAGCAGCTTCTTGGTGTCGCGGATCCGGCCCTTGGGGTTGTCCTCGGTGTCGTCGGGGTCGCCCTGGACGTGCGGCATGACGGCGACGCCGGTCTCGAAGCCGGACAGGCCGAGGGCGAGCTTGGGGAAGACCAGCAGGGACACGCCGATCATGGCGAAGACGTTGCCGTGCTGGGTGGTCAGCGCGCCGGTCCAGTCGGTGACCACATGCCCGGCGGTGAGCACGTGCCACAGCCCGACCACCACGACCACGGCGTTCAGGGCGAGATAGACCACCACCAGGGCGACCGCGACGCCGATCGCCTCCAGGAAGCCCTTGAGGAACACCGCGCCCAGCAGGGCCACCAGCAGCAGCGTGATCAGCATCTGCTGGCCGTGCAGCGCGCTTGTCAGGTGCGGGTTCTCGATCAGGTGGGTGGAGGCGTCGGCGGCCGACAGGGTGATGGTGATCAGGAAGTCGGTGGCGGCGAAGCCCAGCAGCGTCAGGACGAACAGCTTGCCCTTCCAGAAGGACAGCAGCCGCTCCAGCATGGCGATGGAACCCTCGCCGTGCGGGCTCTCCTCGGCCACTCTGCGATAGACGGGCAGGGCGCCGGCGAGGGTGACGACCACGAGGACCAGGGTGGCGATCGGGGAGAGCAGACCGGCCGCCAGTGCCGCGATGCCCGGCTGGTAGCCGAGGGTGGAGAAGTAGTCGACACCGGTCAGGCACATCACCCGGTACCAGCGCTGACCCTGGTGCGGGGGTTCCGGCTCGGCGTGGGGCCCGGCCTGGCCGCCGTGCTTGCCCATGTCGGAGAGCCCCTCCAGCATCCAGTTGCGCAGGCGACTGGGAGGGGGGTGCTCGGTCGTGGCCATCAGTGGGCTCCTGTGTGCGGCTCAGCTCTTTCCGGCCATCACTCGGACGGCGGGCACCAGCGTATGCAGAGAGTGACGTCTGGGCCCACGGATCCGGGGTGGGCGGGCGTCAATCTTGCGTTAAGAATGGCGTGGGAGCGGCAGAGCTGCATCGAGAAGGGGAGGCCGGAGAGGTTCGCCGAGGGCACGGCCGCCCGGTCGACGGCCCGCGGTTCGCAATCGGGGGCGGCCACCGAGCGTCATTGTCCTGGGAGCCGTGGAGATCCACCGACGGTCGGGTCGCAGGGCGGTCGTGCCGCACAGGAGGGTGCCGACGGCCTCGGCCACCCAGGCGCCGTCGAGCCGATGCCACAGCCGGCGGGCCGTTTCTTCACGCAAGCCCAGCGCACCCGGCGCATCGAGACCTGGACTCGGCGGCGCCTCATCGCGCTGTCAACGCGCCGGGGCCGGCCTCACAGGCGCCGGAGGTCCATGCGCAGATGCCAGGTGTTGCGCCGGTGGACGGACAGCAGCTCCGACTCCAGCGGGGACGGGGGCACCGCGAGCACCGGGCAGACCGCGTGCGCCAGACAGTGCCGGGAGACGCGGCCCGAGAAGGCGCGCTGCAGACCGCGCCGGCCCGCGCCCACCACCAGGACGTCGTCCTCCCGGTCCGCGGTCGCCACCAGCGCCGGGCCCGGGGCGCCGCGGACGACGACCGCGTGCATCGGCACACCGGGGGCGTCTCCGCCGAAGATCTCCTCCAGTACCGAGACCAGCCGCTGTCTGGCCAGCCGCTGCCAGTCCTCCACCAGCAGACCGGCGGCGGGGGAGCGGCGCGCGGCGGGGTCACCGCCCGGCGGCTCCCAGGCCAGCACCGGCCACAGCTCCGCTCCCAGCCGGCGGGCCAGCGCGGTGGCCCGCCGCAGAGCCGTGACGCTGCCCAGGGAGCCGCTCACACCGACCACCACCCGAGCCGTCGCCGAGGCGTCGTAACCGGACATCGCTCCACCGTTCCTCGCGGGCGACGCCGGAGTGTCTCGCGCGCGGACGTGCCCGCCCTGCAAGGCCGTTGCTTTCTTCCATCCCACTCCCGTACCGGCGATTCGACCAGTGGGGCGGACGGTGTCTTTTCCACGGCAGCCGGCACGTGCGCTCACTAAGATTCGGCGCCGCAGTCGAAACTTTCGACTGCCTGTTGGGGGCGAACCATGCGGACCTACGACAACCCCGTCCTCCCCGGCTGCGTCCCGCTGTTCCACAGCCGGGACCTGGTGCACTGGCGTCAGATCGGCAACGTCCTCGACCGGCCGGGCCAGTTGGCGCTGCCCGACGCGACACCGGCCTCGGGCGGCATCTAGGCGCCGACGATCCGCCATCACGACGGGCTCTTCCACGTCGTCACCACGAACGTCAGCGCAGGAGGCACCTTCCTCGTCACTGCGAGCGTCCCGAGGGCCCCTGGTCGGACCCGGTGTGGATCGACCTGCCCGGTATCGACCCCGACCTGGCCTGGGACGAGGACGGCTCCTGCTGGTGCGCCGCGGCCGGGGTCACCGTGGCCCGGATCGACCCGCGCACCGGCGCGGTGCTCGAAGGCCCGCTGCCGATGTGATCCGGCACCGGCCCCAGGGACCCCGGGGCACCGCATCTGTACCGGATCGGCGACTGGTGGTACCTGCTGCTCGCCGAGGGCGGGACCGCGCTGGGGCACGGTGTCTCGGTCGCCCGTGCCCGCTCGCCGCGCGGCCCTTGGGAACCGGCCCCCGGCAACCCGCTGCTGTCCCACCGCGGCACCGGCCTGCCGATCCAGCGCACCGGCCATGCCGACCTGGTCGGGGCGGCCGACGGCACCTGGTGGATGCTGCTGCTCGGCACCCGGCCGCGCGGTTACTTCCCCGAGTTCCATGTGCTGGGCCGGGAGACCTTCCTGGTCCCGGTGGAGTGGGCCGACGGCTGGCCCCGGGTGGGCCCGGTGCGCGAGCAGCATCCCGCGCCGGCCGCCTGGGCCCCGCTCGAACTGCCGCCGGTGCGTGACGACTTCACCTCGCCGGTGCTCGCGCCGTACTGGATATCCCCGCGCCGCAGGCCCGAGGGGTGCTGGTCGCTGACCGAGCGGCCCGGCCGGCTCACGCTGACCGCCGGCGGGGACAGCCTCGACCGGCCCGGGCACACCTTCGTCGGCCGCCGCCAGCAGCACCACGACTGCCGGGCCGCCGCGCGGCTGGAGGACTGGACGGGCCGGGCCGGGCTGTCCGTCCGCCTGGACGAGGACCATCACTACGACCTGGAAGCGGGCGCGGGGCACGGCCCGCGAGCGGGAACCGTGGCCGTGATCGCCCGGATCGGCCCTCTGCGGCAGCGTGTCGCCGAACTCCCGCTGCCCGCCGTCCCGTTCACCCTGGCCGTCGACATCCGCGCGAACCGCGACCCCGGACCCGGGAACGGCCCCGACACCGTCGCCTTCTCCGTCGAAACTTACGAGGGATCCGTCCGACTGGCCGAACTGGACGGCCGTTATCTGTCCACCCAGGTGGCCACCGGATGCACCGGCCGTGTCATCGGCATGTACGTCACCGAGGGCCTCGCGGCCTTCGACTGGTTCGACTACGCGCCCGCAACCTCCTGCGCGACACCTTGACGCTCCCCACGCGCGTTTCTAGAGTCGCGGTCCGGAACGTTCGAGATTTTCTTCGAATGTTTCGGAACACCACCTCTGCGAAGCAACTCCGAAACTTTTCGAAGGAGCGCAAGATGGGCGACCCTGCACTGTCCCGCCGCGGCTTCCTGGCGGCCTCCGTCGCCGCCGGTCTCGGTGTGACCGCACTCAGCGGCTGCGGCGGCGACTCGGACGGAGGGTCGTCCTCGGGGACGACCACGATCGAGTGGTGGAACATCTCGACCACCGAACCCACCAAGACCGTATGGGCTGGTCTCGCCAAGAAGTTCGAGGCGCAGAACCCCAAGGTCAAGGTCAAGATCGTCCAGTTGGAGAACGACGCCTACAAATCCAAGATGACCGCGCTGACCGCCTCCGGGAAGCTGCCGGACATCTTCCACACCTGGGGCGGCGGCGTGCTCAAGCAGCAGGTGGACGCGGGGATGGTGGAGGACCTCACCGACCGCACCAAGCCCTGGGCCGACGGACTGCTGTCGGTGGCCAAGCAGCCGTACCTCCTCGACGACAAGCTGTACGGCATCCCGTTCGACATCGGCATGATCGGCTTCTGGTACAACAAGGCGCTCTTCAAGAAGGCCGGGATCAGCGCGCCCCCGACCACCTGGAGCGCCTTCCTGGACGCCGTGAAGAAGCTCAGGTCCGCCGGGATCACCCCGCTCGCGCTGGCCGGCAAGGAGAGCTGGACCGGCATGTACTACTGGGCCTACCTCGCGATGCGGACCGCCGGTGTCGACGCCCTGCAGAAGGCGAACGAGAAGAAGGACTTCGGCGACGCCGGCTTCGTCCAGGCCGGGCAGCACCTGAAGGACCTGGTCGGCCTCCAGCCCTTCCAGAGGGGCTTCCTCGGGGCCGCCTACTCCTCCCCGACCGGGCAGGCCGCGACCGTCGGCAACGGCAAGGCGGCCATGGAACTCATGGGCCAGTGGGCGCCGGTCGTGGAGGCGGACGCGGGCAAGGGGCTCGGCGCGGACCTCGGCTTCTTCCCGTTCCCCGAGGTCGAGGGTGGCGCCGGCAAGATCACCGAGGTGTTCGGCGGAGGCGGCGGCCACGCCCTGCGCAAGGGCGCCCCGCAGGCGGCCGTGGACTTCCTGAAGTTCTTCGCCTCCGAGACCACCGACAAGGAGCTGGTGAAGAAGACCGGTGTCCTGCCCGTCGTACCGGCGGCCGAGAGTGCCCTCACCGACCCCAACATCAAGGCCGTACAGGCCCAGTTGAAGGGCGCCACCGGCTTCCAGCTCTACCTCGACCAGGCCTACGCCCCCGCCCTCGGACAGCAGGTCAACGACAGCGTGGCCGGACTGATCGCCGGGTCCAAGTCCCCGCAGCAGGTCACGGACGCGCTCACCAAGACGGCGAAGGAAGAGCAGTAGGCCGCCCGATGACCTCCACCTTCCTCCCGGATCAACAGGGTGAACGGGGCAGGCGGAGCGGACCCGAAGCCGTCCTGCCGGCCCCTGTGGCCGGCGCCGGCCGGCAGCGCCTCCGCCGGCGCGCGCTGCACTGGCTCACCGCCGTCGCCCTCCAACTGCCCGCCCTGGTCCTCTTCGGCGTGCTGGTCCTGCTGCCGATCCTGTTCGCGCTGTACGCGTCCTTCTTCCGCTGGGGCGGCTTCGGGATGCCCTCGGACTACACCGGTACCGACAACTTCAGCCGTCTGCTGCAGGATCCGGTCTTCCTCGGCGACCTGTGGCGCATGCTGCTGCTGGTCGTGCTGTCGCTCGCGCTGCAGCTGCCGTTCGCGCTCGCCATGGCCGTACTGCTCAACCAGAAGGTGCGCGGCCGGGCGGTGTACCGGATGCTGTTCTTCGCGCCGTACGTGCTCTCCGAGGCCATCACCGGCGTGTTGTTCAGCATGCTCTTCGCTCCGGACCAGGGTCTCGCCGACCACGTCCTCGGCGCGATCGGGCTCGGCGGGCTCGGCGGCCAGTGGTTCGCCGGCACCTCCACCGTGCTGGCCACGCTGTTCCTCGTCATGACGTGGAAGTACTTCGGCTTCCACATGATGCTCTACCTGGCCGGACTGCAGTCCATACCGGCCGAGTTGACCGAGGCGGCGATCGTCGACGGCGCGAGCCCCTGGCAGCGTTTCCGGCACGTCACGCTGCCGCTGCTCGCGCCCACGCTGCGGATCAGCGTCTTCCTGTCCGTGATCGGGTCGATCCAGCTGTTCGACCTGGTGTGGGTGGTCACCGCGGGCGGGCCCGACCACCACTCCGAGACGATGGCCGTGACCATGTTCCAGTACGGCTTCAAGCGCTACCAGGTCGGCTACGCCAGCGCGATCAGCGTGGTCATGTTCGCCGTCAGCCTCGTCTTCGCCCTCGCCTACCAGCGGTTCGTCCTGCGCCGCGACCTCGAAGGGGCCACCACGAACATGAGGGGAGCCGGAACATGAGTGCCCGCCGCAGGGGTCGTACGCTCCCCTTGCACGTCGTCCTGGTGGCGGTCGGCGCCGTCATGGCCGTACCGCTGCTGTACGCGCTGCTCTCCGGCTTCAAGTCCACCGACCAGCTCTCCCGCAACCCGGTCGGGCTGCCCAGTCCGTGGGTCTTCTCCAACTACGGCGACATCCTCGGCTCGGGCTCCTTCTGGCGGCTGGTCGGCAACAGCACGCTGATCGCGGTCGGTACGACGGTCATCGTCGTCGCGGTCTCGGCGCTCGCCGCGTTCTCCTTCGCGCGGTTCGCCTTCCGGGGCCGGGAAGTGCTGTTCACGCTGTTCACGATGGGGCTGATGTTCCCGTTCGCGGTGGCGGCGCTGCCCCTGTTCCTGCTGCTGCGCTCGATGGGACTGCTGGACAACCCGCTGGGTGTGATCCTGCCGCAGGCCGCGTTCGGGCTGCCGATGACGATCATCATCCTGCGCGGCTTCTTCCGGCAGATCCCGGGCGAACTGGAGGAGGCGGCCACGCTCGACGGCTGCGGACCGCTCGGCTTCTTCTGGCGGGTGCTGCTGCCGATGGCCCGGCCCGCGCTCGGGACGGTCTGCGTGCTCGCCGTCGTCACCAGCTGGAACAACTTCTTCCTGCCGCTGCTGGTGTTCACCGACAACACCTGGTGGACCATCCCGATCGGCGTGCAGCAGTTCCAGGGCCAGTACTCCGCCGACACCGCACGCGTCTTCGCCTACCTCGTCCTCGCCATGGTCCCCGCCCTGGCCTTCTACTCCGTCGCCGAACGCCAGCTCGTCGGCGGCCTCACTGCGGGCGCCACAAAAGGCTGAACACCCCTCCGAGAGACAGGAGTCGCACCATGCCCAGCACGAGCACGCGTCTCAGACTCGCCGGCGCCCTCGCGGCCGCCCTCATCGCCACCGGACTCGCCGCTCCCGCCGCCCAGGCCCACGAGCGGCAGCCCAGCCTCGCCGACCTCGCCGAGCGCCACGGCCGCTACTTCGGCAGCGCCACCGACAACCCCGAACTCACCGACGGCGCCTACACGAAGATCCTCGGCACCGAGTTCGACATGATCACGCCCGGCAACGGCATGAAGTGGTACGCCACCGAGCCCCAGCAGGGCGTCTTCGACTGGACCAACGGCGACCAGATCGTGAACCTGGCCCGGAAGAACCACCAGAAGGTCCGCGCCCACACCCTGGTCTGGCACAGCCAGCTGCCCGACTGGCTCACCTCCAGGCAGTGGAACGCGAGCGAGCTCCGCGCCGTGCTGAAGAAGCACATCACCACCGAGGTACGGCACTACCGGGGCAAGGTGTACTCCTGGGACGTCGTCAACGAGGCCTTCAACGAGGACGGGACCTATCGCGAGACCCTCTGGTACAAGACCCTTGGCCCCGGTTACATCGCCGACGCACTGCGCTGGGCCCACGAGGCCGACCCGCACGCCAGGCTCTACCTGAACGACTACAACATCGAGGCGGTCGGCCCGAAGAGCGACGCCTACTACGCGCTGGCCAAGGACCTCAGGGCCGAGGGAGTGCCGCTCGACGGCATCGGCCTCCAGACCCATCTGGCCCTGCAGTACGGCTATCCCAGCAGCCTGGAGGACAACCTGCGCCGCTTCTCCGCTCTGGGCCTGGACACCGCGCTCACCGAGGTCGACATACGGATGCAGCTGCCGGCGACCGAGGAGAAGCTGGCCGAGCAGGCGAGCTGGTACGAGAGACTGACCAGGGCCTGTCTGGCCGTCCGCCGTTGCGTGGGCGTGACCATCTGGGACTACACGGACAAATACTCCTGGATCCCGGCCTTCTTCCCGGGCGAGGGCGCCGCCCTGCCCTGGGACGAGCAGTTGCACCCCAAGCCGGCGTACCAGGCGCTGCGGGACGCTCTCCGATAGCGCCCGGCTACCGACCGTAGCCGACCCCGGAGGCACGTCAGGGCCGGTGCGCACCGGATGGGTGCGGCCGGCCCCTCGGGTCGTTCGCCCGCGCTCCGCTCAGGCAGCGGTCATCACATGCTCCGCACCGAGCGGGCGGTGCGGGGCGATGATCCGGCCGTCGGGCAGCAGCTCACCGGTGTCCTCGAAGAGCAGGACGCCGTTGCACAGCAGACTCCATCCCTGCTCCGGGTGGTGCGCCACGAGACGGGCGGACTCCCGGTCGGCGGACTCGGCTGGTGGACACGGCGGCTGGTGCTGGCACATGGGTGGGATCTCTCGCTCTGTCGTGGTCATGGCCGTCCCCCGTGGTGATAAGTCGGTCGGAACCCAGTGTTGCCTTCTCGGCGCCATTCCGCAGGGATTTCGCAGCACCGCTTCTCACAGGTTCATGACGCGTCACCCGCCCGGACGGTTCAGTCCAAGTGCCCTGTCACTTCGGGTGGTTCGCAGTGGTCGGATCGGGCTAGTCCCTGCAGGCCAGACCCCTGATATGAACGTACCCCGCTTCCCTTGCGGGCAAGCGGGGTACGCGGGTGTCCGGTCAGGCGGGCGAGCCGAGCACGGGCGGGCCGAGCAGTGGCAGCGGAGTCGCGCGATGGGTCAGCACCGGAAGCAGCTCGGTGACCCGGAACGGGCGGTGCGCCGGTATGCCGGGCGGCGTCGGCGCCAGCGGGACGAGCAGATCGGTACCGGCCGGGTGTCCCTCGGCTCCGTCGGCCGTGAGGTCGCCGTGCAGCCACAGGGTGAGCATGTACAGCCCGGGGATGGACAGCAGTCGGGCCTGGTAAGGATGTTGCAGCGCCTCCGCCTGCTGCAGGGCGCGTTCGGTGGAGGGGACGTACGGGCCCTCGAAGAAGTGCGAGAAGGCCCAGCCGTCGGGGGTCAGCATGGTCTCCGCCGCGGCCACCGCCCGGTCGCCGCAGCGGATCAGGAAGCGCCAGCCGGCCAGCCGGGTCGTGGACAGGCCCGGTGCGGTGATGCGGTCCAGTACGTGCACGGGCAGCGGGAGTTCGGGGGTCGTCGGCCCCTGCGCGGCGCGCAGGGAGGGGGTGCGGGCCTCACGCACCGCGGTGGGGGAACCGAGGGCGGTGAGGACGGAACGCAGGGCAGGCGCGGGGGCAGGGGGCACGTGCAGCGGCATGTGGGTCGCCTCTCTCGTTCGACAGGCGCGGCGGCGCGAGGAGGGATGGGGGCGGACGGCGCTGTCTGCTCACGGGAAGGCCGGAAGGGTGGAGGCCCAAGTCGGTGCACATGGGTGCGGCTCGGCCTGCCGCCCGTCTCCGGGACGGCCTGGACACGGCAGGAACCAGGACCGAGGCGTCAACCTTCTGCCTTGTGGGCGAAGTTTATATGACGCATGTTCGGCCGTTGTTTCGTCTATCTCATTTCGGGAAGTCATGCAAGGCGGTAATACGCCGACGATTTGCGGGATTCCTCCCGATTTCCGGACCGTCCCGCCGCCGCTGACCTCGGAATACGCACCGGTAACGGTCGGCCGAATGTCGTCGGCGTTTTTCACGAGGTGCTGGGGGAACCCGAGGTGCAGGCTGACGCATGCCCCGTGAATGTGCCGCGGGGAACATTCCGACAGAGTAGCGGGTGGCCGGCCCGCGCGGGGCGTTATCGATCGCTTTCCACGGGGCATCATCCCCCGTGCACCCGGGAGCCCGGCGGCCGGACCGTCGGCCCGCCCATCCGAGGAGGGACACTTCGATGGGGGAGAAGGTCGTGGCGGGGCAGTTCGACCTGTCCGATCGCCAGCGCTACCGCGAAAAGCTTCAGAAGTGCCTCACGGGACTGGAGCGACTGCTGCGGGAGAAGCGATTCGATCGTCCCAAGAACCTCATGGGAGTCGAGATCGAATTGAATCTCGCCGGGCCGGATGGTATGCCGAAAATGTTGAACGGGCAGGTACTGGAACGCATCGCGAGCCGTGATTTCCAAACAGAACTCGCCATGTTCAATCTGGAAGTCAACATAGCCCCACACCGCTTGGGCGGACGCGTATTCGACCGGCTCGCCGAGGAACTGCGCACCTCGCTCGCCTACGCCGACCGCAAGGCGGGCGAGCTGGCCGCCGGCATCGTCATGATCGGCATCCTGCCCACGCTCGACCGCGACGACCTGGTCTCCTCCAACCTCTCCGAGGTGGACCGCTACACCCTGCTCAACGACCAGATCGTGGCCGCGCGCGGCGAGGACTTCCGGCTCGACATCGAGGGCGTGGAGCACCTCGTCTGCACCTCGAAGTCGATCGTCCCCGAGGCCGCGTGCACCTCCGTACAGCTGCACCTCCAGGTCACCCCGGCCCGGTTCGCGGACGTGTGGAACGCGGCGCAGGTGGCGTGCGCCGCGCAGATCGCCGTCGGCGCCAACTCTCCGTTCCTGTTCGGTCACGAACTGTGGCGCGAGTCCCGGCCCCCGCTGTTCCTGCAGTCCACCGACACCCGCCCGCCGGAGCTCCAGGCCCAGGGCGTACGGCCGCGCACCTGGTTCGGCGAGCGGTGGATCAGCTCCGCCTACGACCTGTTCGAGGAGAATCTGCGCTACTTCCCGGCGCTGCTGCCCATCTGCGACGACGAGGAGCCACTGGAGGTCGTCGAGGCGGGCGGCACGCCCCGGCTGGCCGAACTGGTGCTGCACAACGGCACGATCTACCGCTGGAACCGGCCGGTGTACGGCATCGCCGACGGCGTCCCGCACCTCAGGGTGGAGAACCGGGTGCTGCCGGCCGGGCCGACCATCACCGACGTGATCGCCAACGCGGCCTTCTACTACGGCCTGGTCCGCGCCCTAGCCGAGGAGTCCCGCCCGGTGTGGACCCGGCTGTCCTTCGCGGCGGCGGAGGCCAACTTCGACGCCGCGTGCCGGTACGGCATCGACGCGCGGTTCGTGTGGCCCCGGCGGGGACGCTACGGCGGCACCGGCGAGGTCGACGCGGTCACCCTGGTCCGCGACGAGCTGCTGCCGCTGGCCTCGGCCGGGCTGGACGCATGGGGCGTGGAGGCGGCCGACCGGGACCTCTACCTGGGCGTCATCGAGGAACGCTGCCGACGCCGGGTGAACGGGGCGTCCTGGCAGGCGGCCACGTTCCACCGGCTCCTGGAACAGGGCCTGACCCGCGAGGCCGCGCTTGCCGCCACGACGCGGCGCTATGCCGAGCTGATGCATGTGGGGGAGCCGGTGCACATGTGGCCGGTGGGGCTGCCGGAGGCGGTTCCGCTCGGCTGATCAGCGGGTGGACGGCGCAGTTGCCGGGGTGCTCGGCCCGCTGCGCGGTGCTTGTCTCCTTCTGCGATCCTTGCCAGGCAGAGGTGGGCCAGGGGGCCCGTGAGCCGGATGGAGGCAGGGGTGCAGGTGGAGGCTGACTCGGTGGCCGGTGCGGGTGTGCGGCAGCGCGACCCGCGGCGCATCCTGCGGGACGAGACACTGCTCGTCCTGGCGCTGTCGCTGGGCGCGAGCGGGGTCTCCGCCCTGATCAGCTTCATCGGCGCGGTCACCAAGCCGGGCGGTCTGAAGGACCAGGCGGCCACCCTCAACGCCTCGGCCGCGCCCGGCCGCCCCTGGCTCGACCTGGCCTGGCAGCTGTTCGGCATCGCCAGCGCGCTGGTCCCCGTCGCCCTGGTCGCCCACCTGCTCATCCGCGAGGGCGGCAGCCTGCGCACCCTCGGCTTCGACCGCACCCGGCCCTGGCCCGACCTGGGCCGGGGTGCCGGAGTCGCGGCCGTGATCGGCAGCACCGGGATCGCCTTCTACCTGGCCGCCCGCGGCCTCGGTTTCAACCTCACGGTCGTGCCCGAGGCGCTGCCGAACGTGTGGTGGAAGTTCCCGGTGCTGATCCTGTCCGCCCTGCAGAACGCGATCCTCGAAGAGGTCATCGTCGTCGGCTATCTGCTGCGCAGGCTGGGCCAGTTGGGCTGGACCCCGGGGACCGCGCTGGTCGCCAGCGCGGTCCTGCGCGGCTCGTACCACCTCTACCAGGGCGTCGGCGGCTTCATGGGCAACATGGTCATGGGCGTGGTGTTCGTGTACCTGTACCGCCGCTGGGGACGGGTCGGTCCGCTGGTCGTCGCCCACTCCCTGCTCGACATCGGCGCGTTCGTCGGCTACGCCCTGCTCGCGGGCAAGGTGGGCTGGCTGCCGACGGCCTGAGGGCCGGGGTCATGCGTGCAGTTCGCCCTCGATCACCGTGACCGCGCGGCCGCTGAGCAGGGTGCGTTCGCCGCGCAGGCCGGTGCGCACCAGGCCGGTGCGGGGTGAGGCCTGCAGCCCGGTGAGGTCGTCGCGGCCCAGGCGCGCGGACCAGTGCGGGGCGAGCGCGGTGTGGGCGCTGCCGGTGACCGGGTCCTCGTCGATGCCGACGTTCGGGAAGAAGCAGCGCGAGACGAAGTCGTAGCCGCGGGACGGGTCGTCGGCCCGGGCGGTGGCGATGATGCCGCGCGCGGAGTAGGCGCCGAGGGACTTGTGGTCCGGCGCCAGGCCGAGGACCGTCTTCTCGTCGGCCAGCTCCAGCAGCAGGTCGCCGACGTTCGGTCCGGTGTCGAAGGCGGCGAGCGGCTGGGCGCCGAGGGCCTCGGCGACCCCGGCCGGGATCTCGGCCGGGGTGAGCGGGGCCGTCGGGAAGTCGAGGGTGATGGAGCCGTCCTCGGCGGGCGTGGCGATGAGCACGCCGCTGCGGGTGGCGAACCGCACCGGTCCCTCGTGGGCGCCGGTGGTGTGCAGGACGTGGGCGGTGGCGAGCGTGGCGTGCCCGCACATGGCGACCTCGGCGACGGGCGTGAACCAGCGCAGCGCCCAGTCCGCCTCGCCGCCCTGGGGCAGCCGGTGGGCGAACGCCGTCTCGGCGTGGTTGACCTCCATGGCGACGTTGTGGAGCCAGTCGTCGTCCGGGAAGACGTCGTCCAGGAGCAGGACTCCGGCCGGATTGCCGGCGAAGGGGCGGTCGGTGAAGGCGTCCACGATTCGAATGCGCATGGCGTCGACGCTAGTGGCGCGACGGCAGCACGCCCAAGGCCAATTCACGAACGCCGGCATGCGTTGCGCACGGTCGCGGCCCGCGGCCTTGTCCAGGGGGCGAGTTGGGCGAGTCCGAACGAGACCTCCAGCACGAGGAAGGGCCACAGCACCCCGGGCCCGCCGTGCGCCAGCGCATACGCCTGCCACAGGGAGAAGAGGGCGCGGGCGATGCCGTCGAGCAGGCCGTGCAGGGGGAGGGGCCGTACGACGCGCAGGACGGACCAGACCACGACGACCGAGCCCATCAGGTTGGCGTACAGGGTCTGCAGGGGGGTGAGCGTGGGCATGGTGCCGAGGCCGGCCGCGTCGCCTCCGGCCGACAGGAGGCGGTGCAGCAGGGCGTAGGTCCACGGTGTGGCGAAACCGGCCGTGACGATCAGGTCGTACCAGCCGCTGGCACGGACAAGGCGCAGATAGGCGGGGGAGGCAGGGGTCATCGGGGACTCCTCGGGGAAGGCTCGCTCGGGCGCCGCCCACGCTAAACAGCGGAGTACGCTCCAAGGTCAAGTCGAGCCGGCGGGGGGAGTCATGCGCATCGGAGAACTGGCCGCGCGCACCGGGCTGTCGAAGGACACCCTGCGCTTCTACGAGCGGATCGGCCTGCTCGACGGCGACCGGCTGCCCAACGGCTACCGGGACTTCCCGCCGCAGACCGTGATCTGGCTGCGCTACGTCCGCACCGCTCAGGCGCTCGGTTTCACCCTGGCCGAGATCGCCCGGCACGGCGAGGAGCTGCGGGACGCCCCGGACAGCGCGGAGGCCCTGTCCGCCCTCCTCGAGGACAAGATCCGGGTCATCGACGAGCGCATGGCCGAACTGACCGCACTCCGCGCGGACCTCACCTCACGGGTCGGCACCGGCTGCCCGCTGCGGGGGGAGGGCCGGAGCGACCGGGGTGCGCGGGACACCTCATCCTGGTCGGCGTGAAACAGCTCGATGGTGCCTGCGTGATCCGCTATGGCTGGACCCGTGACGGCATCGTCACCGTCGCGGGCATCGTCCTGTTCATCGGGGTGTGCTTCCTTCCGCACATGGAGCCGCCCGGCGACGATCACATCGAGTTGTTCGTCAGCCCGGTCGCCGTCTGGATCGCGGCGATGTCCTCCAGCCGCCGCAGGACCGTGCGTGTGGACAAACAGGGCATCACGCTCTATCGCTTCCTTCGCTTCCGCCGGTCCGAGTTCGTGCCGTGGTCCGAGGTCGCGGCGGTGGAATGGTCGGCCGAGCAGCCGCCCTTCGGGCGCGGAAGCCACCTGGAAGTCCATCGCCGGAACCCCGGCCCGGCCGCCGCTCGGCCCTCGACCGCTGCCGAGGTGACAGCGCTCGACACCTACCTCGCCACTCAGGTCGACCCCGAGTTCGTCGAGACGTTCCGGAACACCGTCCGGATCAGACGCGCCACGACCTTCTGCCGTGTCGACCCCGCCCACCTGGCCACCGTTCTGGCCCGCCTCGCCCCCGACGTCCGGCGCTTGGGCGACCTCGGCGACTTCGGGTGACTGCGGCCGCCGGGCCGAGACCTGTTCACGGCTGGGCCTCGGCGGCGAGCGGCGTGGCGACGCCAAGGGCCACGGCGAGAGGCTTGTCATGCGATCGGTTCCGATATATCGTTGAGGCATCGCGAACGATACGCGATGCATACGTGACAGATCGTCGATGGAATGGAGTGATCGCGATGCGTACCCACGGATACGAGCACGGACATCGGCACGAGGGCCCCGGCTCGCGGGGCATGGGTGGATTCGACCGGCGGCGGGCCGCTTTCGGGCCCTTCGGCCCGGGCGGTCCGGGGTTCGGTCCCGGCGGCCCCGGTTTCGGAGCAGGCCCCTGGGGACCCAGGGGGCGTGGTGGTCCGAGGGGGCGGGCGCGGCGCGGTGATGTGCGGGCCTCGATCCTGGCCCTGCTCAAGGACCGTCCCATGCACGGCTACGAGATGATCCAGGAGATCGCCGAACGCAGCGGCGGCGCCTGGAAGCCCAGCCCCGGCTCGGTCTACCCCACGCTCCAGTTGCTGGAGGACGAGGGCCTGATCGCCAGCGAGAGCGAGGGCGGCAAGAAGCTGTTCGCGCTCACCGAGGACGGACGTGCCGCCGCCGACGAGGGACCGGACGCACCCTGGGAGGAGGCCTCGCGCGGGGTCGACTGGGAGGCCCTCAGCGAGATCCGCCAGGCCGGCTTCGGTCTGATGGAGGCCTTCAGTCAGGTCTGGAAGACCGGTAGCAAGGAACAGCGCGAGAAGGCGCTGGCCGTCATCAACGACGCCCGCAAGAAGCTGTACCTGATCCTCGCCGACGAGCACTGAGGCTCGTACGACGGACCGGGCGCCCCGTGCGACACCGCGCGGGGCGCCTTCGCGGGCCCGGACTCAGGCGACCAGGCCGGCCAGCTTGCGCAGCGACTCGTTCAGCGCGGCCGTCGCCGAGTCCTTCAGCTTGCCCGCCATCAGCGACACCGCCGCGCCGGTGAACTCGCCGTCGATCCGGACCGACGTGGCGTCGCCGTCGGGCGTGAGGGTGTAGCGGGTGGCGACCGTCACCGCCATCGGGCCCTTGCCCCGGATGGCCAGCACCCGGGCCGGCTCCAGCTCCTCGACGGTCCAGTCGACCTCGGCCGGGAAGCCCATCAGCTTCATGTTCTCCTGGAAGGTCCCGCCCACGGTCAGGCTCTCCGGGCCCCCCTTGGGAAAGCTGGTGTGGGTGGCGTTCCACTCCCCGTACGACGACCAGTCGGTGAGCTGGGCCCACACCTTCTCGGCCGGTGCCTGGATGCGTGCCTCCGCGCTGACTTCGGCCATGAGACCACCCCTTCGGATCGGGCGTAGCGGGCTAAGGTGTCGCGGAACGTAGCCGCAGGGACGCCAACATTCAATACTGATGAACCGTCAGAAATTCTGGGCGCACGGGTAGGGGCGCGGAGCGGTTGTGTACGGGGCGCCATAGCAAGGCGGCGCGCGCCCCTCGGGCCGGATCGCCCGAATCTCCTCCGTAAGGATGAGATCTCGAACGCCCGGGTCCACTCTGTGTGGGACGCGAAGATGGTTCCGCTCGTGGATGACTCGGCCCGTTGAGGCTGATGGGGTAGGGGTTGTGCAACCCCGTACAGCCCACTGGGCCGCCCATGACGAGGCGGCTGCGCACCCGGACGACGATGCCGTGCTCGGCGCCGAGCTGGCGGCGGTGATCGCCGGTGCCCGCCGGAGGGCCGTCCGGGACGGGGACCGCCAGACCGACACCGCCCATCTGCTGCACTCCCTCCTGGAGAACGATCCCGAGGTGCGCGCCGCAGTCGGCAGCCCGCAGCAGCTCGCCCGGCTGCTCGGCTACCTCGTGCAGCGCAGCATCGGCTACGGGCTGCGCTGGCAGGGCAGCGTCGAGGACTCCGGCGCGCTCCCCGCCGTCCCGGCCGCGGCCGTGCCCCGCGCACGCGAGCCGAGGGACGCCGCCGGCTGGTCGCCCACGGCCGCCGCCGCCCTCGCCGACGCCCGCGGGCGGGCCCGGCTGCGCGGCGAGCCCCGCGTCACCGGCCTCGACCTCCTGGCCGCGCTCACCGCGGACCCGGGTGCGCGGGCCGTCGAGGTCCTGGAACGCGCCGGCATCCGCGAGTTGAACCCCCCGGCCGCACCCGGCCCGGACGAGTACGCCGGCGACGGCGGCCCGACCCACTGATCCCGGCGGACGTCCAGCCCCTGAGACAGGTGTCAACGGGGGTGACGCTCATGTCGTCGCCTGTCATCATGTGCCGGTGCATACGTCAGAGAGCAGTCAGGGCAGCCGCGGCAAGGGCGTCGGGCTCGGTCTCGCGCTCGCTTCGGCGCTGGCCTTCGGCGGGTCGGGAGTCGCCGCAAAGCCGCTGATCGAGGCGGGACTCGACCCGCTCCACGTGGTCTGGCTGCGCGTGGCCGGCGCCGCCGTCGTCATGCTGCCCGTCGCCGTACGGCACCGCGCGCTGCTGCGCCGCCGTCCCGCGCTGCTCGCCGGGTTCGGACTGCTCGCCGTTGCCGGCGTCCAGGCCTGCTACTTCGCCGCGCTGTCCCGCATTCCGGTGGGTGTGGCGCTGCTCGTCGAGTACCTGGCCCCCGCGCTGGTGCTCGGCTGGGTCCGGTTCGTGCAGCGGCGGCCCGTGACGCGCGCCGCCGCGCTCGGCGTGGTCCTCGCGGCCGGCGGTCTCGCCTGTGTGGTGGAGGTCTGGTCGGGGCTGAGCTTCGACGCGCTCGGCCTGCTGCTCGCGCTCGGCGCCGCCTGCTGCCAGGTCGGCTACTTCGTCCTGGCCGACCACGGCGGCGACGCGGGCGACGAGGCGCCCGAGCCGCTCGGCGTCATTGCCTACGGCCTGCTCGTCGGCGCCCTCGTGCTGACGGTCGTCGCCCGCCCCTGGAGCATGCGCTGGTCGGTGCTGACCGGCTCCGCCGACATGAACGGCACCGCCGTACCGGCCCTCGCGCTGCTGGGCTGGATCGTGCTGATCTCCACCGTCGTCGCGTACGTCACCGGTGTGCTGTCCGTGCGCCGGCTGTCCCCGCAGGTCGCCGGTGTCGTCGCATGCCTGGAGGCGGTCATCGCGACCGTGCTGGCCTGGGTGCTGCTCGGCGAGCACCTGTCGGCGCCCCAGGTGGCCGGTGGTGCGGTCGTCCTGGTCGGCGCGTTCATCGCCCAGTCCTCGGCCCCCGCGAAGGGCTCCGCCGAGCCGGTGGCCGCAGGCGGGGCCGACCGGGAGATGCCGGCCCACGGTACGGCTGCCTGAGGCGGCCTCCGGGACATCGGCCCTGCGCAGGTGCGCGCCGGGCCGTGCTCCTCGCGCTCGTTTCGCCCGGGCCTGTCCGGGGACTACAGGGCCTTCAGGTAGTCCGGCAGCTCGATGCCCGGTGCCAGGTCGGCGTTGGGCAGCGGCGCGGCGTAGCCCTTCTGCAGCGGGACGACGCCGGCCCAGTGCGGCAGGGCGAGGTCCTCCGGCTCGTCGTTCGCGCCGCCGGTGCGGAGCTTGGCCGAGACCTGGTCCAGGTCCAGCCGGATCACCGCGGTGGCGGCCAGCTCCTTCTTGTTCGCGGGCCGGGAGTCGGCGGCGCGGCCCGGCACGACGTGGTCCACCAGCGCGTCCAGGGCCAGCCGCCGCTCCTCGGGGTCGGTGACCTGGTGCGCGATGCCGTGCACCACCACGGAGCGGTAGTTGATGGAGTGGTGGAACGCGGACCGGGCGAGCACCAGCCCGTCCACGTGGGTGACGGTCAGGCACACCGGCAGGCCCGGGTCGGCATCGCCGGTCATCCGCAGCGGGCGGGAACCGGTGGATCCGTGCACGTACAGCCGCTCGCCGACCCGGCCGTACAGGGTCGGCAGCACGACCGGGGCACCGTCACGGACGAAGCCGAGGTGGCAGACGTACCCCTCGTCGAGTATCGCGTGCACCAGTTCCTTGTCGTACGACGCCCGGTCCGCGGAGCGCGTGGGCACGGTGCGGTCGGTCGGGGTGTAGGCGGCGGCCTGGGTTTCCTCGGTCGTCCCCTGCATGACGGTTCCTCCATGGGCGAGCAACGGCGATCTGACGATCTTGCGATGCATATTGCACTAGTGCATAATGGGCTTTGTGCTAGGAGAATATCCCATCGAAGGGCGCGGTGCAGCCGAGATCGCGGCCAGCGTCGAGCGCGCGGTCGGAGCCGGTGAGCTGCGGCCGGGTCAACCGCTGCCGCCCATGCGGGAGTTGGCGACCCGGCTCGGGGTGAACCCCAACACCGTGGCGGCCGCCTACCGCACCCTGCGCGAGCGCGGGGTGATCGAGACGGCCGGCCGCCGGGGCAGCCGGGTCCGGCCCAAGCCGGCCACCACCGGGCGCGAGGAACTGCGCGTGGAGGTCCCCGTCGGCGGCCGCGACCTGGCAGCCGGCAACCCCGACCCAGCCCTGTTGCCCCCTCTCGCCCCGGCCCTCGCCGCGGCCGCGGAGGAGGGCGACCGGCGGCCCGTCCTCTACGGCGACGACCCGGTCGACCCGGACCTCGTCCGCATGGCCCGCGCCGAACTCGACGCCGACGGCGTCCCGGCGGGACCGCTGACCGTGACCTCCGGCTCCCTCGACGCCATCGAGCGCGTCCTCGCCGCGCACCTCAGGGCGGGCGACGCGGTCGCCGTCGAGGATCCCGGCTGGGGCAGCGTCCTCGACCTGGTCCCGGCGCTGGGCCTGCGCACGCTCCCGGTCGGCATGGACGACGACGGACCGCGCCCCGAAGACCTGCGCCAGGCACTGGAGTCCGGGGCCCGCGCGCTGATCGTCACCGACCGCGCACAGAACCCGACCGGTGCCTCGGTGACCGCCACGCGCGCGCGTTCCCTGCGCGCGGTGCTGCGCGAACATCCGGGAACGCTGCTGATCGAGGACGACCACGGCCACGGCATCGTCGACCTTCCGCTGCATCCCCTCGCGGGCGTCACCCACCACTGGGCCGTCGTCCGCTCCGCCTCCAAGGCCTACGGGCCCGACCTGCGCGTGGCCGTCGTCGCCGGCGACCCGGTCACCGTCGACCGGGTACGCGGCCGGCAGCGCCTCGGCCCGGGCTGGGTGAGCCTGCTGCTGCAGCGGGCCGTGGCCCGCCTGTGGTCCGAGGGCGCGGTGGACCGGCAGGCGGTGGCGAAGGCGTACGCCGCCCGGCGGGACGCGCTGGTCGACGCGCTGGCGGAACGCGGAGTCGTCGCCCACGGCCGCAGCGGCATGAACGTGTGGGTACCGGTCCCCGACGAGACGGGCGCGGTGGCCCGCCTGCTGCAGGCGGGCTGGGCGGTGGCGCCGGGGGCCCGCTTCCGCCTGAACAGCGGCCCGGCGATCCGCATCACGGTCTCGACCCTCACGGAGGAGGACATCGGCCTCCTGGCGGACGCGGTGGCGGCAGCGGTACGACCGTCACCGGCGCGCGTCTATGGCTGAGGGTGCGCTACGAAGGGGCGCGGGGCTGTATCGATGTGCGGCTCCGCCGCGTGGGCGCGACGAGTCACGTCGGACCCGCACTCGCGCACCAACCCCAAGCCCCTCCCCGTCAGGCGCTCTTCCGCCGCACCTGAGTGAGCGCGGCCCCCGCCAGCACGATCACCGCCCCCACCGGTGTGGTCCACCGCAACGACTCCCCGAGAATCGCAACCCCCGCACCCGTCGCGATGACAGGAATGAAGTACGTGACCATCTGCGCGGTCGTCGGCCCGACCTCGGCGACCAACCCGTACTGAATGAGCACCGCAAGCCCCGTGCCCAGCGCCCCCAGCGCGGCGATCGCGAGCAGCGGAACGAGCGGGAAATGCGCGGGGAAGCTGGTGAACAACGGTGTCACGACGGCCAGTTGAAGCGCTGCGAGCATCAGCTGCGCCCCCGTCATCGACAGATGGGAGTTGCCCGTCCCCGCGAGCGTCCGCCGGACGTGGATCCAGCCCACCGGGTAGCTCAGCGAGGCCAGCAGGGCCATGGCCGTACCCGTCGCGTCGAGCCCGTGGAAGCCCTGCCACGCGCCCAGCACCGTCAGCACCCCGAGGAACCCCAGCCCGAGCCCGGCCACGCGGACCCGGGTCGGCCGGTCCTCGGAGAGGGCGACCAGCGACAGGGCCATCCCCCACAGGGGTGACGTGGCGTTGCAGATGCCGGCCAGCGTGGACGGGATCGTCAGCTCGGAGTAGGCGAAGAGGGAGAACGGAAGTGCGTTCAGGAAGAACGCAGCGACCGCCATATGGCCCCACAGCCGGGCCCCGCGCGGCAGCTTCTCCCGCTTGACCGCCATCGCCGCCGCCAGCACCGCCGTACCGAACACCAGACGCCCGAGGGTGACCTGGAAGGGCGCGTAGCCCGCCGTGCCGACCTTGATCAACAGGAAGCTGAAGCCCCAGATCAGGGACAGCGCGCCGAAGCGGAGTCGCCAGTCGAGGCGGGCGCGGGGCCGGGCGGGGGCGGGGGACTGGGTTCGGGGTGCGGTGATCGTACTCATGGTCTCAAGGATGCTGGCGGCAACCTCGTAGCACAATCGACATTTGCCACCCGATACCTCTTAGAATCCCTTACATGTTGAACCTGGAGCGCCTGCGCACCCTGGACGCCCTCGCCCGGCACGGCTCGGTGAGCGCGGCCGCGGACGCGCTGCACGTCACCACGTCCGCCGTCTCCCAGCAGCTGGGCAAGCTGGAGCGCGAGATCGGCCAGCAGCTGCTCGCCAAGAACGGCCGGGGGGTGCGGCTCACCGACGCCGGCCGACTGCTGTCGGAGCACGCGGCACGCATCCTGTCGCAGGTCGAACTCGCCGAGTCCGACCTGGAGGCGCATCGCGGGCAGGTCGTCGGCGAGCTGCGACTGTCCGCGTTCCCGACCGCCGCTCGCGGGCTCTTCCCGGTCGCGCTCGGCGCGCTGCGGGCCGAGCATCCCGGGCTGCGTGTGCGCTCCAGCGAGCTGGAGCCGGAGCAGGGGATCGCGGCCGTCGTCCGGGGTGATCTCGATCTCGCGGTGGTCCTGGACTGGTACAACAAGCCGATGCCCGTGCCCGACGGCCTGGTCAAGGCGCCCCTGCTGGACGACCCGGCCGATGTCGCCATGCCGGTCGGGCACCGGCTCGCCGACCGGGACGAGGTGGACCTCACCGAGTTCGCCGAGGACGAGTGGATCACCTGGGGCGAGGGTGAGTTCTGCCATGAGTGGCTGATGTTCACGCTGCGGTCCAAGGGTGTCGAGCCGATCGTCGGCCACCGCGCGGGCGAGACCCACACCCAGCTCGGCCTGGTCGCCGCCGGACTGGGCGTGTGCATCGCACCGCTGCTGGGCCGGCACCCGGTCCCGGAGGGCGTGGTCCTCGTGCCGCTCAAGCAGCGGGTGCGCCGGCACGTGTATGTGATCTGGCGGGCGGACGCCGACCGCCGCCCCTCGATCCGGGCGGCGGTGGAGGCCCTGCGCGCGGCGGCACGGAAGGTCGGCTGAGCGCCGGACCCTATGCCCCGCCCAGCTTGCGGAAGTCCCAGGAGACGATCTTCTCCGGGGTCAGCCGGGCCCAGGCGTGGCGGCCGTCGTGGGGCATCTCGTCCAGGCCGAAGTTCTTCCGCGCGAACAGCGTCTCGGGCGTGTCGAGTTCGGCGCACAGCTCCCCGGTGCGCGGCACCTCTCCCACGAACTCCACCCGGCCGGACAGCTCGACGCCGCGCAACTGGTCGTACTCCTCGCCCGAGTCGACCACGACGGCCACCCGCGGATCGCGGCGCAGCTGGGCCCAGCGCCTGCTGCGCACCACCGAGTACAGCCACAGCGAGGTGCCGTCCCAGGCGAACCACAGCGCGCTGACATGCGGAGTGCCGTCCGCCGAGACGGTCGCGACCCGGCAGGTGCGCTGACTGGTGAGGAACTCGTCCAGCTCGCCGGGCGTCATCATGATCTTCCGGCCCCGGCGCTGCTGAGTGACGGTCATGCGGCCCCCTCTTCTCCCACGTCGTGCCAGAGAACTATTGTGTCCCGGTGATCCTCTGACACCACGTCAGAAAAGAAAATGGGTCGGCTGCAACGGATCGGCTGCAACGGATCGGCTTCAAGGGGGCGCCATGCCGTCGTACGAACTGCTCAGCGAACTCCTCGACCCCGTGAGCACCGTCCTGCTCACCGTGGAGTGCCAGCAGGGGGTCGTCGGTCCGGACAGCGCACTGCCCGAACTCGCCCGCGAGGCCCGCTCCTCCGGTGCACTGCGCAATGTGGCCCGGCTGGTCGCCGCCGCCCACGAGACCGGGGTCCAGGTGGTCCACGCGATCGCCGAGCGCCGCCCGGACGGCCGGGGCGCGAGCCGCAACGCCCGGCTGTTCCGGGCCGCCGAGCGGCTTCCTGTACAGCAGTTGAGCGGCAGTACGGCGGTGCGGGTCGCGCCCCCGATCGAGGTCACCGAGGAGGACTTCGTCGTACGACGGCTGCACGGCCTGTCCCCGATCCACGGCACCGACGTCGATGCCCTGCTGCGCAACCTCGGCTGCCGCACACTGATCGTCAGCGGTGTCTCCGCCAATGTGGCGATACCCAACGCGGTGTTCGACGCGGTCAACCTGGGCTACACCGCCGTCGTCCCGGCCGACGCCATCGCGGGGGTGCCCGCCGAGTACACCCCCGCGATGATCCGGCACACCCTGGCGCTGGTCGCCACGGTCTCGACCACCGACGAGGTGCTCGGCTGCCTCAAACGGCCGCGCGGACGCGGCTGAGCCGGCTCAGGCCAGCTTGATCTCGTCGCCGGAGACGGTGATCTTCGCCGAAGGCAGCGGCTGGGTGGCGGGGCCCTGCTTCACACTGCCGTCCTCGGCGGAGAAGTGGCTGTTGTGGCACGGGCAGACGATCACACCGTTCGCCACGCTGCCGACCGCGCACCCCTGATGGGTGCACTTGGACGAGAACGCCTTGAACGTGCCCGCCGCCGGCTGTGTGACCACCACGCCCTGGTCCTTGAAGACCTTCCCGCCGCCCTCGGGGATGTCGGAGGTCTTGGCGAGCGCGGTGCCCCCGGCGGAGCCGCCGCTGTTCTGCGACGCTCCCGTGGAGCCGGTCGAGCCGGTCGAGCCGGAGGAACCGGACCCGGTGTTGACCGTGTCGGACGAGTTGTTGTCGCCGGAACCGCAGGCGGTCAGCGCGGCAGCGAGCCCCGCCGCTCCGGCCGCCGCCACCACCGTGCGGCGGGCCGGTCCGGTGTGGGGCTGGGACGAGGCGCTGGTCATGTGGGATTCCCTTCCGCGGAGCTTCTCGTGATCCGTCCAGGGGTACGGCGCCCGGGCGCCGCCCGTTCAGACGGGCAGCCAGATCCTTGCCGTCCGGACATGAGACGGCCGTAAGCCACAGCTGTGGGCCTGCTGTCGGCCGCCACCAGTAACCTGGGGCGATGCTCAAGGAAGTCACCGCGACCCGCTATGTCACGCCCCTGCGTGAGGGGGGCTCGCTGCCGGGGCTCGTCGAGGCCGACGACTTCGGGACCTACGTCCTGAAGTTCACCGGCGCCGGACAGGGCCGCAAGACACTGGTCGCCGAGGTGGTGTGCGGCGAACTCGCCCGCCGCCTCGGATTCCGGATGCCCCGGCTGGTCACCGTCCGGCTGGACCCGGTCCTGGGCCTCGGCGAGCCCGAACAGCAGGTGCAGGACCTGCTCAGGTCCAGCGGTGGCAGCAACCTCGGCATGGACTTCCTCTCCGGGGCCCTCGGCTACGACCCGCTGGCCTTCGCGGTGAGCCCCGAGGAGGCGGGCCGGATCGTCTGGTTCGACGCACTGATCAACAACGTGGACCGGTCCTGGCGCAATCCGAACCTCCTGGTGCACCGCGGCGAGCTGTGGCTCATCGACCACGGCGCGACGATGATCTGGCACCACAACTGGCCCTCCGCCGAGGCCTCCGCGGCCCGCCCCTACGACGCCGCCGACCACGCCCTCGCCCGCTTCGCTCCGGACGTCCCCGCCGCCGCGGCCGCCCTGGCGCCCCGCGTCACCGAGGACCTGCTCGCCGAGGTCACCGCCGAGATCCCGGACGCCTGGCTCACCGACGAGCCCGGCTTCGACACCCCGGACGAGCTGCGCCGGGCCTACGCCAGGCCGCTGCTCGCGCGGGCGGCCGTCATCGCCGAGCGCATCACCGGCATCGAGGGGACGAAGTGAGCGAGACCCACATCCACATGGCCGGCCATGTCACCGAGCGGCACATCACCCGGGCGGGCCAGGGCGGCGACCGGGACGTGTTCGAGTACGCGCTGCTCAGGGTCGTACCGCGCGTGGAGCGCGGCGAGTGCATCAACGCGGGCGTCGTCGTCTACAGCCGCGCGCGAGGCTACGTCGGCGCCCGTACCCACCTGGACGAGGCCCGGCTGCTCGCGCTGGACCCGGAGGCGGACGTGGCCGGGATCCGGGCGGCGCTCGGTGCCATGGAGCGCCACTGCGCGGGCGGAGAGGAGGCCGGGCAGGCCGCCGGGGACGACGCCGGGCGCCGCTTCCGCTGGCTGATCGCACCCCGCTCCACGGTCGTCCAGCCCGGCCCCGTGCACACCGGCCTGACCACCGACCCGGCCGCCGAGACGGAGCGGTTGCTGGACCTCTTGGTGAGGTAATGGATCACACGCACCCGGTGTGCCGTTGACACCGGGTGCCAGGGCTTCTAGCGTCACGTGTGCTGAAGGTACTAAGCGGTCGCTCACCGCATGAGGGGCTCACTTCCGAGGGCCCCGACAGGTTCTCTCAAGGGCGAGGAGAAGCAGCAATGTCCACCACTGAACAGCGGGTCGCGGTAGTCACCGGCGCGGCGCGCGGCATCGGCGCCGCCACCGCCGTACGACTGGCCGCCGAGGGTCGCGCGGTCGCCGTGATCGACCTCGACGAGGCCGCCTGCAAGGACACCGTCGAGAAGATCACCGCCGCCGGCGGCAAGGCGATCGCGGTCGGCGCCGACGTCTCCGACGAGGCGCAGGTCGAGGCGGCCGTCGCCCGGATCGTCGAGGAGCTGGGCGCCCCGACGATCCTGGTCAACAACGCGGGCGTGCTGCGTGACAACCTGCTGTTCAAGATGAGCGTCTCCGACTGGGACACCGTCATGAACGTGCACCTGCGCGGTTCGTTCCTGATGACCAAGGCCGTACAGAAGCACATGGTCGACGCGGGCTTCGGCCGCATCGTCAACCTCTCCTCGTCCTCGGCGCTGGGCAACCGCGGCCAGGCCAACTACTCCGCCGCCAAGGCGGGCCTGCAGGGCTTCACCAAGACCCTCGCCATCGAGCTGGGCAAGTTCGGCATCACCGCCAACGCCGTCGCCCCCGGCTTCATCGCCACCGAGATGACCAAGGCCACCGCCGACCGGGTCGGCATGGGCTTCGACGACTTCAAGAAGGCCGCCGCCACCCAGATCCCGGTGCAGCGCGTCGGCGAGCCCGAGGACATCGCCAACGCCATCGCGTTCTTCACCGGCGAGGCGGCCGGCTTCGTCTCCGGCCAGGTGCTGTACGTCGCCGGCGGACCGCTGAACTAAGGAAACAGGTACATGACTTCCGCTGAACTCCCCGAGCTCTCGGGCAAGGTCGCCCTGGTCACGGGCGCCAGCCGCGGCATCGGCTACGGCGTCGCCGAGGCGTTCGTCGCCCGTGGCGACCGTGTGTGCATCACCGGCCGCAACGAGGACGCGCTGAAGGAGGCCGTCGACAAGCTCGGCTCGGACCGGGTCATCGGCATCGCCGGCAAGGCGCACGACCTGGCCCACCAGACCGAGGCCGTCGAGCGCACCATGGAGGCCTTCGGCCGCCTGGACTTCCTGGTCAACAACGCGGGCACCAACCCGGTCTTCTGCCCGATCGCCGACCTCGACCTGGACGTGGCCCGCAAGGTCTTCGAGACCAATGTGATCTCCGCGCTCGGCTTCGCCCAGAAGACCTGGCACGCCTGGCAGAAGGACAACGGCGGCGCGATCGTCAACATCGCCTCGGTCGCGGGCCTGGCGCCCTCGCCGTTCATCGGCGCCTACGGCGTCAGCAAGGCCGCGATGATCAATCTGACCCAGCAGCTGGCGCACGAGTTCGCGCCCAGGGTGCGGGTCAACGCGATAGCCCCGGCCGTGGTCAAGACCAAGTTCGCGCAGGCGCTGTACGAGAACCGCGAGGAGGAGGCGGCCGCCGCCTACCCCCTCGGCCGGCTCGGCGTGCCCTCCGACATCGGCGGGGCCGCCGCCTTCCTCACCTCCGAGCAGTCCGACTGGATCACCGGTCAGACGCTCGTCGTGGACGGCGGCATCTTCCTGAACGCCGGCGTGGGCTGAGTCATCTTCCGGGCGCCGATTTTCGGACGGATCGGCGCCCGGAACGCCGTATGGAATCCGCACAGCGGACTGACAACGTCGTCATCGTGAAATCGATCAAGAAGCCCCGTTTCGGGGGAGGTTCAGGGCGTCGAACGCTGCGGTATGGTCTGCCGACCCTTGGTATGGCAGATCGAGGAGCGTGCGCGTGTTCAACCGGAACCGATTCCTGCGGAGAGTCGCGGCGATCGCGTCCATATCCCTGGTGGCCGGCTGCAGCCTGCTGTCCGACGGCGGCGACGGCAAGGGCCCCATCGTCGTCGGTACCACCAGCGCCCCCAGCACGCTGGACCCCGCCGGCGCCTGGGACGGCTCCTGGGAGCTGTACCGCAACATCTTCCAGACCCTGCTGGCCTTCCCCAGCGGTGCCGCCACCCCCCAGCCCGACGCCGCCGAGAGCTGCTCCTTCACCGACACCTCGAGCCGCACCTACCGCTGCACGCTCCGCGCGGGCATGAAGTTCGCCGACGGCGACCCGCTGAACGCCCAGGCCGTCAAGCACTCCATCGACCGCATCCGCACGATCAACGCCCCCGGCGGCCCCGCCGGTCTGCTCGGCAGCCTGGACCGGGTGCAGGCGCTCGGCGACCGCGAGATCGTCTTCCACCTCAACCAGCCCGACGCCACCTTCCCGTTCGTGCTGGCCACGCCCGCCATGTCGATCGTCGACCCGGACGACTACCCCGCGCGCTCCCTGCGCAAGGACGACAACGTCTACGGCTCCGGGCCGTACAAGGTCCAGTCCTACGAGGACGGCAAGCAGGCCGTCCTCGTCGCCAACGGCAACTACCGGGGCTTCGCCAAGCGGCAGAACGACGCGGTGACCATCCGCTACTTCCAGGACTCGGCCCAGATGGTCAAGGCGCTGCGGGACAAGCAGATCGACGTCACCTACCGCGGCCTCGCCGCCGACGACATCCTCGCCCTCCAGCAGCACAGCGACAGCAACCTCCAGCTGGTCGACGGCTCCGGCATCGACATCAGCTACCTGGTGTTCAACCCCAAGGACCCCTGGGCCAAGCAGCCCGCCGTACGCAAGGCCGTCGCCCAGATCGTCGACCGGGGCGCCATCGCGCACAAGGTCTACAAGGACACGGTCGACCCGCTGTACTCGATGGTCCCCAGGGGCCTGACCGGACACACCACCGGCTTCTTCGACGACTACGGCGACCCGAGCGTCCCCAAGGCCCGCAAGATCCTCTCCGACGCGGGCATCCACCAGCCCGTGCCGCTCACCCTCTGGTACACCACCGACCGCTACGGCTCCGAGACCGCGCTGATGTTCCAGGAGCTGAAGCGGCAGCTGGAGGCCTCCGGGCTGTTCACGATCACGCTCAAGAGCCGCCCCTGGAAGACCTATGTGGTCGGTTACCAGAAGGGCGAGTACCCGGTGTTCGGGCGCGGCTGGTTCCCCGACTTCCCCGACGCGGACAACTTCATCGCCCCGTTCGTCGGCGAGCACAACGCGCTCGGTACGCCCTACCCGGCCAAGGAGATCACCGGCAAGCTGCTGCCCCACTCGCGCGCCGAGAGCGACCGCGCCCAGACGGTCAAGGACATGGAGCAGGCCCAGCAGATCATCGTCGACGACGCGCGGCTGATCCCGCTGTGGCAGGGCCGGCAGTTCATCGCCGCCAGCGAGGACATCTCCGGCGGCGAGCAGGCCCTCGACCCGTCGACGATCATGATGATGTGGGCACTGCACCGCAAGACCAGCTGGTGAGCCGGTGAACGGCCCTTGCGGCCCCGATTGTCAGTGGTCACCTGTAGGTTCTGCATCCTGGAAGTGACCGCACGACGTAGTCGATCGACCGTGAGGACGTTGACGTGACCGACATCGCCATGCTGCCCGAGTCCTGGCGCGGGGTTCTGGGCGACGAGCTGCAGCAGCCCTACTTCAAGGAGCTGACCGAGTTCGTCGAGGAGGAGCGGGCGAAGGGTCCCGTCTACCCGCCGCGGGAGGAGGTCTTCGCCGCGCTGGAGGCGACGCCGTACGAGCAGGTCAAGGTACTCGTCCTGGGCCAGGACCCGTACCACGGCGAGGGCCAGGGCCACGGCCTGTGCTTCTCGGTCCGCCCCGGCGTGAAGACCCCGCCCTCCCTGCGGAACATCTACAAGGAGATGCAGGAGGAGCTGGGCCTGCCGATCCCGGACAACGGCTATCTGATGCCGTGGGCCCGGCAGGGCGTGCTGCTGCTCAACGCGGTCCTCACGGTCCGGGCCGGCGAGGCCAACTCGCACAAGGGCAAGGGCTGGGAGAAGTTCACCGACGCGGTGATCCGCGCGGTGGCCTCCCGCCCCGACCCGGCGGTCTTCGTCCTGTGGGGCAACTACGCACAGAAGAAGCTGCCGCTGATCGACGAGAAGCGGCACGCGGTGGTCAAGGGCGCGCACCCTTCGCCGCTGTCCGCGAAGAAGTTCTTCGGCTCCCGCCCCTTCACGCAGATCAACGAGGCGATCGCCGCGCAGGGACATGAGCCGATCGACTGGCGCATCCCGAATCTGGGCTGAGGACAGGGAGCGCCTCGAAGCCGACGGAGGTGCAACTCCCAGGGGCGCGGGGCCGTATCGATATGCGGCTCCGCCGCGTGGGCGCGACCAGCCCTCCACCGGCCCGCAGCCGACCACCGGCCCAGGCCGCAACGGCGCCGCCTGCCGAGGAATCCAGACGGCGCCGTTTAGCGTCAGCACCACACAACGGTCGACAGCCCGGAGGGCCCCGTGGCGGAGCAACAGGAGCAGGCGGCACCGGATGCCCTGCTGACGCGGATCGGGCAGGTCGTGATGCTGCACCACGGCGGCGACCGCGAGGAGGCCCGCAGCCGCTTTCTGACCCTGTGGGCGGAGATCGGCGAGGACGGCGACCCACTGCACCGCTGCACCCTGGCCCACTATCTCGCGGACACCCAGGACGACCCGGAGGACGAACTCGCCTGGGATCTCAGGGCGTTGTCGGCGGCGGAGGACCGGGGCGCTCCGCCGAGTGTGCGGGGGTTGTTCCCCTCGCTCCATCTCAATCTTGCCGCCGACTATGCGAAGCTGGGCCGGGACGAGGCTGCCCGAACCCATCTGCGCCGGGCGCGCGATGCCGCTGCCGCTCTGGCCGACGATGGGTACGGCGACGGGGTGTGGGCTGCGATCGGGCGGCTGGAGTCGCGGCTGGGTGACTGACGCCTCCCGGGGGCGCGCTTCAGTGGCCGTAGGTCCGCTCGCAGATCTCCGCCTCCGGGCTGTCTGCTCGCCAGCCGCCGTACTGCTTGCCCAGGGCGCATGCGTTCGGGGCCTTCGGGGCCGCGTTCGGCAGGTCCGGGGCGGCGGTGTGCGACCGTCGGGGGCGCTCGTGGGGACGTGACGGAGCAGGTGGGGCCGCCGGAGGGTGGTGTACGACCCGGGGTGCCTCCACCGTCGGATGCGGCGTGGCCGGCGTGGCGCGCCTCGGATGCCGGGACGGCCCCGTCATCTCCAGTGCCTCCTGGGCCGGTGCCTGCACCACCCGTGGCTTTGCGCTGCCGTCCGGCCGGGGCGCGGTCGGGAGCGAGGGCGCCGTGTCCCTCGGCGGCGCGGGTGTCGCGGGGCGCTGTACCGTCACACAGCCGGAGAGGGCCGAGACGGCCACGGTGACCAGGAGCGCTGTGGTGGTCGTCGTTCGATGCACCCGGGCAACTCTGCTGGTTCGGCGCCCGGGTTGGCACCAGGGAGCCGAGGTTGATGCCCCCGCAAGGGTGATCTCGTGCCCCGTACGGAGGAATCCGGGGTGCCGGGGCTGCCGTTCAGTCGCCGGTGGTGCCGTCGATGCGTTCGCGGATGAGGTCGGCGTGGCCGTTGTGCCGGGCGTACTCCTCGATCATATGGGTGTAGATCCAGCGCAGGCTGAACGGCTCGTCGGTGAACCTGCTCTTTCCCCGGGACAGATCGTCCAGTTCGAAGCGGGCCGCGTTGCGCCGGGCGATCTCGATCTCCGCCTGCCAGGTCGCGTACGCCTCCTGCCAGGTGTCGTCCTCGGTGAGATGGAACTCGCCGTCCCGGTCGTCCTCCGTGTAGTAGATCGGACCGGGGTCGTCGCCCACGAGCACCTTGCGGAACCAGCCTCGTTCCACCTCCGCCATGTGCCGCACCAGGCCCATGAGGGACAGCTCGGAGGGCGGCACGGACGCGGTCCGCAGCTGCTCGTCGGTCAGGCCCTCGCACTTCCAGGCCAGCGTCCGGCGGTGGTAGTCCAGCCAGCCCTCCAGCATGGCGCGTTCACCGGCGTTCAGGGCGGGCTCTCGGCGTTCGGTCGTCATGCCCGTATCCTCGCCGCTGGTCCACGCCCCCCACCAGGGGTTTTCAGCGGCCCAGCATCCCCGCCAGCAGTTCCCGCAGGCTCTTGCGGATCTCCTCCAGGCCCGGTTGCTCGGCGCTGAACGACCCCGCCGCGCAGGAGAACACCAGCCCGTCCGCCCAGGCGACCAGGGACAGCACATGCCGGGCCGGGTCGGGTGAGCCGACGGCGGCGAGCATCGCGGCCAGTTGCTCCTTGAAGACGGCACCGGTCCGGTCGTAGAAGGCGCGCAGCTCGGGGCGGCGGGTGGCCTCCAGGGCGAGTTCGTAGCGGGCGATGAGCAGTTCGCGGCCCCTGGTCAGGGAGCGGTGCACGGCCAGGGCCAGCCCGTCGGCGAGCGCGTCGAGGCCGCCGCTCGGATCCGGCAGCTCCGCCACGTCCAGCACCCGGGCCTCGCGTTCGGCGTGCCGCCGTACCGCCAGTTCCAGCAGGGCCTGCCGGGTGCGCGCCACGTTCGACGTCGAGCCCGGCGGCAGTCCCGCCGCCTCGTCCACCGCCCGGTGCGTCAGCCCGCGCATCCCGCGCTCGGCGAGCAGGGCGAGGGCGGCGTCGGCGACCAGATCGGCGCGGGAGGCGCTGGGGGTGCGTACGGACATGAGGTGACCCTATCTGTCTCACTACGGCTGTAGTAGAGTCGCACTCACTACAGGTGTAGTCGAGGGTTCGAGGGTTTCGGGAGGAACCATGGCTCGGTCGGGGCGCGCGATCGTCATCGGTGGCGGCATCGGAGGTCTGGCCGCAGCGGCGACTCTGCATCGCAGGGACTGGGATGTGAGCGTGCTGGAGCGGGCCAGCTCCCTGGAACTGGTCGGCGCGGCCATCTCGCTCGCGCCGAACGCCCTGCGCGCCCTGGACGTGCTCGGCATCGGCGAGGAGATCCGCGACCACGCCGCCTGGCAGGGGGACGGCGGACTGCGTACGCCGCGCGGGCGGTGGCTGTCCCGGTCCAGTGCCGAGGCGGCCGCCGCCCGCTTCGGCGGCCCCCTGGTCCTGCTGCCCCGCGCCACCCTGGTCGACCGCCTCGCCGCCCTGCTCCCGCCGGGTGCCGTCCGTACGGCGGCCGCCGCGCAGCTCACCGAC
The DNA here is from genome assembly GCF_055572075.1 of Streptomyces sp. NPDC030820. Lineage (NCBI taxonomy): Bacteria > Bacillati > Actinomycetota > Actinomycetes > Kitasatosporales > Streptomycetaceae > Streptomyces > Streptomyces sp. NPDC030820. The sequence goes on from NZ_JBVIEB010000007.1 coordinate 52,825, forward strand.
CCCGGCGACAGCCGGCGGCCCGCCCGAGTGCGCATCGGCGACGACGAACTGGAGGCCGAGCTGGTGGTGGGCGCGGACGGCATCAACTCCCGTGTCCGCGGCGCCCTGTTTCCCGACCATCCCGGCCCGGTGTACGCGGGGTTCACCACCTGGCGGGTGCTGATCCCGGTGCCCGGCGTGCAGTTCGCCTCGCACGAGACCTGGGGCCGGGGCCGCATCTGGGGCACGCACCCGCTCAAGGACGGCCGCGTCTACGCCTACGCGGCGGCCATGACCCCGGCCGGCGGGCGGGCACCCGACGACGAGAAGGCCGAACTCCTGCGCCTGTTCGGTGACTGGCACGACCCCGTCCCCGCCGTCCTCGCCGCCGCCCGCCCCGAGGACGTGCTCCGGCACGACGTCCACCACATCGTCACGCCCCTGCCCGCCTACCACTCGGGCCGGGTGGCCCTGCTCGGCGACGCCGCCCACGCCATGCCGCCGACCCTCGGCCAGGGCGGCAACCAGGCCGTCGAGGACGCCGTCGTGCTCGCGCACCACTGCGACGACCTGGCCGCCTACACCGCCGCCCGGCTGCCGCGCACCACCGCGATCGCCCGCCGGGCCGTCAAGGCCGCACGCGTGAACATGGCCGGCAACCCCGTAGCCGTCGCCGTACGCGACACCCTGATCGCGGCCCTGTCGAAGGCCGCACCCGCCCTCCTCCTGCGCGGCTTCGACGGCATCGCCGACTGGCGGCCCCCGTATGCTGCCGGAGAGGCAATCAAGCGGTAGGGGAGAGGCACGTGAAGGTCGGCTGCATCGGACTCGGGGACATCGCGCAGAAGGCGTACCTGCCGGTGCTGGCCATGCAGCCGGGGGTCGACCTGCACGTCCAGACCAGGACGGCCGCCACCCTGGACCGGGTCGCGGACAGCCTGCATCTGCCGGCCGACCGGCGCCACACCACGCTCGACTCCCTGCTCGGGGCCGGTCTCGACGCGGCCTTCGTGCACGCGCCGACCGCCGTCCACCCCGAGATCGTCACCCGGCTGCTCGATGCGGGCGTACCGACGTACGTGGACAAGCCGCTCGCCTACGAACTCGCCGACTCCGAGCGGCTGGTGAGGCTTGCCGAGCAGCGCGGGGTCTCCTTGTTCGTCGGCTTCAACCGCCGGTACGCGCCCGGGTACGCGCAGTGTCTGGAGCACCCGCGCGAGCTGATCCTCATGCAGAAGAACCGGATCGGGCTGCCCGAGGAACCCCGCTCGATGATCCTGGACGACTTCATCCACGTCGTCGACACCCTGCGCTTCCTGGTGCCGGGAACGGTCGACGACATCACCGTGCGCGCCCGGGTCGCGGCCGGGCTGCTGCACCACGTCGTGCTCCAGCTCGCCGGGGACGGCTTCACCGCGCTCGGCGTGATGAACCGGCTCAGCGGGTCCACGGAGGAGATCCTGGAGGTCTCCGGGCAGGACACCAAGCGCCAGGTGCTCAACCTCGCCGAGGTGATCGACCACAAGGGCCAGCCGACCGTGCGCCGGCGCGGCGACTGGGTGCCGGTGGCCCGGCAGCGCGGCATCGAGCAGGCGGTCCTCGCCTTCCTCGACGCCGTACGCGCCGGGAAGGTGCTCAGCGCCCGGGACGCGCTGGCGACCCATGAGCTGTGCGAGCGGGTGGTACGAGCGGTTGGGGACCGCTGCGCCGCAGCCTGAGCGCCCGCAGGCTCTCGGTGACGCACAGCGCCGCCAGCACCAGCAGCGCGCCGTGCACCGGCCAGTCGCCGTAGCGGACGTACGGCGTGATGCCGTGCGCGAGCGGTACGTCGTACACCCGGGCGGCGCTCGCGTCGGTGCCGAGCCACGGACCGAGCCGCTGCCCGCCCGGGCCGTACACGGCCGAGACGCCGGTGAGGGTGGCGTGCACCATCGGGCGGCCGGTCTCGGCGGCCCGCAGGGCGGCCAGCGAGGCATGCTGCTCCGGCGCCCAGCTGTCCTGGAAGGTGGACGTGGCCGACTGCCCGAGCAGGACGTCGGCGCCGTCCTCGGCGAGATGGCGGCTCATGTCGGGGAACGCGGTCTCGAAGCAGATCAGCGGGCCGATCCGCAGCCCGTGCCCGACGTTCAGCACGACCTGCTCGGTGCCGCGCCTGCGGTCCTCGCCGGCCGCCTTGCCGACCGAGGTGGCCCAGCCGAGGAGCGAGCGTTCCGGTATGTACTCGCCGAAGGGCACGAGGCGCATCTTGTCGTACCGTTCGCCGGTCGGGCCGTCCGGACCGATCAGCACCGAACTCTTGTAGATCCCGGGTCGGTCGGAGCGGCGGGCGTCCACGTTCACCAGCACGTCCGCGCCGGTCTCGCGGGACAGCGCGGCGATCCGCCGGGCCAGGTCGGGCCGGTGGCCCAGGTCGTACCCGACGCTGGACTCGCCCCACACGACCAGGTCGAGGTCCTGCCCGACGAGCCGCCGGGTCAGCTGCTCCTCGCGGTCGAACCGCTTTTCGCCGCTGTCGTGCCCGTCCACGATCCCGGGCTGTACGACGGCGATCCGCACCTGCCCGTCGACCTCCGGGCGCGGTGCCCAGGCCCATGCGGCCGAGGTCGCGGCGGCCGTGGCGACCAGCGAGGCCACGGCCGGTACGCGGGCCTCGCGCACGGATATCAGCACGGCCGCCGCCACGTTGACGGCCACCACCAGAAAGCTCAGCAGCCACACTCCGCCGACCGAGGCCAGCCGCAGCGCCGGCGACACCTGCCACTGGCTGGCGCCCAGCATGCCCCACGGCCCACCCAGCCCCTGCCAGGACCGCACCAGCTCCACCATCAGCCAGCCGGACGGCAGCACCAGCACCGCGGCGGCGCCCCGCCCCGGGGACGGCTGCTCGCCGAGGAAGCGGCGCACCAGCCAGCCCCAGGGCGCCCAGAGCACGCCCAGCAGGGCGGCTATCAGGAAGATGAACACGTGCAGGCTCGGCAGCAGCCAGTGGTGCACGGCCACCAGGAAGCCGAAGCCGCCGCACCAGCCGTCGTACGCCGCGCGGCGCCCGGTCGGAGCCGACCGGGCCAGCAGGATCCAGGGGACCAGGGCGACATAGGCGAACCACCACAGGGCCGGCGCGGGGAACGAGAGCACGGGAAGGGTGCCGGCGATCGCGGCTACGCCCGAGCGCCGCCAAGGGGAGGCGAGCCAGTGGTTGATCGTCCTCATGGGGCCCTCCCTACCCTGCGCCTATTCCAGTGTGCGCGGTGGGGGCGATCTACGACAGGGGGGCGCGGGATGCAAGGGATGCCTCGGGACCCGCGCCCTAGGGGGTTGCAGTGCCCTTGGTCGGCAGGCGCCGCCATTTCTCCTCGACCGTCACCCCCCGCAGGCGCCAGCCCTCCGGGGTGCGCAGGAGCGCGAAGTCGTACCGGCCGCCGCACACCAGGTCCGGAGCCGTAGGGCTGCCGTTGGTCGCGAAGCGCATCGGGTTGAGGTAGTCGGCCCGTACCGAGGCGGTGTCGCCCGTGTCGTGTTCCAGGAGGCCGAACCGGATCTGGCGGTTGACGATCAGGTGCTGGCGCATGGCGAACAGTGCCAGGCTCTCGGCGAGCCATCCGGCGACCTGCCCCGCGTCGCCCTCTATGCCGCCGGCCGAACGGTAGTCGGCCCGCCCGTCCGCCGTGAACAGCATTCGGTACGCGGTCCAGTCGCCGTCGTCCACCGCCACCGCGTACGCGGTGATCAGCTCGTCCACGGCCAGCCGGTCCATCACGGTCGCGAGCTCAGCGCGCTGCGTCATCGGCACAGTGTTGGGCATGGCGGGCGCGGAGCCAAGAGGCGCGCCGGGACAATCGGTGGTGCGGGCAGGGAACCGCCGGCCGCTTCTGATCTGTCCGCGTCAGCGAGGGATGCCCGCATCGTCGAGGTATCGGTGCATGGCTTCCGGGGGCGGACTCGATGGGATCGACCGGCAGCGCGGGGTGACCGGCCGGGGACACGATCGCCTGGCGCGCGCTGCCGGACCAGGTGGTCGACGCCGTCATCACGCACACCCACCACAGGCTGCGGGCAGCGTTCGCCGAAAACGTCGCGGCGACGGCGGAACGCCGGCGGGCAGGGAGGGGCGCCGATGTGCGCCGGGTGCGGTCACCGCGAGACGCTTGCCGCACTCGCGCGAAACCCCGCGGCGCCGGCCGAGGTACTGACCAGGCCGCTGTGCGAGGAAGGCATCGCGGCACGTGCGTCGCGGGCCCGCAGACTGTGTGCGCGTCGCGTGTACGGGGTCAACGCCGGCGATCAGGCTCTGCCGCGCAGCCGGGGGAGGCGAGCACCCCGCCCGCCGGCATGAACCGGAGCGGGCGGCGGCGCTGTTGCCCCAGGAGCGGCCGTGTCCGGTGGCGGGCGAGGCGCTCGCGCATCTGCGGGCGCAGACCGGCGCCAGCCGGACCGCCGGCCGGGTCAGGCCGCCTTGACGACCTCACAGCGGATCGCCTCGGCCCATTCGACCACCAACAGCTCGTACTCCGCGCGCTCCTGGGCCGACAGGGTGCCGCCCGCACGCAGCCACAGCGCCCTGATCTGCTCGTTCACCTCGGCGGCAGACCGCACGGAACCAGAGGGCGGGAAATCGGGGGACATGCGGACAGCCTAGGGGCAAGCACTGACACTGCGCTACCACCCGGCTACACAGAAGGTATGCGGTTGGTCACCGTCACCGAGGGCGGCCTAGCGGGCCGGAGCCACCGCGCCGAATCAGGAGGTGAACGGCTCACCTGCTCCCCGGTGTTGACCGGTCCCGGCGCCGCCGCCTACGTTGCAGCACAGGGGAAAGCGCTTGCTGCTTTGCCTGCCGCACTGTCGGCCCGCGCGCCCGCCCGTACCGGAGGAGTGCTGAACCCGCCCATGCCACCCTCTCCCCTCCTGCCCAGGCCCGACCGCCCTCGTCCGACGACTCCGTTCACCGGCCGACGCATCCGGGCCGCCGTCATCGGCACCGGCGCCATCGGGCGCGGCTCCCATCTGCCCGCCCTGGCACAGCTCGCCGAGGAGGGCGAGACGGAGGTCGTCGCCGCCGTCGACATCGACCAGGGCGCCGTGGCGGCCTTCTGCGTCGAGACCGGCATCCCGCACGCCTACACCGACCTCGACCGGATGCTGGCCGAACAGTGGCCCGACCTGGTCAGCATCTGCACTCCGCCCACCCTGCACCGTGCGCAGACCGTGGCAGCGCTGCGCGCCGGGGCCTGGGTGTGGTGCGAGAAGCCGCCGGTGCCCTCGCTCGCCGACTTCGACGCGATCGAGGCGGAGGAGGGCGCGGACGGCGGGCCGTACGCGGCGATCGTCTTCCAGCACCGGTTCGGTTCCGGATCCCGGCATGTGCGTCGGCTGCTCGCCGAAGGCGCCCTCGGACGGCCCCTGGTGGCGCACTGTCAGACCACCTGGTACCGGGACACCGCCTACTACGCCGTGCCCTGGCGGGGCCGCTGGCACACCGAGGGCGGCGGCCCGGCCATGGGCCACGGCATCCACCAGATGGACCTGCTGCTGGACCTGCTCGGGCCGTGGAGCGAGGTGCGGGCCATGGCCGGGCGGCTGGTGCACGACGTCGAGACGGAGGACGTCTCCACCGCACTGGTCCGGTTCGCGAGCGGCGCCCTCGCGACCGTCGTCAACAGCGTGCTGAGCCCCGCCGAGGTCAGCCGCGTCCGCATCGACTGCGAGCGCGCGACCGTCGAACTGACCCACCTCTACGGGCACGCCAACGACAACTGGCGCATCACCCCGGCCCCGGACGTCCCCGGCGAACAGGCGGAGCGGTGGCGGGACTTCGGCCCGGACGTGCCCAGCTCGCACCTGGCGCAACTGCGCGAACTGGTCGCGAGCATGCGGGCGGGCGAGCGGCCGCGCAGCAGCGGCGCGGACGGGCGCACCAGCCTGGAGCTGATCACGGCCCTGTACAAGTCGGCCTTCACCGACACGACCGTCCGCGCCGGCGAGATCGGCCCCGGCGACCCCTACTACACCGCCCTGCACGGCGGCGCCCCCGGCTGGGCGCCCGCGACCGCCGAGGAGGTCCCGGCATGACCGGCGGACTGCGAGTGGTTCACGCCTACGGCGACCGGATCACCGTCTGCGAACCGGCCACCGGCGTCGAGCTGTTCGCCTACGTCTATCGCGCCGAAGCCGCCTGGGAGGCCCCCCGGCCCTACCTCCACCCGGTCCGCACCCTCGCCGGCGCGGTCGTCACCGACTACCGCCCGAACGACCACCGCTGGCACAAGGGCCTGACCCTGACCGCCTCGCACCTGTCCGGGGCGAACCTGTGGGGCGGCAACACGTATGTGCACGGGCAGGGGTATCTCGAACTGCCCGAGCGGGTCGGCTCGATGCGCCACGCCGGCTTCGACGAGGTCTCCGCGGCCGACGGCGGGGCGACGATCGCCGAGCGGCTGACCTGGCATCCGTACGACGGTGAGCTGTGGGCCGAGGAGGAGCGGCGGATCGAGGTCCACGACGTCGAGCCGGACTCCGGCTCCTGGGCGCTGACATGGACCAGTGCGATCACCAACCGGCGCGCCGAGCCGCTCGTCTTCGGCAGCCCGACCACCGCCGGGCGTGAACTGGCGGGCTACACCGGCCTGTTCTGGCGGGGCCCGCGCGCCTTCCGGGAGGGGCGGATCACCGGCCCGCGGGGGGAGGGGCCCGCGCTGATGGGCACCCGGGCGCCCTGGCTCGCGTACTCCGGCGAACACGACGGCACCGACGGCCACGCCACTCTCGTCTTCGCGCACGCCCCGGAGAACGACCACTCCGGCGGGGGTGGAACCCACCCCGCCCACTGGTTCGTGCGCAACGATCCCTTCGCCGCCGTCGCCCCCTCCTGGTCCTTCTTCGCGGAACTGGAACTCGCCCCCGGCGACACGCTCCGCCGCCGCTACCGGGTCGTCGTGGCGGACGGTGCCTGGCAGCGGGCGGACGTCGTCAAGTACCTGGAGGCGCATCCGTGGTGAGTGCCGGGGAGCACACGTTCACGGGTCTGCCGGGCGGGGTCGCCGTCTCGGGTCTGTGCGTGTACGACTGGCCCGCCGCCGACGGAGTGTGCGGCGGCACTCCCCATGTCCATCTGGCCTGTTCGGAGGCGTACGTCGTCACCGGTGGCCGGGGTGCGGTCCAGACACTGACCGCGTCCGGTTATGAGGTCATCCCGCTCGCGCCCGGCACGGTCGCCTGGTTCACGCCGGGCACCATCCACCGGCTGGTCAACGAGGGCGATCTGCGAATCACCGTGCTCATGCAGAACAGCGGGCTGCCGGAGGCAGGGGACGCGGTGCTCACGCTCCCGCCGGAGTACCTGGCCGACCCGGAGACGTACGCCACCGCGACCACGATCCCGGCCGCCGCCCCGGAGACCGAGCGGGAGCGGGTCGCTCGCGCTCGGCGTGACCTGGCCCTGGAAGGCTACCGGTCGCTGCGTGAGGCCTCGGGGCCGGAGACGCTGGCCGCCTTCCACCGTGCCGCCGTTGCGCTCGTACGGCCCCGGGTCGCCGAGTGGCGAGAGCGGTGGCTGCAGGGTGCGCTGGCGGCGGCCGAGGCCACGGGCCGGTATCTGGACCGGCTGGCGGAGGGGGACTCGGCGCACCTCGCCGGGGCGGTCGTACAGGCCGAGCAGCCCTTGGAGGAGGGGCGGTTCGGGATGTGCGGGCGGCTTGATGTGTATGGTGCGCCGCCGCAGGTGCCGCGGTAGGCCGTCGCGCGGCTGCAGCTGCCTCGTGGCTGGTCGCGCCGTTCCTCGCGCCCCTTTGGGGCGCTTTACGCCACTGCGGGACCGGTGCGCGTCCATCCGGGTGCCTGCGGATGGGCCGTGAGGTCCTCGTGGCGGACCTCCTCGCCGCAGGCCCGGCAGGTGACGACCGGGACCAGTTCGTTGCCGCAGCTGTGCTCGACGGCCATGGGCAGGTCGGCGCCCTTGCGGATGTGGCGGTCGCCCCACTCCTTGAGCGTCATCAGGACCGGCTCCAGCTCCAGGCCCGCCTGCGTGGCCCGGTACTCGAAGCGCTGCGGGCGCTCGCTGTAGACGCGTTTGGTGAGGATCCCGGCGTCCACGAGCCGGCGCAGCCGGGCGGCCAGGATGTCGCGCGGGGCGCCGATGTTGCGCACGAGCTGGTCGAAGCGGCCGTTGCCCAGGCACACCTCGCGCAGGACGAGCAGGGAGTACTTCTCGCCGACCAGTGCGAGGGCGTCGGCGATGGAGCAGGGACGCGGGTCTTTCGTGGCGGCCATGAGGGCCAGTCTAGAGGAGGGTTTGTTTTTCCAACCCTACAGGCTATGGTGAGTTTGGATTTCCTACTCACTGGTAGCTGCCGTAGCCCGCCGTCCGGCTCGCTGCGGACAGCCAGGCGGCCAAGGAGGCCCCGCCATGCGCGACGCAGTGATCGTCGAAGCCGTACGCACCCCCATCGGCAAGGGCAAGCCGAACGGCTCCCTCGCCCACGTCCACCCCGTGCAACTGCTCGCCCACACCCTGCGCACCCTGGTCGAGCGCTCCGGCGTCGACCCCGCGCTGATCGACGACGTCATCGGGGGCACCGTCGACCAGGTCGGCGAGCAGGCCATGAACACCACCCGGTATGCCGTCCTCTCCGCCGGCTTCCCGGAGACGGTCCCGGCGACCACGGTGGACCGCCAGTGCGGCTCCTCCCAGCAGGCCGTGCACTTCGCCGCACAGGGCGTCGTGTCCGGGGCGTACGACCTCGTGATCGCCTGCGGTGTGGAGTCGATGAGCCGGGTGCCGATGTGGTCCAACGTGCCCGCCGGCAAGGACCCCTTCGGTCCCGGCGTCGCCGAGCGCTACCCCGAGGGCCTGGTCCCCCAGGGCATCAGCGCGGAACTGATCGCCGCCAAGTGGTCCCTCACCCGCGCGCGGATGGACGAGTTCGCCGTCTCCTCGCACCGCAAGGCCGCCGCCGCGTGGCAGGCCGGCCTCTTCGACGCCGAGATCGCGCCGCTGGACGGCGTCGCCCGCGACGAGTGCGTCCGCCCCGACAGCACTCCCGAGATCCTCGCCGGCCTGAGGCCCGCCTACCACGACCCCGGCTTCGCCGAGCGCTTCCCGCAGATCGAGTGGAACGTGACCGCGGGCAACGCCAGCCCCATCAACGACGGTGCCTCCGCCGTGCTGATCACCTCCGGCGACACCGCGGCCCGCCTCGGTCTGCGCCCGCTGGCCCGCCTGCACAGCTTCGCCGTCACCGGCTCCGATCCGCTGCTGATGCTGACGGGCGTCATACCGGCCACGGAGAAGGTGCTCCGCAGGGCGGGCCTGAACCTGGCCGACATCGACCTCTTCGAGGTCAACGAGGCGTTCTCCAGCGTGGTGCTGGCCTGGCAGCAGGAGACCGGCGCCGATCTTGCGAAGGTCAACGTGCACGGCGGCGCGATCGCACTGGGGCACCCACTCGGTGCCAGTGGCACCCGGCTGACCACCACCCTGGTCCACGCCATGCGGGAACGCGGCGCCCGCTACGCCCTGCAGACCATGTGCGAGGCGGGCGGACTGGCCAACGCGATGATCCTCGAAGGAGTCTGACCGAAGTGACCCTTACCGGCCGCGCAGGTGGTGACGCTTGCGCCAGGCCACCACCGCGCCCAGCAGCGCCGGTACGGCGATACCGGCCATCGCGATCAGGAAGGCGGGCGACGTCGGCGCGGAGGCGCGGGCGCCGGCGACCGCGTAGGCGGCGGTGTTCGGGATCGAGCCGACGGCTGTGGCCAGCAGAAACGGCCACCAGCCCATGCGGGAGACGGCCGCGCAGTAGTTCGCCGCCCAGAACGGCACACCCGGGAAGAGGCGGGCCGCCAGCATGGACCGGAACCCGTGCCGGCTCAGCTGACCGTCGACCGCCTTCAGCCAGCGGCCCCGCAGCAGCGGGCGCAGCGCGTCCTGCCCGAGAACCCGGCCGAGACCGAACGCCACGCCCGCCCCGAGCACCGTGCCCGCCAGCGCCGTCGTCAGCCCCAGCTGCGAGCCGAACAGCGCGCCCGCCGCCAGGTTGAGCAAGGGACGCGGCACGAACGCCACGGTGCACAGCCCGTACGCCACGCCGAACACCGCGGCCGCCGCGGCCCCGCCCAGCTGCGGCGGCCAGCCGTGCGTCAGCAGCCGCTGCGGCTCGAAGACCAGCACGCATGCGGCGGCACCGGCGAGCAGAGCGAGCAACAGCGACAGGCGGGCGTAAGGGTGTGCCAGCGCCCGCGCACACCGCCCGGCGAAACCGGCGCGGGGCAGGGGTGACACGGGGACGACGAACTCCGTGGCGGCGGCCCGGGGAGAGGCCGTGGCGGTGCCAGAGCGGTTGGCATCGAGCATCCGGTGACATTAACCGACGAACGCGTGTGATCGCCGTCAAGAGTGTCGCACCGCAGCGGGCCCGGGCACCCGTGGCGCCCGGACCCGTGGACCGGTGTCTCACGCGGCGAGCGCGTGACCTGGGTGCAGTACCACCTTGGTGTAGCCCTCGACCCGCTTGTCGAACTTCTCGTACGCCTGCGGCGCCTGGTCCAGCGGCAGCTCGTGGGAGACCGCGAAACTGGGCTTGGCGCGCCCGGCGATGATCAGGTCGCGCAGCTGGCGGTTGTACCGCTTGACGTTGCACTGACCGGTGCCCATCTGCTGGCCCTTCTCGAACATCTTGCCGATGGAGATCAGCAGCTGGCCGTGCTTGGCGTGCTCGTCGGGACCACCCGGGTCCGAGGGCACGTACAGACCCGGCACGCCCAGCATGCCCGTCGGACGTACCGTCATGACCAGCTCGTTGAGGACGATGGCGGGTTCCTCGTGGCTGGCGTCGTGCGCCTGGGCCTGGTAGCCGACGGCGTCGACACCCTTGTCGGTGCCCTCGCCTCCGGTCTGCTCCTTGATCTGCTCCGCCGGGTCGCCCTTGGTGAAGTCGATCGGGATGGCCCCGATCTCCTCCGCCTTGGCGAGCCGCTCGGGCACCCGGTCGACGGAGAACACCTTCGACGCACCGCGCAGCAGTGCCGAGTAGGCGGCCATCAGCCCCACCGGTCCGGCGCCGTAGACGGCGACGCTCTCGCCAGGGGACACCTGGGCGAGTTCGCAACCGTGGTAGCCCGTCGGGAAGATGTCGGCGAGCAGCACGAAATCGGTCTCGAACTCGTCGCCCGGGGGCAGTTTCAAGCAGTTGAAGTCGGCGTACGGCACCCGCAGCAGCTCGGCCTGGCCGCCCTTGTACGGGCCCATCGCCACGTAGCCGTAGGCCCCGCCCGCGAATCCGGGATTGACCGTCAGGCAGAAGCCGGTCTTGCCGGCGAGACAGTTCTTGCAGAATCCGCAGGCGACGTTGAACGGCATCACGACACGGTCACCCTGGTTCAGGGAGGTCACGCCGCTGCCGACCTCCTCGATGATGCCTAGGTTCTCGTGCCCGAAGACGATGCCCGACTCGGCCGCCGTGCGGCCCTCGTACATGTGCAGGTCCGAGCCGCATATGGCGCTCGACGTGACGCGCACCAGCACATCGTTGGGATGCTGGATCCGGGGATCCTGGACGTCCTTCACCACCACGCTGAAGGGTTCTTCGTAGACGACGGCCTTCACCTCTGTCACCTCCGCCGTTCCACCGCCACTATTTCCATCGAACGCCGGTGCGCAAGGCGGTGCAACCCGCGTCGGGAGGCGCCGCTGAGCTGTGGTTCGCGCGGCATGTGCGAACGTACATTCGACAGTAGGGTTCGTTCATGACCGTCCCAGGCGCGGCCCTGCCGCCTCTGCCGCGCAGCGCCCTCGCCGACACCGTGCTGGAGCGGGTGACGGCCGTGTTCCCGGCCGCTGCCGACCCCGGGCGGGCCGGCCCGATGCGGGCGTACATGAAGGACGTGGCGCCCTTCCTCGGCATCCCCACCCCGGACCGCCGCGCCCTGTCCCGCACCGTCCTCGCGGGCACCCCGCGCCCCGACGAGGCCGACTGCACCGCGATCGCGCTGCGCTGCTGGGCACTGCCCGAGCGCGAGTACCACTACTTCGCGGTGGACTATCTGCGCCGGCACGCCGGACGGTGCTCCTCCGGCTTCCTGCCGGTGACCCGGCACCTCGTCACCACCGTCCCGTGGTGGGACACCGTCGATGCGCTCGCCGCGCACGTGGTCGGGCGCCTGGTCGCCGCCGACCCCGGGCTCTCCGCCCACATGGACGCCTGGATCACCGACGGCGACCTGTGGCCGGTTCGCACGGCCCTGCTCCACCAGCTGGCCCGCAAGGAAAGCACCGACGCCGACCGGCTGTTCACCTACTGCCTGCTCCAGTCCGGGCATCCCGACTTCTTCATCCGCAAGGCGATCGGCTGGGCCCTGCGCGAGTACGCCAGGACCGACCCCGAGGCCGTACGGGCCTTTCTGGCGCGGGAGCGGGGCCGGTTCGCGCCGCTGACCGTCCGGGAGGCGCTGAAGAACATCGGCGGCTGAACTCCCCGCGACGGAAAACCACTCGACGCCGGACGCGCCGTCGACGAGGATCGACGCATGTTCCGGTACGCCTTCCTCCTCGCAGCATCCGCCGCCGCGGATGCGCCGAAGGCTGCCGTCCCGATCCTCGTGGCCGCTGTCGACGGCGCCCGAAGCTGACCCTCTCCGGAATGTCCGGCGGACCCCGCAGGGGGAGGGTCGGCCAGTCCTCGGGGTCCCGCATTTCCTTCTCACGGCTGAGAGGCTTCGAGGTACAGCCATGTCCAAAACGGCCTACGTGCGCACCAAGCCGCACCTGAACATCGGCACCATGGGGCACGTCGACCATGGCAAGACCACCCTGACCGCCGCCATCACCAAGGTCCTCGCCGAGCGCGGCACCGGCACCTTCGTGCCGTTCGACCGCATCGACCGGGCCCCGGAGGAGGCCGCGCGCGGCATCACCATCAACATCGCGCACGTCGAGTACGAGACCGACACCCGGCACTACGCCCACGTGGACATGCCGGGGCACGCCGACTACGTCAAGAACATGGTCACCGGCGCCGCGCAGCTCGACGGGGCGATCCTCGTCGTGTCCGCGCTCGACGGGATCATGCCGCAGACCGCCGAACACGTGCTGCTCGCCCGGCAGGTGGGCGTCGACCACATCGTCGTCGCGCTCAACAAGGCCGACGGAACGGACGACGAGGAGCTGATCGACCTCGTCGAGCTGGAGGTCCGCGACCTGCTCACGGCCCAGGGCTACCCGGGCGACGCCGTACCGGTCGTACGGGTCTCCGGGCTGCGGGCGCTGGAGGGCGACCCGCGCTGGACGGCATCCATCGAGGCACTGCTCGACGCGGTGGACACCTACGTGCCCATGCCGGAGCGGTACCTGGACGCGCCGTTCCTGCTGCCGGTGGAGAACGTGCTCACGATCACCGGCCGGGGCACGGTCGTCACCGGCGCCGTGGAGCGGGGGAGGCTCCGCCTGGGGGACCGGGTGTCGGTGCTCGGCGCCGATGTGGAAACCGTCGTCACCGGGCTGGAGACCTTCGGCAAGCCCATGGACGAGGCGCAGGCCGGGGACAACGTGGCGGTACTGCTGCGGGGCGTTCCACGCGACGCCGTGCGGCGCGGGCACGTCGTGGCGGCTCCGGGGAGTGTCGTGCCCGCGCGGCGGTTCTCGGCTCGGGTGTATCTGCTGTCGGGGCGCGAGGGGGGTCGTACGACGCCCGTGGCGACCGGGTACCGGCCGCAGTTCTATATCCGTACGGCGGATGTGGTGGGGGACGTCGACCTTGGTCCGGTGGCTGTCGCCCGGCCCGGGGAGACCGTGGAGATGGTCGTTGAGCTGGGGCGGGAGGTGCCGTTGGAGCCGGGGCTCGGGTTCGCCGTTCGTGAGGGTGGACGGACCGTGGGGGCGGGGACGGTGTCCACCGTGGAGTGAGACCCACAATGGATGAGTGAACGAATCGATACCCGTCACCCGCACCACGGACCACGGGACCGCCAAACTCATGCCCGACGTCGACCGTGCGCGGGCCTGGCTGCTCACCGTCGACGGGGCGCCGCAGTCGTACGTCGATCTGGACGATCCGGCGCATCTGGAGTTCGAGTACGCGCGCCGGCTCGGGTATGTCCTGGACACCGTCGCCGAGGCCGGGCGGCCCCTGGATGTGCTGCATCTCGGGGGAGGGGCGCTGACACTGCCCCGGTATGTGGCGGCCACCCGGCCCGGCTCGCGGCAGGATGTCGTCGAGGCCGACCGGGGGCTGCTGGAGCTGGTCGCCGAGTATCTGCCGCTGCCGGAGGGCTCGGGTGTCGCGGTGCACGCCGCCGACGCCCGGGCCTGGCTGGAGGCGGCCCCGGACGACCACGCCGATGTGCTGATCGCCGACGTCTTCGGCGGGTCCCGGGTGCCGGCGCATCTGACCACGCTCGCCTACGCGCGGGAGGCCGAGCGGGTGCTGCGGCCGGGCGGGGTCTATCTGGCCAACCTCGCGGACGCCGCGCCGTTCGGGTTCCTGCGGTCCCAACTGGCCACGTTGGCCGCCCTTTTCGAGGAGCTGGTGCTGATCGCCGAGCCGGCGGTGCTGCGCGGGCGGCGATTCGGCAACGCGGTGCTCGTCGCCGCGCACCGGCCCCTCGACACCGTTGCGCTGGCCCGCCGTACTGCGGCGGACGCCTTTCCGGCGCGGGTCGAACACGGGGCGTCGGTACGGGAGTTCACCGGCTCCGCACGGCCGGTCGAGGACGCCGACGCCGTACCGTCACCGGAGCCCCCCGGCGGGGCGTTCAGCATCGGCTGACGCGGGGCGGCCACCGGAATTCACTCCGGTGCACGTCGGCCTCCGTCCCGCCGGGGTGCGGCGGGACGGAACACCTCGTGGGCTTACTCGTGCGTCGGGTCTCCGTGCAGCCGGACCGTGCGCAGAATCTTCAGGACGGTCGCCTTGGGCACCTCGCCGTTGACTCCCGTGGCTCCGTAGAAGTTGAACGACACATAGTCGTGCACCGAGTTCTGGAAGCCGAAGGTGAGCGCCTTGCCGTCGCTGATGCACTTGCCCTTCTTCGGCGTGTGCGTCGACTGGGCCCACGCATAGCTGCCCTTGATGCCCGAATCCGTGGTGAAGGAGGTGGCCTTCTTGTCCCAGGAGATGCTCTTCTTGTCGGGCTGGGTGTAGCCGCCGTAGACCCACCAGGCCGGTGTGTTGATCGCGATCTCGTCCGTGTTCTTGGCGCCGCTGGCACCCTTGACGCCCACGGTCCCCAGCGAGGTGTCCTCGGTACGTCCGTCCTTGTCGTCGTCGGAGGTGCACCACTTCGGCTGGTACTCGGCGACGCCCGACATGATGATGCCCTTGTCCTGCTCGCTCTTCGGGAAGTCGAAGCCGATGCTCATGCCGGGGGACTGCACCTCCCAGCCGGCGGGTACGTCGAAGGCCACGCCCCACTTGGGGTTCACCACGACCTTCCAGCCGGCGACGGTCGGCTTCTCCGTCCCGGTGCCGCGCGGGTCCTCCGTCGCCGACGAACCGGACGTGGGCTGGGACGCGGGCGACTGGCTCGTATGCTGCCCGCCCTTGCCGCTGTCCGCCTGGTCGTTCTTGTCGTCCTTCCCGCCGAGGACGAGATAGCCGGTCACTCCCGCGGCCACCACGACCGCCGTGGCCGCGGCGATCGCGATCAGCCTGGTGCGCCCGCCACCCCCCTGTGGTGGCTGCGGGACGGGCACGGCGGGCGGCTGCGGCTGCCCCCACTGCGGCTGCTGACCGTACGGCCCGGCCTGCGGATACTGCTGGTATCCGGGCTGCTGGTACGGGTTCGGCTGCTGGTAACCCGGCTGTTGATACGGGTTGTGCTGCGGATTGTTCTGCGGGTTGGGCGCGCCCCCTGGCGGCTGCTGATCTGGCCACATGGCCAGTAACCCTAGTGCCGCCACGGACACGATTCGGTCACCGGCCCTCGTCAGGGTCGTAGCGAAGAGGGGTGGACGCTCATTCCGTGCTGGTCAGTTTCGACTACTCGTGAGTAACATGGCGCCATGAGCGCAGACCAGATGTCGATCGGCGAGATGCTCGCCGCCACCGTGCCCATGGCCCGGACGCTGAACCTGGAGTTCCAGGAGACCTCTCCGGACAAGGCGGTCGTGTCCCTGCCGGACCAGGGCGCGTATCACAACCATGTGGGCGGGCCGCACGCCGGTGCGATGTTCACCCTCGGGGAGTCGGCCAGCGGTGCCATCGTGCTGGCCGCCTTCGGGGACCAGCTCTCCCGCGCGGTGCCGCTCGCGGTCCGTGCCGACATCGCCTACAAGAAGCTCGCGATGGGCGCCGTCACCGCGACCGCCACGCTGGGCCGTCCGGCCGCCGAGGTCGTCGCCGAGCTGGACGCCGGGCAGCGCCCCGAGTTCCCCGTGACGATCGAGATCCGCCGCGCGGACGGCGCCGTGACGGGCGAGATGACCGTCCTGTGGACGCTGCGGCCCAACGGCTGAGCACTCATGGGGCATTCGAGAGGGGCCCGGTAGAACGGCCCCTCTTCTTGCGTGCGTCGGTCCACGCCGCCCGGCGCCCGTCCCGGCTGCGGCTCGTGCCCTCCTCCGGTCCCACCACGAACTCCCGTCGTGGCGCAGACCGTCGAAGAGGGCGCGGGCAGGAAGCGGGTGCCGAGTCCGGCGATCAGGCGGCCCAGGTAACTCTCATGCATTCCACTGAATGTGAAGCCGAGTCAATCGGACTTCTTGTTTCCTGTGAGTCGCGTGTGCGAAGGTGAGCCTTCCCGCGGGAGGGCAAAGGCAGGCGTCGAACGCCCATGCCGGCCCTTTAGGTATGTACCAGAACCAGGTACGCCCCCACATCGGCACTGCTTTCCGACAGGACGGCATTTCGTGTGCGGTCCTGCGGCTGGAAGGAAATGGTTCCGTGCAGTCCCCTTACCCCCCACGCCCGCCGTATCCGCCGCTGCCCGGTTCGCCCGGGGAGTCCGACCGCAGTCTCGCCGCCCGGCTCGGCGGCCCGCATCCCGTCCGCCATCACGCCGTCGCCCTGCTGCTGGCCCGCCACTGGCGGGCTGCCCGCGACTACGCCGCCGTCTGCCTGGCCTCCGCCGGTCCCACGCCCCAACTCGTGGCCACCGCAGCCTTCCACGAGGTCCTCGGCCGGATGGCGGGCGGAGCGGCCGGCGGCGCCCTGCGCCCGCAGCTGCTGGTCGCCGTACGTGACACCGTCCGCGCCTGGGCGGCGGACGACGTGGCCTGCGCGACTCTGCCGGAATTGCGCAAACCCGCCGGAGGGCGCGGACTGCGTGCGACAAAGCCCGGAACGCCGGAAAGGCGACAACTCGCCGAACGCGCGTTCCGGGCACTTCCCGGCGCCTCTCAATGCCTCCTGTGGCACACAGAGGTTGAAGCGGAAACCATAAACATACCCGCTGGTCTGCTGGGCATCGACCCGGCCACCGCGACGGCCGCCCTGGAACAGGCGCGCGGGCAATTCCGGGCGGCTTGCGTACGCGCCCACCGAGAACTCGCGCCCTCCAAGGAATGCCGCTTCTACAACCGGCTCCTGGACGTCCCCATGCGCCGTGGCGGCACCCTGCTGCCCGATGTACGACAGCACCTGACCGTCTGCGCGTACTGCCGGCACGCCGCCGAGACCTTCGGGCTGTTCGACGACGGCCTGGGCCTCCTGCTCGCCGAGACCGTGCTCGGCTGGGGCGCCCGCCGCTATCTCGACTCGCGCCCCGGACGCGCCACCGCCGAGGAGTCGCCGTGTGCGCCGCAGGCCGCCCCGGCGGGCACGGGTTCCGGCGGCAGACACCGCACCGGGCCGGGCAGCCGCCACCGCAAGGCAGTGGTCATCGGCGTCGGACTGACCTCACTCGCGCTGCTGGCCACCGTCCTCGTGGCCAAGAGCTGGTCGGATGGCAACGGTGTCCCCACGCCCGGCGCCACCTGGGGTGCCCCGGCCGGCCACACCAACCACCCGGGCGGCACCGGCGCCCGGGCCGCAACCGCCCCGTCCGCCGCCTCGGTCGGCAAACCCGTCGAGGTGGCCCGCGGCGGCCTGCGCGGCCTCGCCTCCGGGCGCTGCCTCGACGTGCTCGCGGACAGCGTGCGGGAGGGCGCGGGCGTCGGGCTCGCGCCGTGTTCCTCCGCCGCCTCGCAGCAGTGGTCGTACCAGGACGACGGGTTGCTGCGCAGCGCCGCCGACCCGTCCCCGTGCCTGGCCGCCGACCCCGGGACGAAGCGCGTCGCGCTGGCCGCCTGCGTCGTGCACGCGGGAGACGTGGTGTACGACATCACCGTGCGCGGCGAGATCCTGCCGCGCCGGCACGAGGGCCTCGCGCTCGCACCGGGCACCGGTGAAGCGTCCGTACGCGTCGCGCCGGCACCGCGCGACGGTTCGCCGCAGCAGCTCTGGGTGCTGGAGCCGGGGGCGCAAGCGGCAGGAGCAGGGCGGTCGCACGCGGCGCAGGGCGGGGCGGAGACGCCAGGAAGTCGGCAGCCGGGGTTCTCCGAGGGCGATGGGTGCTCGCCGGGCCATGGGTCCTCGAAGCGCCATGAACCTTCGAAGGGTGATGGACTTTCAAAGGGCGAACGCCCGCCGCACGGGAACACCTCGCGCGGGGAGCCGGAGGGCGCGGGCGGCGGACCGGGGGCGTCGGGGGTTCCGGGCGAGTCGGACGAGGCGAACGAGACCCGGATCGCCCAGGTCCGCGCCGGCCACGACCAGCGGCGCACCGGGTCCGGGTCGCCCGCCCGGGTCGTGCGCGCAGTGCACCGGGCCCTCCCGCCGGTCGCCGAACGGGTCGCCGCCGTACCGGCGACCGTGGGCGGACTGCTGCGCTGACGCGCGGCGCGGGACGTCCCCCGGACCCCCTGACCGCGATCGAGCCACGGCGCCGAAGTCATGCGGAATTTACAGACGTCCAGCGGATGTCCCGCCGCGTTGCGGCCGGGTGGGTGCGCGGTGCAGCGGGCGGGCACTTTGCCGGGGTTGTGGTGGTGTGGCGCGGGGGCCCGGGTGGTCCCCCGCCCGCACCGGTGAGGGGAATTACCGCGTTTTCCGGTTCTTGCGGGGAATTCGACCCACTGGCCGAATCCATGTCACCGGGCACGAAAAGGGGGCGGCGTTATTGACCCGTGAGTAGCCCGAGGCTAGTTTCCGGTGCCCTCGCACCAGAGCGTTCCGCCGCACACCCCCCACCGTGCTGTCTCGCCGATCGTGCCGGAGCATCATGACCTCGCCTGTGCGCCCCCATGACCTCATCCTGTGCCTCACCCCCTTCGCCGAACCCGACGCCGGTCTCACTGCCGCGGCCTGTGCCGCCGGCGCGCTCGGCATCCTCGACCTCGGCACCGGAGACCGGAGATACCGAGAGGCGCTGTCCCGGCTGAGACGGTCGGCGCCGGGCCCCTTCGGGGTGCGGGTGACCGGGCGCTGCGCCCTGACCCCGGCCGAGGTCGGCGACGCCCCCGACACCGTGGTCCTCACCGCGGACGCAACCTGGTCCGCGGCTGAACTCCCTTCCGGCTGCCGTGTGTTGGCCGAGGTCACGGACATCCGGCAGGCGCACGCGGCCCTGCGCTCAGGTGCCCAGGGGCTCATCGCCCGCGGAGGCGAGAGCGGCGGCCGGGTCGGTGAGTTGAGCACCTTCGTGCTGCTGCAACAGCTGCTGTCCGACGAGGAGTCGAGTCGCGCCCCGGTCTGGGCCTGCGGCGGCATCGGCCCGCGTACGGCGGCGGCCGCCGTGGCCGGCGGTGCCGCCGGGGTGGTCCTCGACAGCCAGCTGGCCCTGCTCACCGAGTCGGGGCTGCCCGAGACGGTCCGGTCGGTGCTGCGCTCCGTGGACGGCTCGGAGACCGCGGTGCTCGGCGGCCACCGGGTCCTGCGGCGCCGGGGACCGGACGTTCCGCGCCCGCCGGTGGACGACCCCGAGGCGGTCGCGTCCCTGCTGGGCGCCGGCGATCTGCGCGGCCGGCTGCTGCCGGTCGGCCAGGACGGTTTCCTCGCCGCTCGGTTCGCCGAACGGTTCGGGGACGTACAGCGGTCGGTGCGGGAGTTGTCGGCGGCGATGCACGCCGTGGCCGACGGCGGTGCGGCCGCCGCGCTGCGCCCCGGGTCGGCCATGAGCCGGGCGCTCGGCACCCGGATCCCCGTCGCACAGGGGCCCATGACCCGGGTCAGCGACCAGCCGGGCTTCGCCGCGGCCGTCGCCGCGGACGGGGCGCTGCCGTTCCTGGCGCTGGCCCTCGCCGACGGCGAGCGGACCCGGTCGATGCTCACCGAGGCGCGGGCCGCGCTGGACGGGCGGCCCTGGGGCGTGGGCGTGCTCGGTTTCGCGCCCGAGGGGATCAGGAACGCCCAACTGGACGCGGTCCGGGAACTGCGGCCCACGCACGCGATCATCGCAGGCGGACGGCCCGCCCAGGCGGAGACGCTGGAGCGGGCCGGGATCCGTACCTTCCTGCACGTGCCCTCGCCGGGACTGCTGCGGCAGTTCCTCGACGCGGGCGCACGCCGGTTCGTGTTCGAGGGGTCCGAGTGCGGCGGTCATGTCGGACCCCGGGCCTCGTTTCCCCTCTGGGAGGCCCAACTCGCCGTACTGCAGGACTTCCTGGCCGACGCCGACGACGCGACCGCCCGGCGGCTGGAGGTGTTCTTCGCGGGCGGCATCCACGACGAGCGGTCGGCGGCCATGGTCGCGGCCCTGGCCGCACCGCTCACCGCCCGGGGCGCTGCCATCGGCGTGCTCATGGGCACCGCCTACCTGTTCACCGAGGAGGCCGTCGCCCACGGCGCCGTACTGCCCCTCTTCCAGCGGCAGGTGCTCACCGCCACCGCGACGACCCTCCTGGAGACCGCCCCCGGCCACGCCACCCGCTGCGTCCCGAGCCCCTTCACCGCCGACTACCGCGCCCGTGAGGCCGCCTTACGCGCGCAGGGGCTGACCGGCCGCGAGGTCTGGGAGGCGCTGGAACGGCTCAACGTGGGCCGGCTGCGCATCGCCAGCAAGGGCGTCGAGCGCGCAGCCGACGGCGCGCTGGCGACCGTGGCCGAGGAACGGCAGCTCATGGACGGGATGTTCATGGCCGGCGAGGTGACCGTCCTGCGCTCGGCGACCACCACGCTGGCCGATCTGCACCGCTCGGTCACCGACGGCGCCGCCGATCTCCTGACGCGGCGCGCCGGCGATGTCCTGACGCGGCGGGCCGCGAACCCGGGCGCGGCTCGCGCCGCCGAGCCGGAGCCGCCCGCACCGCTGGACATCGCCATCGTCGGCATGGCCTGCATGTTCCCCGAGGCCCCCGACCTCGCCGCATTCTGGTCCAACATCGTCACCGGCCGCGACGCCGTCACCGAGGTGCCGCCCGAACGCTGGGACCCGGCCGTGCACCACGTGGCCGGCAGCACGGCCTCCAAGTGGGGCGGATTCCTGCCCCGCATCCCCTTCGACCCGCTGCGCTACGGCATCCCGCCCGCCTCCCTCGGCAGCATCGAACCCGTCCAGCTGCTGTCCCTGGAGGCGGCCCGGCGGGCGCTGGAGGACGCCGGATACGGCGAGCAGGGACGGGAGTTCGACCGGGCGCGGACCTCGGTCGTCTTCGGCGCGGAGGCGGGCAGCGACCTGTCCAACGCCGTCACCCTGCGCGCGGTCCTGCCGAAGTACTACGGCACGGTGCCCGACGGGCTGGACGAGCAACTGCCCCGGCTGACCGAGGACTCCTTCCCCGGCATGCTCGCCAACGTCATCTCCGGGCGGATCGCCAACCGGCTGGACCTCGGCGGCGCCAACTTCACCGTCGACGCCGCCTGCGCCTCCTCCCTCGCCGCCCTCGACGTGGCCTGCAAGGAACTCGTCTCCGGCACCAGCGACGTCGTCCTGTGCGGCGGCGCCGACCTGCACAACGGCATCAACGACTACGTCCTGTTCTCGTCCGTCCACGCGCTCTCCCCGACCGGACGCTCCCGCGCCTTCGACGCCTCCGCCGACGGCATCGCGCTCGGCGAGGGTGTGGCCTGCCTGGTCCTCAAGCGGCTCGCGGACGCCGAACGGGCAGGCGACCGGATCTACGGCGTGGTCAAGGGCCTCGGCTCCGCCAGCGACGGCCGCTCCCTCGGCCTCACCGCACCCCGCCCGGAAGGCCAGCGGGCGGCGCTTGAGCGGGCGTACCGCAACGCCGGTGTCTCGCCCGCGGACGTCGGTCTGGTCGAGGCGCACGGCACCGGCACGGTCGTCGGCGACCGCACCGAACTCACCGTGCTCACCGAGGTGTTCACCGAGGCGGGCGCGCAGGCAGGCGGCTGTGCACTCGGCTCGGTGAAGTCGCAGATCGGCCACACCAAGTGCGCCGCCGGCCTCGCGGGCCTCATCAAGACCGCCCTCGCCCTGCACACCGGTGTCACCCCGCCCACCCTGCACCTGGAGCGGCCCAACCCCGCCTGGGCGGAGGGCGACAGCCCGTTCGCCTTCCACACCCGCGCCCGGCCCTGGACGGCACCGGCCGCCGAACGCCTCGCCGGAGTCAGCGCGTTCGGCTTCGGCGGCACCAACTTCCACGTGGTGCTGGCCGCCCACGACGACGCCGTACCACCCCGCCGGTCTGTGGACGCCTGGCCGGCCGAGCTCTTCCTCTTCCGGGGCCGGGACACGGCGGCGGCTCATCGCCAGGCCGAGGAGATCCTCCGGGCCGCCGAGGCCGACGGTGCCCCCTGGCGCCTACGCGACCTCGCCCTCGCCGCGGCCCACCGCGCCGACACCTCACACGAACCGGTCCGGGCCGCGCTCGTGGCCCGCGACACCGAGGAACTCACCGGTCAGCTACGACGGCTCCTCGCCGGGGAGCACGACCCGGCTGCCGGTATCCACCTCGCCGACCCGCTGACGCACTCGGAGAACGAGACCGCCGTGGACCCGGCACAGGGGGAGGCCGCGCATCCGGTGCGGGAGGGTGTGCCGGATGGGGTGGGGGGCGAGGTCGCCGGTCCGGTGCCGGGCGAGGATGCCCACCCAGCGGTCCGCAAGGACGCCCACCCGGTGGCGGGCAAGGGCACCCTCCCAGCGGTCCGCAACAACGCCCACCCGGCGGCCGGCAAGGACACCCACCCAGCGGTCCGCAACAACGCCCACCCGGCGGCCGGCAAGGGCACCCACGCCGTGGTCGGCAAGGTCGCCTTTCTCTTCCCCGGCCAGGGCAGTCAGCGCCCCGGCATGCTCGCCGAGCTCCTGGTTCACCTTCCCGAATTGCGGTACTACCTGGACCTCGGTCGCGTGCACGCCGACACCGTCCATCCGCCCGCCGCCTTCGACGACGCCGCGCGAGCGCGCCGCCGGGCCGCCCTCACCGACACCCGGGCCGCGCAGCCCGCCCTCGGCATCACGGGCCTCGCCGCCCACGCCTTCCTCACTTCGGCCGGGGTCCACCCCGACCAGGCCGCCGGGCACAGCTACGGCGAGCTGGTCGCCCTTGCGGCAGCCGGCGCCCTCGACCCCGAGACGCTGCTCGACCTGAGCGCCGAACGAGCCGGCGCCATCCTGGCGGCGGCGGGCGACGACCCGGGCACCATGGCCGCCGTCGGCGCCCCCGCCGAGACCGTCGTACGCACCCTGCACACGACCGGCGCACCCGCCTCCGTCGTCGTCGCCAACCTCAACTCGCCTGACCAGACGGTGATTTCGGGACCGACGGCGGATGTCGAGGCGGCCGTACGGCTGCTGCGCGACGGCGGGCTCGGCGCGCGGCGCATCCCCGTGGCCTGTGCCTTCCACAGCCCGCTCGTGGCCGCGGCGGGGGAACGGTTCGCCAAGATCCTCGCCGACAAGACGGTACGGCCCCCCGAGTTCCCCGTCTGGGCCAACCGCACCGCCGCGCCCTATCCGCAGGACCCCGACGACGTGCGCGCCGAACTCGCCGCCCAGATCGGTGCCCCCGTCGCGTTCGCCGCCCAGATCGAGGCCATGTACCAGGCCGGCGCGCGCGTCTTCGTCGAGGCGGGCCCCGGCACCGTCCTCACCCGGCTCGTCGCACGGATCCTCGGCGACCGTCCGCATCGCACGATCGCCTGCGAACCGGAGGCCGACAGCGGCCTGCGCGGCTGGCTCGACGCCCTCGCCCGGCTCGCCGTCGCAGGACAGCCGGTGCGCACCTCCTGGCTCCTGCGGGGCCGCGACGCCGTCGACGCGCTGCGCGGCCCGGCACCGAAACGGCCCGGCTGGACGGTCGACGGGCACCTCGTCCGCACCGCCGACGGAGCACTTCTGCCCGGTGCCCTCGCACCGGCCCGACGAGTCGTGGAGACGACCGTGACCACCGACCAGCCGTACGGCGCCCCGGCCGACCGGGACGCGCTCATCTCCGAATTCCTGCGCACCAGCCGCGAGATGATCGCCGCCCAGCGCGATGTCCTGCTCGCCCACTTCGGCGCGGCACCCGGCGCGACACCGCCGGCGCCCGTCCCACCCGCACCACTTCCGCAGACGGTCACAGCTGAACCACCACCAGCTGAGGCCGAGTCGGTCGGACCGGTCGACGACGTCGGACCGGTCGACGACATCGAGCGAGTCGTCCTGGAGATCGTCAGCGAACGCACCGGCTACCCCGTCGACATGATCGAGCCCGACCTCGACCTGGAGGCGGACCTCAGCATCGACTCGATCAAGCGGGCCGAGATAGCGGGCGAACTCGCCAGGCGGCTGGGCATCGCGGGCGGCGCCGAGGTGCTGGACGACGCCGAACTGGAGGAACTGGCCAAGGCGCGTACGGCTGCCGCGGTGACGGAGTGGCTGACGGCACGAGTGGGGGCGCGGTCCGGCGGCGGGACAGGCCGGCACGAGGAGTCCCGTACCGGCGGCCAGGCCGGGTACGCGGAGGAGCCGATCGAGGAGGCCTCCACCGACTCGGCGGCCGGGCCCACCCGGGAACCGGCCGAGGCGGCACACGCCCCCATCCCGGCCCTCGGCGTTCCACCCCGGCGCTGTGAGCTGCGGCCCGTGCCCCTCCCGGAGCCGGACCCGCCTGCCGCCGACGAACACGATGACGCCCTGTCCGGCCGGCGTTTCGTCCTCCTCGGGGACGGCGCGGGCGCGGCGACGGAGGTCGCGGCGCGGCTCGCCGAGCACGGCGCCGAAGCCGTACTGCTCGACGCGGGCCACCTCCTCACCGCGGCCGACGGCCCGGTGGACGATGTCGTCCACCTCGGCGCGCTGCCCGGCCCGGATCTCCCGGTGCTGCCGGACGCCTTCCCGGTGCTCCGCGCGGCACTCGCGCGCGGCCCGCGCCGACTGCTCGCCCTCCGGGCCGCCGACCGTGAAGGCACCCCGCGGGCCGACGATGGCGAAGGCGCTCCGCGGACCGCCGACGGTGCGGGCACTCTGCGGGCCGCCAACCGTGCGGGCGTTCTCCGGGCGGCCGGACTGGACGGCCTGTTCCGCAGCGTCAGCCGTGAGTACCCGGACCTGCTCGCACGGGTCGTCGCCGTCGCGGACACCGCCCCGGCGGCCGTCGCCGACGCCGTGCTCGCCGAGCTGCGGGCGCCCGAACCGGCCCCCGTCGTCCTCCGTACGGCGGCCGGTGCCCGGCAGGGTCTCGCGCTGGTGCCCGCGCCTCTCGGCCCGCTCGCGACCACCGGCGCCGGACCCGCGGGGGACGGCGCGGCCGAAGCGGCGGCACTCGGTCTCGACCCGGACTCCGTCGTGCTGCTGGTCGGCGGCGCCCGGGGCATCACCGCGAGGTTCGCTGCCACGCTGGCCGGCGCCTGCCGCTGCCGTATCGAGCTGCTGGGCCGTACGCCCGCGCCCACCGCACCCGAGGCCCCGCACACCGCCGCCGCGCTCACCCCGGTCGACCTGCGGGCGGCGCTCGCCGCTGGACCGGGCGCGGCCGGCCCCGCCGAGATCAGCCGGGCCGCCGGACTGATCCTTGCCCAGCGCGAGATCACCACGACCCTCACGGAACTCGGCGCACTCGGCAGCGAGGCACGCTACCGCTCGGTGGACTTCCGGGACCGGGACGCCGTCCTGCGGGCGGTCAAGGAGATCCACGCCGAACACGGCCGGCTCGACGGGGTCGTCTTCGCCGCCGGGGTGATCGAGGACCGGCTGATCGCCGACAAGACCCCCGAGTCCTTCCAGCGGGTCTACGGCACGAAGACGGCCGGGGCCGCGGCGCTGTTCGCCGCCCTGGACGACCTGCCCCGCGCACCCGCGTTCACCGTGCTGTTCGGCAGTATCGCCGCCGTGCTCGGCAACCGCGGCCAGGCCGACTACGCCGCCGCCAACGACGCCCTGGAAGTCCTCGGCGCCGACTGGGCCGCCCGGACGGGCGCTCGCGCGCTGACCGTCCACTGGGGACCCTGGGCGCCGTCCGCGACGCACAGCGGCATGGTCGGCGCGGAACTCGGCCGTGAGTACGCCCGGCGCGGGATCGAGCTGATCGACCCCGACGAGGGCACCGCGGCCCTGCTGCGGGAACTCGCCTGGGGCGAACCGTCGGCCCGCGCCGTCGTCTACACCGCGTCGGGCTGGTGACATGACATCCCGTCAGGTCCCCGTCGCCATCGTCGGGATGGCGGTG
This sequence comes from Streptomyces sp. NPDC030820, assembly GCF_055572075.1. NCBI lineage: Bacteria > Bacillati > Actinomycetota > Actinomycetes > Kitasatosporales > Streptomycetaceae > Streptomyces > Streptomyces sp. NPDC030820. The sequence continues at coordinate 79,331 of NZ_JBVIEB010000007.1, forward strand.
CTGCTGCCCGGCGCCCCCGGCCTGGACGCCTACTGGCGCAACCTGCGCGAAGGCGTCGACGCGATCACCGACGTCCCCGAGGGCCGCTGGGACGCCGCCTACTACCGGCCCGGCTCGGCCACCGGACCTGCCGCCCCCGACCGGATCTACTGCCGGCGCGGCGGGTTCGTGGACGGCCTCGCCGAGGTGGACGTCACCCGTTACGGCGTCATGCCCGCCTCGGTGCCCGGCACCGAGCCCGACCAGCTGATCGCCCTCGACGTGGCCGCCGCCGCGCTCGCGGACGCGGGCGGCGAGGAACGGCTCCCGGACCGGGACCGGATCGGGGTCGCCCTGGGCCGCGGCGGCTATCTCACCCCGGGCCTGGTCCGTCTGGACCAACGGGTACGCACGGCCGGACAACTGACCCGCACCCTGGGCGAGTTGTTGCCCGGCCTCGCCGCCGCCCAACTCGAGCGGATCCGGGCGGCGTTCACCGAACGGCTCGGCCCGGACAGCCCCGAGTCCGCGATCGGTCTGGTCCCCAACCTCGCCGCCTCCCGCATCGCCAACCGGCTCGACCTGCGCGGCCCCGCCTACACCGTGGACGCGGCCTGCGCCTCCTCCCTGGTCGCCGTCGACCAGGCGGTCACCGCACTCACCACCGGCCGCTGCGATCTGATGCTGGCCGGGGGAGTGCACCACTGCCACGACATCACCCTCTGGAGCGTCTTCGCCCAACTGCGCGCTCTGTCCCCGAGCCAGCGCATCCGCCCCTTTCACCGTGGCGCCGACGGCATCCTCATCGGCGAGGGCACGGGCGTCGTCGCACTGAAGCGGCTCGCGGACGCCGAACGCGACGGCGACCGCGTGTACGCGGTGATCCGGGGCACGGGTGTGGCAAGCGACGGTCGTACGGCGGGGCTTGCCGCACCGGACCCCGGCGGGCAGGCCAGAGCCGTGCGCCACGCCTGGCGGGCCGCCGGGCTCGACCCCGCCGCACCGGACTCCCTCGGCCTGCTGGAGGCGCACGGCACCGCCACCCCCGCCGGTGACGCGGCGGAACTCACCACTCTTGCCGAGGTGTTCGGGCCACCGGACGGCCATGGCATCCGCCCGGTCCTCGGCTCGGTGAAGTCGATGATCGGCCACACCATGCCGGCCGCCGGGGTGGCCGGCCTGGTCAAGGCCGCCCTCGCCCTCCACCACGGCACCCTCCTGCCCACCCTCCACTGCGACGACCCCCACCCCGCCCTCGCCGCCACCCGCTTCCGCACACTGCGGCAGGCACGCCCCTGGGAGACGGACTCCCGGCAGCCGGTCCGCCGGGCCGCCGTCAACGCGTTCGGCTTCGGCGGGATCAACGCCCATGTGGTGCTGGAGGAGGCGCCGGGTGCCGGTTCCGAGCCGGGCGGGGCCAGTGGTGCGCCTGCCGGCCGGGCGGGGGTCGCGCGTGTTCGTCCGGAGCATGCGGAGACAGTGCGTGCTGGATGGGGGGTGAACGAGACGGCGGGTGCTGGAGTGGGGGCACAAGAGAGCGTGCCGACGCGGTCCGGCCTCGCCGAAGCCACGCCTCCGGTCTCCGCTTCCGCTCAGGTCAGCGAGCCCGAGCGGATCCTGCTGCTCGCTGCCGAGGAGGTGACGGACCTCGCGGCCGTACTCGGCGCCGACGACTCCGCCGTCCTCGCCGCCGGTCTCGACCCGGGCCGGCCGCACTCCGACGCCGGCCCGGTCCGGCTCGGGATCGTGGACCCGACCGCCAGGCGGCTCGCCCTGGCCCGCCGTGCGGTCGCCAAGGGGCGTGGCTGGCACGGCCGGAGCGATGTGTGGTTCCGGCCCGGCCCGCTGCTCGGCCGGGCCGGCGGCGGCAGGCTGGCGTTCGTCTTCCCCGGCCTGGAAGGCGACTTCACGCCCCGCACCGACGACATCGCAGCCCACTTCGGCCTCACCCCGCTGCCCGGCACGCACGTCCGGGTCGGTGACGTCGGCCGGCACGGCTTCGGCGTCGTCGGGGTGGGCCGCCTGCTGGACCAGGCCCTGCGCCGCATGGGTGTCGTACCGGACGCGGTCGCCGGGCACAGCGTCGGCGAGTGGACGGCCATGGCGGCGGGCGGCCTGTACGCGCCGGAGCAAGTGGACGCGTTCATGGCCGCGTTCGACCCGGACACCGTCACCGTCCCCGGTCTCAGCTTCGCCGCCCTCGGCACGTCCGCCGGGCACGTCCGCGCCCTGCTCGCCGAGTCCTGGGCCGACTCCGGGATCGTGCTCTCGCACGACAACGCGCCCCGCCAGTCCATGGTCTGCGGCCCCGGCGCGGCGGTCGGGGAGTTCGCACGATCCCTGCGCGCGCAGGGCGTGATCTGCCAGGTGCTGCCCTTCCGCTCCGGCTTCCACACGCCGATGCTGGAGCCGTACCTCGCCCCCATCAAGGAGGCCGCCGACCGCTTCAGGCTCCACCCGCCGACCGTACCGGTGTGGTCCGGGACGACTGCCGCGCCCTTCCCCCGGGCCGAGCGGGCGGTGCGTGAGCTGTTCGTACGGCATCTGCTGGAACCGGTCCGCTTCCGCGAGCTGACCGAGGCCCTGTACGCCGCCGGGCACCGCGTCTTCGTCCAGGTGGGCCCCGGTCGGCTCACCTCCCTGATCGCCGACACCCTCGGCGACCGCGACCACCTGGCCGTGGCCGCCAACGCGCCCGAGCGCAGCGGCCTGGCCCAACTGCGCCGTACGGCAACGGCGTTGTGGACCGCTGGGGCGGCTGTGGCGGCGGCGGTGCCGGCCATGGCAGCGCACATCACGGCGGCCACCACGGCCAAAACGCCCGCTGGGTCGCCGTCCAACACCGCGACCCCACCGGCCCCCCGGCGCCACCCACCTGTCCGGCTCGATCTCGGCGGGGCTCTCGTCTCGCTGGACGGGCCGACACTCGACGCGCTCCGCGCAGAACTGCACCCCGGCCCACCTGCCGCACAACCCGCGCCCACGCACGGCCCGGGCCCGACCGTCGCCGTACAACCCGCCGACGCGCACCGCCTGGGCCCGTCCGCCGCCGTACAGCCTGTGCCCACGCACGGCCCGGGCCCGTCGGCCGTCGTGCAACCCGCCGACGCGCACCGCCTGGGCCCGTCGGTCGCCGTACAGCCTGTGCCCACGCACGGCCCGGGCCCGTCGGTCGCCGTACAGCCCGTGCCCACGCACGGCCCGGGCCCGTCGGTCGCCGTGCAACCCGCCGACGCGCACCGCCCGGGCCCGACCGCCGCCGTACAACCTGCGCCCACGCACCACCCGGGCCCGTCCGCCGCCGCACCCCCGGCGCCCACGGCCCGCTCGAACGGCCCGGGGCTCGGCGGCCTGGACGACCTTGCACCGTACTTCCCGGCCGCCGCCGAGCTGACCGCCCTGCTGCGGGACACCGCGGAGACGGCGGCGCAGTTGATCGCGGCGAGCGCCCGGCGCGACCGGAGCAGCGCCGCCCCCACAGCCACGGCGCCTGCGCCCCCGCCCCCCGCACCCACCGCCCCGCCTGCCGTGCCCACCACGACCACGACCACCATCACGCCGACCGCGACGACCACCACCGTCCACGTCTCCCCCCACACCATGCCCCACCTCCTCGACCACTGCTTCTTCCCCCAGCGCCCCGACTGGCCGGACCTGGAGGACCGTTGGCCGGTCGTCCCGGCCACCACGATCGTCCGGCACATGATGGACGCGGCGCAGGCGGCGGCCCCCGGTCTGCGGGCGGTCGCCGTGCACGAGGCCCGGTTCGACCGCTGGCTCACCGCCACACCTGCCGTCGACGTACCGGTCACCGTCACCCCGGCCCCCGGCCACCCGGTCCGCGTCACCGTCGCCTTCGGCCCCACGGCCCGCGCCACGGTCGAACTCGCCCCGCACCACCCCGCACCGCCCACGCCCAGCCCCCTCCCGGACGCACCCGAACGCCGCCCCGAGCACACCGCCGCACAGATCTACCGGGACCGCTGGATGTTCCACGGCCCCGGCTTCCAGGGCCTGACCGACCTCACCGCGGTCGGCGAGCGGCACATCCGGGGAGTGATCACAGCGCCCGCCGCCCCCGGCGCGCTGCTGGACAACGTGGGCCAGTTGCTCGGCTACTGGATCATGACCACCCGTACCGAGCGAACCGTCGTCTTCCCCGTGCGGATACGGCATCTGCGGTTCCACGGACGGCACCCGGCCCCCGGCACCGCGGTCGGCTGCGTGCTGCGGATCACCTCACTCTCGGACACCGTCCTGGAGGCCGATGCGGAGCTCACCGTCGGCGGCCGGGTGTGGGCGGTGATCGGCGGCTGGCAGGACCGCCGCTTCGACAACGATCCCACCACCCGGCCCGTCGAACGCTTCCCCGAACGCCACACCCTGTCCCAGGCCATGCCGGGCGGCTGGACGCTGGTGCACGAGCGCTGGCCGGACCTCGCCTCCCGCGAGCTGATCATGCGCAACTCGCTCGGCGGCGCCGAACGGGCCGAGTACGCCGAACGCCCGCCGCGTGGTCGCCGTCAGTGGCTGCTCGGCCGGATCGCCGTCAAGGACGCCGTGCGGCAGTGGCTCTGGCGCCACGGCGAAGGCCCCGTCTTCCCCGCGGAACTGCGCGTGCGCAACGACGGGTCGGGGCGCCCGTACGTCACCGGGGTGCACGGACGCGCCCTGCCCCCGCTGGACGTGTCGCTCGCCCACCGCGCCGAGGCGGCCGTGGCGATCGTCCGGCCGCACACCCCCCGGTCCGGCCCCGGCATCGACATCGAAGAGGTCGCCGAGCGCGACCCGGCAACCCTCGCCACCGCGCTCGGCCCCACGGAACTGCGCCTGCTGCGCGCCCATGCGGCAGGCGGCGGGGAGGCCGTGTGGTTCACCCGGTTCTGGGCGGCAAAGGAGGCCGTCGCCAAGGCCGAGGGCACCGGATTCGGCGGCAGACCACGGGACTTCGCGGTGCTGGAGGCCACGCCGGACGGCAGCAGGCTGCTGGTCTCCGGCCGCCTGGAACGCGTCCACACCGTGCACTGCACCCCGGTGGCCAACCCGCCCGCCCTGCCACAGCGCACCTATGTGGTGGCCTGGACGACGGGGCACACAGCCGACGACGGACATCCCGACGGCGGACAACCAGACGAAGCAGCCGAGGAGTACCCCCGATGAACCCCACCCAGCCGGCCCCGGCGCAGCCCACCGCCGACACCGTGCTCGCCGACGTCACCGGCATGCTCCGTACGGTGCTCGCGGAGTACGGCGACGACGACGTGGTCATCGGCCTGTCCACCACCTTCAACCGCGACCTGGAGTTGGAGAGCATCGATCTCGTCACCCTGGCCGGGCTGCTGGAGGAGCGCTACGGGCAGCGGGTCAACCTGGCCGAGTTCCTGGCCGGCATGGACTTCGACGAGATCATCGAGCTGACCGTCGGCCGGCTCGTGGAGCACGTCGTGTGGAGCCTGAAGAACGCGCAGGGGGGCTGAGCCGTGGCGATGGTCGAAGCCGGCGGGATTCGGCTGCACGTCCAGCGCACGGGGCCGGCCGACGGCCGCGTCCCGCACGCCACGGTCGTCCTGGTGCACGGGCTGCTCACCGACAGCCTGGCCAGCTACTACTTCACCGTCGCGCCCGCGTTCGCCGCGGCCGGCCTCGACGTCGTCATGTACGACCTGCGCGGCCACGGCCGCAGCGAACGCCCGCCGCAGGGCTACACCCTCGACCACAACATCGACGACCTGGCGGCCCTCCTCGACCGGCTGGCCGTCACCGGGCCCGTCCACCTCGTCGGCAACTCCTACGGCGGAACGATCGCCTTCGGCTTCGCCGCCCGCCACCCGGCGCGCACGGCCAGTCTGACGCTGATCGAGTCCGAGCCCGCGACCCCCGCCTGGGCGGCGAAAATCGGTCGCATCCTCGACCGGGTCATGACCGAACTCGCCGACAGCGAACCCGACGCGATCGCCTGGATCACCGCCCGCCGCGGCCACAACACCGCCCGGCTGGCCAAGGGCGCGGCCCGGTTCGCCCGCGAGACCACCCTCGGCCGGGACATCCCCGCCAGCCGGGTGCTGACCGAGTCCGCGATCAGGGCCGTACGCTGCCCGGTCCTCGGCGTGTACGGCGGCGAGTCGGACCTCGCGGACCTGGTGCCGCTGATGCGGGCGCTGCTGACGGACTACCGGGCGGTCGTGCTGCCCGGGCACGAGCACTCGGTGCTCGTGGAGGCGCACGCGGCCGTCGGCGGGCACATCCTGGACCTGATCGGCGCCGGGGCGGGGGCCGCCGGATGAGCGGCTTCCTCTTCGTGGTGCCGCCGCTGACCGGGCACGTCAACCCGGCCGTCGGCGTAGCCGCCCGGCTGGCCGCGCACGGGCACCGGGTGGCCTGGGTGTGCGCGGACCCGGCGCTGGTACGGCGGCTCGCGGGTCCGGACGCCGAGGTGTTCGGCTGCGCGGGCCCGGTGCCGGGCGCCGAGGGTGCCGTACGGCCGCCGGACCTGCGCGGCGCGGAGGCGCTGAAGTTCCTGTGGGAGTGGTATCTGCTCCCGCTCGCCGACGCCATGGCGCCCGGTGTCCGGGCGGCGGCCGGGGCGTTCCGGCCGGACGTGGTGGTGGCCGACCAGCAGGCCTTCGCCGGCGCCCTGGTGGCCGAACGCCTCGGACTGCCGTGGGCCACCTCGGCCACCACCTCGGCGGAGTTCACGGGCGCCTACGACGGCCTGCCGAAGGTCGCCGCCTGGCTGCGAGACCGACTGACCGGACTGCGCGCCCGCGTCGGAGACCCGTCCGGGACCGCCGACCCACGCTTCTCGCCGCACCTGATGCTGATCTTCAGCACGCCCGAACTCCTCGGCCCCCAGGCCCCGTTGGCACCGCACATCCACTACGTCGGCCCCTCCCTCGCCGACCGCCCGACCGGCCCCGGGTTCCCCTGGGAACTGCTGGACCGGCACCGGACGAAGGTCCTGGTGACCCTGGGCACGGCGAACGCCGACGCGGGTGGCCGGTTCCTCGCCGAGTGCCTGAGCGCGCTGCGGGAACGCGCCGACCGGGTGCAGGCGGTGATCGCCGACCCGGGTGGCGCCCTCGCGGTGCCGGCCGGTGACAAGGACGTCCTGGTCCTTCCGTCCGTGCCCCAGCTCGCGCTGCTGGAGCGGATGGACGCCGTCATCTGTCATGCCGGACACAACACCGTGTGCGAGGCCCTGTGGCACGGCGTTCCGCTCGTCGTCGCGCCCATTCGCGACGATCAGCCGGTGGTGGCCGGACAGGTCGTGGACGCCGGCGCCGGCGTCCGGGTCCGCTTCGGCCGGGTCCGCGCGGACCGGCTGGGCGCGGCCCTCGACACCGTCCTCACCGACCCGGCCCACCGGGCCGCCGCCGTCCGCATCCGTACCGCGTTCCGCGCGGCGGGCGGCGCCCGGGCCGCGGCGGCCCACCTCGAACGACTGGCAGCGGAGTGCCGATGAGCGACCACGACGAAGAGAGCGCCGAGAGCGCCGAGAGCGCCAAGAGCGTCGAGAACGACAGGACGGTGCGTGTCGCCGCCCTGCGTCCCGCCTACCAGAGCGACCTGGCGGCCGGTACGGACCGCTTCTTCACCGCCCGCCGCCCCGACTGCCCCTGGTGCGGCTCGGACCGGCTCACCACCCGCCTGCGCACCACCGACCTGCTCCAGCACAAGCCCGGCCGCTTCACCCTCGACCGCTGCGCCGACTGCGGCCACACCTTCCAGAACCCCCAACTCACCGAGGATGGGCTGGAGTTCTATTACCGGGACTTCTACGACGGCCTCGGCGAACAGCGCATGAGCGGCACCTTCGGCGGCCGTGGCGCCATGTACCGGGCCCGCGCCGAGGCGATGCTCCCGTACGACCCCGCCCCGAAGACCTGGCTGGACGTCGGCACCGGCCACGGCCACTTCTGCGCGAGCGCCCGCGCCGTCCTGCCCGGCACCGCCTTCGACGGGCTCGACTTCACCGACGGCGTCGAACTCGCCGCCCGCGAAGGGCGCGTGGACCACGCCCACCGCGGTGCCTTTCCCGAGCTCGCCCCCGAACTCGCCGCGCGCTACGACGTGGTGAGCATGTTCCACTACCTGGAGCACAGCACCGACCCGGACCGCGAACTCCGTGCCGCCCACGAGGTCGTACGCCCCGGCGGCCACCTCCTCATCGAGGTGCCGGACCCGGAGAGCCGCTACGCCCGGCTGCTCGGCCGCTGGTGGCTGCCCTGGCTCCAGCCCCAGCACCTGCACTTCATGCCGGTCGCGGGGCTCCGGCGGCGGCTGACCGAGCTGGGCTTCACGGTGGTCGCCGAGCAGCATGCCGAAGCGCATGACCCGGTCGACCTGCTCGCCGCGGTCTGGCTGGCCCTCGACCACGCCGCCCCGCGCGAGGACGCCCCCTGGCTGGCCGAGCCGCCCGGCGCCCTGCGCCGCGCCGCGCGCACCGCACTCCTCCTCGCGGGGGTGCCCGCGCTCATCACGGCGACGCTCCTCGACCGGTTCGCGATCCGCCCCCTGTCCCACCGCCTCGGCCTGTCCAACGCCTACCGCCTGGTGGCGCGCCGCGAGTGACCGGGACTCACAGCACCTTGGCCCGGATCAGCGCGGACAGCGTGAGGGTGCCCGGCACCAGCGGCACCCAGTCGGTCAGCACCCGGTAGCCGATGACCGTCGCCGTGGCCACCGCCGGCCCGGCGCCGAACGTGACCAGCGTCCACACCAGCGCCGCGTCGACCGCGAACCCGCCCGGCGCCGGAACCGCCCCCACGGCCGTGCCCGCCGCGAGATAGGCGAGCACCACGTGCGCCCAGGGCAGCCCCAGCCCGAGCGAGGCACCGACACAGGCCAGGGTGGTCCCCTGCACGAGTGGCATCGCGACCGCCCCGCCCCACAGCGCGACCACCCGGCAGGGCCGCGTGTGCACCTCCCGGGCGTCGGCGAGGGCGGAGCGCAGCAGCCCGGTCACCGGCCGCCGCAACGGCCGTACGACCGTCAGCAGCACCCCCGCCACCGCGACGGCCCCGCCCCCGACGGCGGCGACCGGAACCACCAGCCGTCCGTCCGGGACCACATCACCGAGCCGCCGCCAGGCCGGTGACGTGGTGAGGAACACCAGCAGCACCAGGGTCTTCGCGCTCGACTTGGCCAGCGAGTACAGCCCGATCGACGCGGTGGCCCGGGCCGGCGGCACCCCTCGGCCGCGCAGAAAGCGCAGCGTGACGGCATGGGCGCCGAGACCGGCCGGCAGCGCGTGGTTGGCGGCACCGGCGGCGAACTGCGAGGCCAGCAGCAGCCCCGGGGGCACCCGGTCGGGCAGCGCGCCCTGCCGGACGCACGCGGCCGCCACACAGTTCAGGCAGGTGAAACCCGCCCCGGCCAGCAGCCACCCCGGGTCGGCCGCGATCAGCCGCCGGACCCCCTCGTACATCACGGGCCGGTTGGCGAGGGCCCAGCCGGCGGCGAGCAGCAGGGGAGCCAGGCACAGGGCCAGCCGGATGTGCCGGGCCGCGAGGGGGGACGCGGACCGGGGAGCGGATTCGGTACCGGTGTCGGGCGGAGCACCGGGGTCGGCGGGGAGCGGATCCGCCGTCCGGGGACACGGCGGGGCGGAGAGCGAGGGGGACGGAGACAGTGAGGACACGGGGACGTCGTCCTTCCGCAGCGGGCCCCTGCGGGGACCTGGGGGAGGCGGGTCGGGCGATACCGCGGGGAGCCTTCCCCTCCCGCGTGACACGGGGATGTCCGAAAACCGAAGGCGCGAGGGCGGGACGGTGCCGCCGGGCGGGTGCGCGCAAGCCGCCGTTCACCGCCGACCAGGTAGCCTTCCCTTGGGGCGTGCTTTGCATGCGGCGGCCCGGAAGGCAAGGACAGCGACAGGGGAGGATCCCGCGGTGCACGTCCAGGAATGGCTCGACACGGTGCCCGCTGCCGCCGTCTACGTCGTGGTGGCCCTGGTGATCGGTGTGGAGAGCCTGGGCATCCCGCTTCCCGGAGAGATCATCCTGGTCTCGGCGGCGCTGATGTCCTCCCAGCACTCGGGCGTCAACCCGGTCGTCCTCGGCGCGTGCGCGACCGCGGGTGCCGTGATCGGCGACTCCATCGGCTACGCGATCGGCCGCAAGGGCGGCCGCCCGCTGCTGGCCTGGCTGGGCGACAAGTTCCCGAGACACTTCAGCGAGGGCCATGTGGCCACCGCCGAGCGGTCGTTCGAGAAGTGGGGCATGTGGGCCGTCTTCTTCGGCCGCTTCATCGCCCTCCTGCGCATCTTCGCCGGCCCGCTCGCGGGCGTCCTGCACATGCCCTACTGGAAGTTCCTGATCGCCAACGTCCTCGGCGGCATCTGCTGGGCGGGCGGCACCACGGCCGCCGTCTACTACGTGGGCGTGGTCGCCGAGGGATGGCTGAAGAAGTTCTCCTACGTGGGCCTCGCGGCCGCGGTCCTGCTCGGCCTCGCCACCATGCTGATCATCAAGCGCAAGGCGAAGAAGGCCCAGACGGTCGAACGAGAGGCAGAACCGGTGAACGCCGGCGAGTGAGGCCCGCCGACGCGCCTACTCATGCACCCCACGATGCGCCTTGGCCAACTCCGCGTACATCGTGCCGTTGAGTGTGACCCCCTGCCGCTCCTCCTCGGTGAGCTCCCGCCGCACCTTCGCCGGCACCCCGGCCACAAGCGACCCGGGCGGCACCACCATCCCCTGCGGCACCAATGCCTGAGCCGCGACGAGCGACGCCGCCCCGATCACCGCCCCGTTCAGGACGGTCGCCCCCATCCCGATCAGACAGTCGTCCTCGACGGTCGCCCCGTGCACCACCGCGTTGTGCCCGATGGACACCCGCTCGCCCACGCTCACGGGAAACCCGGGATCCGCATGCAGCGTGACGTTGTCCTGCACATTCGCCTGCGCACCCACGCTGATCGTCTCGACATCCCCGCGCACCACAGCCCCGTACCAGACACTGGCCCCCGCGTGCAGCGTGACATCACCGATCACGGAAGCCGTAGGCGCCACGAACGCCTCCGGGTCGACCCGCGGCTCCTTGCCCCCGATGCCCACGATCAGCGCCTGCTGTGTCATCACCGTCTCCTCGCATCCGTAAGTACCCCGCACGCTACGACACGGCGTGGGGCAAAGATCACAGCAGCCCACCCTCTCGCCGAAGGCAACCGCTGAGTAACGTAAGCCCGTGCCGAAGCCCAAGAACACGTTCTCGTCCTGGCGCCGCCGCCTCGCCCAACGCGCGGTACACGCGGCCTGGGCCTGGGCGCAGCGCACGGGCTCCGTCTCCGCCGAGCACCCCGGCCGCCTGAAGTTCGGCGCGATCGGCGAAGCCACCCGGCTCGCCTTCCCGCTCGGCACGGTGTTCGGCGAGCCCTGGATCCACCTCGGCTCGCACTGCATCATCGGCGAACAGGTCACGCTGACCGCCGGTCTGATGCCGGACCTGGACCTCGGTCCGGACCCGATCCTGCGCATCGGCGACGGCGTGGTCCTCGGCCGCGGCAGCCATGTCATCGCCGACACGACGGTCACCATCGGCAGCGACTGCTACTTCGGCCCGTACGTCTACGTCACCTCCACCAACCACTCCTACGACGACCCGCACCAGCCCATCGGCAGGCAGTGGCCGCGCATGGAGCCGGTGGAGATCGGCCCGGGCTGCTGGATCGGCACCGGCGCGGTGATCCTGCCGGGCGCGCGTGTGGGCCGGAACGTGGTCGTCGCGGCCGGTGCCGTGGTCAGAGGCACGGTGCCCGATCACGCCGTGGTGGCGGGGGCGCCCGCCCGGGTCGTCCGGCGCTGGACGGCCGAGCAGGGCTGGCAGCCGCCGCTCAGGACGCCGGCCCCGGTGCCCATCCCGGACGGGATGACGCCGCAGCAGCTGCGCGCGCTGGCGGAACTGGACGAGGACGCGGTCACCCGGCTCGCGGAACTGGAACCCGAGAGCTGACTCGGCCGGGAGTGGATTCCGCGGGTCGGTTCGGCCGGGAGTGGATTCCGCGGGTCGGTTCGGCCGGGAGTGGATTCCGCGGGTCGGCTCGGCCGGGGGTGGATTCCGCGGGTCGGCTCGGTGGTGGTGGATTCCGCGGGTCGGTTCGGCCGGGAGTGGATTCCGCGGGTCGGTTCGGCCGGGGGTGGATTCCGCGGGTCGGCTCGGTGGTGGTGGATTCCGCGGGTTGGTTTGGCTGGGGCCGGAGTCCGGGGGTTGGTTTGGCCGGGGCGGGAGTCCGCGGGTTGGTTTGGCCGGGAGTGGAGTCCGCGGGTCGGTTCGGGACCGGAGTCCGCGGGTCGGTTCGGGACCTGAGTCCGCGGTCGGTTCGGCCGGGACCGGAGTCCGCGGTCGGTTCGGCCGGGACCGGAGCCCGCGGGCCGGTTCGGTGGAGACCGGAATCCGCGGGCCGGTTCGGTGGAGACCGGATTCCGCGGGTCGGTTCGGGCGGGAGTGGATTACGAGGGTCGGTTCGGGCGGGAGTGGATTCCGCGGGTCGGTTTGGCCGGGGGTGGATTCCGCGGGTCGGCTCGGTGGTGGTGGATTCCGCGGGTCGGTTTGGCCGGGGCCGGAGTCCGCGGGTCGGCCCAGCCGGAACTGGAAGCCGCAGGCCTGCTCAACCGGTCGCCAGCAGCAGCGTGCCGAGTAGCGCCAGGCCCGCACCCGCCGCCTGGATCGCCCGCAGCCGCTCGCTGAGGAAGCCGCGCGCGGCCAGCGCGGTCACCACCGGATACAGCGAGGCGAGGACGGCCGCCACGGTGACCGGGCCGTACTGGGCGGCGACCGCGTAGGTGCCGTTGGCGGCCACGTCGGCGAGCCCGACGAAGGCCAGCGCGGGTAGCGAAGCCCACGGGAAGCCGCCCTCCGGCACCGCCCGGCCGCCCCGCCGTACGGAGACGGCGAGCGCGGCCCCGCCGACCGCGACGTTCGTCAGCCGCTGGACGAACAGGGACAGGAACAGGCCGGTGACGGTGGTCGAGGCCTCCGTGATCAGGGCGAAGACCGTGCCGAAGCCCAGCGCCGCGATCAGGGTGAGCAGGATCGTCCGCCGCTGGACCGGCGCGCCGCGCAGCTGCGGGCCGCCCGCGAGGACGACCCCGGTGACGGCGACCGCGATGCCCGCGACCTGGAGCAGACCCGGCCGCTCGCCGAGGACGAGGCCCACCCCGACCGGCACGGCCACGCTCAGTGTCGCGAGCGGGGAGACGACCCCCATGGGGCCGAGCGCGAGGGCCTTGTAGAAGGAGAGCAGGGCGATCGGTCCGACCAGCCCCGCGGCGAACCCGAACCACAGGCGGGGGCCGGCCTCGCTCCAGCCACCGGTCGCGACGACGATCGCGCCGAGGACCGTCGCCGCGATGGCCTGCGAAACGACCACGACCGTCAGCGCGGGCGTACGCCGGGTCAGCAGTCCACCGCCGAAGTCGGCCAGTCCCCACAGGAGGCTGGTGGTCAGGGCGAAGAATGCTGTCACGGCCGGCCTCGCAGTACAGTTTGATGAACGATCAGGTACACCTCACCGTAGTTCAGTGAAGTGAACTCTGTCATCCCGTATATTGAACCCTCATGATGGACGTGATGTGTCGGACCTCGACCTGCTGACCCAGTCCCTGGCGCGCAACGTCAAGCGCTGGCGCACCGAGCGCGGCTTCACCCTGGACGCGCTCGCCGCCCGCGCGGGCGTCAGCCGCGGCATGCTCATCCAGATCGAGCAGGCCCGGACGAACCCCAGCATCGGCACGGTCGTCAAGATCGGCGACGCGCTCGGCATCAGCATCACCACCCTGCTGGACTACGAACAGGGCCCCACCGTCCGCATCGTCCCCGCCGAGCAGGCCGTACGGCTGTGGCACACGGACGCCGGCAGCTACAACCGCCTCCTCGCCGGCACGGAGGCGCCCGGCCCGCTGGAGATGTGGGACTGGCGGCTGATGCCCGGCGAGCAGAGCCCCTCCGAGCCGCACCCGGTGGGCACGGTGGAACTCGTCCATGTCACCGCAGGTGAACTGACCCTCACCGTGGACGGCGTCAAGCACCTGGTGCCGACCGGCGCGAGCGCCACGTTCGAGGCCAGTACCTCGCACACCTACGGCAACGAGGGCGACGTACCGATGGAGATGGTGATGGCCGTCTCGGTGCCGCCAGTGCGCTGAACCGCACTGCGGCGGCCTGTTAGCGTGCGGCCATGCGCGCACCCATCGGAGACTTCGACACCGCCACCCCCGTCCCGGACTGCCTCGAGGAGCTGACCGCCCCGGTCGCCGACGCCGTACGCGACTGGCGGGGCGCGATCCCCGCCGACCGCGTCCTCTACGTCGAGACGGACCCGCGCTGGGCCGACACGGCCGTCTTCGTGGAGCACTACGGCCGCGAGCTGCTGGAGCAGTCCGCGAACTGCGTGGTGGTCGCCGGCAAGCGGGGCGGTGAGACCACCCTCGCCGCGTGCCTGGTGCTCTCCACCACGCGGGTCGACGTCAACGGCGTGGTCCGCCGCCAACTCGGCGCGCGCAAGGCATCGTTCGCCTCCATGGAGACGGCGACCGGCGAGACCGGCATGGAGTACGGCGGCATCACCCCGGTCGGACTGCCCGCCGGCTGGCCGCTGCTGATCGACTCGGCGGTTGTGGACCTCCCCTACGTCCTCGTCGGCAGCGGACGCCGACGCGGCAAGCTGCTGGTGCCCGGCAAGGCCCTCGCGGAACTGCCGGGCGCCGTGGTGCTGGAGGGCCTCGGGGTCGCCTGAGGCAGCTGCCGCTTGCCCCTGGCCCGGCCCGTGGCGGAATTCAGTAGGCGGTGGCGGTGCCGAGGTACTGCTCGGCGAAGGCCGCCGCCGCGGTCGGTGAGGTGAACAGGCGGCGCAGCCGGGCCAGTGTGGTGCCGGCGCGGAACGGATCGCCGGACGCGACACCGTGATAGATGTCCGACAGCCACTGCGAGAACTCCTGGTAGTCCCACACCCGGCGCAGACAGGCCGCCGAGTAGCCGTCCAGGCCGGTGCCGTCGCCCTTCGTGACATGGGCCGCGAGCGCGTCGCCGAGCAGGAAGGCGTCGTGCAGGGCGAGGTTCATGCCCTTCGCGGCGATGGGTGCGACCAGATGACCGGCGTCGCCGGCCAGGAACAGCCGCCCGTGGGCCAGGGGTTCGACGACATAGTGGTGCATGTCCAGGACGCGTTTCTCGATCAGCCGGCCCTCGGTGAGCGGGGGCGCTCCGGCCGCGCCGAGCCGCTCGCGCAGCTCGGTCCAGACCCTGTCGTGCGGCCAGTTGTCCGGATCGTCGCCGGGCGGGCACTGGAGGTAGAACCGGGTCAGCTCCGGGCTGCGGGGCATCTGGCCGGCGAAACCGCGCGGATGGACGCCGAACAGCACGCAGTCCGTCGACGGCGGGACCTCCGCGAGCAGCGCCAGCCAGCCGATGCCGTCGTCCTGCCGTGCGATCCGCCGGCGCTGTGCGGGTAGCGCGTCCCGCGTCACCCCGCGCGCCCCGTCGCAGCCCGCGACGAAGTCACAGCGCAGCAGCCGCCGTTCACCCGTGTCCGGGCATCGGTACGACACCGCCGGCCGGTCGGAGTCCAGGTCGTGCAGTGTGACGTCGCGCACGCCGAAGCGGATGTCGCCGCCGCGTACGTCGGCGTACTCCCGCACCAGATCCGTCACCAGCAACGGCTGCGGGTAGACGTAGTGATGGCTGCCGGTCAGGTCGGCGTAGGGGAAGCGGTACCGTTCGCCGTCGAAGCGGAACTCGCAGGCGCTGTGCGACTCGGCCCGCTCCAGCAGCCGTTCGGACAGTCCGCGTCGGCCGAGTTCGCGTACGGCCCATTCCTCGATGACGCCGGCCCTGGGCCGGGTCTCGATGAACTGCCTGCTCTCGGTCTCCAGGACGACACAGTCGACGGAGGCGGCCCGCAGGATGCCGGCGACGGTGAGCCCGGCCGGCCCGGCGCCCACGACGACGACCGTACGGCGTTCCTCGGGCGCGGAGCCGAGGTGGGGGGAAGGGGAGATCATCCCCGCATTATGACGGTGTCCCGTCAGCCGGATCCGGCCGACGGGACACCAGGGGGAGCAGGGTCAGTGCGCGGGGGCGTCGGTGACGACGACCTCTTCGATGTCGCGCTCGATCTGCTCGGGCTTGGAGGCGGTCGCCTTGGCCCAGTAGTAGATGGCGAGCGAGAACACCGCGACGACCAGGATGTCCCACCACAGCGGCAGGTCGTTGGTGCCGCCGAAGGTGCTCAGGTAGGAGATCACGCCGATGCCCACCAGGTAGGGCGGCAGCCACTGCGCGGCCTTGAAGTCCAGGCGCGGCGCGTTGGGCAGGTTCTTGCGGATCGCGTACCAGGCGTAGGAGCCGAGCAGCACGTAGCCGATCAGGATCGCGCAGCCCAGGCGCCACAGGGTGTCCCAGCCGGACCAGAAGATGATCAGGTTGGCGACCACGAAGGACAGCGGCGAGATGAAGTTGCCGAAGGGCAGCTTGTACGGACGCTCGTGGTTCGGCAGCCGGTCGGCGAAGACGCCGTAGGCCAGCGGGGCACCCGCGTACATCAGCACGCTCGCCGAGGTGATGAAGCCGACCAGCGTCTGCCAGCTCGGGAACGGCGCGAAGCAGATCACACCGGTCACGAACGACATCGCGAGGCCGAACCACGGCACACCGCGCGAGTCGGTCTTGGCGAAGACCTTCGGCGCGTAGCCGTTCTTGGCCAGGCCGTAGGAGATGCGGGACGTGGCGGTGGTGTAGATCAGGCCGGTGCCGCCGGGGGAGATGATCGCGTCGGCGTACAGGACCCAGGCCAGCCAGCCCAGGCCGACCAGCGAGGCGAGACCCGCCCAGGGGCCGCTGATGCCGGCGTAGGCCAGGTTCGCCCAGCCCTTCGCGAAGGTGGCGTGCGGCAGGGCGGCGATGAACACGACCTGGAGCAGGACGTAGATCGTGGCGCCGATCGCGACCGAACCGAGCGTCGCGCGCGGCAGGTCACGCTTCGGGTTGCGGCTCTCACCGGCCAGCTGGATCGCTTGCTCGAAGCCCAGCAGCGCGAAGATGATGCCGCTGGAGCTGATCGCGGTGAGGACGCCCTTGGCGCCGAACGGCGCGAAGCCCTCGGAGGTGAAGTTGGCCGGGTGGAAGTTGCCGATGGCGATGACGAAGATCGCCGCGAGCGGGACCGCGATCTTCCACCAGGTGGCAGCACTGTTGGTGTGCGCCAGGACGCGGACGCCGAGGAAGTTGACCGCGACGAACACGGCCATGAGGAGCACCGCGACGACGATGCCGCTGGTGGTGAGCGTGCCGTTGGCGTTCTGCAGGCCGTCGGCGAAGTGCCAGTGCTTGGCGTAGCCGATCATGGCCTCGACCTCGATCGGGGCCACCGTCGCGGCCTGCAGCCAGGAGAACCAGCCGAAGGACATGCCGGCCAGGCCGCCGAAGGCGTAGTGCGGGTAACGGGCGGTACCGCCCGCCACCGGGAACATGCCGCCGAGCTCGGCGTGCACGAGGGCGAGCAGCACAATCGCCACGGCACCGATCACCCACGAGATGATCGCCGCGGGGCCGGCCGCCGTGACCGCCTTCTCGGCACCGAAGAGCCAGCCGGAGCCGATGATGGAACCCACCGAAGCCCACATCAGGCCGATGAGTCCCACATCGCGGCGCAAGCCGCCGCCGGTGTCGCTTGTGGCTACCGGCGTAGCAGCCTGGTCGACTTTCGCCATGTCTAGTGGCCTCTCAGATCTATACGCAGGGTTAACGAGCAAGGAGGCCACAGGCTAGGGAAACTTTCCGACTCAGCAAAAGAGTGTTAACCAAATTTTGACCCAGGATCTCCGGTGTCTTGGGCGCACACTCGGTCACTGACTTGTCACAGGTCAGATGCCTAGTCGGAATGTCAATATTCAGCGACCAATTGTGAGTAGAAGGAGAGATTCGTTAGCCCAGACGGGGAATTTCGATCGCCGGACACCGATCCATGACCATGTCAAGCCCTGCCGTCCGGGTGCGCTCATAGGCGACCTCGTCCACGACACCGAGCTGGAACCACACCGCCCGCGCGCCCTTGGTCACGGCCTCGTCGGCCACCGCCCCGGCCCGGTCGCCGTTGACGAAGACGTCGACCACGTCGACCTCGAAGGGGATGTCCGCGAGGGAGGCGTAGCCCTGCTCTCCGTGCACGGTCTGCGCCTTCGGATGCACCGGCACGATCCGCTTGCCGAACCGCTGCAGCACCTGCGCCACACCGTACGCGGCCCGGCTCCGGTTGCCGGACAGGCCGACCACCGCCCAGGTGTCGCCCAGCTCGGTCAGGATCCTGCGGATCGTCGCTTCGTCGCCATACACGGCCGCCTCCTCGGGGCTGCGGGAAACTGGTCCCCTGGACAACAGCAGCCCGGCCGGTCCGGATTCCCGGCCCGCCACCTCGCCACCCTGTCCGGAATGGACACAAGATGCCTGCGTACGACCGTCCGCCCGCCTACGCTCAGCCCGTGCTGCGCATCCTCGACGCCCGAACCGGTGAGCCCGTCCCAGCCGCGCCCGCCCGCCGCGGCCTGACCCGCATCGAGGCCCACGCCTGTGGCCCGGACCCGACCTCCCTGCGCGTGCTGCTCACCGCCGACCTCCTGGTCCGCGCCCTGGAACTGGGCGGCACACCGGTCTGGGCGACCCTCGCCGCACCCCACCGCCCCGCCGACCTGCGCACCGCCGCGACCACCCTGGCCATCCGCCCCTTCGAGGACGCCCACGACGTCACACCGGGCCTCGGGGAGGCGCAGACGCTCCATGTGACGACCGAAACCCCGGACGCCTCCGGCGGGGGGCCGGTGGTGTGGGTCGCACCGGTGGAGTGGACGGGGGAGCCCAGGGGCGGGTGGGAGGCGGATACGGCTTCGGCGGGGGGCGTGGGCTCGTCCGGGGCGAGGGGTGCGGGCCGGTCCGCGGCCGGGGCGGCTGGTGAGGCCGGACGGACCTGTGGTGGTGGGGTGCCTGAAGGGGCAGGACAGTCCACCGAGGGGCAGGAGGAGCCCGCCGGCCGGCCCGCTCACGGGCAGGCTGCCGAGCCGCCGGCTCCTGGCGGTGCCCACGAGACCCCTCCTGGTGGTGCTCCCGAGTCCGGCGCGGGTGAGTCCGGTGCCGGTCGCCCCGCTTCTGGATCCGGTCGCCGCCCCGCTCCTGGCCTCGGTTCCGGCCGTGCCCCCGAGCCCGCTGCCCACCCCGCGCTCCCGGCCCTCCTTTCCGGTCTCTCCGACCCCGCTGCCCTTCGGCTCGCGCTGCTCTGCGTCCCGCGTGGCGAGCCTGTCCGGCTGGACTCCGCCGTGCTGGAGGAGGCCGCCGGGCGGCTGGCCCGGTGGCGGCGGGCGGTGGCGGAGTGGGCCCGGCAGCCCTCGCGGCCCGTGCCCGACGAGGTGCGGGCACGGCTGCGCTCCGCGTGGGAGGACGACCTCGACCTGCCCGGAGTGCTGGAGGTGCTGCGGGACGTGGAGAGCGCCCCGGACCTGCCCGACGGAGCCCGCTTCGAGACCTACGTCTACGCCGACCGGCTGCTGGCCCTCGACCTCGCCCGCGACCTCGGGAGCCCGGCGTGATCACGCGGGCGGGCAGGGGCTCGCTGCGTCGGCTGGTGGTCCTGCGGCACGCGAAGTCCGCCTGGCCCGAGGGCGTCGAGGACCACCGCAGGCCGCTCGCGCCGCGCGGCCTGCGCGACGCCCCGGCCGCCGGACGCGCCCTCGCCGAGGCCGACTGCCTGCCCGACCTCGCCCTGTGCTCCCCGGCGGTACGCGCCCGCCGCACCTGGGAGCTGGCCTCCGCCGAGTGGGGCACTCCGCCACCGGTGCGTTACGACCGGCGGTTGTACGCGGCCGGCGTACCGGAGCTCCTGGAGGTGGTCCACGAGACGCCGCCCGAGGTCGAGACGCTGCTGCTGGTCGGGCACAACCCCGGCCTCGAGGAGCTGGTCCTGGAGCTGGCCCGGGACGGTCTCGAGGACACGCTGGAGCGGGTGCGGACGAAGTTCCCCACGTCCGCGATCGCCGTCCTGTCCTGGCACGGCACCGGCTGGCCCGCCCTCGGCCCCGGCACGGCCCTCCTGACCTCGCTGATCGTGGCTCGCGGGAAGAAGAAGTAGGCCCACGCGCGCGTGGGCGTGCCCGAGCCGGGACGACCGGGGTACGCGCGTGCCCGGACGTCCGTGCCTCCACCGCCGGCATGCGCCCGTCGCCGCACACTCCCCGTCACCACATAGGCTTGCGGGATGCAGGACGAGTACCGCACAGTCGCCCGCGCGGGCGTGCACGAGATCGAGATCAACCGCTCCCGCTTCCTGTGCGCCCTCGCCCCGGCCGCCACCGAGCAGGAGGCGCAGGACTTCATCGCCTCCGTGCGCAAGGAGCACGCCGACGCCACCCACAACTGCTGGGCGTACGTCATCGGCGCCGACGCCTCCGTGCAGAAGGCCAGCGACGACGGCGAACCGGGCGGCACCGCCGGCGTCCCCATGCTCCAGATGCTGCTGCGCCGCGAGATGCGCTACGTCGTCGCGGTCGTCACCCGCTACTACGGAGGCGTCAAGCTCGGCGCCGGCGGACTCATCCGGGCCTACGGCGGCGCGGTCGGCGAGGCCCTCGACAGCCTCGGCACGATCACCCGGCGCCGCTTCCGGCTGGCCACGGTGACCGTCGACCACCAGCGCGCAGGCAAGGTCCAGAACGACCTGCGCGCCACCGGACGCGAGGTACGGGACGTCCGCTACGCCGAGGCGGTCACCATCGAGATCGGCCTGCCGGACGCGGACGTGGAAGCCTTCCGCGCCTGGCTCGCCGATGTGACGGCGGGCACGGCAGGGTTCCAACTGGGCGGCGAAGCCTACGGAGATGCCTGACACTCCGCCCTGATCGGGCAAAAGTGGCCATAGTTGACCGGCTGTGTCGGGTCGATACGGGAGTAACCGCCCGTGATGTCAGACCCGGCCGTTAGTCTCGGGGATCATGAGACTCCTGCACACGTCCGACTGGCATCTCGGCCGGGCCTTCCACCGGGTGAACATGCTCGGGGCCCAGTCCGAGTTCATCGGTCACCTCGTCACCACCGTGCGCGAGCGCGAGGTGGACGCGGTGGTCGTGTCGGGCGATGTGTACGACCGCGCGGTGCCCCCGCTCGCCGCGGTCGAGCTGTTCGACGACGCCCTGCACCGCCTCGCGGACCTCGGGGTGCCCACGGTGATGATCTCCGGCAACCACGACTCGGCCCGCCGCCTCGGCGTCGGCGCCGGGCTCATCGACCGCGCCGGCATCCACCTGCGCACCGAACCGTCGGCCGCCGGCACCCCCGTGGTGCTCACCGACACCCACGGCGACGTCGCCTTCTACGGTCTGCCGTATCTCGAACCGGCCCTGGTGAAGGACGAGTTCGCGGTGGACAAGGCCGGACACGAGGCCGTGCTCGGCGCCGCCATGGACCGTGTCCGCGCCGACCTCGCGGGCCGCGCGCCGGGCACCCGCTCGGTCGTCCTCGCCCACGCCTTCGTCACCGGCGGCCAGGCCAGCGACAGCGAGCGGGACATCACCGTCGGCGGGGTCGCCGCCGTACCGGCCGGGGTCTTCGACGGCGTCGACTATGTGGCGCTCGGCCATCTGCACGGCTGCCAGACCCTCACCGAGCGCGTGCGCTACTCGGGCTCCCCGCTCGCCTACTCCTTCTCCGAGGCCGACCAGCGCAAGAGCATGTGGCTGATCGACCTCGGCCCCGACGGCTCCGTCTCCGCCGAGCGCGTCGACTGCCCGGTGCCGCGCCCGCTGGCCCGCATCAAGGGCACGCTGGACGACCTCCTCGCCGACCCCGCGCTGGCCCGCCACGAGGACGCCTGGGTCGAGGCCACCCTCACCGACCCGGTCCGCCCCGCCGATCCCATGGCCCGGCTCACCGAGCGCTTCCCGCACACCCTCAGCCTCGTCTTCGCCCCCGAGCGCGGCCCGGACGACCCCCAGGTGTCCTACGCCCGGCGTCTCGCGGGCCGCAGTGACCAGCAGATCGCCCAGGACTTCGTCGCCCATGTGCGCGGCGCCGGGCCCGACGAACGGGAGGCGGCCGTGCTGCGCGAGGCCTTCGACGCCGTGCGCGCCGACGCCGCCGTACGGGAGGTGGCCCGGTGAGGCTGCACCGGCTCGACATCACCGCCTTCGGGCCCTTCGGCGGCTCCCAGAGCGTCGACTTCGACGCCCTGTCCGCCGCCGGGCTCTTCCTGCTGCACGGCCCCACCGGCGCCGGCAAGACCTCCGTCCTGGACGCCGTCTGCTACGCCCTGTACGGCTCCGTACCCGGCGCCCGGCAGAGCGGCCAGGGCATGCTGCTGCGCAGCGACCACGCCGAGCCGCGCACCCGCACCGAGGTACGCCTCGACCTCACCGTCGCCGGCCGCCGCCTGGAGATCACCCGGCAGCCGCCCTGGGAGCGGCCCAAACTGCGCGGCACCGGTACCACCGTCGACAAGGCCCAGACCTGGCTGCGCGAGTACGACGCCGCGGCCGGCGCCTGGAAGGACCGCAGCCGCTCCCACCAGGAGATCGGCGAGGAGATCACCCAGCTGCTCGGCATGAGCCGCGAGCAGTTCTGCCAGGTCGTGCTGCTGCCCCAGGGCGACTTCGCCCGCTTCCTGCGCGCCGATGCCGAGGCCCGCGGCCGGCTGCTGGGGCGCCTCTTCGACACCCAGCGCTTCGCCGACGTCGAGAAGCGACTCGCCGAGCGCCGCCGCGCCACCGAGGCACGCGTGCGGGAAGGCGACGCGGCGCTGCTCGCCGACGCCCACCGCATGCAGCAGGAGGCCGGCGACGCCATGGAGCTGGCCGAGCTGGCCCCCGGCGACCCGGGCCTGGCCGACGCCGTGCTCGGCGCCGCCGCCGTCGCCCGCGCCACCGCCCGCGAACGCCTCACCGTCGCCCACTGCCGGCTCGCCGCCGCGGAGTCCGCCCACGCCAAGGCCAGGCGCGCCCTGGACGACGTACGCGAACTCGCCCGTCTGCAGAGCCGGTTCGCCGAGGCCCGGCAGCGCGCCGAGCGACTTCAGGAGCGGGCGGGCGCCCATCACGAGGCCCAGCGGCGCATGGAGCGGTCCCGCAAGGCGGAGGCCGTCGCGCCCGCGCTGGAGCTGCGCGAGGCCGCCGAGGAGGAGCACCGCAAGACGGCCGCGGCCGAGGCACGCACGCGTGGCATGCTCCCCGACTCCTACGCCGACGCGGGCGCGGCCGGACTCGCCGCCGCCGCACGCCGGGCCGCCGAGGAGCTGGGCGGTCTGGAAGCGGCCCGGCGGGCCGAGCAGCGGCTCGCCGAGCTGGCCGAGGAGCGGTCCGGGCTCGACCGCCAGGAGCGCGCCGACGAGGACGTGCTCCGCGAGGCCGAGGCCTGGCTCGACGGCTGGGACGCCACCCGCGCGTCGCTGCAGTCCCGCGTCGACTCCGCCCAGGAGGCCGCCACCCGAGCCGAACAGCTCGCCGTCCAGCGGGAACCGATGCGCGGGCGCCTCGAAGCGGCCCGCACCCGGGACCAGCTGGCCGCCGACCTGGAGGGGGCCCGGCTGCAAGCGGCCGCCTCGGGTCAGCGCGCCCTGGACGCCCGCGCCCACTGGCTGGACCTCAAGGAACAGCGCCTGAACGGCATCGCCGTAGAACTGGCCGCCCACCTCACCGACGGCGAGCCCTGCGCGGTCTGCGGAGCGACCGAACACCCGGCGCCGGCCCGCAAGGTCGCCGGGCACGTCGACCGCGAGGGAGAGGACCGGGCCCTGGCCGCCTGCCGGCGCGCCGAGGAGCAGCACACCGAGGACGAGCGGCGGCTCGGCGTCGTCCGCGAGGCCCTGGCCGCCGCCACTGCCGAGGCCGGCGACACGCCCACCACCCAACTCGAAGAAGCTGCTGCCGAGTTGGAGCACGAGTACGCCCGCGCCCGCCGCGACGCCTCCGCGCTGCACGCCGCCCACGAGGAGCTGCGGCGCGCCGAGCACGAGCGCGAACAGCGCCTCGCCGACCGTCAGCAGGCCGCCGTACGGGCCGCCTCCCGGCTCACCCGGCGCGAGACCCTGGAGCGCGAACAGGCCCAACTGGAAGACGAGTTGAGCAAGGCGCGCGGCAACTCCGGCAGTGTGGCCGCACGTGCCGCGCAGCTGGAGCGGCAGGCGGCGCTGCTCACCGACGCCGCCGACGCCGTGCGTGCCGCCGAGGACGCCGCCCAGCGTCTGAAGGACGCCGACGCCCGCCTCGCCGACGCCGCCTACCGGGCCGGCTTCGACACCCCGCAGGCCGCGGCCGCCGCCCTCCTGGACGCCGCGGCCCACCGCGAGCTGCAGCACCGCCTGGACGCCTGGCAGGCCGAGGAGGCCGCCGTACGCGCGGTGCTGGCGGAGGCCGACACCGCGGCCGCCGCCCAGCGCCCGCCCGCCGACCCGGCCACGGCCGAGCGCGCGGCCGCCACGGCCGAACACCGGCTGCGCGAGGCGGCGTCCGCGCGCGACGCGGCGGCCCGCTGCTGCGCCGAGCTGGACCGCCTTTCGGCGCGCGCCGGCGAGGCCGTACGACGGCTCGCTCCGCTCCGTGAGGAGTACGACCGGGTGGCCCGCCTCGCCGCCCTCACCGCGGGCACCTCCGCCGACAACGAACGCAAGATGCGCCTGGAGTCGTATGTGCTCGCGGCCCGGCTGGAGCAGGTCGCCGCCGCCGCGACCGCGCGGCTGCAGCGCATGTCGTCGGGCCGCTACACCCTCGTCCACTCCGACGACCGCAGCGGGCGCGGCCGCAGCGGGCTCGGGCTGCACGTGGTCGACGCCTGGACCGGACGCGAACGCGACACCGCCACCCTGTCCGGCGGGGAGACCTTCTTCGCCTCCCTCGCCCTCGCCCTCGGCCTCGCGGACGTCGTCACCGACGAGGCCGGCGGCGTCCGCCTCGACACCCTCTTCATCGACGAGGGCTTCGGCAGCCTCGACGACCAGACCCTCGACGAGGTCCTCGACGTCCTCGACTCCCTGCGTGAACGCGACCGCAGCGTGGGCATCGTCAGCCACGTCCCCGACCTGCGCCGCCGCATCCACGCCCAACTGGAGGTCGTCAAGGGCAGAACGGGGTCGGAGCTGCGGCAGCGGGGGGTCTGACCAGGTACCCGGCTCAGTGGCCCAGTGCGCGCCGGGGCAGGGGTGAGGAGTACACGACGCTGGTGGTCACCGAGCCCAGCGCGCCGATCTTCCCGGAGATCTCCTCCAGATGGGACATGGACCGCGCGGCGACCTTGATGACGAAACAGTCGTCGCCCGTCACATGGTGCGCCTCCAGGATCTCGGGCGTCGCGGCCACCAGATCGTGGAACGGCCTGTAGTTGCCGTTCGGGTAGCGCAGCCGTACGAACGCCAGGATCGGCAGGCCGAGGCGCTCGGGGTCCACGACGGCCGCGTACCCCTGGATCACGCCCGCCTCCTCCAGCCGGCGGACCCGTTCGGTGACGGCACTCGGCGACATGGAGACGGCCCGCGCCAGCTCGGCGTAGCTGGCCCGTCCCTCCCGCTGGAGGACCTCGAGAATGCGCCAGTCGGTGGCGTCCGGGGAATACACGGTCATCCCGGATGGATAGCAGGGAAATCCCGGCGTGGACAAGGGCAACGCCGTGGATCCACGCTTCAGTGGCCGGGCCGCGAGCCGTAGATTTCCAGTCATGATCACGAAGACCACTGAGAACCCCGTCCTGCGCGTCGCCCCCGCCGCCCCCGCCGAGGCGGCCGCCTACTTCCGGGCCAACCTGGCCTTCCACGCCGATGTCTCCGACGTGGCCGCCGCGCTCGCGGCCGGCGGCGACCCCGGCTTCGTCGTCGTGGACTCGCGCTCGATCGAGTCCTGGGACCAGGGGCACATCCCCGGCGCCGTCCACCTGCCCACCGCACTCATCCCCGAGCAGGCAGAGCAGCTCCTGGACAAGTCCGTGCCGGTGGTGACGTACTGCTGGGGCCCCGGCTGCAACGGCGCCACCCGCGCCGCCCTCGCCCTCGCCGAACTCGGCTACCAGGTCAAGGAGATGCTCGGCGGCTTCGAGTACTGGGCGCGCGAGGGCTTCGCCTTCGAGACCTGGCAGGGGCCTGCACAGCGCGACGCCGACCTGCTGACCGCGCCCGTCGAAGGCGAGTGCGGCTGCTGATCGACACCCGTGTAGGTTCTGTGCCCATGGCTCGATACGCGGATCCAGGCGCGCTGGAGTGGGTGGAGTCGGGCGGTGGCCCGCTGATAGCCGTCCCGGAGACGGTGCTGCCGTTCTGGGCGGGCGCCGACAGCGAGGAACTCGACACCGACTACGACCGGGCGTGCGAGGTCGACGGCTACGTCGGCCTGCTGCCCGTCGGCGACAGCGCGGCCCTGGTGTTCGGCGACGAACCCGCCGCCACCTCGTACCTGCCGGACCACGCCACCTTCGTACGGTGGTCCGCCGCGAACTCGGAGGCGGAACTCCTCGCCGGTGTCCCCGCCGCCCTGGACACGGCGGTGTGGGGGAGCGAGGTGCACTGGCGGGTGCCCGGCCCGGTGCTGCTGTTCGACTCGGCCTGGCCGGGCCCGGCGGCCGACCGCAACGAGCACCTGAGGGTGCCGCTGGAGCCGGGCACGTACGCGGTGCGGGCCGCGTATGCGCAGCCGGGGCCCGAGACCTGGGTCGGGCTGGTGCAGCTCAGACGGCTCGGCCACTGACCCGACCGCCGACGGCTGTCAACGCAGGTTGTCGAACGCGATGTTCAGATGCCGGGGGCCACGCAGCACCGCGTTCTGCCGGTACGGCGGCGGGTCCTCGACCAGGCGGGGATGCTCCAGCCGCCGGGCCAGCTCGGACAGCGCGATCTGGGTTTCGAGACGGGCCAGCGGAGCACCGAAGCAGCTGTGGATGCCGCTGCCGAATCCGAGGTGCTGGATGTCCTCGCGGTCCGGGTCGAAGCGTTCGGGGTCCTTGAACCGCTCGGGATCGCGGTTGCCGGCGGCCAGCATCAGCCAGATGCGCGAGCCCTTGGGAATGGTGACTCCGCGCAGCTCGATGTCGGCGATAGTGGTGCGCTGCGGCACGATCTGCACCGGCGGTTCGTAACGCAGCAGTTCCTCCACGATCCGCACCGACAGGCCCGGGTCGTTGCGCAGCCGCTCCAGGACCTCCGGATGGCGCAGCAGCGTGAGCATGCCGTTGGTGATGAGGTTGACGGTCGTCTCGTGGCCCGCGATGAGGAGCAGCACCGCTGTGCTGAGTACTTCCATCGTCGTCATGGCGCCGTCCGGGCCGTGACCGTTCACCAGGTCGGAGAGCATGTCGTCACGGGGTTCCTTGGCGCGCTGCTCCACCAGCCCGTTCAGGTACATGCCGAGCTGCAACCGTGCCTCCTGCGCGGTTCGCTGGGACTCGGCGCTCGTGCGGGAGTCGGGGTCCAGGCCGGCGACGATCGGGTCCACCCAGGCACGGAAGCGGGGCTCGTCCTCGCGCGGCACGCCGAGCAGCCGGCAGATCACAGCCACCGGGAAGGGGTACGCGAACTGGTCGACCAGGTCGATCTGCCGCGCGTCCCCGAAGCCGTCGATCAGCCCGGTGACGATCTCACCCAGCTCGCCCCGCATGTTCTCGATCCGGCGCGGCCTGTGCGGCGGCCCGAAGGAGCTGTTGGCGATCCTCCGCAGCCGGTCGTGCTCAGGCGGGTCGAGTCGGATGAAGCTCGGAGGCAGCCCCGTAGCCTCCGGCCCGGACAGCTCGTCGTCCCCGGCGGCGGCCAGATTGGCGGCGTCGGAGCTGATACGCGGATCGTGGAGCAGCGCCTCGATGTCCCAGTACGAGCTGATGACGAACGGGCCGTCCTCCTCGCGCAGCACCGGAGTCTTGCGGAGCTCCTCGTACAGCGGGTACGGGTTGGCGCGGTTGGCGAAGTCGGTGATCTGACGGAACAACGAGGCCTGCGTCATGACACGTCCTTGGAGCGTCGGGCCGGGCGGCGGTCAGTGCCGGGCGGGGTGGAAGACCAGCTGCTGGTCGGCCGGTGAGTAACCGGTGAGTGTCACGGTGGGGCCGTGGGACGGCAGGGACGGGTCGGGGAAGTCGGCCGCCACCGGCTGCCGGCCCTCGGGACGCCGGTCCATCGTCGGGTGCTCCACCGGGAACGGCGCGCCCCGCTCGATCTGCCGCGCGTAGAACTCCAGCCACCGGGTGTTGTCGAAGCTCACGGCGGCGATCATCCTGCCCTGGTAGCCGTACACACCGACGAACCGGCGTTCGGCCAGCGAACCCTGCGTGATCATGAGCTGGTCACCCATGGGCGGCACGCCGACCGACTTGATGTTCACGCCGAACATCGACGACCAGAAGGCGGGCATCCACAGGTGCGGTCGCCGGTCGGCACCGCGGCAGATCATGTTGTGCGCGGCAGTCTCCGCCTGCGCGACGGCGTTGCCCCAGTGCTCCAGCGAGAGGAACTGGTAGCCGAACAGCGCGTGCGGGGAGCGCGCGACGTCACCCGCCACGAAGACGTCGTCGGTGACGATGCCCCGGAAGTCGAAGGCCCGGCAGCCCGCGTCGCAGGCGATGCCCCGGGGCCCGGCGCCCAGCCCCGACCCGGCCAGCCAGTCGGTGTTGCGCAGCGAGCCCAGCGAGACCACGACCACGTCCGCCTCGACGACACTCTCGTCGGACAGATGGACCGCCCGCACCCGGCCGACCGGGTCGCCCTCCAGCGAGGTCACCGTGACGTGCGTGCGCAGGTCCACGCCGTTTCCGGTCTGCAGGTCGGCGGCGACGGCGCCGACCACCCCGCCGAGCGCGCCCACCAGCGGTGCCCCGGCGCGTTCCGCCACGGTCACGGGCAGACCCATCTCCCGGCAGGCCGACGCCACCTCCGAACCGGCGAAGCCCGCGCCGATGATGAACACCCGGCGCGGCCCTGCCTTGAGCCGCTGGTACAGATCGGCCGCGTCGTCGCGGGTCCGCAGCAGGCAGACGCCGTCCAGCCGGGCCTCGTCCTCCTTCGGCCAGGGTCGGGCGCGGACGCCGGTCGCGATGAGCAGCCGGTCGTACTCCACCTCGTCGCCGTCGGCCAGCCGGACCCGTTTGGCCGTCAGGTCCAGCCCGGTCGCCGGGACACCGAGCCGCCACTTGGCGTCGATCTCCCGGCGGTGCGGCAGCTCCGTGCGGTGCGGGGACGCCATGCCCAGCAGGACGGACTTGGACAGCGGCGGCCGGTCGTACGGCTCGTACGGCTCGTCACCGATCAGGGTCAACTCGCCGGCGAAGCCCTCCGCACGCAGGGTCTCGGCGGCCCGCAGCCCCGCGAGCGAGGCGCCGACGATCACGATCCGGCCCTCGCGCCTGAGCCAGTCGATGTGATCAGCGGCCATCGGACGCCTCCCGAGCGTCTCCCGTGTCGTCCAGCCCGTCCGCGGTGATCGCCTGCACCGGGCAGGCGGCGACGGCGCGGGCCAGCCGTTCCCGCTGCTCCTCGGGGGCGTGCGGGTTGTAGATCAGTGACTCCTCGCCGTGCAGCGCGAAGACATCGGGAGCGAGGAACGCGCACTGGGCGTACCCCTGGCATTTGTTGAGATCGACGACGAGCCGCATCGACGCTCCGCCCTTCCGGTGGCCAGGTCCGGTGTGCGCCGGCCGTGTCGCGCGGCATACCCGGACGGCGGTCATGTCCCGATTGCCAGCATGGGTCCCGTGCGGTGAGATCGCCCGTCGGGGAACCCGTCCGGGTCGGCGGCCACGCCGGGCGCGCCGGACCGATCCGTCACGCCCGAGACGCGGCACGTGCGCGTGAGCCGTCGCCCGCCAGGAGGATGTACCCGCTGAGCACCAGCGACCAGGCCGGGAAGACCAGCTCCGACCAGGGCACGTTGCTCGACACGAAGAGCAGCGTCAGGGCGGTGAGGCCGCCCAGGGCGGTGAGCGGGCGGGGCAGCACACCGAGACGGTGGCCGATCACCGACACGGCGGACACGAAGACGGCCGCCATCCGCATCGCGTACCCCACCATCATCGTGTACGCGAAGTGGCGGCCGAAGTCCCAGGACGCGGGCGCGGGCGCCGTGCCGGCCGGGTGCGTGACGGAGAGGACGGCACCGGCCGCCGCGGCGGCCCCGAACATCGTGGCCGTGAAGACCAGGCCGCTGCCCAGGAACACGGTGGCCAGAAACCTGTCCTCGGCCGCACCCACATGCGCCCGGATCGCGCCCATGAACCACAGGAAGAAGATGCCGGCGAACGGCACGAGCGCGAGGGCCGTCTGCAGCGCGCTGCGCCGCGCGGAGTCCGTGAACCCCTGGGCGGTGACCGCGTCGGCTCCCTGGGGCATCCCCAGCCGGACCAGGACGATCGCCGCCGCCA
Organism: Streptomyces sp. NPDC030820; assembly: GCF_055572075.1. Lineage (NCBI taxonomy): Bacteria > Bacillati > Actinomycetota > Actinomycetes > Kitasatosporales > Streptomycetaceae > Streptomyces > Streptomyces sp. NPDC030820. The sequence goes on from NZ_JBVIEB010000007.1 coordinate 109,658, forward strand.
GCAGCAGCGCGAACACGACTCCGGCCAGCCCGGCGGCCCGCGGCGTCTCCAGCGCGTGCCGCGCCGACCTCTTCCGCTGCATGCCGGCCCGCCTCCTCCGCATCGACTCCGGCACCAGCTAGCCCCCACCCGCCGACCCACGCCACCGGGGACGGCCGGACGGCCGAGCGATGCACGGTGGGGTGGGCTGGGGTGGGGGGCGTGAGTCGGCGTCACATCCGCTGCGTGTGGCTTGCCTCGGTCCAGCCTTCCACGCACGTGTGCCCTGCATTGGTCCAGCCTCCCGCGCGTGTGCCTTGTCTCGGCCGAGCCTTCCACGCGCGTGTGGCTTGGCCCGGCCTCCACGCGTGTCCTTCGGCCCGGACCTCCCCGTGCGCGGGTTCTTCGGCTCGGCCCCGCAACGCGCGCGTGCCTCGAGCCGGCCTCCGATCCTGCTCCCGCCCGGCCTCCGATGCGGTCTCGTCCGACACCTGCCCCCACACCCGCGCGCCCCCACCTACCCGCCGCCGGCCCAGGTACCCCAGCCCCCCACCGCCCCCACCGCCCACACCGCGCCCCTTACCCCCCGCCCCCAATTCGCTCGCACCCCGATCCCCCTCCCCCTAAGGTGATCCGCCATGTCGGCAAACACGCCCCCCGCCCCGGAAGAGCTGCGCCGCGACCCGTTGCCCCTGCGCGGCCGTACCGCTCTGGTCACCGGGGCGAGCCGGCGGGCCGGGATCGGGCATGCTGTGGCGCGGCGGCTGGCGGCGTACGGGGCGAGTGTGTATCTGCATCACCATGTGCCGCACGACGCCGCCATGCCGTGGGGCGCCGACCGTCCCGAGGCTGTCGTCGGCTCCGTGCGTGAGGCGCTCGGTGATCCCGGGGCCCGCGTCGTCGCCGGACCCGGAGACCTCGCCGAGCCGGCCGAGCCGGCGCGGCTGATCGACGCGGTCGTCGGTGAGTTCGGCCGTCTGGACATCCTCGTCGCCAACCACGCGCTCAGCGGCTCCGACGGCACCCTGGACCAGATCGACGCCGCGATGCTCGACGCGCACTGGGCGGTCGACACCCGCTCCGTCCTGCTGCTCGTCCAGGCCTACGCCCGCTTGCGCGCCCGGCTGCCCGAGGGCGGCGGCACGCCCGGCGGGCGGGTGGTGTTGATGACCTCCGGACAGGACCTCGGCGGCGGCATGCCGGGCGAGATCGCCTACGCCCTCCAGAAGGGCGCCCTCGCCTCGATCACCCGCTCACTGGCCGGCACGCTGGCCGAGCAGGGTATCACCGTCAACGCCGTCAACCCCGGCCCGGTGGACACCGGTTACGCCACCGGCGAGGCCCACGCCGCCGTCGCCGCCCGCTTCCCCGGCGGACGCTGGGGGCTCCCCGACGACCCGGCCCGCCTCATCGCGTGGCTGGCCACCGACGAGGCTGGCTGGATCACCGGGGAGGTCATCAACTCGGAAGGCGGCTTCCGGCGCTGACGCCGTACGTCACAGCCGGGCCAGCTCGTCCACCAGGTCGTCCAGGCCCAGCGAACCCTGCGACAGTGCCGCCATGTGCCAGGCCTTCAGGTCGAACGCGTCGCCGTGCCGCTCGCGCGCCTTCTCCCGGCCCAGCAGCCACGCCCGCTCACCGAGCTTGTAGCCGATCGCCTGGCCCGGAATCGTCAGATACCGGGTCAGCTCGCTCTCCACGAAGTCCGCCGGCCGGCTGCTGTGCGCACCGAAGAACTCCTGCGCCAGCTCCGGCGTCCACCGCTCACCGGGGCGGAACGGCGAGTCGGCGGGGATCTCCAGCTCCAGGTGCATGCCGATGTCCACGATCACCCGGGCCGCCCGCATCATCTGCGCGTCCAGATAGCCGAGCCGCTCCTCGGGATCCGTGAGGTAGCCCAGCTCGTCCATCAGCCGCTCCGCGTACAGCGCCCAGCCCTCGGCGTTGGCACTGACCCCGCCGACCGTCGCCTGGTAGCGGGAGAGGTTCTCCGCCACGTGCACCCACTGCGCGAGCTGGAGGTGATGCCCGGGCACGCCCTCGTGGTACCAGGTCGAGACCAGGTCGTAGACCGGGAAGCGGGTCTGTCCCATGGTGGGCAGCCAGGTGCGGCCGGGGCGGGAGAAGTCCTCCGACGGAGCCGTGTAGTAGGGGGCCGCCGCGCCGCCGGGCGGGGCGATGCGCGACTCCACCTTCCGCACCCGCTCGGCGAGTTCGAAGTGCGTGCCGTCCAGATCCTCGATGGCCTTGTCCATCAGGCCCTGCAGCCACTCCCGCACCTCCTCCACACCCTCGATGTGCCGGCCGTGCTCGTCGAGGTGCGCGAGCGCCACCCAGGGGGTCTCGGCGCCGGGCAGGATCTTCTCCGCCTCCTGCCTCATCTCGCCGAGGATCCGGTGGAACTCCGACCAGCCGTACGCGTACGCCTCGTCCAGGTCCAGATCGGTGCCGTTGAAGTAGCGGGACCAGCGCGCGTACCGCTCACGGCCCACCGTGTTCGGGGCGCCCTCGATCGCCGGCGCGTACACGTCCCGCAGCCAGTCCCGCAGCTCGACCAGGGCGCCGGTCGCCGCGCGGGCCGCCTCGTCCAGCTCCGCGCGCAGCGCCTGGGGCCCGGCGGCGGTGAAGTCCTCGTACCAGCCACGGCCCTTGCCGTCCGTGTCCGTCCACTCGGTGAGCTGCTCGATGTACGTCGCCGTCGGCCGCGGCGCCGCGAACAGCTTGCGGTCCAGGCCGAGTTGCAGCGACTCACGGTAGCCCGCGAGCGCTCCCGGCACCGCGCGCAGCCGCTCGGCGATCGCCGCCCAGTCCTCGTCCGTCTGCGCCGGCGTGACCGTGAAGATGTCCCGCACCGAGTGGCCCGGCGTGGCCATGTTGCCGACCGCGCGCAGGTGCTCGTCGGCCTCGTGCACGGCGAGTTCGGCGGTCAGCCGCTCCCGCAGCAGCCGCCCGCAGCGCCGCTCCGCGTCGCTGTCCGCCCCCGGCTGCCGCTCCGCCTCGTCCAGCTTCGCGAGCGTGGTCCGCGCCAGCTCCGCGAGGGCCGCCTGGCCCGCGGGCGAGTAGTCGGGCAGCCGGCTCGAACTCTCCTTCACACCGAGGTAGGTACCGGTGACCGGGTCGAGGGCGATGAGGTCGTCCACGTACGCGTCTGCCACCTGACGGGGCAGCGGGCTCTTGGTCTCAGACATGGGCCCCATCCTCGTACGAGAAGGATCACCCCGTCACCCACGTTTGGGGGATTCAGCTCTGGGCGTGGCCGGGTGGCAGCAGCGGCCCGCAGTCCCACTGCTGGAAGATCAACCGGGTCTCCACCCGGGCCACCTCGCGCCGCGCGGTGAACTCGTCGAGCACCAGCCGCTGCAGATCGGCCATGTCCGCGACGGCCACATGCACCAGATAGTCGTCCGGCCCGGTCAGATGGAACACCGTCCGGGTCTCCGGCAGCGCCCGGATCCGCTCCACGAACGGCCCGACCAGCTCCCGCCGGTGCGGCCGTACCTGCACCGACAGCAGGGCCTGGAGCCCGCGCCCCAACTTGGCCGGATCCAGTCGCAGCTGGTGGCCGAGGATCACGCCCGAGCGGCGCAGCCGGGTCACCCGGTCCAGACACGTCGACGGCGCCACGCCCACCTGCGCGGCGAGATCGCGGTAGGTGGTCCGGGCGTCGTTCTGCAGCAGCCGCAGCAGATGAAGATCCACCGGATCCAGTACGACAGATTCGGCCATGGGCCGAACGTAGCACGGTGTTCGAACCCCGTGAACCGTTCACTGTTCACCCTTCCGTGCATGGACACAGCGAGCACCGGTGCCTACGACGACGTACGCACCGCATCGAGAGCCCTGGCCACGGAAGCCGTGCACGCCGGCCGCGACGATCTCGCCCGCCAGGGCCTGCACGCCCCGCCGATCGACCTGTCGACCACCTACCCCTCGTACGACAGCCGAGGTGAGGCCGCCCGCATCGACGCCTTCGCCACCGACGGCGCCGACCCGGTCGGACCGCCCGTCTACGGTCGGCTCGGCAACCCGACCGTCGCCCGCTTCGAGACCGCCCTGGCCCGCCTGGAGGGCACCGAGTCCGCGGTCGCCTTCGCCAGCGGGATGGCGGCGCTCAGCGCGGTCCTCCTCGCCCGCTCCGCGATGGGCCTGCACCATGTCGTCGCGGTACGGCCCCTGTACGGCTGCAGCGACCATCTGCTGACCGCCGGGCTGCTCGGCACCGAGGTGACCTGGACCGACCCGGCCGGCATCGCCGACGCGCTGCGCCCGGACACCGGCCTGGTGATGGTGGAGTCGCCGGCCAACCCGACCCTCGCCGAGGTCGATCTGCGGGCCGTTGCGCACGCCTGCGGTTCGGTTCCGCTGCTCGCCGACAACACCTTCGCCACGCCCGTGCTGCAACGCCCGGCGGAGCACGGCGCCCGTCTGGTGCTGCACAGCGCCACCAAGTACCTCGGCGGGCACGGCGATGTGCTGGCCGGAGTGGTCGCCTGCGACGAGGAGTTCGCCGGGCGGCTACGGCAGATACGTTTCGCCACTGGTGGTGTCCTGCATCCGCTGGCCGGCTATCTGCTGCTGAGGGGACTGTCCACGCTCCCGGTGCGGGTGCGGGCCGCCTCCGCGAACGCCGCCGAACTGGCCGGCCGGCTCGCCGCCGACCCGCGCGTGGCCCGCGTCCACTATCCGCGCATCGGCGGCGCCATGATCGCCTTCGAGGTGCATGACGATCCGCACGCGGTCATCTCCCGGGTCCGGCTCGTCACCCCGGCGGTGAGTCTCGGCAGCGTCGACACGCTCATCCAGCATCCCGCCTCCATCAGCCACCGCATCGTCGACGCCGACGACCGGCGCGGGGCGGGGGTGAGTGACCGGCTGCTGCGGTTGTCGGTGGGTCTGGAGGACGTGGACGATCTGTGGGCGGACCTGGACCAGGCACTGGGGGAGCCGACCGCTCGGACGCCGGTGCCGCTGCGGGAGGCGGTGCGCTGAACGGTAGCGGCCGGTGGTGGGCGAGGGTGAGTTGGGCACCACCCGACACCATGGTTGTGGTGGGAGCCGTTGCGGCGGATTCATGGCGCGGTCGTCTTTGCAGGCCGCCCGGGGCCCGACCGCCGGTCCCGACCCCAGCCGCCGGCCCCGATACCGGCCGCAGATCCCGGGCCCAGCGGCAGATCCTGGGGCCTGGGCGCCAGCCCTGGCCCCGGCTGATCGGCCTTGGGCCGGAGCCTGGCCCCGGATGTGGGTCTCGGGCCGGAGCCTGATCCCGGCTGTCGGCCTCGGGCCCGAGCCTGGCCTCGACCGTCCGCGCCGGCCAAGGACCCGGGCCCTCCGCAGACCCTGGCCCGGCTGCCGGCTCCGGCCCCGGCCGCAGATCCCGAGCCCGTCGGCCCCGGCTCCGGTTGTCGGTCACGGGCCTGAGCTCGGACGTCGGCCGTGGTCCCGGATGTGGGTCTCGGGCCTGAGCTCGGACGCCGGCCGCGACCCCGGCTGTGGGCCTCGGGCCTGAGCCCGGTTCCGACCGTCGGGGTCGCAGCTGTCGGCCTCGCGCAGGAGCGCGCACTCCAGCCCTGGTCCCGGCCCCGGTTGTCGGCCTCGGGCCCGAGCTCGGCCCCGACCGTCGGCCTCGGCCGCCGATCCTGGCCCGGGCCGCAGCCCCTGGCCCGGCTGCCGGCCACGGCCCAGCTGCCATGCGGTCGGCCTGGACCGGCCGCCGAGCCGGCGGCTCCGGGTCGGGCCGGAGCGGGGCGCGTAGAAGGGGGGCGCGGGTGTGCCGTGGGTCAGTCGTGGTGGGCCGGGGTGCTGAGGTGGCGGAGGCCGGTGTCGTACGGCCGCCGGGCGGGGGTCGGTGCGGCGTCCAGGCGGGCGGTGATGACGAGCGTGCCCTCCTCGATCTGGTAGTCCAGAGGCAGGCCGAGCCCGCGCATCGCGGCGACCATGCCGGTGTTGGACGCCTGCGTCACGGCGTACACGCTCTCGCAGCCGGCCTCCATGGCCATCGCCACCAGCCGGCCGAGCAGTTCACCGCCGATGCCGCGCTGCTGCCAGTCGTCCTCGATCAGCAGCGCGACCTCCGTCTCGTCGCCGTCCCACAGCAGGTGCCCGAGGCCCACGATGCGGCCGGAGGTGGTCTGCGCGGCCAGCGTCCGGCCGAAACGGGGGCTGAGCAGATGGTTCAGATAGCGCTCCGCGTCGCCGACCGGGCCGTGGTAGCGCATACCGAGGGTGCGCGGCGAGCACCGCTCGTGCATCGCCTTCGCCGCGGCCAGGTCTCCGGTGTCCACCCGGCGGACGGTGATGTCGTTGCCCTCGGGCAGCGTCAGCACGTCCTTGCCGCGCGGGATCCGCGGGCCGAGCCGGTTGTCGAGATCCACCAGTGCCCGGGCCCGGGCGAACTCGGTGGGGGTGAACGGCAGATACGGCCGCTCCACGGTGAGCACCCCGCCCTCCGGCGCCGGCAGCCGCATCACGGTGTCCTCCAGCACGCCCTCGACCGGCACCGGCTCGGGCCCGCGGCCTCCGCCGGCCGGAGTCCCGGGCAGCGAGCGGATCGTGCACCGGCCCAGCAACTGGCGTAGCGCCAGCGGCAGTTCGGCGGCGTCCAGCGCGGTGCGCGCGGCCAGCCCGAGCACGCGGGTGGGGGCGTCGACCAGGTCGTGGGCGTCGGCCCGCTCGATCCACGTCGACTTCCCGCCGGCCTGCGAGACCGCCCGGGTGATCTCGGCCGCGTCCAGCGCGCGCGGCGCCCGCAGCAGGAACTCGTCCACCGTGCCGTCGGCGAGCGGGTGCGTCTGGAGGCTCAGGATGTCGACACGCCGCTCGGCCAGCGCCGTGCACAGTGCCGCCAGCGAGCCCGGCTCGTCCTTCACGGTGGTCCGCATCCGCCACAGCGCACCGGTGTCGGCCACGTCGTCCGTGTCGTCGCCCGGCTGCCCGGAGGGCCCGGCCGACCGCGTCTCGGCGGCCGGCCGGGCGCCGGTATCACGGGTCGGCGGTGCGTGTCCGTGGCGTCGTGCCCACCACGTGTGGAAGCCGGCCGTCGCGGCGAGCACAAGCGCCGAGATCACGAGCAGGGCCGGGCCGTCGGGGCCGTGCCCGACCAGGTTCGCCACCCCGTCGGCGACGGCGACGGCCGTGAACAGCGCGGCGAGCTCGACGACGTCCCGCCGCCAGTGGTGCACGGGGCGTCCGTGCTTCGCCCGGGTCACATCAGACATCTCTGGAGTCATGCAGCCACTGTGAAGGAAGGGTGTTGCGTGATCACGAACTGCTTGTGACCGATGGGTAAAGCATGCTCCGTCCGTTTTGTTGCGTTTTCTAGAGCCTGCCGGCTCCGCGCCGCTCGGCCCCAGATCGTGGCGTTGTCGTCATCCAGTGCTCGCGTCATACGAAAACCGTAGAGGCGACCACTGACAATCGGCCTGACCTGCGAAGAGGGCCGCATGACAGAGGAGTTGACCGTGCCGCGCTCCGTGGGATGACGCCGGCGCGCGGCACGGATGAAGAGTACGGGACCGGCGGGACCGGCGGGCCCGCCCGCGCCCTACTGGCCGACCCGGCCCGGCTGGAGCGTCTGCGTGAACAGCACGGTGCCGTCGTACTCGCGCAGCCGTACCGTCAGTTCGCCGCTGTCGCCGTCGATGTCGACCTCGCCGAAGAACTGGTAGCCCTGGGCGGGCGACACATTGGAGGCGGTGGGCGCCTTGACGAACACCCGGTCCGGGCCGAAGGTGCCGTCCAGCGCGTTGGCCGGGAAGGCGCCGGCGTTGAGCGGGCCGGAGACGAACTCCCAGAACGGCTCGAAGTCCTTGAACGCGGCCCGCGACGGGTCGTAGTGCTGGGCGGAGGTGTGGTGCACGTCGGCCGTCAGCCACACGGTGCCGGTGATCCGCTGGTGCTTGATGAACCGCAGCAGCTCGGCGATCTGCAGCTCACGGCCGAGCGGAGCGCCCGGGTCGCCCTGCGCGACGGCCTCGAAGTTCGGCTTGCCCTCGACCGGGTCGGGCACGACAAGGCCGAGCGGCATGTCGTTGGCGATCACCTTCCACACCGCGCGGGACTGCGCCAGCTCCCGCTTGAGCCACTCCAGCTGTTCCCGGCCGAGGATGCCCACCGGGTCGGTGGTCTGGTTGTCGGGGGAGTTCGCGTTGCGGTAGGTGCGCATGTCGAGCACGAACACGTCGAGCAGCGGACCGTGGCGGACGACCCGGTAGATCCGGCCGTCGGGGCGCTCGCTGATCGTCGAGATCGGGAAGTACTCGGAGAACGCCTGCCGGGAGCGCAGCGCCAGGTCGTCGAGCCTGGTGCCGGCCGGGTAGGGGGTGCCGGTGCCGATGACCTCGCCCGGGTACCAGTTGTTGCGGACCTCGTGGTCGTCCCACTGGATGATGTTCGGCACCTGGGCGTTGAACCGGCGCAGCGCCGAGTCCAGCAGGTTGTAGCGGAAGTTCCCCCGGTAGTCGTCCAGGGTGGTCGCGACGTGCGACTTCTCCTCGGTCGTGACGTTCCGGTAGACACTGCCGTCGGGCAGGGTCGCGGTCGCCGCGATGGGGCCGTCGGCGTAGATGTTGTCGCCGCTGCACAGGAAGAAGTCGGGGTCGACCTTCGCCATCGCGTCGAAGATGCGGTAACCGCCGATGGACTCGTTGATGCCCCAGCCCTGTCCGGCCAGGTCGCCGGACCACACGAACCGCACGCCCTGGCGCCGCCGGGCGGGCGCGGTACGGAAGGTGCCGGTGACCGGCTCGCTCGTGCGGCGCGGGTCGTCCGGGTCGGCGAGCAGCACGCGGTAGTGGATCTGTTCGCCCGACGGCAGGCCGTGCAGCCGGGTGGTGCCGGTGAAGTCCGTGCCGGAGCCCAGCAGCGGACCCTGCCATCTGTGCGGGTTGCGGAACGACTCGGTGGCCGAGGTCTCCACGATCATCCGGGCCGGCCGGTCCGAACGCACCCACACCAGGCCGGAGTCGGTGGTCACATCGCCGGCCTGTACGCCCCAGCTCGCCTGGGGGCGCGCGGAGCGGGCGAACGCCGGGGCCGCGCCGAGGCCGACGGGCAGGGTGAGGGCCGCCGACGCGGCCAGGGAGCCGCGCAGAACGCTGCGGCGGCCAGGGAACGGACGGTCTGACATGGCTGCGCCTCCAGGGACGGGATCCGGCCAATGTGCAAAGCCACACCTACTGGGACGTTGCGGCGTGCGCGGAAACCAGAAGTGAACAACGGGGCTTGGGGCATGACCGCAGAGCAAGGCGCCGTGTCCGCACCGGTCCGTCAGCCGCGCGCGGCCCGCGTCCCGGCCGTCGGCGCTGTACGACGCCGCAGGCACGCGTGCGTCCCGCGGGGACCGGGGGAGACCGGCCCGGGGGCACGGCGAGCCAAGGGACGTCACTCCAGCTCGACGGAGGGCTCCGTGCTCGCACGTACGCACGCGTAGAGCACGGCATCGGGTGACCGAGACCGGCTCCTCGGTGGGTCGGCAACGGTGGGGCGGGTCCGGCTGTTCGGCGGGGCGGGACTGGTGGGCCCGGGCCGCCTGTTCGGCGGGGCGGCACTGGTGGCCAGGACCAGCCTTTCCACGACGCGGCATCGGCGGCCGGGACCGGCGCCTCGGCACCGGTGGGGTGGGACCAGCCCCGGGGCCCCAACCGGGACCAGCCCCTCAGCGGGGGACCGGTGGGGTGGGACCAGCCCCTTGGCGTGGCGGCCCCACCGGGGAGCCGGTCCCGGTGGTCAGGGCCGGCCGCTCCACGCCGCGGTGTCGATGGTCGGCGCGGCCCCTTCGGCGCACGCAGCGGCAATCGGCCGGGCCGCCTCGGCGAGGGCTTGGCACCGGCGGCCGCACCCGCCCCGTTCAGGGCCCCGTAGGGCGGCCGCCGTACGGTAGCTTCAGAGGCTGCCATCCAGGATCACCCGCGCGACCAGCGCCGGGTCGTCGTTCATCGGGCAGTGGCCGCATCCGGGCAGCCGTACCAGCCGGGCGTGCGGGATCAGCTGCTTGGCGCGTATGCCCTGGCGGCGCACGAGGATCCGGTCCCGGGTGCCCCAGGCCACCGTGACCGGCAGACCCGGCAGGACGTCGGTGAACCGTACGGTGGTGCCCGCCCGCAGCGTCGCGTCGAACCCGGTGGCCCCCACCAGCGCGAGCGTCTCGGCGACCACGGCCTCGGGGGCGCGGCGCGCGGGGCGCGCGTAGATGGTGCTCGTCAGCGCGGTACGGCCGGCCGCCGTGCGCGACAGCCGCTCCACCAGCGGCAGCGGGAGCCGCAGGGCGATGCCCCGCATCGCGAGCAGCACCGAGAAGGCGTACCGGCGCTCGGCCTCCGTCCAGAACCCTGCGGGTGAGAGGGCGGTGACGGACCTTACGAGCTTCTCCCGGCCGAGCTCCAGGGCGAGCAGTCCGCCCAGCGAGTTCCCGGCGATGTGCGGCCGGTCCAGCTCCAGCACCTCGAACAGGGCGCCGAGCACCGAGTTGGTGGTGGGCAGGTCGTAGGCGAGGCCGTCCGGCAGGCCCGGGGACGCGCCGAAACCCGGCAGGTCGACGGCGATCACGTCGCGCTCGGTGGCGAGGATGTCCACGACCGGGTCCCAGGCCTGCCGGTGATGCCCGATGCCGTGCAGCAGGACCAGCGGTTCGCCGTGTCCCACGCGCGCGTAGGACACGGTCACGTCCTTCGGGCCGTGCGCGGTGGGGACCTTGAAGGAGACGGTGGCGGACATGGGGGTGCTCCTCGTCTGGGTGCTGACGGACGCCGTAGACAGTTTGTCAGCAGTTGCTACCGGCCGGTAGCCCCCGGTGGGCGTACGTCCGCGCTCCGACAGAGTCAACCCGCCCGGCGCACCTCGATGTTGAAGTCGGCGGTCCCCAACTGTCGCATCATGGTGAGCCACAGCGGCAGATACATCTCCGTCGCCCGCGCCGCCTGGATCCCGCCCAGGTCCAGCACCCGCTCGGCCGGCCAGCCGAACTCCCCGAGCAGCGCCGTCACCTGCTCCTTGGCCCCGGCGTCCTCCCCGCACACGAACAAGTGGTGCGCACCCGGCACCCGGCCCGGATCCACCATCACCTGGCAGTTGACCGTGTTCAGCGTCTTCACCACGCGCGCGTGCGGAAAGGCCCGCTGGATCTGTTCGCCCACGCTGTCCGACTCCACCGGGTCCAGCCGCGGCTGGCCGTCCTCGAAGGCCAGCGGATTGGAGACGTCCACCACGACCTTGCCGTCGAGGTGCTCCGCGCCGGCCGCGCGCAGGGCGTCGAGCGCCACCCGGCCGCCCACCGCGTTGATGACCACCTCGGCCGCGCCGGCCGCCTCCGCGAAGGTGCCGGCGCGGGCCCGCTCGGCGGAGGCCGTGGCCCACTCCAGCGCCACCGGGTTGTCCTTGACGCGCGATCCCAGGGTCACCTCGTGCCCCAGCTCCACCAGCCTGCCGCCCAGCGTTCGGCCCACCTCGCCCGTGCCCAGCACCGCGTACCGCATCGGCCACCTCCCGTTGGGGCCGCCGACTTCCGGCGGCCTGCGGTCATTGTGATCCGCACCGGCGCCGGACGGACCGATTCCGGGTGGACACCCCCGGCGCGTGTCGGATGGGATGGGGCGGTGACCACAGAGACCGCGACCGATGTCTTCGAAGAGCACCGCCCGCTGCTCGTGGGCGTCGCCTATCGCATGCTCGGCCGCGTGGCCGACGCCGAGGACGTGGTCCAGGACGCCTGGCTGCGCTGGTCCCGCGCCGACCGTGCGGAGGTCCGCGAACCGCGTGCCTACCTGGTGCGCATCACCACCCGACTGGCCATCGACCGGCTGCGCCAGGTGCAGACGCGCGGCGAGGCGTACGTCGGGCCGTGGTTGCCGGAGCCGTATCTCACCGAGTTCGGCGACGCCGCCCCCGACGCGGCGGAGCACGCCGTGCTCGCCGACAGCGTCTCCCTCGCCCTGCTGGTGGTCCTGGAGTCGCTGTCGCCCCTGGAGCGGGCCGTCTTCGTGCTCAGGGAGGCGTTCGGCTACCCGTACGCCGAGATCGCCGCCCTGCTCGACCGCGGCGAGGCGGCGGTACGGCAACTGGCCGGGCGGGCGCGCCGGCACGTCGACGAACGGCGGCCGCGCTACGACGTCGACCCCGCCCAGCGACGCGAGCTGACCGAACGCTTCCTCGCCGCCGCGGCCGACGGTGACCTGGACGGGCTCCTGTCCCTGCTCGCCCCGGACGTCCGCCTGGTCGGCGACAGCGGCGGCAAGGCCAAGGCGCCCCTGCGGATCCTGCACACCGCCGACAAGGTCGGCCGGTTCCTCGTCGCCGTCGCGCAGCAGTCCGCGGCGGCCCTGTCCTACCGATTCCTGGAGGCCAACGGCGGGCCGGCGCTGCTGGTCGTGTTCGACGGAAAGCCGGAGAGCCTGGTCCAGGTGGACGTCGTCGACGGCCGCGTCACGACCGTGTACATCGTCCGCAACCCGGACAAGCTGCGGCACCTCGCCGACGGCTGAGGCACACTCCGCCGCACCACCCGCGCCCCGCGAGCCCCGTCCTGTGACGGGGGCTTTGCCGTGATGTCACACAGACCGTCGCGCACGAACGCCTCATGAACGCGTTGCGGCAGGCCGGGCGTGCGTCGCCCAGGGGATCGAGGATTGGTCTTGACCAAGGGTGAAGGCCGCCCTATGGTCGCAGAGAAGTGCAACAACCTTTAATAAACAAGGGCGCTAAAAACTGCCGGACCACGGCTCTTGCGGAGGACAGGGTGGGGACCACGCAGCTGGAATCGGTGCCGGAACCGAAGTACTGGCATCTCAAGACCGTGCTCAGCGAGGCACTGGACTCCGAGTTCTCGGTCGGCGAGATCCTGCCCAACGAGCGTGACCTGGCCGCCCGCTTCGGCGTGGCCCGCGCCACGCTCCGCCAGGCCCTCGAACAGCTCGAGCTGGAAGGCCGGCTGCAGCGCCGCCGCGGCGTCGGCACGACCGTCGCGCCCCCGCGGGTCGGCGTGGCAGTGGGCACCGAGCAGCACGTCTGGCCGGGTGCCGCGTCGGACGCCTGGCAGCCCGTCGACTGCGAGCAGGCGGTGCCGCCCGCCGCCGTCGCCACGGCCCTGGAGACCGGCGCGGACGAGCGCGTGCATACCGTGCGCCGCTCCCGGATGTCCCATGGTCAGCGGGTCGCCACCGAGCTGCTCTACATCCCGGCAGCCTCGGTGCCGGAACTCACCGCGATCGACGCTCCGTCCGGCCCGGCACGCGCGCGTGCGGTGCTGCGCGAACTCCAGCACCTGACGCTCGAGGGCCAGGACCGCGCCGTAGAGCTGGGCTCCGCCCGCGCCGACGACGCCAAGGACCTCGACCGGCTCCCCGGCTCCCCGGTCCTCGTCGTCACCACCCGCTTCTTCGCCGCGGGCCGCACCGCAGCCCTGTCCGTCGCCACCTACCGCGCCGACACCTGCCGGCTGACCTTCGGCGACACACCGGACGTCGAGATACACCACGACCCCGAACGCCAGGCCTCCTGAGCACCGGCTACCTCTTGAGCGCCCGGCGGGGCAGCAGCCAACCTCAGGGACGCGGGGAACTGCGCGACCAGCCACGACGGCGCGGCAGCAGCGAGACCACCGCGCCCGGAACGGCGAACGCCCAGCGCCGCGTCACGGCACGGCGAAGGCTCAGCGCCGCGTCACCGCGCCGTCCACCGCGAACAACTGCTCCTCGACATGGTCCAGGGCCAAGCGCAGCGCCCCCGTGGCCACGGCCGCCTCGCCCAGCAGGGACAGCGCCACCTCGGGCGGCCGCAGGCAGTAGCGGGCCAGTTCGCGGCGAAGCGGTTCCAGGACGCCGTCGAGACCGGCCGCCCACCCGCCGATCACCACCAGCTCGGGATCCAGCGCCAGCACCAGAGCGGCCACGTCGTGCACCAGCCGCTGGATGAACCGCTCGACCGCGGCCCGCGCGCGCTGGTCGCCCTTCCGGGCCAGCGCGAACACCTCGGCGACCGCCTGCTCGTCCAGGGGGTGCAGCGGCTCGTCGGTGGTGGACAGCAGCGTCTCCGGAGTCGCCTCCCGGCCCAGCAGATGCAGCGCGCCGATCTCCCCGGCCGCCCCGCCGTAGCCGCGGTGCAGCCGCCCGCCGATCAGCGAACCCGCGCCCGGGCTCAGCCCGGCCAGTACGAACACCACGTCGTCCGACTCGGTTGCCGCGCCCTTCCAGTGCTCGGCGACGGCCGCCGCGTTGGCGTCGTTCTCCACCAGCACCGGGCACTTGAAGGAGCGACTGAGCCGCTCACCCAGGTTCAGGCCCGTCCACTGCGGCAGCGCCGTGGACAGCCGTACCGTGCCGTCGGCCGCCACGATCCCCGGCGTGCCCACGCCCACGGCCCGCAGCGAGCTGCGGGCGACCCCGGCCCGGCGCAGCAGTTCGGCGACCGCGCCGCGCAGCCGCTCCAGCCGCTCGTCCGCCGCCGCGGTCTCGTCGACCTCCTTGGCCTGCGCGCCCAGCACCCGCCCGTCGAGGTCGGCCAGCAGCGCGGCGACCCGGTGCGGCCCGATCTCCAGGCCCAGCAGATGCCCCGCCTCGGCCCGGAACCGGAACCGGCGCGCGGGCCGCCCCTGACGGCGCGCTGTGCCCTCGTCGGCCGCGGTCTCCACGACGAGCCCACCCTCGATGAGCCCTTCGACGACACCCTCGACGGTCGGCCGGGACAGTCCGGTGACCCGGGTGATCTCGGTGAGCGTCGCGCAGTCCGTGGTACGCAGCGCGTGCAGCACCACCGCGGAATTGATCCTTCGCAGCAGCGAGGGATCGCCGCCGGTCAGCTGCGCCACCGTCCGTCCTTCCAGCTCGCGGGCGTGTTGGGCGGATCGTACTCGGCCCGGCGCACCCCGGCGAGTGCCGGGTTCGGGCCCTGCCTCAGCGAGGCTCGATCCTCGGCCGTGGCCGCCTCCTCGCCGACACCCCGTCCAGGAGTTCATCCACGCACGCGTACAGCCACAGGCCAGGATCCGCACCACCGATGCCGCCGCCCTCGGTGACCTGCTCGCCCGGCACGAGGACGGGACATGGCTCGTTCGGCACGCGCGCGTGTATGACCTCGGCCGCCTGATGTCCGAGGCGGGCGTGCCCGTGATGGAACTGGCCGCCCAGGAGGCCACCTTGGAGCAGGCCCTTCTCGATCTGACCGCGGCCGAAGCCGAGTTCACCGCCCAGCCCCAGGAGATCTGACCATGCCCTTTACCCCGGTTCTGCGCGCGGAGTGGATCAAGATCCTCGCTCGTCTCCGCCTCCCCCGATGCCGGCGATACGGACCCCCTGTTCTCGGTGTTCTTCGGCATCAGCTTCGGCCTGCCGGTCAGGTGGTCCTGCACAGCACCCGGGACGGCCCCCTCGGTCCCTGGACGGGACTCGCGGTGAGCGGACTGTGGACGGCGCCGGCGCTGCTCGCCGGCGCGTGGGCCCTTCGATCGCCGGGGCGCCTGACGACCCGCCAATTGTCAGTGCCGCCCGCTTTACTGGATCTCATGGACATCGCGAAGTGCCTGACCGTCATCGACCTCCTGTGCGCCCGTGGCTTCCCCGCGGATCACAGCCGGACGGAACACGGCGAGAGCGGACCCGGATTCCACATAGCCGCCTTACAGACGAGTGGTGACTTCTGGGAGGACGACGGCACGCAATGGGAGGAGACGGCGGCACAGTACGAGGCCGACCGGGACGGTCTCGCGGAGCGGCTCACCGGGCGGTGGGGGCCGCCGCAACACTTCAGCCTGCGCAGCGTCTTGGGCCGGACGGTGGAGGGAGAGGACATCGAGGAGCCCTGGGCCGAGCTGAGCGAGCACGTACCGGACGTCCAGCTCTGGCAGGCGCCCGCGTCGGGCCGATGGGTCGCCCTCGGCGTGTCCCATGGGTACAAGGAGCTGCCGTTCCAGCTCCTCGGCATAGTGACCGAGATCGACCCGCCGTGACCCTCTTGATCGGTGGCGGTGATCGCTGCGCTCGGCACCCGTCCCTCACAACGTCGCCTCCATGGCGTGCCCCCTCACCCCATGCCCTGCCCCTGGCATGCCCCCTGGCACGCCTCACACTGCCCCTGTTGCTGCCTGCCCCCAGGGGATCCGGAGGTGGGGCCTCCGTCACCCTGCCCGGAAGTCCGGCCGTACCTCCACGATGATCTCCGGGTCCTCCTCGTCGCCCTCCTCCTCGCGCCAGAGGAAGACGCGCACGTGCTTCGCCCGTGACAAGCCCTGCATCTTCCACTCGGTCATCAGGTCGGCGACGACGAGGGAGACGACGTACTGGGCGCCCCCGCTCGAATCGGAGGCGGTGATCGCGCCCCGCCACCGTTCGGGGTCGCTGCCGTAGGGGCGCCATCCCTCCGAGCCGTGCGGCTCGAATACCCGGTACACCCAGTCCCTCTCGGTGTCCATAGCACCGATCCTGTCACTGCAACGAGTCTCATGCGCCGCATCGGATCGACGCCCGCCGAGCGCGGGTGCGGAGCCGACGACTCCTGCCCCGGCTGACGGACCCGGCGCGGCTGGGCGAGATCGAGTCCTCGATCAGCCCTCGCGAGTACGCCTTGATCGTGGCGCGGGACTGTGTGCTGCACGCCGCGAAGCAACGCGTGGCCGAGGGTGCCGTCGGGTGGCTGGCGAAACCTCGATGCTCGCTGTTCAGAGGGCAGCGGGATGGCTTCCCCTTGGAGACGCGCGACCGCCTGACGCGCATCGAGGCCGAGTTCAACCCCAACGGCGGAACGTCCGCGCGCGACTTCCAGGAACACCTCCTGACAGCGATCCACCACCTGGCGCGGGAGCAGGGCATCCAGCCGCCACCGCGCCGGTCGCGGCCCAGGCGTGAGGAGCAGAGCATGAAGAGACGCCGTAGCCCTCGCAGGCACCGCCTGCTCGGTGTCGTCGCTCCCGCAGCGGCCGCCCTCGTGGCGGCTCTTCTCATGCCCCGGCAAGCCCGCGCGGTGACCCCGTCCCAGGACGCCTGCCACACCGTCGACACCGGCATGCCGCTCGGCGACTGCGGCCTCTTCCACCAGGTCTTCGCCGACGACTTCAACGGCCAGCAGGCCCCGCTGGGAGCCTTCACGAGCTGCGCCGGGGACGGCGACTTCCACTGCGCCGGCCTGAGGAAGTACGGCGCCATCTACAACCAGATCGGCGCCTACCCGCGCGGCTGGTACGACACCGCCAACCCGAAGAACCACAGTAACGGCAACGACCGCACCTTCGGCGGAGAGTACCGCGCCGACGACACCACCTGGATCGGCCCGTCCCCCTGGGGCGACGGCCAGCTGCACGTGCGCATGTACCGGCCGCAGACCGGCGACAACCACGTCTCCGCCCCGGTGCCGCTGAGCTGCATGAACATCCGCTACGGCAAGTTCTCCGAGCGCTGGCGGGCGCACGGCTCGCTCGACGGGTTCAAGATGGCGCACCTGCGCTACGCCGGAAGCGAGATCGACTTCCCCGAGGCGGGGGAGAACTTCGCCTACGACCCGATCAGTGCCTTCGTTCACGGCTTCCGCGACTACAACGCCGTCGGCGCCGGCCGGTGGGCCGACTGGCACACCACCACCTACGAGATCATCCCGTCCGGCGTGACCTTCTACCTGGACGGCAGGCAGATCGGACACGTGTCCGGCGACAACCCGGACGCCACGCCCTGGGTGCTCCAGAACGAGTCGAGCCTCGGCGGCGACTACGCCGCAAAGGGCTCCTCCGTCCAGATCGATACGACCTGGGTCACGTGCTATCGGTGGACCGGTTGAGCGTGCCTGTCCGCCGAAGCGGATGGCGGAGTGTCATCCCGACCGATCGAACCGCGGTCGTGGCCAGCACCCCGGAGGCCGTCGGCGACGACGTCCGGCACGAGACGGTCGCGGGCGGCCTCCAGCTCCGCCCTTGTGAAGCGCGGCGAGCGGGGTGTGCGGGTCAGAGGATCGCTCCGGGCGTGTATCCGGCCGCCTCCGGGTGCTGCTTGACGATCTCCTCGATCCGGCCGACGACCACGCCGACCTGGGCGGCCGCCGCGCCGGTGAAGGACAGCTTGTCGGCCATCAGGGCCGCCAGCTGGTCGCGGTCGAGCGGCAGGCGCTCGTCGGCGGCCAGCTTGTCGAGCAGGTCGTTGCGCTCGGCGCCCTGCTCGCGCATCGCCAGCGCGGTGGCGACGGCGTTCTCCTTGATCGCCTCGTGCGCGACCTCGCGGCCCACACCGGCCCGCACCGCGCCCATGAGCACCTTGGTGGTGGCCAGGAACGGCAGGTAGCGGTCCAGCTCGCGGGCGATGACGGCCGGGAAGGCGCCGAACTCGTCCAGGACCGTCAGGAAGGTCTCCAGCAGACCGTCCAGCGCGAAGAACGCGTCGGGCAGCGCGACCCGGCGCACCACCGAGCAGGACACGTCGCCCTCGTTCCACTGGTCGCCGGCCAGCTCGCCGGTCATGGAGGCGTAGCCGCGCAGGATGACCATGAGGCCGTTGACGCGCTCGCAGGAGCGGGTGTTCATCTTGTGCGGCATGGCGGAGGAGCCGACCTGGCCCGGCTTGAAGCCCTCGGTGACCAGCTCGTGCCCGGCCATCAGCCGGATCGTCTTGGCCAGCGAGGACGGCGCCGCCGCCAGCTGCACCAGCGCCGTGACGACCTCGTAGTCCAGCGAGCGCGGGTAGACCTGGCCGACCGAGGTGAACGCCTGCGAGAAGCCCAGGTGCCCGGCGATCCGGTTCTCCAGCTCGGCGAGCTTGGCCGCGTCACCGCCGAGCAGGTCCAGCATGTCCTGCGCGGTGCCGACCGGGCCCTTGATGCCGCGCAGCGGGTAGCGGCCCAGCAGCTCCTCGACGCGGCCGTGGGCTACGAGCAGCTCGTCGGCGGCAGTCGCGAAACGCTTGCCGAGGGTGGTGGCCTGCGCGGCCACGTTGTGCGAGCGGCCCGCCATGACCAGCTCGGCGTACTCGCCGGCCAGCTTGCCCAGGCGCGCCAGCACGGCCACCGTACGGTCGCGCATCAGCTCCAGCGAGAGCCGGATCTGCAGCTGCTCGACGTTCTCGGTGAGGTCGCGGGAGGTCATGCCCTTGTGCACGTGCTCGTGCCCGGCGAGGTCGTTGAACTCCTCGATCCGCGCCTTCACATCGTGCCGGGTGACCTTCTCGCGCTCGGCGATCGAGGCCAGGTCGACGGTGTCGAGGACACGTTCGTAGTCGGCGATCGCCTCGTCCGGCACCTCGATGCCGAGGTCCTTCTGGGCCCGCAGCACGGCGAGCCAGAGCTGCCGCTCCAGCTTCACCTTCTGCTCGGGGGACCAGAGCGTGGCGAGCTCGGCGGAGGCGTAGCGTCCGGCGAGGACGTTCGGGATGCGGGGCTTGGCGGGCGCGGCGGAAGTCACGTGTACGGATTCTACTGGTGATTTGTGCAGGCCAACGCCATGCCCCTGTTCGGCGGAAGCTACGAGAGGCCCGTCACGTGGGTATGACCGCGAGGCTACGCCTGAGCTTCGTACGGCAGCAGTTCCGGACGCTTCGGCGGGCGGCCGTCCCCGGAGGAGCGGCCGGTCAGGCGCCGGCCTATCCACGGCAGCAGGTGCTCCCGGGCGAACCGCACGTCCGTCACCCGGCGCGTCACCCAGCCCGGCGGGGCCGTGGCCGGCATCGGCACATGCCACTCGGTGTCCTCCGGCTCGTATCCGAGCGTCTGCCAGACCGCCTCGGCGACCCGGCGATGCCCCTCCGCCGTCAGATGGAGCCGGTCCACGTCCCACAGCCGGGGGTCGCCCAGCGCGGGCGCCCCGTACAGGTCGACGACGACCGCGTCGTGCCTGCCGGCCAGCTCCTCCACGCAGGCGAACAGCTCCTCCATGCGCGGCCGGAACCGCTCCAGCACCGGGCCCTGGCGGCCGGGGCTGCGCATCAGCACGAGTTGCTTGCAGGACGGTGCGAGGCGCTCCACGGCCTCGGTCAGCAGGCCCTTGACCCGGCCCATGTCGCACTTGGGCCGCAGGGTGTCGTTGAGCCCGCCGACCAGTGTGATCACGTCGGCGTTCATGGCCGCCGCCACGTCCACCTGCTCGTCGACGATCTGTCCGATCAGCTTCCCGCGCACGGCCAGGTTGGCGTACCGGAAGCCCGGCGTGCGGTCGGCCATCCGCGCGGCGAGCAGGTCGGCCCAGCCCCGGTAGGAGCCGTCGGGCAGCAGGTCCGACATGCCCTCGGTGAAGGAGTCGCCGACCGCGACCAGGCTGCTGTAAGGGGGAGGTGTGGGATTCGTCTGCATGGCGTGAGCGATGGTATCCCGGCTCCATACCCGCCGGTCGGTCACCCCGGAAACGCCCTGCCTCACCCCGGGCCCGACGTGCCTGAGCTTCGCCGCCTGGACCTGCCCGGCGTGCCCTGCCCGGACCCGCCCTGCCTGGACGCTGCCTGGACGTGCCCTGCCCGGACCCGCCCTGCCCTGTCCTGCCCGGACCTCCAGCCTCTGGAACCGCCCGGGCCCCGCACCCGACCGGCCCCCCGGCCGTCAGCCCAGCCCGAGCCGCCGGAGGCTCACGCGGGCTGCCCGAACAGCTGTCGCAGCACGTCCTCCATGGTCACCAGGCCGGCCAGCCGTCCGTCGTCGCCGAGTACCGCCGCGAGATGGGTTCGGCTGCCGCGCATCGCGGTGAGCACGTCGTCCAGCGGGGTCCGCTCCCGTACGCGTGCGATGGGCCGCATGTCCCGCAGCCGGAACGGAACGTCTCGCGGCGAGGCGTCCAGCGCGTCCTTGACGTGCAGATAGCCCACGATCCGGCGGCCCACGTCGACCACCGGGAACCGCGAGAAGCCCGAGTCGGCCGACAGCCGCTCCAGCTGCTCCGGGGTGACGCCCATGTGCGCGTACACCACCCGCTTCAGCGGCACCACGACATCCCGCACCGGCCGGCTGCCCAGCTCCAGGGCATCGTGCAGCCGCTCCTGCGCCCGGACGTCGATCAGGCCCGCCTGGCTGGCGTCCTTGACGATCTCGGCGAGTTCGGCGTCCGTGAAGGTGGCCGCGACCTCGCCCTTCGCCTCCACCCTGAGCAGCTTCAACAGGCCGTTCGCGAAGGCGTTGACCGTGAAGATCACCGGGCGCAGCGCCCGGGACAGCGTGACCAGCGGCGGGCCGAGCAGCAGCGCGCTGCGCACCGGTTCGGCGAGTGCGATGTTCTTCGGGACCATCTCACCCATCAGCATGTGCAGATACGTCGCCAGGGTCAGCGCGATCACGAAGGACACCGCGTGACCCGCGCTCACGGGCACGCCGATGGCGTGGAACACCGGCTCCAGCAGATGCGCGATCGCCGGCTCGGCGACCACACCCAGGACCAGCGTGCACAGCGTGATGCCGAGCTGCGCGGCGGCCAGCAGCGCGGAGACGTGCTCCAGACCCCACAGCACGCTCTTCGCACGCCGGTCGCCCTCCTGGGCGAGCGGCTCGATCTGCGAGCGGCGCACGGAGATCAGCGCGAACTCGCCGCCGACGAAGAAGGCGTTGACGACCAGGGTCGCCAGACCGATCAGCAGCTGTACGACGGTCATCGCGCCCCCTCCGCAGTCTCGTGGGCCTGCTCGTCGTCCAGGGGCGCGTGCAGCAGCACCCGCGCCGCGCGGCGGCCCGTGGCGTCCACCACGTCCAGCCGCCAGCCCGCGACCTCGACCGTGTCCCCGGTCACCGGTATCCGGCCCAGCAGGGTCGCGACCAGGCCCGCCAGGGTCTCGTACGGCCCCTCGGGCATCCGCAGCCCCACGCGCGCGAGCTGGTCGGTGCGGGCGTAACCGTCGGCCGAGTACAGGGCCCGGCCCTGCTCGTCCGCGCCGGCGGGGGCGAGGTCGGGCGTCTCGTGCGGGTCGTGCTCGTCCCGCACCTCGCCGACGACCTCCTCGACGATGTCCTCCAGGGTCGCCACGCCGGCCGTACCGCCGTACTCGTCGATGACGACGGCCATGGTGCGCTTGCCGCCGAGCCGGTCCAACAGCCGGTCGACGGTCAGGGACTCGGGCACCAGCAGCGGTTCGCGCATCACCTGGGAGACGCGGCGGTGGCGGCGCTGCTCGGCCGGCACGGCCAGGACGTCCTTGATGTGGGCCACGCCGACGACCGAGTCCAGGCCGCCCTGGTAGACCGGGAACCGGGACAGACCCGTGGCCCGGGTCGCGTTCGCCACGTCCGCGCAGGTCGCCTGGGCTTCCAGGGCGATGACCTGGACGCGTGGGGTCATCACGTTCTCCGCCGTCAGGTCGGCCAGGTTCAGCGTCCGCACGAACAGCTCGGCGGTGTCCGGCTCCAGGGCGCCCTGCTTGGCGGAGTGCCGGGCGAGCGCCGCCAGCTCCTGCGGACCGCGTGCCGAGGCCAGCTCCTCGGCGGGCTCGATGCCGAACCGGCGCACGACACGGTTGGCGGTGTTGTTCAGGTGCGTGATGAAGGGCCGGAAGACGGCGCTGAACCAGCGCTGACCATTGCCGACCCGCTTGGCCATGGTCAGCGGTGCGGAGATCGCCCAGTTCTTCGGCACCAGCTCGCCGACGACCATCAGGAACACCGTCGACAGGGCCGTACCGAGCACCAGCGCCACCGAACTCGCCGTACCGGCGGAGAGGCCCATCGCCCGGAACGGGCCCGCCAGCAGCTTGGCGATCGACGGCTCGGCGAGCATCCCGACGACCAGGTTGGTCACGGTGATGCCGAGCTGGGCGCCGGAGAGCTGGAAGGTCAGGTTCCGCACGGCCTTCAGCGCACCCGGGGCGCCGCGCTCGCCGCGTTCGGCGGCCCGCTCCAGCTCGCCGCGCTCCACCGTGGTCAGCGAGAACTCGGCCGCCACGAAGGCGCCGCAGGCCATCGACAGCAGGATGGCCACCAGAAGGAGCAGCACTTCGGTCATCGGGTCACCCCCGTCCCATGATCGGACAGGGCGCGACGGGACGCGCGGTGGCGCGGACCGGGAGGCTCGCCCATGGGCGGACGCTCACTACCTTTCATAGAGGGCCGAGTGCTCCCTCCATGGTAAAGGATGGGCAAAGAGGCTCGGTGTCTCAGTCGGTGAGCGGCTTCACCCAGCGCCGCCAGTGCTCCTGAGGACCGTAACCGGCGGCGCCCCAGGCGTGGTGCGCGGTCTCGTTGCGGACCAGCACCATCGCGTCCGCGCGCCGCCCGCCGAGCCGTACGAACCGCTCCTCGGCGGCGGCCAGCAGCGCCGAGGCGATGCCCTGCCGCCGCCGCTCCGGATGCACCGCGAGCCGGTACAGATGGCAGCGCCAGCCGTCGAAGCCGGCGATCACCGTGCCCACCAGCTCACCGCCCGACTCGGCGAGGATCAGCGCCTCGGGGTCGCGGTCCACCAGGTGCTCCACCCCGTCCCGGTCGTCGCTGATGCTGGTGCCCTCGGCGGCCGTCTTCCAGAAGGCGAGCACGGCGTCGAGATCGTCAGGAAGGGCAGGGCGTATCCGCAGGTCAGTCATGTGGTGATCGCATCACGGGTGGTGTGCCCGGCGCGGGGATTTCCATCATGCGGGCTCCTCCCGCAGCCGTTCCATCACCGGCGCGAAGTCCTCCATGTACGGCTCCAGCACGGTCAGATAGGAGAAACCGAACCGCTCGCGCTGCGCCCGCACCCGCGCCACGAGTTCCTCCAGCGGGCCGGCCAGCACGATGGGCAGGGCCAGTGCGGCGTCCAGGGTCAGCTGCGGCTGCCGTTCCAGCAGCGGCTTCAGCACGGGCTGCGGATCGTCGGTGACCGCCACGAGCTGGATGAGCAGGTTGAGCTCCGCCGGTTCCGCCCGGCCGGCCGCCAGTCCCCGGTAGCGCGCCACCCGCTCGTCCAGCTCCTCGGCGGTCAGCGGTTCCAGCGCCCCTGGAGCGGAGCCCGGCCGGGCCCCGGTGAAGGCCGCGATGTCCGCGTGCTCCGCGGTCAGCCGGAGCATCCGGTCGCCGTTGGCACCGATCAGCAGCGGCACCCGGGGCTGGGCGGGGCGCGGCTGGTGCTCCTGCGACGCCAGCAGGCGGTCCAACTCCTCGACCATGTGCCGGAGGTGGTCCACCCGCTCGCCCGGTGAGCCGTACGGCAGCCCCGCCGTCTCGTGTTCGGCCGGCACGTACCCGGTGCCCAGCCCGAGTTCGAGGCGCCCGCCGGTGAGCGCGTCCGTGGTCGCCACCTCACGGGCCAGCAGGGCCGGGTTGTAGAACCCCGCGTTGAGCACGAACGTGCCGAGCCGGGGCCGGCGCGTCGCCTCGGCCGCCGCGACCAGTGCCGGGAACGGAGCGGGCATCCCGAGGTGATCGGGGACGAGGATCACGTCGTAGCCCAGCTCCTCGGCGCGCCGGCACTTCGCCCGCCACTCGGCGGCGGGCGCGGGCGTGAGCAGATTGACCCCGAAGCGGAACGGACGTGACATCAACTCTCCCCGTGCGCAGGCGACTTGGCTACCCCCGCGATTCCATCACTCGTGGGCGATCGCCGCCAGCACGTTCAACCGCGACGCGCGCAGCGCCGGCAGCAGGGCCGCCACCACGCCCACCACCGCCGAGCCGATCACGACGGCGACGATCGTGCTCCAGGGGAACGCCAGCGCCGTCAGCCCGCGCAGGGCCAGTACCTGCTGCATGCACACGCCCCACACGAGTCCCAGCGCCAGCCCGAGGACCGCGCCGAACACCGCGATCACCACCGACTCCAGCCGGATCATCCGGCGCAACTGCCGTCGCCCCAGCCCGATCGCGCGCAGCAGCCCGATCTCACGCGTGCGCTCCACCACCGACAGGGCGAGGGTGTTGACCACACCGAGCACGGCGATGACGATCGCCAGCCCGAGCAGCGCGTACACCAGGTAGAGCAGGACCGCGATCTGGTCGTGGACAAGCTGCTTGTAGTCGCTCTGATTGCGCACCTGGACCTGCGGGAACGGCCCCAGCGACCGTTCCAGGCGGGGGCGTAGATCCGCGGGTTTCGTGCCGGTGGCCGCGTTGACGTAGAGCGCGGCGTCCTGGGCCTCCGGGACGTACTTCTCCAGGGTGGCGAGCCCGAAGTACAGCCCGCCCTGGGCGCCGAAGCCCTCGGCCGTCTCCTGCTTGGTGAGCGCGGCGACGGTCAGGTCGGTGTGCCGGCCGCCGGGGAACTCGACCGGGAGGACGCTGCCGACGCGCACCCCGTGGTCCCGGGCGAAGTCGGCGTCCATGGCGAGGTGACCGTCCGCCAGCGCCGCCGCCGAACCGCCCCGCGCGTAGGTGATGTGCACGACGTCGTCGAGCCGGGGGCCGTACGCGGCGGCGGCCGTCGTGACCCGGTCGCCGTTCGGCAGCCGTACGGCGACCTGGGTGAGCCGCTGCTGTACGACGAGCCCGACGCCGCGGGTGCGGGCCACGGTGTCCCGCACCTGCTTGGTGAACGGGGTGAAGTTGGAGTTCTGGACGATGAAGTCGGCGCCGAGCGTCTTGTCGATCTGCCAGTCGAAGGACGCGGACATCGAGGCGCTCGCCACCGACATTCCGCCGACCAGGGCCAGGCCCACCATGAGCGCGGCGGCGGTGGCGCCCGTACGACGCGGGTTGCGCAGGGCGTTGCGCTGGCTCATCAGGCCGACCGGACCGAACAGCGCGGGGAAGGCCGCGCCCAGCACCCGGATCACCGGGCGCACCAGCAGCGGACCGGCGACGACGGTCGCGATCAGGGTCAGGGCCACGCCGAGACCGAGCAGCGAGGCCGCCTGCGCGGTCTTCGTGGCCACCGCGCACCCGGCCAGCGCCGCCGCGCCGACCGCCCCGATCACAGCACCGACGACCGCCCGCGTCCGCAACGGCTTGCCCACACCGGCGACTTCGGCGTCCACGAGCGCCGCCATCGGCGAGACGGCCGCCGCGCGCCGCGCGGGCAGATAGGCGGCCACGAAGGTGACGCCGACACCGACGACGTACGCCGCGACGGGCGTGCCCCAGCCGATGACCATCTCCGTGGCCTTCAGGTTCATCCCGAACGCACTCATCAGCCGGATCAGCCCCAGCGCCAGCCCGATCCCGGCCGCGAGGCCGAGCGTGGAACCGACCAGCCCGAGCAGCAGCGCCTCCGTGAGCACCGAGCGCCGCACCTGCCGCCGGTCCGCGCCGAGCGCCCGCAACAGGCCCAGTTCGCGGGTGCGCTGGGCGATCAGCATGGAGAAGGTGTTGACGATGAGGAACACACCGACGAGCAGGGCGACACCGGCGAAGCCCAGCATCACGTACTTGATCACGTCAAGGAACGTGCCGAGGCTGGCCGCCGCCGACTTGGCCTGCTCGTTCGCGGTCTTCAGGTCGTAGGTGCCGGTGTCGATCGCGCGGCCGACACGCCGTTTGAGCTCCGCGTCGGACACGCCCTTGGCCGCGTCCACCGCGATGCTGGTCGCCTTCGCGGCGGAACCGAGCAGTTCACGGCCCGCCACCGCCGGGTCCAGAAAGACCAGGGCCGCGCCGGGGTTGGTGGTGGTGAACGTGGCGATGCCGACGACCCGCACCCGGAACGTGCCCGGCTGTGCCTCCACGCTCAGGGTGTCGCCGATCCGTACGTGCTTCTTGCGCGCCGTGTCGGCGTCCAGCAGCGCCTCACCCGCCCCGTGCGGGGCATGGCCGGAGGTGAGCTTCACCGGGCTGCGGTGGGTGACGTACCAGGCCAGCGCGATGGTCGGGGCGCCGGTGGTCGGGCCGACGGACTTGTTGTGGCTGTCGACCACGACGGCGTTCTGCACCGACACCTCGGCGCGTGCCGCCGCGACCCCGTCGACCCGCGCCACGCGGTCCCGCAGCGCGGCCGGCAGCGTCTGCACGGAGCCGCTCACCCGGGCCGACCTCAGGTCCAGCTGTTTCGGCTGGACCGTCACATCGGCGGCGGTGGAGGCGAACAGCCGGTCGAACGTATGCGTGACGGTGTCGGAGAAGATCAGACTGCCCGCCACGAACGCCACGGACAGGATCACGGCCAGCGCGGACAGCGCGAGCCGCCCCTTGTGCGCGAGGAAACTCCTCAGGGTCGCCTTGAGCACCCGGTCAGTCCTCTCCGACGGTGCCGGCGTCGCCGTCGCCGAGCCGCTCGCGGACCACGTCGAACCGCTTCATGAGTTCGAGTACGGCGTCCGCCGTCGGCCGTTCCATGTCGTCCACGATGCGTCCGTCGGCCAGGAACAGCACCAGGTCGGAGTGGGCGGCGGCGCCGGGGTCGTGGGTGACCATGACGACCGTCTGCCCGAGATCGTCCACCGCGCCGCGCAGAAAGCCCAGCACCTCAAGGCCGGCCCGCGAGTCGAGGTTGCCCGTCGGCTCGTCGGCGAAGATCAGCTCCGGCCGGGAGGCCAGCGCCCGCGCACACGCGACCCGCTGCTGCTGCCCGCCGGAGAGCTGGGCGGGCCGGTGCGTGAGGCGGTCGCGCAGACCGAGCGTGTCGATGACCTGGTCCAGCCACCGCGGATCGGGCCTGCGGCCCGCGATGTCCATGGGCAGGGTGATGTTCTCGGCGGCGGTCAGTGTCGGAATGAGGTTGAACGACTGGAACATGAACCCGATCCGGTCCCGCCGGAGCTGGGTCAGCTCCCGGTCCCGCAGCCCGGTGATCTCGGTGTCGCCCAGCCACACCTGACCCGCCGACACCGTGTCGAGCCCCGCCAGACAGTGCATCAGCGTGGACTTCCCGGACCCCGAGGGCCCCATCACGGCGGTGAAACGGCCGCGCGCGATGTCCACGTCCACCGAGTCCAGGGCGATCACCGCCGTCTCGCCGGAACCGTACGCCTTGGTCAGCCCGCGGGCGCGGGCCGCGACGGCGCCGTCCGGTGCGTGCTGCGCAGCAGGTGTGGACAAGACCGCCTCCCGGTCGCCTGAACCGCTTGTCCCGGGCGAGCGTAGGCGACAAGCCGACCCGGCGCACGGGTCCGCGCGCCCTTGCTTTGCTAGCGCCCCGGCGCTAGCGTCGAAGCATGGCGAAGACCCAGCTGAACGTGCGCGTGGACGAGGGCACCGCCCGTGCGGCCCGCGAACGCGCCCTGGCCCGCGGTATCAGCGTCAACCGCTATATCGAAGAGCTGGTCAGACAGGACACCGGGGAGGCCGGCCGTACGTTCGTCGAGGCCGCCGCCGA
The DNA here is from genome assembly GCF_055572075.1 of Streptomyces sp. NPDC030820. Classification (NCBI taxonomy): domain Bacteria; kingdom Bacillati; phylum Actinomycetota; class Actinomycetes; order Kitasatosporales; family Streptomycetaceae; genus Streptomyces; species Streptomyces sp. NPDC030820. The sequence continues at coordinate 137,715 of NZ_JBVIEB010000007.1, forward strand.
CTTCATGAAGCAGTACGAGTCCGTGTTCGCCGAGGAGTTCACCGAGACCCGCGGCACCGGCACCGGCGTCGGGGACGGCCGCTGATCCCTTGAACGAGCTCAGCATCGACCTCGCCTGGCTGCTCATGCTCGCCGAACAGCGCACCCCCGGGGACCCGCAGGTCACCGACTGGGGCGCGCTGATCGCCGCCGTCGCCCGGCACCGCGCCGAGATATTCGGCGTGCCCGTCTACGACGACCCGCACACCCGTGCCGCCTCCCTGCTCCAGCTGCTGATCCACCTGCCGGCGCTGGAGCGCTCCAACGCGCTGTTCGCCTCGGCGGTCGCCTATGCGTACCTGGTCGCCAGCGGGGTGAAGGTGGTCACCACAGCCGAGCAGGTACGGGACCTCGCCCGGCTGGTGAAGGAGGGCGCGGCCGGCGTCGACGACATCGCGCGCGAGCTGCGCCGCTGGAGCCTGTGAGGCCGGTCAGCGCGTGTCCGGCTCGTCCGGCCGCCAGGCGACCCCGAGCGCGCAGTACGAGGACGGCAGCGCCGGACCCCGCTCCGGCATCATCACCTGACGCTGCGGGCCGAGCGTGAACCCGGCCTCGCGCAGCGCGGCCACCGGCTGCCGGGACAGATGGCAGCCGCCGGTCAGCGCCGGCCACAGGGTCCGGTCCAGCGTGCGCTGGCTCAGTCTCATCACCCGGCCGCCGCCCTGGCCGTGCTCGAAGAACCGCACCTGGCCGCCCGGCTTGAGTACGCGCCGCACCTCGCTCAGCGCCCGTGGCACGTCCCGCACGCTGCACAGCACCAGCGACAGCACCGCCGCGTCGAAAGCCTCGCTCTTGACCGGCAGCGCCTCCGCCGCGCCCGGCACCACGTCGACCGGAAACTCGGCACGCAGGGCCGATTCCAGCGCCAACTGCCTGAGCAGCGGCTCCGGTTCGATCGCGACGACCTCGGCGACGGTAGCGGGGTAGTGCGCGAAGTTCAGCCCATTGCCCGCGCCGATCTCGATCACCCGCCCGGACAGCCCGGCGAGCAGCCGCTCCCGTATCCCGGCCATGCCCAGCCGGGTCTCGGCGCTCACGCTGAAGCGGGCGTAGTAACGGGCGAACAGCGGGTGGTGGGCGGGACTCGGCGGCACCTTGTCGGGGCCGGACAGTAGCCGCATGGGGAACCTCCCGGAGCAGGACGGACTAGGAGGAGTCTCCCCCGCGCGAGGCCGTCACACCCTCGGCGTCGGCGCCCGGCCGTCACGGGGCTCAGCCCCCGGCTCCCGCCGGGGGCTGGTTGGCTGGAGGGCGGGGGACTCGGTCCGGGAGGGTGTTCGGCTCGGGCCGCCGGACCGCGGGTGGTCGGTCGTGCGGTGGCCCGAGGTGGCACTTCCCGGAGCCGGGCCCGTCCATCAGCCCGGCTGCGGCGCCTGCCGGACCCGGGTCCGCGCAGCACCCCGGCTGCCGCAACTCCCGGACTCACCCCCGTACATCACCACGGTTGCGGTGCCATCCGTACCCGGAACGCCTCCGCGTCCCATGTGCCGTCCAGGCGGGGTGCCAGCCACTCCGGGGCCGCCTCGCGGAAGTCGGCCGGTGGCAGGGCACCCGCCCCGGAGGGGATCGCGCCGAGGAGGGGGGCTCCCGCGACCTCCGGCAGGTCCGTCACGTTGCAGCGGGTGGCGAGGTCGGGGGAGTCGGGCCAGCTGCCGATCACCAGGCCGGCCAGCTCCAGGTCCCGGCGCCGTAGTTCGAGCGCAGTCAGCTCGGTGGTGTTGAGGGTGCCCAGACCTGCATGGGCGACCACCAGCACCGGCGCGCCGAGCAGCCCGGCCGCGTCGGCGAGGGTGCCGCCGGCCGCGTCGAAGCGGACGAGGAGTCCACCCGCCCCCTCGACCAGCACCAGATCGTGCTCGGCGGCCAGCTCGGCCGCCCGGTCGGCCACCTCGTGCGGGTGGACCGGAGCCATACCCGCCCGTCGGGCCGCCGTGCCCGGCGCCAACGGCTCGGGGTAGCGGGCCAGTTCGGCGGTCGTGACCGGGCCGGCCAGCCGCGCGACCTCGTCGGCGTCCCCGCGCTCGTCCGGCCGTACGCCCGTCTGCGCGGCCTTCAGCACGGCCACCGAGCGCCCGGCCGCGAGCGCCGTGGCGGCAACGGCGGCGGTGGTGACGGTCTTGCCGACCTCCGTGCCCGTGCCCGTGATCACCAGTACCGGCATGTCATCCCTCCCGCGCCGCGGCGCACACCGCGCGCGCGATCCTCGCCAGGTCCTCGTCCGAGGTGATGTACGGCGGCATCGTGTAGATCAGGTCGCGGAAGGGGCGCAGCCAGACGCCCTCCCGGACGGCGGCCGCGGTTGCCGCGGCCATGTCCACCTCGTGGTCGAGCTGGACGACGCCGATCGCCCCGAGGACGCGGACATCGCGGACGCCCGGCAGCTCGCGAGCAGGCGTGAGGCCCTCCCACAGGCCCGCCTCGATCCGCTTGACCTCCGCCCGCCAGTCCTGTGCCAGGAGCAGTTCGATGGAGGCGCAGGCCACGGCCGCCGCCAGCGGGTTGCCCATGAACGTCGGTCCGTGCGCGAGCACCGGCACCTCGCCCCGCGAGATGCCGTCGGCGATCCGCGCGGTGCACAGCGTGGCCGCCAGTGTCAGGTAGCCGCCGGTCAGCGCCTTGCCCACGCACATCACATCCGGAGTGACGCCCGCGTGCTCCGCCGCGAACAGCGCGCCGGTGCGGCCGAAGCCGGTGGCGATCTCGTCGAACACCAGCAGCACGTCGTACGCGTCGCAGGCCTCGCGCAGCACCCGGAGATACCCGGGGGAGTGGAAGCGCATCCCGCCCGCGCCCTGCACCACCGGCTCCACGATCACCGCGGCCAGCTCGTCCGCGTGCCGGGCGATCAGTTCGCGCACATGGTCGGCGTACGACTCCTCGTACTCCGTCGGCGGTGCGTCCGCGAAGATCTGGCGCGGCAGCACACCCGACCAGAGCGCGTGCATCCCGCCCTCCGGGTCGCACACCGACATCGGGTTCCAGGTGTCGCCGTGGTAGCCGCCCCGCCAGGTCAGCAGCCGCTGCTTGCCGGGCCGGCCGAGCGAGCGCCAGTACTGCAGGCACATCTTCACCGCGACCTCGACCGACACCGAGCCGGAGTCGGCGAGGAACACATGCTCCAGGCCATTCGGCGACATGTCGACAAGGTGCTTCGCCAGCCGTACCGCCGGCTCGTGCGTCAACCCGCCGAACATCACATGGCTCATCCGTCCGAGCTGGTCGTGCGCCGCCTCGTTGAGGACCGGGTGGTTGTAGCCGTGGATCGCCGACCACCAGGAGGACATCCCGTCCACCAGCTCGGCCGAGCCGCCGGCGAGCCGCAGCCGGACCCCGCTCGCCGACTCCACGACGAGCGGTTCGGCACGTCCGGGCATCGGACCGTACGGATGCCACACATGCCGTCGGTCCAGCTCCAGCAGCTCGGGCACGGTCAGGCCGGGCAGATCAGGCATTGGGCGCGAGGTCCGTTCCGGCGCCCCGGCGGCGGACGGCGACGAGATCGGTGCGCGCCTCCTGCGCCGTCGGCATGGCCGTCGTACCGCACGCACCCGCCGTACCGCACGCGTCGCCGCTCTCGTGCGCGCCCTCGTGCGAGCCGCAGCCCTCGTGCGAGCCGCACACCGAGCCGCAGCCGGCCGCGGCCTCGACCCGGTGCTCCGGCAGCGTCACCTCGCCGGCGCCCTCCACCTCGAAGCCGGCGTCCGCGATCATCTCCAGGTCGGCCTTGCCGGCCTGGCCCTCGCTGGTCAGGTAGTCGCCGAGGAAGATGGAGTTGGCCAGGTGCAGCGCGAGCGGCTGCATCGTGCGCAGATGGACCTCGCGGCCGCCCGCGATCCGGACCTCCACGTCCGGGCAGACGAACCGGACCATCGCGAGGATCCGCAGACAGCGCTGCGGGGTGAGGTTCCACTCCTTGGCCAGCGGGGTGCCCTCGAACGGGATGAGGAAGTTCACCGGCACCGAGTCCGGGTCCAGTTCGCGCAGCGAGAAGACCACGTCGACCAGGTCCTCGTCGCTCTCGCCCATGCCCGCGATCAGACCGGAGCAGGCGGACAGACCGGCCGCGTGCGCCTTCTGCACCGTGTCCACCCGGTCGGCGTACGTGTGCGTGGTCGTGATGTCCGCGTACGTCCCCTCGGACGTGTTGAGGTTGTGGTTGTAGGCGTCCGCGCCCGCCTCGCGCAGCCGCTCGGCCTGGCCGTCGGAGAGCAGACCGAGGCAGGCGCACACCTCGACGTGCTCGTTCTGCTCCTTGATGGTCCGGATGGTCTCCGAGACCCGGTCCACGTCCCGGTCCGTCGGGCCGCGCCCGCTGGCCACCAGACAGACCCGCTTGGCGCCTCCCGCGAGGCCGGCGGCGGCCGCCTGGGAGGCCTCGTCGGGCTTGAGCCAGGTGTACTTCAGGATGTCGGCCTTGGAGCCGAGCCGCTGGGAACAGTAGGAGCAGTCCTCCGGGCACAGGCCCGACTTGAGGTTCACCAGATAGTTGAGTTTCACCCGTCGCCCGAACCAGTGCCGGCGCACCTTTCCGGCCGCGGCCACCACATCGAGTACGTCGTCGTCGGAGGTGGCCAGAACGGCGAGCGCTTCCTCGCGGGTCGGCAGCTCGCGCCGAAGCCCCTTGTCCACCAGCGTGTTCAGCAGGTCCATGAGGCCTGATCCTGTCCTACGGGACCGCCCGGGGCCAAGGAGAGTTTGCACAACGGAGACGGTTCACCGTGTGGGTATTGCCACACCCTGGGCGGCTGCTCGTGCCGCTAGGGTCTGTCCGCTACCTACAAAAGCCCCGGAGGACCCATGGCGTTCGGCTGGATCGACGAGCAGGCCGAGGCGCGCCGCCGCGCCGGACTCGTACGCACCCTGCGCCCGCGCCCCGCCGACTCGCCGCTGCTGGATCTGGCGAGCAACGACTACCTGGGCCTCGCCCACCATCCCGAGGTGACCGAGGGAGCCGCCGGGGCGGCCCGGACCTGGGGCGGCGGCTCGACCGGCTCCCGGCTCGTCACCGGCACCACCGAGCTGCACACCGAGCTGGAGCGCGAGCTGGCCGCCTTCTGCGGCTTCGAGGCGGCGCTGGTCTTCTCCTCCGGTTACGCCGCCAACCTGGCCGCGGTCACCGCGCTCGGGCCGCACGGCTCGCTGATCGTCTCCGACGCCGGCAACCACGCCTCCCTCATCGACGGCTGCCGGCTCGCCCGTGGCGAGCGGCAGGTCGTCGGGCACGCCGACCCCGAGGCGGTGCGCAAGGCGCTGGCCACTCGTCAGGGGCCGGCGATCGTCGTGTCCGACACCGTGTTCTCGGTGGACGGTGACCGGGCGCCGCTGGCCGAGCTGGCCGAGGCGTGCCGGGAGCACGGCGCGGGACTGGTCGTGGACGACGCGCACGGGCTCGGGGTGCTGGGCGACGGCGGCCGTGGCGCGCCGTACGCGGCCGGTCTTGCGGGCGCCGCGGACGTGGTGGTCACGGCCACCCTGTCCAAGTCGCTGGGCAGTCAGGGCGGAGTGGTGCTCGGCCCGGCTCGCGTGATCGACCATCTGGTCAACGCCGCCCGGACCTTCATCTTCGACACGGGCCTGGCCCCGGCGGCGGCCGGCGCGGCGCTCGCCGCACTGCGGCTGCTCGTCCGCGAGCCGGAGCGCGCGGCGCGCGCGCGTGCGGTGGCCGCGGAACTGCACGCACGGCTGACCGCCGCGGGTCTGGAAGCGGTGCGTCCGGACGCCGCGGTGGTCTCCGTGCGGGCTCCGTCCCCGGAGCAGGCGGTGCGCTGGGCGGCCGACTGCCGTACCGCGGGGCTGGCCGTGGGCTGTTTCCGTCCTCCTTCCGTGCCCGACGGCATCTCGCGGCTGCGGCTGACCGCCCGCGCGGACCTGTCCGGGGCCGAGATCGAACGCGCTGTACGGGTGATCGGCGAAACGCGACCATGAGTCGGCGTGACACGGCCGTGCTTCGCGCGTGGATCGTCTTCGGATCGGGGTCGTGTTCGGGTCAGAGAGCGGTGAGGAAACCGGCCCAGCTCTCGGCGGAGAAGAGCAGCGCGGGTCCGGCCGGGTTCTTGGAATCGCGCACGGCGAGCAGTCCGGCCCCGGGGCCGGAGCGCGGCCGGGCCGTCTCCACGCAGTTGTTGGCTCCCGTGCTGTAGCTGCTGCGCAGCCAGCGCACGTCGTGCAGGTCGGTACTGGCAGGGACGTTCCGAGGCATAGCTGACATGGTGCCTCCTTACGCGCCGTCACCTATCCCGGCGATGTAATCCAACGTGTCCTCGGGTGAAAGGGCGTGCATCCGAAGGGTGTCGAAGGCCTCCGTATAGGCCATGAGGTCTTCTTTCCGCTCCAGGTAGAGGCTACTCGTCAACTGGTCGAGAACAACCACGTCCAGATCAGAAGTGCTCGGAAATGAGAAAATAACGAAAGCTCCGGTGAGGCCGACATGCGCTCCGGCGCCGAACGGAAGCACCTGGAGCCGGACTTGGGGCAGCCGGGCCGCCTCCACCAGCCGCTGAAGCTGCCGGGCCATCACCTCGGGGCCGCCGACCTCGCGCCGCAGCACCGACTCGTCCAGCACCGCGCTCAGCTCCAGCGGCGGGTCGGCGCGGAGCACGTCCTGCCTGGCCAGCCGCACCTCCACCAGCGCGTCCAGGCCTTCCTCGGCCAGGTCCGTGACGGCCGCCCGGGTCACCGCGCGGGCGTACTCGGGCGTCTGCAGCAGGCCGGGGACGACCGTGGTCTCCAGGGTGCGCATCGTGCTCGCCTGTGACTCCAGGCTGATGAAGTCCCGGTACGTGGGCGGCAGCACCCCGCGGTAGGCGTGCCACCAGCGGTGCCGGTCGCCCGTGTCCTCGGAGCCCGCCAGCATCAGCAGCAACTCGCGCAGTTGCCCGTCATACACCTCGTAGGCGTCGAGAAGTAACCGCACATCGGCTGGTTTCACGCCGCTGGCACCGGTCTCGATACGGCTGACCTTCGACTGGTGCCAGCCGACCAGCCGGGCCGCCTCACCGCTCGTGAGCCCAGCACCGGTGCGCAGCGTGCGCAGTTCGGCGCCCAGTTTGCGGCGGCGCACTGCCGGCCCGTTCTGCATGGGCTCCTCCTTACTCCTTCCGGGCCGCCCAAATACGGTCTCGCGTCGTAGAGTTCACCGCTTCGAGCGACAGATATATGCATATCTTGGTGGATCGCTCCCCGTGACCGGCCCCGTGATGGCAGGCTGACGAGCAAGCACCAGTCCGGGACCGTACTCGAACCATCCGGCTCCGTGTCGGACTGCGGTCCCGTGGGAAAGGGACGACGTCGCCATGGCAGACCATCTGGAAGCATCCGTCACTCTGCCGAGCGATCCCGCCTCGGTCTCCGCAGCCCGCATGTATGTCGTGGGCACGCTCGCGGAGTGGGGCCTGCCGTCGGACACCGACGTGGCCGACACCGTGCGGCTCATCGTCTCCGAACTCGCCACGAATGCCGTACAGCACACCTTCGGTCAATCACCCACCTTCACGGTTGACCTCGCCCTGGACCGCGACGAACACCTCCGCATCGGCGTCACCGACAGTCATCCGCGCTTCCCGAAGAGACTGCCCGCCGCCGTCCAGCAGGACAACGGCCGCGGCATGGTCATCATCCGCTGGCTCACCGCGGAGTGCGGCGGCAAACTCCGCGTCCGCCGCACCCGTGAGGGCGGCAAGACGGTCTCCATCGAACTGCCGTGGATCCTCCCGGCCGAGCCGGTCCCGGCGGGCCCACAGGAGCCGTAGCCCTCCGGGCGGGGGGCTGTGAGGGGGGAACATGGGGTGACGAGGGGGTGCGGGGGTGAGGAGCGTTGAGGCCGACGGGGTGAGTGGCGGCGGATCGGGGACGGTGCCCTCTGGAGCGGGACCGGCGGCGTCGGGCCGGAGGGCGCCCCGCCTCGACGCAGACCGCCTTGGCACACCGTTGCGCCGGCCCCGGGCCGCCCGTGGGCTCCAGGCGGGCACCGGGGTGGCGCTGACGGTGCTGGGAGCGGCCCTGCTGCTGGAGCCGCTCCTGCCCTGACAGGGGTCAGTTGACCCGGCCGTACCAGACGCTCCTGGTCCAGATCTTCTGGAGCCGCACCACGTCCCCGGTCCTCGGCGCGTGCCAGATCTTGCCGTGTCCGGCGTAGATGCCGACGTGGTAGACGTAGGAACCGTAGTGGAAGAACACCAGGTCACCGGCCCGGCGATGGCCGGCGGAGATGTGGTGCGTCTTGTTGTACTGCTGGGCGGCGGTACGCGGCAGGGTCTTGCCCGCCTTCTTGAACGAGTAGAGCGTCAGCCCCGAGCAGTCGAACCTGCGCGGCCCGGTGGCCCCGTACTGGTACGGGGCGCCCTTCTTGGAGGCCGCGACCTGCAGTGCCTTTGTCGCGAGAGTCGCGGCCGAGGCATCGGGGGCGAGGCCGGGGACCGCGATCGAGCCGCCGACGGCGGCGAGGGTGAGGGCCGAGGCCGTACCGGCCCGGGCCATGAGTGACGGGACACGATTGAGCGCAGTCATGCGCAACCCTTCGTCAGCCGCCTGTGAAGGATGACCTGTCGGATTCGGGCTGGCGAAGTTGCCCGGCCGCGTTGGTGCGGCTTCACCCCAAGGGCTGCTCGGAACCTCAGGCCGTCTGCGACGAGCAGACGAACATCCCTTCCGGCGACCCGTCTTGCTTGGGTCCTCCACTCCTGCCGATCCACTCCTGTCGACCTGTCGTCCGGGCGGCGGCAGGACTCGGCGTCCGCCCGGACCGCCCCGCCGCGGTGGCGGGGGCTTGTCGTCGGACGGGATCTTCGCCCACACCGGTGCGAAAATCCCAATGCATCCGTGGATTTGTGGCGTTACTCACCACTCACCCGTTCGGGGGGAGTGCGTGCTGTCCGAGTCCTCGTCAGATCCCGTGCGTAGCCCCCGACCTGGGGCGACGCGCATTGCCGCGAGCGGCGAACCGGCGTGGATCGCAAGCCGGAAGGCCCGGAGAACGATCCGGATATCCACCGGTCGGCGGTACGTCGTTCGGCCCGTTTCAAGTCACGCCCGAGCGGCACCGGTCGACGGCCGGCTCCCGTCCGGCTGGTCCGGCGTCCGGATCAGCCGACGCCGTCGGGCGGGAGCGCGACGCGCGCGGCACGGCGTTCACCGTCCAGCACCCGCAAGGCCCGTGCCAGCGTGTCCCCGTGCAGCTCCGTCTCGCCTCGCCGGTGCATCAACGCGAGGGCGTCACGCAGCTCTGCGGCCTTGCGCACCAGGGCCTGGGCGGCGCGCAGTCCGCGATAGGTGTCCCCGCCGTGCGCGGGATTGGCGCGGCCCAGCAGGTCGGCGGCTTCCAGGTAACGGTCGATCAGGTCGCCCTCGGCACGCGTCAGTGCGGGCAGCGGTGGCAGGTCCGGCAGCATCGGATGCTCACCTCGCGTCCGGTGCGCCGGGGGTGCTCCGCCGACTGGGCACGACGGCGTCCACCAGGCCGTGGGCCACCGCCGCGGGGGCGTCCAGGACCAGGTCCCGCTCCAGGTCGCGGTGCACCTGTTCGGCCGTGCGCCCGGTGTGCCGTACCAGGATCTCCTCCGTCAGCGCACGGACCCGGGTCAACTCCTCGGCCTGGATGAGCAGGTCGCTGGGCTGGCCCTGCACCGGCTCGGTGAGCTGGGGCTGGGAGAGGACCACGCGGGCTCCGGGCAGGGTGAACCGCTTGCCCGGCGTGCCGGCCGCGAGCAGCAGCGCGGCGTGGGAGGCGGCCTGGCCCAGGCAGTAGGTGGCCACGTCGCAACTGACGTAGCGCATCGTGTCGTAGACCGCCGTCAGCGCACTGAACGAACCGCCGGGCGAGTTGACGTACAGCGTGATGTCCTGCTCGGGGGCCGCGTGTTCGAGGTACATGAACTGCGCCATCACGTCGTTCGCGGCCACGTCGTCCAGCGCGGTCCCGAGGAAGACGATCCGGTCCTCGAACAGCTTGCCGTAGGGATCGAGCGTGCGGGCGCCGCTGCTGGTGCGCTCGGTGAACTCGGGCAGGACATGACGGGCGAACGCTCGGGACATGGGCACACCCCTTCTCATTGCACGGGCCTCCGGCAGGCCTGCTTCTGTAAAAAATGTACAGGACGTACGTGACGTAAGGTTGGGGTATGGCGTACGAGATTCCGGTGACGCAGGCCAGGGCCGAGCTCGCCGATCTGATCAACCGCGTGGTGTACGGCGGTGAGCGCGTCGTCGTGACGCGGCACGGCAAGCCGCTGGTCGCGCTGGTGTCGGCCGCCGATCTGGAGCGGCTGGAAGCGCTGGAGGAGTCGGCCGGGGGGTCGATCGTCAGCTCGGTGTCGGGTGTCCGCGAGGTCGGTTCCGCCCCGCGCGAACAGCAGCGGTTCGGGATCGCCGCCGAGCATCGCGGTTCCGGCATGGCCGCCGAGCACCGCGACCCGGGCCGGTCCTGACCCACCCGGGTACCGGGGGTCCCATCGCGCGGTCATCCGTGGATCAAGGTCTGGTTAACGTCGCTGAAACTCCGGCGTTCTAGCCTGCCGATCCACGCCATCAGGGGTTTTACTGCCCGGATTGAGGACGATCCGGGGGTTTGTCTGTGTGTTACACCTATCCCCGTCGCGATGGCTGCGGCAACCGGACCCCGCACGGTCCGGAGCAAGGACTGTGAGGTGGGACGTGCAACTGACCCCGCACGAGCAAGAGAGGCTGCTGATCCATGTGGCAGCCGATGTGGCCGAGAAGCGCAGGGCCCGCGGGCTCAAGCTCAACCACCCGGAAGCGGTCGCCCTCATCACGTCGCACATCCTCGAAGGCGCGCGTGACGGCCGTACGGTCGCCGAACTCATGTCCTCCGGTCGCAAGCTCCTCACCAGGGACGACGTCATGGACGGGGTCCCCGAGATGATCCATGACGTCCAGGTCGAGGCCACCTTCCCGGACGGCACCAAGCTCGTCACCGTCCACGAGCCGATCATCTGAAGGGGGCCACGATGATTCCCGGAGAGATCCTGTTCGCGGACGACCCGGTCGTCTTCAACGAGGGCCGTGAGGTCACCCGGCTCACCGTCCTCAACGCCGCCGACCGGCCGGTCCAGGTCGGCTCCCACTACCACTTCGCCGAGGCCAACCCCGGCCTGCAGTTCGACCGTGCCTCGGCCCGCGGCAAGCGGCTGAACGTCGCCGCCGGCACCGCCGTGCGCTTCGAGCCCGGCATCCCCGTCGACATCGAGCTCGTGCCCCTCACCGGCGCCCGGATCGTGCCGGGGCTGCGCGGGGAGACCGGAGGTGCCCTCGATGCCTGAGATCGTCCGCGGTGCCTACGCCGACCTGTTCGGACCCACCACCGGTGACCGCATCCGGCTCGCCGACACCGACCTGCTGATCGAGATCGAGGAGGACCGCTCCGGCGGACCCGGCAGCTCCGGCGACGAGGCGGTGTTCGGCGGCGGCAAGGTCATCCGCGAGTCCATGGGCCAGGCCCGCGCCACCCGCGCCGACGGCACCCCCGACACAGTGATCACCGGTGCCGTCATCGTCGACCACTGGGGCATCGTCAAGGCCGACGTCGGCATCCGCGACGGCCGGATCACCGCGATCGGCAAGGCCGGCAACCCGGACACCATGGACGGTGTCCACCCCGACCTGGTCATCGGCCCGGAGACCGAGATCATCGCGGGCAACGGGCGGATCCTCACCGCCGGCGCCATCGACGCGCACGTCCACTTCATCTGCCCCCAGATCGCCGACGAGGCGCTCGCCTCCGGCATCACCACCCTGGTCGGCGGCGGCACCGGCCCCGCCGAGGGCTCCAAGGCCACCACCGTCACGCCCGGACCCTGGCACCTCGCCCGGATGTTCGAGGCGATGGAGGCCTACCCGGTCAACGTCGGCTTCCTCGGCAAGGGCAACACCGTCTCGCACGAGGCGATGCTCTCCCAGATCCGGGGCGGCGCGGCCGGTCTGAAGCTGCACGAGGACTGGGGCTCGACCCCGGCCGTCATCGACGCCGCGCTGACCGTCGCGGACCGCACCGGCATCCAGGTCGCCATCCACACGGACACCCTGAACGAGGCCGGATTCGTCGGCGACACCCTCGCCGCGATCGCGGGCCGGGGCATCCACTCGTACCACACGGAGGGCGCCGGCGGCGGGCACGCGCCCGACATCATGACCGTCGTCTCACAGCCCAACGTGCTGCCCAGCTCCACCAACCCGACCCGGCCCTACACCGTCAACACCGCCGAGGAACACCTCGACATGCTGATGGTGTGCCACCACCTCAACCCGGCGGTCCCCGAGGACCTGGCGTTCGCCGAGTCCCGGATCCGGCCGTCCACCATCGGCGCGGAGGACGTCCTGCACGACCTCGGCGCGATCTCGATCATCTCCTCCGACTCCCAGGCCATGGGCCGCGTCGGCGAGGTCATCCTGCGTACGTGGCAGACGGCCCACGTGATGAAGCGCAGGCGCGGGGCGCTGCCCGGTGACGGACGTGCGGACAACCACCGCGTACGTCGATATGTCGCCAAGTACACGATCAACCCGGCGCTCGCCCAGGGCCTCGCCGCCGAGATCGGCTCCGTGGAGACCGGCAAGCTCGCCGACCTCGTGCTGTGGGAGCCGGCGTTCTTCGGGGTCAAGCCGCAGCTCGTGCTCAAGGGCGGGCAGATCGCCTACGCGCAGATGGGTGACGCCAACGCGTCCATTCCCACCCCGCAGCCGATCCTGCCCCGGCCGATGTACGGCGCGATCGGCCGGGCCCCGGCCGCCAACTCGGTCAACTTCGTCGCCCCGTTGGCGATCGAGGACGGGCTGCCGGAGCGGCTCGGGCTCGGCAAGCGGTTCGTGCCGATCGCATCCACCCGTGCGGTGACCAAGGCCGACATGCGCGAGAACGACGCCCGGCCCGATGTCCGGATCGACCCCGACAGCTTCGCCGTGCACATCGACGGCGAGCTGGTGGAGGCGACTCCGGCGGCCGAACTGCCCATGGCCCAGCGCTACTTCCTCTTCTGATGGTGGCGTGATGTCACGGGCAGCACTTCTCGTCCTGGCCGACGGCCGCTTCCCCGCCGGAGGGCACGCGCACTCCGGCGGGGCGGAGGCCGCCGTCAAGGCGGGCCGGATCACCTCCGCCGCTGGCCTGGAGGACTTCTGCCGGGGCCGGCTGCACACCGCCGGGCTGGTCGCGGGTGCGCTGGCGGCCGCCGCCGTACTCGGCGTGGACCCGGGGGAGCTGGACGCGGCGGCGGACGCCCGTACGCCGTCGCCCGCCCTGCGGACCGCCGCGCGCCGGCTGGGGCGGCAGCTGGTGCGGGCGGCACGGGCCAGCTGGCCGTCGGCCGAACTCGACGCGCTGGCCGGGCGGTTCCCGAAGGGCGCGCATCAACCGGTGGTCCTCGGCATTGCCGCGCGGTCGGCCGGGCTGGGCCCTGACGACGCGGCGTACTGCGCGGTGTACGAGAGCGTCAGCGGGCCGGCGACGGCCACGGTACGACTCTTGAGCCTCGACCCGTTCGCTGCGACCGGTGTGCTCGCCCGGCTCGCGCCGGAGCTGGACCGCGTCGCGGCGACGGCGGTGGAGGCGGCGCGCAGGGTGCTCGACGAGGGCGTCGATGCGCTGCCGGCCGCCTCGGGGCCCTTGCTGGAGGTCGGTGCGGAGTGGCATGCGAGCTGGCCGGTTCGGCTGTTCGCCTCCTGAGCCCGGCGCCGGACCCCACACCACGTGTCAGACATTGGAGCCGTACATGCACCTCGACCACACCCACTCCGGCCCCGCCGCCCTCAGCGCGGACGCGCGCCGTCCCGACGGCTCGCGCCGGGCCCTGCGCATCGGGCTCGGCGGGCCCGTCGGGTCCGGGAAGACCGCGACCGTCGCCGCGCTCTGCCGTGCCCTGCGCGACGAGCTGTCGCTGGCCGTCGTCACCAACGACATCTACACCCGCGAGGACGCCGAGTTCCTGCTCCGGGAGGCCGTGCTGCCGCCCGAGCGGATCACGGCCGTGGAGACGGGAGCATGCCCGCACACCGCGATCCGCGACGACATCTCCGCCAACCTCGAAGCGGTGGAGGACCTGGAGGACGCGGTCGGGCCGCTGGACCTGATCCTCGTCGAGTCCGGCGGCGACAACCTCACCGCGACCTTCTCCCGGGGGCTCGTGGACGCGCAGATCTTCGTGATCGACGTGGCCGGCGGCGACGACATCCCGCGCAAGGGCGGCCCCGGTGTCACCACCGCCGACCTGCTCGTCGTCAACAAGACCGACCTCGCGCCCCACGTCGGCTCCGACCTCACCCGGATGGCCGCCGACGCCAAGGCCCAGCGGGCCGAACTCCCCGTGGTCTTCCAGTCGCTGCGCGGCGAGCGGGGCGTCGCCGAGGTGGCCGCCTGGGTGCGCGAGCGGCTCGCCGCGTGGACGGCATGACGGCCACCGGGGTCCGGGCGGACGCGCGGATCGTGGCCCGCTCCGACGGCCGCGGCGGCACCGCACTGCCCGTACTGGACAGCGACGGCCCGCTGGCGCTGCGCCGCACCCGGTCCAGCGGCCGCGAGGCGAGGGTCATGGTCGTCGGCGCGATGAGCGGCCCGCTCGGCGGCGACCGTTTCTCGCTCACGGCGAGCGTGGCGGAGGGCGCCCGGCTGCACGTCGGCTCGGCCGCCGCCACCCTCGCCCTGCCCGGCCAGGCGGGGGGCGAGGCCCGCTACGAGGTACGGCTCGACGTGGCCGACGACGCCGAACTGCACTGGCTTCCCGAGCAGTTGATCTCGGCCCGCGGCAGCGACCTGCACATCACCACCCGCGCCGAACTCGCCGCCGGCGCCCGGCTCGTACTGCGCGAGGAGCAGGTGCTCGGGCGGACGGGAGAGGAACCCGGGCGGCTCACCAGTCGACTGACCGTACGGGTCGCGGGCCGGACGGTACTGGACCAGCAGCTGGCCTGCGGTCCCGGGGCGCCGGGAGGCTGGGACGGACCGGCGGTGCTGGCGGGGCGCCGGGCGGTGGGGCAACTCCTCGTGGTGCGCCCCGAGTACGAGGACCGGCCGGTCGAGACCAAGATGCTGGACGAGTGCGCTGCCCTGACCCCGCTGGCCGGCCCGGCAGCACTGGTGACCGCGGTGGCGCCGGACGCGCTCAGGCTACGACGACTCCTGGACGAGGCACTGGGAAGGCTCGGCTGAAGCGCCCCACGAGGGGCGCGGGGAAACTGCGCGAGCTACTCGTGCGTCGGTACGGCTCCGGTACATGTGTGGTCGGCGGGGTTCGACGGACGGTCGTCGGAAGGGCTGCGGGACGGCCGACCGGTCAGGGGCCGGCGGTGCCGGTGATCGTGGCGGCCGCCGGCCGCCGGCCACCTCCTGCCACCGTGAGGGGGAGGCGGGACTCTTCGAGTGAAAAACCGGAGCGAGGCGACCTGACCGACGGTGTCCTGGTTGTTGGGAGGATCTTCAAAACATACGTTCGGCTGCAGCGCTCACAGCGGGGGCACCAGTGCACAGACCTTCGTCCCCCCTGCCGCTGACCGCACAGCCGAGAGGAACAGTCATGCGCCTGATCCGCGGCGTTCTCGCCGCTGCAACGGTGGCGGCCTCCACCTCAGCCGTCGGCCTGGCCTTCTTCGTGGACGGAACGCCCCGGAGCGTCGATGCCACGCAGGTCCGCATGGTCAGGGCCGCCGGCCTCTCGCGGGACGAAGCCGAATCGTCCCAGTCACCGTCTGCGGAACCGGAACCGGAACCGGCCCCGCAGCAATCAGCGCTTCCCTGCTGGAGCTACGGCGGGCCTTACTGCGGCTGGGTGGGAACATATTGGGGCGGCTGCGACAAGGTGTGGGGCCTGAGCTTCGGGTTCAAGAACCCTGACTGGCTCTGTGCCCACGACCCGCTCCCGAGCGCCTCGGCCACCCCCAGTCCATCCGGCACCCCGGCCTCCTCGGGAGGGGACGAGGGAGGCAATGATTCCTCGGTCACGCTCAGTGGTTCGGCCGAACCCCACCACTCGGCCAAACCTCACCCCTCGGCCAAGCGCTCTCACTCGGCCAAGCCCAGCCCCACGGCCACACGCAGCCACGTGGGTGACGCCAGTGACCACCCGATGCAGTCTTTCCTCCCGACCACCGACTCCTCAGAGAGACCTCCGGCGACGAGTGGCAGTGACGATGCGCACCCGTCGGCGTCGGTCGAACCGCAGTTGCTGCCGTCGGTGGAAGACGTGCTCGGCTCTCGCCCCGATGGCCGCACCGGAGTCGGCCGGCCGGTACCGGACCGTGAGCCAGCCGTTGCCGGCCAGGCGGAGGATGAGGACGGCTGAACCAGGCCGGTTACGACCTGGCTCGGGTGACAGGCGCGCCCGGACAGCCGAGGCCGAGTACTTCGCCTCCGTCAGGTTCCTGGCCTGGTGTCAGGGACCGGGGGCGCTGCCGCCGGTTCCTCTGCCGGTCGAGTGTCAGTCGGCGGATCGACGTCGGCGGAGCCAGGCCGCACCAAGCGTTCCCAAAACCGTCAGCAGACCGCCGACCGCGATCGCGATGCCCTTCCCGCTCAGAAGGCCGGCGCTCCGGTCGGCGGCCGTGCTGAGACGCGAAAGAGGGGAAGGGGTGGCCGTCCGGGGCAGCGGGGAGCCGGCCGGGTCACTCCCTCCTCGAGTGGTACCGCCATGCGGGCGAGCGCGGTCCTCGCGGTCTCCGTCGTTCTTGCCGTTGGTGCAGTGGGTGGCCGGGAAGGGAAAGACGCGCCGGTGGTCGTCGAAGGCCTTCACCACGAAGAGCGGGTGCACCCTGAAGAAGTCACGGATCTCGAACTGGTACTGGCCGGAGGAGTTGGTGGGGTAGGTGGCGTCCAGATACGTCGCGACGTAAAAGCTGGTCCAGGGTGCCGCCGGCGACGAGGCCGATCCCGTGTCCCCTTGGAGGACGACAGCCTCCGGCCCGCGCCGGCCATTGGTCAGAATCGCCCTCATGTTCTTGTCGATGAGCACGACACCTCGGGGACTGTGGCAGGGCCGCCAGGGGCCGTGGGGCCCGTCGTCGTCTTCGTGGAGCCTCAGGGAGGTGGACGCGTACCGTGCGGATGCCTGGGCAGCGACACAGGGCGACGGAGGCATGACGGCGACAGCCGCAGCCGCCAGTGGCACTGCAACCCAGGCACGAAGATTCATGCGATGACCTCCATGGGGGCCGCCCAGCAGGCGGCCGCCTGCTGGGCGACACATCCGAATCCCGGTAGAAGGTAAAAGAAATCAGCTCGTCAGATCGTGAGCGTCCGTGGATCCGCGCTCCTTGTCACTCAACCGCAGCAGTCTCGGCGGAGACTGAGGGAGAGTCAGCCGCCGCACCTCAGCGGTCCGATGGCGACTGGACTTCCCCCGCGCGAACATGACCATCCGTTTATCGGATTGGTAAAGATGGTAGGCACCCCCTGTTCTCGGGCGGCTCACAGCCGAAAGGATCCCCCGAACTGACCACTCGCAGCGATCCTGATGTAGGGGGAGGGGCCCACTTGAGGGACAACAGACCGAAGAGCCGCCTGCTGGCACTCGGTTCGGCGGGAGCGCTCGTCACCGCCACCCTGATCGCCGGCGCCGTCTCGGCGCCCGCGGCCAGCGCCGCCGGCCGGTCCGGCCCGGACCGGGAGGCCAAGGGCGCAGAGATTGCCGCCGCCCGCGCCGCCAAGGCCGGCATCGACTGGCAGGACTGCCCGGCCGACTGGGGGCTGGAGAAGCCCATCCAGTGCGGTTGGGTGAGCGTGCCGCTCGACTACGCGCACCCGTACGGCAAGCAGATCAAGCTCGCCGTCGACCGCATCGGCAACACGGGGACCAAGGAGGAGCGTCAGGGCGCCCTCGTCTACAACCCGGGCGGCCCCGGTGGCTCCGGCCTGCGCTTCCCGCGCCGGGTCACCACCAAGAACCCGGTCTGGGCGAACGTCGCCAAGGCCTACGACTTCGTCGGCTTCGACCCGCGCGGTGTCGGCCACTCCGCGCCCATCTCCTGCGAGGACCCGCAGGAGTTCGTGAAGGCGCCGAAGACGGACCCGGTGCCGGACACCGAGGCGGACAAGACCGCCCAGCGCAAACTGGCCCGGGAGTACGCGGACGGCTGCCTCGAGCGCACCGGCCAGGCGATGCTCCAGCAGATGACCACGCCGAACACCGCCCGCGACCTGGACGTCATCCGCGCCGCACTGGGCGAGAAGAAGCTCAACTACCTCGGCGTCTCCTACGGCACCTACCTCGGCGCCGTCTACGGCACCCTCTTCCCGGGCCACCTGCGCCGCATGATCGTGGACAGCGTGGTCAACCCCGCCCGCGAGAACATCTGGTACCAGGCCAACCTGGGCCAGGACATCGCCTTCGAGGGCCGCTGGAAGGACTGGGAGGACTGGGTCGCCGCGAACGACGCCGCCTTCCACCTCGGCACCACCCGCGACGCGGTCCAGGCCAAGTGGCTCCAACTGCGCGCCACCGCCAAGAAGAGCCCCATCGGCGGGGTCGTCGGCCCGGCCGAGCTGATCTCGTTCTTCCAGAGCGCGCCGTACTACGACTCCTCGTGGGTGCCGGTCGCCACGGTGTTCAGCAAGTACGTCGCCGGTGACACCCAGGCACTGGTCGACGCCGCCGCCCCCGACATGTCGAACACGGCCGGGAACATCTCCGCCGAGAACGGCAACGCCGTCTACACGGCTGTCGAGTGCACCGACGCCAAGTGGCCCACCAGCTGGAAGAAGTGGGACAGGGACAACACCGAGCTCAACAAGAGCTATCCGTTCATGACCTGGGCCAACGCCTGGATGAACCTGCCCTGCGCCACCTGGCCGGTCAAGCAGCGGACCCCGGTCGACGTGCGGTCCCACAAGGGTCTGCCGCAGGTGCTGATCGTGCAGTCCACCCGGGACGCGGCCACCCCGTACGAGGGTGCCGTCGAACTGCACAAGCGGTTCCAGGGCTCCCGTCTGATCACCGAGAAGGACGCGGGCTCCCACGGTGTGACCGGCCTGGTCAACCCCTGCATCAACCAGCGCGTCGACGCCTACCTGGTCGACGGCAAGCTGGACGACGCGGACGTGACCTGCGGCCCGCACGCCACGCCCAAGCCGTAACGGGGATCGTACGGTGACGAGGGGCGGCCGGGCTCTCCGGCCGCCCCTCGCTCATGCCGCATGCCGCATGCCGCTCACGCCGCGAACCGGGCGTCCTCGGCCGTGTAGTCGAACAGGTCCGGATAGACCTGGGCGAGGAGCGGGAAGCACTCCCGCCAGTCCCGCCCGGCAAGCGCGTCCGTCAGCCACTCGACCGTCCCCGGCAGGCTCTCCGCGTAGGAGACCACCGGCCGGTAGCCCAACTCCCGCTCGGCGGCGGACATGTCGAAGACGACCGGCAGCGGAATCGACCACGGCGTCTGCCCGACGGAGCCGTCCGGAGGACCGTCGAGGAACGACGTCTCCGTCTCCACGCCCATCACCGCGTCGACCGCCGCGCCGATCTCGGCCACCGTCGGCGCTTCCCCGTCACAGGCGTTGAGCACCCGGGCACCGGGCCGGGCCGCGGCCAGCCGTACCAGTTCGGCGATGTTCCGGGCGCTCGACGGATGGAACCGGCTCTCGCCCCGATACGACAGCACACGCCTGCGTCTGCCGTCGAGATTCCGCTTGACGAAGTACAGCTCACGGGGCAGCGGACTGTACGGCCCGTGCACCGCGCCCGGCCGCAGCACGGTCACCGGCAACCGGTCGGCGGCCGCCAGGAGTTCGCGTTCCAGCGCGACCTTGCGGGTGCCGTACGACGCCTCGCCCGGAGCCACCGTCGGCTGGGTCTCGGGGACCGGCACCGGGTAGGCCGGAAAGCCGTCCGGCTCGTGCAGCGTGTCGAAGTTCCGGCCCTTGCCGTCGTCGTACACGGCCACCGTGGAGATCACGACCGCCGAGCCCACACGGCCTGCCAGGGACGTCAACTGGCGTGCGTGCGCGGCGTCGTAGGCGACCATGTCGACCACCAGGTCGCAGCCGTCGCCGATCACCGCGGCCAGGGCTGCGTCGTCGGAGCGGTCCAGCGGAACCGTCCGTACCCCGTCGTCCCACGCCCCGTCCCGGCCGCCGCCCCGCGAGGCCGCCGTCACCTCCCAGCCGTCCCGTACCAGCGCCGCCACCGTCGGACGGCCGATCTGCCCGCTCGCCCCGATCACCACAGCTGTCTTCATGGGGCGAGCCTAGGTAAGCGGGTCCCCGGGGCGGTGGACCTTCTGCCGTCGGCAGAGGCGGTCAGCTGAGCGGCGCCCGCGGGAACCTGCGTTCCTTGGCGCCCTGCTCCGCGGCCGACCGTTCCTTGACGACGGCCGCGTACTCGTCGACGTACTCCTGCTCGGACAGCGCCAGGATGGCGTACATGATCTCGTCGGTGACGGCCCGCAGGATCGCCTTCTGCTGCTCCATGCCGGCATAGCGGGAGAAGTCGAGCGGCTTGCCGAAGCGGATGGTGACCGGGTGGACGTTCGGGATGACCTTCCCGGGCGGCTGGGCCTCGAACGTGCCGATCATCGCGCACGGCACGACCGGCACGCCGGCCTTCAGCGCCATCACCGCGACGCCGACCTTGCCCTTGTACAGCCTGCCGTCGTGCGAACGGGTGCCCTCCGGGTAGATCCCCAGCAGCTCGCCTCGGCGCAGCACCTTCAGGCCCTCGCGGATCGCCGCCTGCCCCGCCTCCTTGCCCGAGCGGTCCACCGGGATCTGCCCGGCGCTGCGGAAGAAGAACGCGGTGAGCCGGCCCTTGAGCCCCGGGCCGGTGAAGTACTCCGCCTTGGCGAGGAAGGTGATCCGGCGCCGCAGCATCGCCGGCATCAGGAAGTGGTCCGAGAAGGACAGATGGTTCCCGGCGACGATCGCGGGACCGGCCTCCGGAACGTTCTCCACGCCCTCGATCCGGGGCCGGAAGACCAGTCTCAGCAGGGGACCCAGCAGAACGTACTTGAGCAGGTAGTAGAACACGGCTCGCCCCTCACTCTAGCTGGTCCGCTGCCGACCAGGGTTTCCGCAGGTCAGCGCACGGATCGCGGAACTGGTCCCACGTGCACCTGTAGTCATCTGTAACCACGTTCGGCCGTACTCATGCTGACCCTTCGCCGAGTTGGCTGACGGATCGTCATCCACCGCTGGCGCGGATCCTAGCTGCTCCAGTATGCGAAGGTCCGGCTGGTGGCTTTGTGCACGGTGGGTTCAGCGATCGGGGCGGGCCAGACCTGGATCAAGTACTCCTCAACGGGGTCGGTGTCGTCGCGGGGATCACCGTCGTCACGGTTGCAGCCGTGGACACGCAGCCGGTAGTCGCCGGGCCCGGGCAGATCAAGCCGCTTGTTGGGGTCGCTTCCCTGGTCGGTCGTGCCGAAGTCGATAAAGGCGGACCGCCACGTGACGGACACCTCGGACACGTCCTGCCAGCCCTCAGCGTCCAAGGGTGGGGCGATGTCCCACACTTCGGCGGTGACGGCGATGCTTCCGATCTCCTGCCCGCACAGGATGCGTGCTCCGTCGCCGTCAGGGTCAGCTGCGACAAGGGCGTTGCCGGTCCACTCCGGCTCAAACTCCACCACCAGATCCTCCCCGGCGAGGTCGATGGTGGTGGCGTCCACGTGAACCGCCGGGGTGGTGGCACGGTGTAGCAGTTGTGTCATCGGCGTGCTGCCTCTCAACAAGGGACGGAATCGCCGGTTCAGCTTAAGCACGCGTGCGTCGTCGTTCGCTGTGATCGGCCGTCACGGGCCTGCGGCACGATTCCGATGCGTTCCTGACACTCCCGCGGCGTCGTCTCCTGGCTCGGGGCGGCCGAGCCAGGAGACGAAGAGCCCATCGGGATCCCATGTGGTGCGGAGGTCGTCGAGCCGTCGGAAGTTCTCGTCGCTCACGAAGCGGTACGGGCGGTTGATCAGGTTCTCGTCGGCCAGCTGGATGCCGCTGGCGTACGGCTCCCAGGCTCGCATGTGGTCGGTCACCCAGCTTGTGTACTTCTGGCTGTCCGCGGGATCGGTCCAGGCCGCGTACAGGCCGTAGTACAGCTCGTCTTCCACCGAGAAGGCCATCGGCGGGCGTTCGGGCTGTCCCTCGTATCCGCCCCAGTTGTACAGCACCATGTGCGAGGGGGCCGGAGGCCAGGTCCTCAGCATGGCCTCGAAGTTGGGCCAGAGGTCATCGAAGGAGGCGTGGGTCCACATGTTGTCGGCCAGATAGTGCTTGGTCTCGTCGTAGTGCGGATCGGTGCCGAGCCGGCTCAGGGTGCCGGTGTCTGTCACATCGTTGAGCCGTGTGCTGAGCACGTGAGCGCGTGCCGGGCAGGACTCGAAGACCGACAGCTGCTCTCTGGCCTCCTCCTCGGTGTCGGTGAAGGCGGTGACGTTGAGGGAGATGAGTGGCTCGTCGTTCGTCATCGGGTCGCGGTTGCACATGAGATTGATCTCTGTGGGCGTCTGACGGCCGATCTCGTGCACGAAGCCGTAGACGTCGCGCGCAGCAGCGGCGGGCCAGAAGTATCCGCTGTTCATCGTGATCCGCTTGCGCGGATAGAGCTTGACATGGAACCGGGTGACAACGGCGAAGAAGCCGGGGCCGGCGCCGCGGGCGGCCCAGAACAAGTCGGCGTTCCGGGTTTCGTCGGCGTAGACGCGCTCACCGTCGGCGGTGACCGCGTCGATGCCGGTGACCGACATACAGGCCGGTCCGTAGTGCCGCCCGGCCCAGGCGAATCCGCCCTGCAGCAGGTAACCGCCGATGGAGACGCCGGTGCAGTGCCCGGTGGGGAAGAACAGGTCCTTCTCCGCCAGCATCGAGCTGAGCTCCGACCCTTTGATACCGGGCTGGGCCATGCCGGTCATCGCGTCCGTGTCGACGGCCACATGGCGCAGATTGGAGAGGTCGATCAGAACCGTGCCGTCACGCAGGTGCGACCCGGACCAGCTGTGGCCGCCGGAACGTACCGCGATCCGCAGTCCTTCATCCCTGGCCAGTTTCACCGCTCCGACGACGTCTTCTTCGCTGTTCGCCAGCACGATCACCTCGGGGTAGCGGTCAGGGACCCCCGAGTGCCAGCAGGCCTCACGGCGCAGGCTCTCGTAGCGGTAGTCACCGCGCCGCAGCATCCTGCCCTCGATCTGGTTCGCCAAGTCCGCTCCCTTCGCGGGGTGTTCACGCGCAGCGCCCGTGGCCTGATCCCCGGGCAGGGTGTCCGGCCTGTTCACGCCTGTTCACTGCGTTTGAACTCGTCGAAAATGTCCGGGAGAAACGCGGCGAGATGGTTCATCTCCTGCGAGCAGTGCACGACCATGGCGCGGGCCTGCCCGTCTCCCAGATGTCTGACAGCATCCCCGACCGTTGCGAGTTCACCGGTGAGGGAGGCTTCTCCACGGGGGGCGACGTGTCTCCCGCCCATCCAGAAGCGCGAACGCATCTCGGTGCCGCCGTGCACCCGGCGCACATAATGGACCAGATGACCCCAGTCAAGCGGTTCATCGGAGAATCCGACTCTTCCGCAGATTGCGGTCGCCTGGTCCGGATCGAGCATGTCGTCGCTGAATCCCAGACTGCTGGGGTGGACAAAACGAATCGCGAGCCTGCCGAGCACATTGCCGACGTACTCGTCCACGAACGAGGTGCTGCCGACATACCTCTCACGGTAGGGAGCGCTCTGGTCCCCCGAGCCACCGGACCACTCCGCGTACAGGTGGGCACGCGGGTACCACAGCTTGTACCGCTCGGTCTCCGTGGTGTGCCACCAGAACCACCAGTCCACCATGTCCGGTGACACGTTCGGCATATGAGTCAGTGTGGCGATGTGCATGGAGCCGTCATCGAAGAGGCTGTATCCGTTCTCGAGCTCCTGGCATCCGGCCTCGCTCAGTGTTCCCGCGTCGTCGAAGTCCAGACACAAGGGGGGCGCCTGCGGACCGAGATCGATTGCCTCCCTGATGTGTCCCGGTAGTGGGGCCATCACCGGGTTCCAGTATTTCGCGTACCATTTGCCGTCGAGTTCGCCGGGCCGCATTCCCAGGTGGGTCCGGCGGCCGGGATCGGGACGTGGCTCTGTCATGTGCCGACCTTCAGTGCGTCAGGGTCACGACGAAGTCCGCCACTTTGCTGACCTCCTTGAAGTCGTACGCCCCTTCCCGGCCGAGAACGATCAAGATCGGGAGGCTGCGCTCTCCGGTTACGGCAGGCGCGTCGCACGGACCCGCGGCAGCGCCAACCATAGGACGGTCAGGTCTTTCCTCCGCGACTGAACCCACAGGATCCGGCAAAGCCACCCGAATGACGCACCGAACCGGCCATCGGCAGACGTGAGCCTCTTCGCTGCCCACTGCAGCCCTCATGCAGCTGACCGCAGGATCCGCACTCGACCGCGGCGTCAACCCAAGGTGATCCATCGAACGCCGAGCAGCTCGACCTTGGCGGTCTCCGTCGCGTCGAGCGCCGCGCGACCGGTGACCTTGCGCAAGAAGGTCGGCTCGTCCCAGCTCAGTTCACGCGCCGCGTCCAACTGGTCGGGCCCGAGCAGCAGTTCCAGCACAGCCGCCCCAGCCTGCGGAGTCAACCACGGTTTGCGTCCCAGCGCGTCCGCCAAGTCCAGGCCATGAACCGCAACCTCCACCACCCGGGTGAGCAGGAACTCCGAGAGGAGCATCGCGTCGCCGTGACGAGTGCGTACGACCCGGTCTGCCGGCTCCTCCCGGCACATCTGATCCACCTGCTGCCAAGTCGCGGCGAAGTCCCCGGCGAGAGCGGCACCGCTGGCATGCCCGGACGCGTGCTTCCGGGCCAGGCCGATGCGGGCTGCGTTGGTCTGCGGGCTGAACCGATCGTCGGGCCGGTAGTACTCCGCTGCACTGACCTCGGCCTTGTCCGGAGCGGGGCCGTCCAGCATCTGCGGCAGCCACGCGATCACCACCCGAACATGACCCAACAACTCGCGCACGGACCATGGTTCACACCGCGTCGGACGATCCCACTCTGTCTCGGACAGCCCGGCAACCGCCTGGGAGAGCTCCCCGGCTTCGAGGCGGAACGCTTCCAGCACACGACCCTGTTCCATGTCGATCAAGCTATCAGCGCATCACCCCTCGGCGAGGATGCCTGCTCAATGGCGATGCCGGCAACGGGGGACGCCTCCTCCAGCAGGCTGATCCCGCGATCTACCTCGGGCAGGGCATGACCTGCGTATGGCGCTCGGCCACGGCCGCCTGCCGAAAAGCCAAGCTCGCACCAAACCCAGCGTGCCGCGTTGCGGGCCGCTGCCGACCGCCTCACACCTCTGCGCCTCCGGCGAGTGCGACAGCGCTCGCGATCCCCGCCCGGCGCTTGTCCCTCCTCCGGTGGGCCGGCCGGCGACGGCAGTACCGCACGCCCCGGCCGCGCGGGCAGGTCTTCCTGGTTCGACGTGCCGTCGGCCCACCTGGGCCACGGCCTGATCCTCGGGTGAGTACGGGACACGCGGACGTACCCGAGCCGAGGCCCACCCCTACGGCGGCGACCCGCGCCACCCCGGCTGACCAGCCGCAGCGGCTCCGGTGCTGTCGTCCGGACGACGAGCTTGCCGGCCCGAATCCCGTCCGGTCAGCAATTCCGCTGCCCGGTGCTGCGTGTGTTCCGCGGCGAGTTGAGCTTCGGCGACGACGTCACCCCGCTCGCGTATCAGGTCCTCATAGATCGGCAAGCGATCGTTTCCAGTGGAGCTGTGTGTCATGCTCGGCCCACTTTCATGGCGATCAACAAAGCGGCCGGTCCACTGTCAGGCTCGGTTGAGCCGGGCAGCGATCCCGTGACCGATCAGCAAATAGATGACGGCCGGGAGACCGTAATTGAGGACAACGCGTAGCCCTTCTGTGTCCATCGTGAAAATGTCCTGTGACCACCAGGACAGCCAGCCCGCTGTGCCCCGCACGAATTCGACGAACACATTCGCGCGGTTCGCGTCGAGCAGGAACAGCAGGATCCACAGGCCCAGCAGGCCCGCGGCAATGTCGGCGATCGTGCAGATGGCGATGGCCGTACGCCGTGTGGTGGCCTGGCGGTGCGCAGAGCGGTCCGGGTCCGGCGGCTCGTTGTATGCCTGGTATCCGGGAACCGGGTCGATGTTTCTCACAGGGATATCCGATCTGACGTAGTGCCGTGTCTGCACGCTCGCGGCCAGGGCACCCGGATTCAGCTGGTCGGTACCCCGCTTCCTCCTACTTCTGCGTTCCGCATGCACTGCAGCGTTACACCGGCGACTGCGATGTCCCAAATATGGCTGCCTATACAGGCACATACCTGCATGTTCGCACGCCACGGCAATTTTCCGGACTGAATGGAGGAGTGCGATTAGGGTGCCGCCGCAGTCATCGGCCGCCGGTGTTTGTGTAATTCGTGACCATGTTATGAAGGAGGCCAGGGGCCTTCTTTCACAGAGTTGCCGGTCTTGCAATCATTCCCGTTCCTCTGTGACACTCCCGAACCGCGGCGCGCTGTTGGAAGTGACCCCGAGCGGGGTCATGGCGCCCATCCTCCGGGGGAGGCTTTGCAGGCGCCGACGTGCTGGGGCAGGTTCGGTTCCCCCCGTGCCGGGCCTGCCCCTGCTCTCCCAACTCGGAGAGCCGTGTGGCGGTTGGGCGCCCCAGGGATGTGACGGCCCGGCACTCCAGTGCGCTGTAGGAGTGGGCCCAGGGACCCAGCGGCCTCGTGGCA
Organism: Streptomyces sp. NPDC030820; assembly: GCF_055572075.1. NCBI lineage: Bacteria > Bacillati > Actinomycetota > Actinomycetes > Kitasatosporales > Streptomycetaceae > Streptomyces > Streptomyces sp. NPDC030820. The sequence continues at coordinate 164,422 of NZ_JBVIEB010000007.1, forward strand.
CCTGCTCGCCCCCCTGTTCCGAGCAGGTGGTCGCGCAATACGGGGCAGGCAGGTGAATCCCCCGTCATCTGCCTGCCCCATGCGCACCCCGGCGCCCGGTCCGAGAGGGAGTGTTCATCGGCCCGGGCAACCGACCCGGTGACCGACGACCGCAACCATCGGGCCTGGGGGATCCACGAGCAACGCGACGATCGGGGTGGGTGTGCAGGGTCTGCTGGCGGACCGCTATGAGTTGCAGGAGCTGCTGGGACGCGGCGCGATGGGCGAGGTGTGGCGGGCCTGCGACCAAGTCCTCGGGCGGCCCGTGGCGGTCAAACTGCTGCATGCCGAAGAGGCGGAAGACGCCGAGCGATTCCGCCTGGAGGCGCGGATCGTGGCCCGGCTCAACCACCCCAACGTCGTGGGCATGTACGACTTCGGCGCCCACCATGACCAGCCTCACCTGGTCATGGAACTCGTCGACGGCTGGAACCTGGCCCAGGAACGCTCCCTGCGCGGCGTCCTGCCCCCGGCCGAGGCGGCAGCCATCGCGGCCCAGGCGGCCGCCGGCCTCTTTGCGGCACACCAGCAGGGAGTGATCCACCGCGACGTCAAACCCGCCAACGTCATGCTGACCACCGACCGCACGGTGAAGATCACCGACTTCGGCATCGCACGCTTCGCCGAGGAGGCCGCCAGCGGCCTGACCGCCACGGGCAAGATCATCGGCACTGCCGACTACCTGGCTCCGGAACGCGCGTTGGGCCGTCCCGCGCAGCCCGCGTCCGACGTCTACTCCCTCGGTTGTGTTCTGTACGAACTGCTCACCGGACGGCCTCCGTTCAGCGGAGCCACGTCACTCGCCGTGGTCCAGCAGCACGTCAGTGCCACACCGGCACCGCCCACCCGCCTGCGCCCCGACATTCCGCAGCCGCTCTCCGAATACGTGCTGTACATGCTCGCGAAGGACCCGGCCCACCGGCCCACCGCAGAGCAGGCTGCGGCCTGGCTGGCCGCGCAGAACGGGACACCACGACCGGCCGAGCATGGCGACACCACCCTCATGCCCACCCCGGCCATTCCACCGCCTCCGGCCCCGCACGCCGGTGAATCCCGCGCCGGCACGCATTCCCGCCCCAGCTCTCGCCGCAAGCCGGCCTCCAAAGCCGTTCTCGCCGGCGCCGGCCTCGCGCTGTTCGCCGGGGCTACGGCCCTCGGAGTCTCGCTGAATTCCGGCGCCGCGGCGCCTCCGTCTCCGGCCTCTCCCTCACCCACTCGCATCGCATCAACACCCGCCGGTCGGACCCCGACCACGACGCCATCGCCTGCCCCTGCGCCCGCCAGGACGTCACCCGGGCCGGAGCACGGTGGCGACAAGGGCGGCGCGTGGTCGGGCAAGCACGACGACGGGAAAGGTGGGAAAGGACGGCACTCCGGCGACTGAGCCGCTGGAGTGCCCGCGAGTTCCTCCAGGCCGCCGACCCGTGTGCGGCCGGGGCGTGCACGGCGTCCGCGAGGCTCTCGGGGTCCTCCTCGCGATGCCGTGCGAGGGAGTCGGCGAGGCGGGCCAGCCCGGTGTCGATGTCCTCGCGGCGGCGCTCCACCAGGCCGTCGGTGTAGAGGACGAGGGTGGCGCCCGCCTCGTAGGTCGTGCTCGCCTCGGGTCTCGGTCTCGGCTTTCGGGGACCGGCGGTGGCCGATTCGGCGCCGTCGACGACGTTGGCGTACCGCCCCAGGATGTTCAGGGCCTCCGCCGGCCCCGTGGCGACCCGGGAGGCGGCGCTCAGCGCGCTGCGCAGCTGGCCCATCACCCCGGCCGTCTCCAGGCCGTGCCCGACCACGTCACGCACGGCCACGCCGAAGCGGTTGCCGCCCACCAGGTCGACGAGGTCGTACCAGTCCCCGCACACGTTGCCCGGTAGCGCACCGCGGCGTGATGGTGGCCGACCTGCCGGCGGGCCAGCAGCATCGCCTTCTGCGGGGCGAGGGCCGCTTCGCGTTCCCGGGCGTGGGCCTGGCGCAACCGTTCGTTCAGCTCCTGCAGTTCACGGGCGCGCGTGTACAGCTCGGCCTCGAGAACGCGGGCCCGGCCGCCGCCGGGGCTGCCGCGGGCCCGGATCAGCTCGGTGACCTCCTCGACCCGGTGCACCAGCAGCACCACCTTGCCGCCCGGACCGAACACCGGCGCGTTGACCGGACTCCAGTAGCACTCCTCCCACTCCCCGGGCCGGTCGGAGTTCTCGACGTCGTACCGCTGCAGGGCGCATGGCGTCGCGCTCGCCGGTGGCCGTGACCCGGGTCAGCGAGGCGGCCAGGTTGCGCATGCCGGATGCGCCGGGGTCGTCGGGGTTGTCCGGGAAGAAGTGCAGCGCCACCATGCCCCGCAGCGCCGTCATGCGACGTATGCATGGTCCGTGTGGGTCAGTCCGGCAGACCCGTCGTGGACTGCTCGGCCCAGATGATCTTCCCGCCGGGGACGAAGCGGGTTCCCCACCGCTCGGCGAACTGGGAGACCAGCAGCAGTCCGCGGCCGCCCTCGTCCGTGGTGCGCGGGTGGCGCAGATGGGGTGCGGTGGCGCTGCCGTCGGAGACCTCGCAGATCAGGGCGGCCCGGTCTCTGATCAGCCGGAGCCGAACGGGGCCCTCCGCGTGCCGGATGGCGTTGGTGACCAGCTCACTCACGACCAGTTCGGCGGTGAACGCCACCTCGTCCAGCCCCCACTCGCCCAGCTGCCGGGTGGTCTCCTTGCGGGCTTCGGCGACCACGGCCGGGTCGGCCGGCAGGTCCCAGTCGGTGACCTGGTCGGCGCCGAGCAGCCTGGTGCGGGCCATCAGCAGGGCCACGTCGTCGTACGGCCGGGTGGGGACCAGCGCGTCGACCACGGCCCGGCAGCGCAGGTCGAGCGTGGGTGCGCGCTGTTCCAGGGCGCGGCGCAGCCGGTCGCGGTCTGCGGTGACGATCCCGCCGTCGTTCCCGTCTTCCCCGTGGACGAGCAGCCCGTCGGTGTGCAGGGCCAGTGTGCTGCCCTCGGCCAGGGTCAGCTCCACCGCCTCGAAGGGCGGACCGCCCGCCCCGAGCGGCGGCCCCTGCGGCAGGTCGACGAAGCTGACGGCGCCGTCGGGCAGGACCACGGCGGGCGCGGGATGGCCCGCGGCGGCCATCGTGCACTGCCCCTTGACCGGGTCGTAGACGACGTACACGCACCCCGACCCCACCGCCTGGATACCGGCGGCCTCCGGGTCCTCGGGCCTGACGCCCTCCTCCCGGGCCATCCGCGCGACCAGGTCGTCGAGGTGCGCGAGGACCTCCTCGGGCGGCAGATCGAGCGCCGCGAGGGTGTGCACGGCGGTGCGCAGCCGCCCCATGGCCGCCGCGGCGTCGATCCCGTGCCCGGGCACCTCGCCCACGATCAGGGCCACGCGCGCACCGGACAGCGGGATGATGTCGTACCAGTCGCCGCCGAGGCCGGTCAGCTCGTCGGCCGGCCGGTAGCAGGCGGCCACCTCCACCGCGTCCTGCTCGGGCAGCCGGCGCGGCAGCAGACTGCGCTGCAGGACCAGGGCCGCGTCCCGCTCGCGGGTGTAGCGGCGGGCGTTGTCCACGCAGACCGCCGCCCGGGACACCAGGTCCTCGGCGAGACTCAGGTCGTCCTCGTCGAACGGCTCCTGACGGCGGCGCCGGAAGAAGGTGGTGACGCCCATCGTGACGCCCCGCGCGCGGATGGGCACGATCATCACGCTGTGCACACCGAGCTCCAGGAAGGTCGCCATCCGGCCGCCCGGGATGTCCGTCGCCCATTCCTTGGCCAGCGGGTCCAGCCGTTCCACACGCCAGGACCGACCCGTGGTCAGACTGCGGATCGGGGGCGATCCGGCGAGGTAGGTGGCCACCGCGCCGATCTCGACGACGGCCTCCGGCACCCCGGGATTCACCGACTGGTGCCCGGCCCGCCGCAGCGGCACCTGGTCCCTGGCGCTCGGCGGCTCGGGCTCCGCACCCCGCAGCACGGACTCCAGCAGGTCCACGGCGACGAAGTCGGCGAAGTCCTGCACGGCAACGTCGGCCAGTTCCTGCGCCGTCCGCATGATGTCCAGGCTGCGGCCGATCTGCTCGCCGGCCCGGTCGAGCAGGGCCAGTCGCTGCCGGGCGCGGTGCCGGTCGGTGATGTCGACGACCGTGTAGTACACGCCCATCGGGTGGCCCTGGTCGTCCTCGAGGCGGGTGAACGACATCATGTGGGCCGTCTCCCGGTGCGGCGCGGACCGCACCTGGCCCACGTGCTCGTAGCCGACCACGGGCCGGCCCGTCTCCAGCACCTCCCGCATCTGCGCCTCGATGCCCGCGGAGTCGAGCCCCGGCTGGATCTCCGCGAGCCGCCGCCCGAGCCGCTCCCGCGGGGAGCCGCCGCCGTACCGCTCCAGGGCCGCGTTCGACCAGACGCACCGCAGATCGGTGTCCACGATCGCGATGCCGATGGGGGAGGCGGTCACCATCTGCTCCAGCACCCCACGGCTCATGTCCCAGCCGCGTTCTCCGGCGACGTCGGAGACCAGAACCAGCCAGTGCGGTGCCCCGCCGTGCTCCATCGCCGGGGTGATCCGCACCATCACCCGTATCGACTGCCCGTCCTTGCGCCGAGCGGTCAGCAGTCCTGCCCAGCCGCCCTCCCTGCGGCACCGCTCGGCCAGTTCGGGCACCCGCGTGGCGTCCTCGGCGGACAGCAGGCCGGTCACTCTGGTGCCCACCACCTCGGCGGCCGTGTACTCCAGCAGGCGCTGGGCGCCCTGCGTCCAGCTCGTCACCACGCCCCGGGCGTCGAGCAGCAGGGGCGCGGCGTCGGCCACGTCGAACCGCCGCCCGGCGACGTCCTGCTCCTCGTGAGTGCTCACGGCCGACCTCTCTGTAGCTGAGAGTGGTCTACCCCCTCCTGGCTCAATCTTCACCCTTCGGGCAAACGCGCGAAGGTGTGGGGCGGCCTCGGTCGCCCCACACCGACATCACGAACCCAGCACCTTCTCCAGTGCCGCCAGCGCGGACCGCAGCTCCTCCGCCGTGATGGTCAGCGGCGGTGCCAGCCGGATCGTGGAACCGTGGGTGTCCTTCACCAGGATTCCCTCCCGCATCAGCCGCTCGCTCACCTCGCGGCCGGTGCCGATCGCCGGGTCGATGTCGACGCCCGCCCACAGGCCACGGGAGCGGAAGCCGACCACACCCCGGCCGGCCAGCTCGGTCAGCCCGTCCCGCAGGAGCACGCCCAGCTCGGTGGCCCGCCGCTGGAACTCGCCCGTCCGAAGCAGCTCGACCACGGCCGTGCCGACCGCCGCCGCGAGCGGGTTGCCGCCGAACGTGGAGCCGTGCTCGCCCGGGTGCAGCACCCCCAGCACCTCGCGCCGGGCCACCACCGCCGACACCGGCACGATCCCGCCACCCAGCGCCTTGCCGAGCAGCAGCATGTCCGGTACGACGTCCTCGTGCTCGACGGCGAAGGTGCGGCCGGTGCGGCCGAGGCCCGACTGGATCTCGTCCGCGATGAACAGGCAGCCCTTGCGGCGGGTCAGCTCCCGCACCCCGGCGAGATAGCCCTCGCTCGGGATGATCACGCCCGCCTCGCCCTGGATGGGCTCGATCAGCACGGCCGCCGTGGTCTCGTCGACGGCCTCCTCCAGCGCGGCCAGGTCGTCGTACGGCACGATCTTGAATCCGGGCGTGAAGGGACCGAAGCCGGCGCGGGCCGTCTCGTCGGTGGAGAAGCTGACGATGGTCGTCGTACGGCCGTGGAAGTTCTCCGCCGCGACCACGATCGTCGCCCGGTCGGCGGGGACGCCCTTCACGTCGTACGCCCACTTGCGGGCCACCTTGATGCCGCTCTCCACCGCCTCCGCGCCGGTGTTCATCGGCAGCACCATGTCGAGGCCGGTCAGCTCCGCGAGCTGCGCCGCGAACCCGGCGAGCCGGTCGTTGTGGAAGGCGCGGGAGGTCAGCGTCAGCTGGTCGAGCTGGCGGTGCGCGGCCTCGATCAGCGCGGGGTGCCGATGGCCGAAGTTCAGCGCCGAGTACCCGGCGAGCATGTCCAGGTAGCGGTTGCCCTCGACGTCCTCCACCCAGGTGCCCTCGGCGCGGGCGACCACCACGGGCAGCGGGTGGTAGTTGTGCGCGAGGACCGGCTCCTCCGCTCGGATCAGGTCGTCGGACGTACGCGTGCGCGCGGGTGCGGTCATCAGCGGATCTCCTGGGTGCAGCACTTGATGCCGCCGCCGGCCTTGTGGAACTCGGACAGGTCGACGGGGACGGGGGCGTAACCGTGGTCGGCCAGGCGCTCGGCGAGCGCCTCGGCCTGGGGGGCGATGAAGACGTTCCGGCCGTCGGAGACGGAGTTGAGGCCGAACGCCATCGCATCCTCGCGGGTGGCGAGCACCGCGTCCGGGTACAGCCGGCGGAGCACCTCGCGGCTGCCCGCCGAGAACGCCTCGGGGTAGTAGCAGATGTTGTCGTCGTCGAGGACGAACAGCGCCGTGTCCAGGTGGTAGAAGTACGGGTCCACCAGGGTCAGGCCGATCACCGGGTGGCCGAGGAACTCCTGCGCCTCCCGGTGCGCCTCACGGGTGGTGCGGAACCCGGTGCCGGCGAGCACGTACCGGCCCGTCCACACCAGGTCGCCCTCGCCCTCGCTCACCGACTCCGGGCGGTACACGTCGTAGCCCGCGGCCTTGAACCAGGTGTCGTAGTGCAGCGACTCCGGGCGCCGTTCCGGGGCGTGGAACAGGGAGCCGAAGACCCGGCCACCGACCACGAAGGCCGCGTTGGCGGCGAAGACCATGTCGGGCAGGCCAGGGACGGGCTCGACCGACTCGACGGTGTGACCGTGGGCGCGGTAGGTGCGGATGAGCGTCTGCCACTGCTCCCGGGCGAGGTCCACGTCGACCGGCTTGTCGGGGTGCATCCAGGGATTGATCGCGTACTGCACGGCGAAGTGTCTGGGTTCGCAGACGAGAAAGCGCCGAGGACGCTGTACACGGCTTTCGGACACAGAGGGTTTCCTCCGCTTTGCTGTGTGTCACTAGGGGATGCACACCACGGTAGAAAGAGAGGCAGACGGCGGACAAGAAAAGAAGGCTGCGTAGATGCGCAGCATCGCTGCGTTGTTCGAGGTCAATACGCACGATTCCTGCGCATGCCTCGCCTCATTCCGGTGCAGCGTGAGTCGCGCCCGCTTCCGGGCTTTCCGGGAGCAGGTGGGACAGCACCATCACGCTGATCGTCTTCCGGATGAACGGCTCGACCCGGATCCGCTCCAGCACCTCCTCGAAGTGCTCCACGTCCCGCGCCCGCACGTGCAGCAGCGCGTCGGCGCCGCCGGTGACCGTCATGGCCGCGGTGATCTCGGGATGGTTGCGCACGACCTCGGCCAGCCGCCGGGGCGGGGCCGCACCCTCGCAGTACACCTCGACGTACGCCTCGGTGCGCCAGCCCAGTGCCGAGGGCTTGACCGTCGCCGTGAACCCGGTGATCACCCCGGTCTCCCGGAGCCGGTCCACGCGCCGCTTGACCGCGGTCGCGGACAGCCCGACGCCCGCGCCGATCTCGGCGAAGCTGGTCCGGGCGTTCACCATCAGCGCGGTGATGATCTTGCGGTCGAGGTCGTCGAACGAGGGTGTCCTGCTGTTCATGCGGGCACTGTAGTCAGCCCCGCCGGACAGCTCGCCTCACGACTGGGTGACGACCATGGCGAGCGTCAGCAGCCCCAGCACCACCCATCCGAACCACAGCCAGCCGTTGCTGCCGAGCGCGACCGTGTAGGCGGTCACGACGACGAGCCCGCCGACCGTGAGAGCCCCCATCGCCTTGGTGGAACCGTTCGTGGAACCGGGCATCGCGACACCCTCCTCTTGGTCCGTCCATGACCATGGTGCCCCGGTTCCCGCCCGGACGGGACCGCTCCGGCCGACTCTCGCGTGCGGCTCAGCTCTCGCGTGCGTTGAGCGAGGCCAGATAGGCGTTGTACGCCTCCAGCTCCTTGTCACCGTCCCGGTCCGCGGCCCGGTCCTTGCGCCTGGCCTGCCGCTGCTCGGAGCCGTACCACTGGAACAGCAGCGCGATCAGCACCAGCACGGACGGGATCTCGCTGAACGCCCAGGCGATGCCGCCGGCCGCGTTCTGGTCGGACAGCGCGTCGATGCCGAGCGAGGCGGGCGGGTGCTCGAAGGTGCTCACCATCGGCGCCGTGGCCATCATCAGCGCGATACCGAAGAAGGCGTGGAACGGCATGCCCGCGAACAGCTCCAGCATCCGCATCACGTATCCGGGCCGGTGCGGACCCGGGTCGACGCCCATGATCGGCCAGAAGAACACCATGCCCACGGCGAAGAAGTGCACCATCATCGCGATGTGCCCGGCCTTCGACCCCATCAGGAAGTCGAACAGCGGGGTGAAGTACAGGACGTACAGGCTCGCGATGAACATCGGGATAGTGAACGCCGGGTGCGTGACGATCCGCATGTAGCGGCTGTGCAGCAACGCCAGCAGCAGCTCGCGCGGGCCCTTGCGGCCCCGGCCGGCGGTCGGCAGCGCGCGCAGCGCCAGCGTGACCGGCGCGCCGAGCAGGATCAGGATCGGCGACAGCATGCTGATCACCATGTGCTGCACCATGTGCACGCTGAACATCACCATGCCGTAGTCGTTCAGCTTCGTGCACATCACCAGGGCGACGGTCAGCACACCGACGACGTACGCCACGGTACGGCCGACCGGCCAGGCGTCCCCGCGCCGCCGCAGCCGTACCACACCCCAGCCGTACAGGGCGAGCCCCGCCAGACAGGCCACGAGGAAGAACGGGTCGGCGGACCACTCCAGCCCCCGTCCCAGCGTGAACGGCGGCAGATCCATCATCATGCCGTGTCCGCTGTGATCCATCCGGCGGCTCCTGATTCGTGGGGGTTGTGCGAGTTGTCCGCCCCAAGAGTAGAACCGCCCCCGGTCACGGCCGTGACCGGGGGCGGGTTGTCCTCGGGTGAACTACAGGACGCACTCCGCCTCGTCGTACCGCTCCACCGGAACGGTCTTCAGGGTCTCGACGGCCTCCGCCAGCGAGACCATCACGATGTCCGTCCCGCGCAGAGCCGTCATCTGCCCGAACTCACCCCGATGCACGGCCTCCACGGCGTGCCAGCCGAAACGGGTCGCCAGCACCCGGTCGTACGCCGTCGGCGTGCCACCCCGCTGCACATGACCCAGGATCACCGGCCGCGCCTCCTTGCCGAGCCGGTGCTCCAGCTCGACCGACAGCTGCCGGGCGATCCCGGCGAAGCGCTCGTGGCCGTAGATGTCCTTGCCGCCCTCGTCGAAGTCCATCGTGCCGGCCTTCGGCTTGGCGCCCTCGGCCGCGACGACGATGGCGAACCGCTTGCCCGCCTCGAACCGCTCGCCGACCTTCTGCGTCAACTCCTCGATGTCGAAGGGCCGTTCCGGGACGACGATGGCGTGGGCGCCGGCCGCCATGCCGGAGTGCAGCGCGATCCAGCCCGTGTGCCGGCCCATGACCTCCACGATCAGCACGCGCTGGTGGGACTCGGCCGTGGTCTTCAGCCGGTCCAGGGCCTCCGTCGCCACGGTGACGGCCGTGTCGAAGCCGAAGGTGACGTCCGTGACAGCGATGTCGTTGTCGATGGTCTTGGGCACGCCCACGATCGGCAGCCCATTGTCCGACAGCAGCCGGGCCGCCTTCAGCGTGCCCTCACCGCCGATCGGGATGATCGCGTCGAGGCCGAGCTCCGCGACATGCCCCCTGGCCCGCTCGACACCGTCCCGCAGATGCTCCGGGCGGACCCGGGAGGAGCCGAGGATGGTGCCGCCGCGTGCCAGGATGCCGCCCACGGCATCGAGGTCGAGCTTGAGATAGTCGCACTCCAGGAGGCCCTTCCAGCCGTCCCGGAAACCGATGACCTCGTCGCCGTGGTCGGCGACGGCACGGTGCACGACGGACCGGATGACGGCGTTCAGGCCGGGGCAGTCGCCGCCGGACGTGAGGACACCAATGCGCATAGCCCGAATTACCTTCTCAACGTGGGCCGGGTAACCGGACCACGTTGTCCGGCGGATTCCCGGCCACCCTACCGGCGTCAGGGGGTGGCTCCGTAGCGGGCGTCCGCCTGCTGGACGCGCCCGCACATGTGAGCGGACGGGCCGTCAGGCGGGCCCGTTACGAGGCTGCCGGAACGCGCTGAGATGTTGCTGAAGTCTTGCTCTCGCGCCGCTCAAGCAGGCTGCTGCGCAGCAGCGATGCGCTCGTTGCGGAGCGCCTCGTACCAGCGGTCGTCGGTCGGCGGCAGTGCGTTGACGTCGAGCGCCAGCTTCAGCAGCAGGTCGGCGATCAGCGGGTTGCGGGCGAGGACCGGGCCGTGCATGTACGTGCCGAAGACGGTCCCGTTGTACGCGCCCTCCGTGCCGTCCCCGGTGCCGTTGCCGTTGCCGATCTTCACCCGCGCGAAGGGGCGGGCGGTGGGGCCGAGGTGGGTGACGCCCTGGTGGTTCTCGAAGCCGGTCAGCTGTGGCAGGCCCAGTTGCGGGTCGATGTCGGCGAGCACGTCACCGACGCACCGCTCGCCCTCGCCGCGCACGGACACCACGTCGAGCAGGCCGAGACCCGGCTCGCGCTGGCCGAGGTCGTTGATGAACTCGTGGCCGAGGATCTGGTAGCCCGCGCAGACGGAGAAGACGATCGCGCCGTTCTCCACCGCCCGGTGCAGATGCCCGTCCCGGCGCAGCCGCTCGGCCGCGAGCCGCTGCGGGCGGTCCTCGCCGCCGCCGATCAGGTAGATGTCGCCGGAGGTCGGGATCGGCTGGTCGCTGCGCACGTCGAGCCGGGCCACGTCCAGGCCGCGCTGCCGGGCCCGGCGCTCCACGACGAGGGCGTTGCCCTGGTCGCCGTAGGTGCTCAGCAGGTCCGGGTAGATCCACACCAGCCGCAGTTGGTTGTCGCTCATGAGGTGATCGCCCTTCGAAGATCAGTTGCCGACGCGGCGGCGCAGGTCCTGGAACGCGGTGTAGTTCGCGATGACCTCGATCCGGCCCGGCGGGCACATCTGCACGGCCTGGTCGAGGTTCTCGCAGACCTGGAAGTGCTGGTTCGCGACCTCCAGGCGGACGGCGAGGTCCAGCTTCCGGTCGCCGATGACGAAGATCGGGTGGCCGGTCAGCCGGGTGTAGTCGACGTCCCACAGCCAGGAGGTGTCGGTACCGTCGGCGCCGCGCGCGTTCACGGACAGGATCACCGGGGCGGGCGGCGGGTCGATCAGGGAGAACGTCTCCAGCCAGCCGGCGGGGTTCTTGGCCAGCAGCAGCCGCAGATCGCGGTTCTGGAACTGCACGACGTCATAGCGTCCCGCGACGGCCTGCACCTGGTACATCCGCTCCAGGGCGACCTGCGGCGGCACCCCGAAGACGGCGGCGACGGCCGCGGAGGAGGCGGCGTTCGCCTTGTTGGCGCGGCCCGGCAGCTGCAGATGGATGGGCCAGGCGGACCCGTGCGGATCCAGCACGTGGTCCCCGGACAGCGCCCAGGTCGGCGTCGGCCGCCGGAACCCGCACTCACCGCAGAACCAGTCGTCGCCGGGGCGCTGCATCACACCACCGCAGGACGGGCAGGACCAGGCGTCGTCCTTCCACATCTGCCCGGCCGCGACCCAGATGACATTCGGGGACGAGGAGGCGGCCCACACCACCAGCGGGTCGTCGCAGTTGGCCACGACCACGGCCTTGGACCCGGCCAGACCCTCGCGCCAGTTCTCGGCGAGCATCCGGGTCTCGGCGGCACGGTCGAGCTGGTCGCGGGAGAGGTTGAGCAGGGCGATGCACTTCGGGTCGGTGTCCCGGGCCACACCGGCCAGGTACTTCTCGTCGACCTCTATGACACCGAACTTCGCGTCCGAGCCGCCGGCGAGCGCGGAGGTGATACCGGCCGGCATGTTGGCGCCCAGCGCGTTCGACACGACCGGGCCCGCGGCGCGCAGCGCCTCGGCGATCAGCCGGGTGGTCGTCGTCTTGCCGTTGGTGGCGGACACCAGGATGACGTCCAGGTTCTGCGCGAGCCGCGCGAGCAGGTCGGGGTCGAGTTTCAGCGCGACCCGGCCACCGATCACCGATCCGCTGCCGCGCCCCGCGGCGCGCGATGCCGCAGCGACCGCCTTGCCCGCGGTCACGGCCAGCTTGGCCCGCGGCGTGAGCGGGTCCGAGTTGCCTGCCATCAGTTCTCGATCCTCCTTGCGTACGCGCCGCGCCTGGGGCCATCCGGCAGCGTGGTGTGACCTCAGCCTATCGAGATCCGTTCGCACACCCGAATCCCGGCCCACGCCTTGAGCGGCGGGCATGGGCTGAACGAACCGTACCCTTGCCGCCATGCGACACGGTTCCATTCCGGGCGCCCACGGGCGCGTCCGGCCTCTCACCCTGCTCGGCGACGCGGCTTTGCGCGAACAATGCCGGGAAGTCACCGAATTCGGCCCCGAACTGGCGGCCCTCGTGGAGGACCTGTTCGCCACGATGTACGCGGCGCAGGGGGTCGGTCTGGCGGCGAATCAGGTGGGGGTGCCCCTGCGGGTGTTCGTGTACGACTGCCCGGACGACGACGATGTCCGGCATCTGGGACATGTGGTGAACCCGCGACTGGTGGAGGCGGACGGGGTGGTGATCCGGGGCCCGGAGGGCTGCCTGTCCCTGCCGGGCCTGGAGGCGGGCACCGAGCGCTACGACCATGCGGTGGTCGAGGGCTGCACGGTGACGGGGGAGCCGGTCACCGTGCATGGCACGGGGTTCTTCGCACGGTGCCTGCAGCACGAGTACGACCATTTGGAGGGCGGGGTTTATGCGGACCGCCTGACGGGTTGGCGAAAGCGGAGACTGGTGAGGCAGATTTCCAGAGCTTCCTGGCACCGGTGAGGGGGATCTACCCAAAGGGGCGCGGGGAACTGCGCGACCAGCCCCCACGCACCCGCGGTCGAAAAACGACCCTCAGAACCCCGGCCCCCCCATTTTGTCCCCTGCTGCCGCGAGACGACCCCACAACAAATCCGCAAGAGACCGCACCAACTCACCCCGGGAACAAGGGCGTTCCCCCAGCCACCAATCTCCCGCCGCATGCATCATCCCGACGATCCCATGCCCCCACACCCGGGCCAGCTGCTGACTCTCCGGCCCGAGATCCACCCGCTCCTCGATGACCTGAGCCAACTCCTCGCCCATCCTGCGGAGCAACGGCGCCGAATGCTTACCGACGTCGAAGCCCTGGTCGGCACCCCCGCTTCCCTCCGCCGGATGCATCAGGAACCGGTACACCTGAGGCCGTGCCTCGATCGCGGCGAGATAGGTGTCCAGCGTCGACTCCACCCGCTCCCGCCGCTCGGCCGGAGCGTCCAGCGCCGCCCGCAGCGAATCGAGCAGAGCATCCGTGTGCCGCTTGGCCAAGGCGGCGTAAAGGCCACCCTTGTCGCCGAAGTGGCGGTAAAGGATCGGCTTCGTGATACCGGCTTCCGCGGCGATCGCGTTCATCGACGCCTGCGGGCCGTCGCGCAGCACCACCCGGTCGGCGGCCTCCAGCAGCTCGCGCCGTCGGCGGTCGGCGGACCGCTGCTGATCGGTCCGCTGTGTGGTGTCCATGAGCTCTCCCCACCCGTGCTGATTCGGTGACGCCTGCGCAAACTAACACTGACTGTGCCCCTGACATCGAACGGGATGCCGAGACGTCATCACCGGTTGACTTTTCCTACCCGCCGGTAACAGACTCGTGTTACCGCTAGTAACATCGCACTGCCGCCGCTGGAGGGGACATGGCCGAGTTCACCATGGAGCTGAACGACGAACAGAAGGAAGTCCGGGACTGGCTCCATGGCTTCGCCGCCGACGTGATCCGCCCCGCGGCCGCAGAGTGGGACGAGCGCGAGGAGACTCCCTGGCCGGTCATCCAGGAGGCCGCGAAGGTCGGCATCTACTCCCTCGACTTCTATGCGCAGCAGTACTTCGACCCCACCGGCCTCGGCATCCCGATGGCCATGGAGGAGCTGTTCTGGGGCGACGCGGGCATCGCCCTGTCCATTGTGGGCACCGGCCTCGCCGCCGTGGGCGTTCTCGCCAACGGAACCGAGGAACAGATCGGCACCTGGATCCCGCAGATGTACGGCGACGTCAACGACGTCAAGGTCGCCGCGTTCTGCTCCTCCGAGCCCGACGCCGGCTCCGACGTCGCCTCCATGCGCACGCGTGCCGTGTACGACGAGGCCAAGGACGAGTGGGTGATCAACGGCACGAAGACCTGGGCGACCAACGGCGGCATAGCCAACGTCCACGTCGTCGTCGCCAGCGTCGATGCGGAGCTGGGCTCCAAGGGCCACGCCTCCTTCATCGTCCCGCCGGGCACGCCGGGCCTGGCCCAGGGCCAGAAGTTCAAGAAGCACGGCATCCGCGCCTCGCACACCGCCGAGGTCGTCCTCGACAACGTCCGCGTCCCCGGTTCCTGTCTGCTCGGCGGCAAGGAGAAGCTGGACGAGCGGCTGGCCCGGGCCCGGGAGAAGGCCGCGAAGGGCGGCGACCGCGTCAAGAACGCGGCGATGGCCACGTTCGAGGCGTCCCGTCCGGCCGTCGGCGCCATGGCGGTCGGCACCGCCCGGGCCGCGTACGAGGTCGCCCTCGACTACGCGAAGACCCGGGAGCAGTTCGGCCGGCCGATCATCGACAACCAGGGCGTGGCCTTCCAGCTGGCGGACATGCGGACGCAGATCGACGCGGCGCGGCTGCTGGTCTGGCGTGCGTCGTGGATGGCGGTCAACGGCAAGCCGTTCACCGCGGCCGAGGGGTCGATGTCCAAGCTGTTCGCGAGTGAGACCGCGAAGAAGGTGACCGCCCAGGCCATCCAGATCCTGGGCGGCAACGGGTACACCCGTGAGTACCCGGTCGAGCGGATGCACCGGGACAGCGCCATCTACACGATCTTCGAGGGCACGAGCGAGATCCAGCGGTTGGTGATCTCCCGCACTCTCTCGGGCATGCCCATCCGCTAACGATGCCTGAGCGGCGTCAGCTGCTCGATGTCGTACTTGGTCCGCAGGGCCTCGATGGCCTCCTGGTCCGGCGGACCCCCGGTGCCGAGGATCTCCAGCAGCTCCTCGAAGTAGCGTTCGTGATCCGGTGGCGGACTCGCCTGGAAGAACATCTTCGCGGGCGTGTCCGTCGGGTTCGCGAACGCGTGCGGGCACCCGGGGGGTACGACGATGACCGTGCCCGGAGTCGCCCGCACCGCGCGGTTGCCCGAACTCGACTCCCACCTCTGCCAGTTGTCGGGGGTGCGGACGAGCGGCTCGAAGGCGAGGACGTCCAGTTCGCCCTCCAGGACGTAGAACAGCTCCTCGCTGCGCGTGTGCACATGCGCGCCCACGTCGAAGCCAGGCGGGACCTCCACCTCGAAGGTGGAGGCCATCCTCGAGTGCGTGCCGGTGACCTTGAACGTCACCCGCTGAGCCGGTGTCTCGACGACACGGCCGTGGCCCGGCGGTACGTACAGTCCCTCGGTCTCCGTCATCGCGCACTCACCAGGTCACCGGAAGGGCCTCGGGACCCCGGATCAGCGCGCCCTTCTTGAAGGGCACCTTCTCCGGCGCCACGGCCAGCCTCAGGCCGGGAATCCGGTCCAGCAGGGCGTCCACCATGAGTTCCTCCTCCAGCCGGGCCAGCATGTTGCCGGGGCAGAAGTGTGGGCCGAAGCCGAAGGAGACGTGCGGGTTCGGGCTGCGGGAGAAGTCGATGGTCTCCGGGTCGGGGAAGACGTCCGGGTCGCGGTTGGCGGCCAGGTAGGAGTTGTACACCGCGTCGCCGGCGCGGATCCGCACGCCCCGGATCTCCACGTCCTCCAGGGCGATCCGGGACAGGCCGACCGCGTTGCGGTGCGGGATCCAGCGCAGGAGCTCGTCGATCGCCCTGGGGCGGATCTCCGGCTGCGCGCGCAGCCGCTCCACCAGGTCGGGTCGGGTCAGCAGCAGATAGAACATCTGCCCGCTGTTGTTGGTGACCGCCTCGCCGCCGATCTGGAGGAGACCGGCCAGTCCGACGGCCTCCTCCAGGGTGACCTCGCCCCGGCCGACAGCGGCGCCGAGCAGCGAGGTGACGTCCTCGCCCGTGCTGTTCTCGCGCAGCCCGATCAGGTCGGAGAAGTAGGCGGCCATCTCCCGTTTGGCCTTCTCGCTGATCTCCTTGCCGTTGGAGGAGGACAGGATGAGCTGGGTCCAGGTGTGCATGGTGTGCCGGTCGGCGGCCGGGACGCCCATCATTTCGCAGATCACCGCGATCGGGAACGGGCTGAGGATCGTCGCCGTGAGATCGGCGGGCGGGCCGTCCTGGAGGAGTTCGTCGACCAGCTCCTCCAGCATGGCGCGTGCCTTCTCCCGTACCCGTTCCACGCCCTTCGCGGTGAAGGCGGCCGCCACCGAGCGGCGCAGCCGGGTGTGGTCGGGCGGGTCGAGGAAGCCGACCGCGCCCGGATCGGGGATGAAGTGCGGGGCCAGCCGGGTGACCGGCTTCTTCATCACCTCCTCTCGGCTGAAGCGGGGGTCGTTGGTCACCATGCGCACGTCGTCCATCCGGGTCACCAGCCAGGCCCAGCCCTCGCCGTTGGGCAGCTGGATGCGGGTGACCGGTCCTTCGCGCATGAGCTCTCTCAGCACCGGGTCGAAGTCCGTCCCGGTCAGGTCGAGCGCCGGCCAGTGCCGGATCGGGGGCAGGGTCTCGGTGAGCGTCTCTTCGGTCATGCCGTACTCAAGCCGTCTCTCGGTGTTCAGCTGCGCCAGCGGCCCAGCGTCATTTCCGCGGTGATGCCGGGTCCGAACCCGGCGAGGAGCCCGCGCGCCCGGTGCTGGGTGCCGCCCTCGTCGAACATCCGTCGCAGCGCGTCCAGCACGACGCCGGAGGCGATGTTGCCGTACTCGGTGAGGGTGGCCCGGCTGAACCGGAAGGCGTGCGGGTCGACCTGGAGGAACTTGCTGAGGTCGTCGAGGATGCGCGGCCCGCCCGCGTGGACGATGTAGAAGTCCAGGTCGGAGGCGTCCCAGCCGTGCATGCCCGCGAGGTCCTGCAGCGCCGGGGCCAGCGGCTCCATGGTGGCCGGCACCCGCTTGTCGAGCAGGAAGTGGAAGCCGGTCGCCCGGACGTCGTACATGATCCACTCCTCGGTCTTCGGGATCAGGTACGAGCCGTTGCGTTCCAGCTCGACGCCGGTGCCGCCCTTGCCGCGGACCACGGCGGCGGCTATGCCGTCACCGAACAGGCCGTTGGAGAGCAGCGAGCCCACGCCCAGGTCGGTGGGCTGGTAGCACAGCGAGCAGAACTCGCAGGCCACGATCAGCGCGTTGGCGTCCGGGTAGGCCGTGCAGAAGTCGTGCGCGCGGTTGATCGCCGCGCCGCCGG
Source organism: Streptomyces sp. NPDC030820 (assembly GCF_055572075.1). Taxonomy (NCBI): domain Bacteria; kingdom Bacillati; phylum Actinomycetota; class Actinomycetes; order Kitasatosporales; family Streptomycetaceae; genus Streptomyces; species Streptomyces sp. NPDC030820. Next base: position 181,841 of record NZ_JBVIEB010000007.1, read on the forward strand.
CCGCACAGCCCAGCTGGGCTACGGGAAGCTGTCGGGTGGTCGAGTCGAAGTCCATCTCGTTGATCAGCCACGCCGTGAGCGAGGGCATCATGAAGCCCGTGCACGAGACGTAGATGATCACGTCGATGTCGGTGGTCAGGAGTTCCGCGTCGTCGAGCGCGCGCTGGATCACCGCGGGGACCCGGGCCTTGGCCTCGGCCTCGTAGAGCTTGTTGCGCTCCTCGAACCCGGGGTGCTTGAGGGTCTCCTCGATGGGCTGCACTATGTGCCGCGTCTTCACACCCGTGTTCTCGATCAGCCGCAGTGCGAGCGGCAGTTGGGGGTGGTCCGCGTGACGCGACCGCGCCAGTTCCAGCGTCTCCTCCATCGTGATCACGTGCTCCGGCACCGACACCGTTGGTCTGCACAAAGTCGCCATGAACCGTGCCTGCTTTCAGCCTTCCGGAAGGCCTGCGCCCGCCGGTCAGAGGGTCGTTCACCTCAGGAGGTGGTCCACCCACGATCACTCGACCTGGCGACGATCTCGCGCCGAACTACTCCAGACCGGGGACCCGGCGTCAGGGGCGCGTAGGAAACCGCACGTCCGCGGGAGGGAGAACACCATGACGGCATCGGCCGAGGATCTGCTGCAGAACCCCCTCCAGGGCACTCGCCCCCGTCCCCGCGGCCAACCCCTTCGTTCCCCCTGTGGAACGCGGCGAGGCGCCTGCGGCGGACGCCGGCCCGTCCCGCCCTGGGATCGGCAGTCGACTGGTTCGGGCATCTGGCCCAGCGCGCCGAGCGGGCCGCGGCGGGCGTGGAATCGGCGGCACGGGACCTGACCGTCTTCGCCCGGGCCGGCGGCGTGGCCGAGGACCGCTTCCGGACGTATGTCCCTCTGGCGGGCTGCCAGGTCTACCTGCCTCCGCGTCGCGGCGGGCCTGCGGCGGACGCCGGCCCGGCCGGCCCTGGATCAGCAGTGGGTGATCTCCGCCGACCGCCACTCGTTCGGGCATCTGGCCCAGTGCGCCGAGCCGGCCGCGGCGGGCGTGGAATCGGCGGCACGGGACCTGACCGGCTTCGCCCGGGCCGACGGCGTGGTTTACCCCGCCTCCGCGTCGCGACGGGCTTGCGGCGGACGCCGGCCCGTCCAGCCCTGGATCAGCAGTCGACTCGTCCGGGCATCTGGCCCAGCGCGCCGAGCCGGCCGCGGCGGCCGTGGAATCGGCGGCACGGGACCTGACCGGCTTCGCCCGGGCCGGCGGCGTGGCCGAGGACGGCTTCCGGACGTATGTCCCCCTGGCGGGCTGCCAGGTCTACCCCGCCTCCGCATCGCTACGGCTTCGGTGCCGCCGCGTGCGCCTTCTTCGACCTCTTCGCCCCGCCGTACCTACGGAAGCCTGCTTCAGGCATACGAGGGAATGTTCTGGACTCCGTCGGGCTAAGGCGCCCCACTGCTGTGCGCAATGCACGCCACATCAATGCGATCGGCCAGCTTGGCCAGCTCGATGGTCAGCGCAGCAACCGTGTCCTCGTCCAACCCCGGCTCCCCGGCCTCGACAAGCCGCAGCCACCGCCCGCCCACGGTCCGCAGCAACTTACTCACGTCGGCCGCAGACACCTGCAAGGTACCGCGGTCGTCGACGATCAGAGGCAGGGTCACTTCGCGGGTCACAAAAGGGGATGGTAGCCGCGCAGCGCTCACGCACCCTGCCAAACCGTGGTGATGTTGCAGAACTCGCGGATCCCGTGCCCGGACAGCTCACGCCCGTACCCGGACCGCTTGACCCCGCCGAACGGGAACGCCGGATGCGAGGCCGTCATCCCGTTGACGAACACCGAACCGGCCTCCAGGTCGCGTGTGAACCGCTCCACCTCGCTCTCGTCCCGTGTCCACACATTGGAACTCAACCCGAACAACGAGTCGTTGGCGATGAGCAGCGCCTCGTCCAGGTCGCCGGCCCGGTACAGGGTGGCGACCGGCCCGAACGCCTCCTCCCGGTGGATGCGCATCTCGCGGGTGATCCCGGCCAGCACGGTCGGCGGGTAGTACCAGCCCGGCCCGTCCGGCCGCTCGCCGCCGCACATCACCTCGGCCCCGCTGCGCCGTGCGTCGTCGACCAGCTCCTCCAGATCCTTTCGCCCCTGCTCGCTGGAGAGCGGCCCGACCTCGGTGTCCTCCTCCAGCGGATCACCGACCTTGAGCGCCCTCATACCCGCGACGAACTTCTCGGCGAAGGCGTCGTAGACATCGGTGTGCACGATGAACCGCTTGGCGGCGATGCAGGACTGCCCGTTGTTCTGCACGCGCGCGGTGACCGCCACCTCGGCCGCCCGGTCCAGGTCGGCGGAGGGCAGCACGACGTACGGGTCGCTGCCGCCCAGCTCCAGCACCGTCTTCTTGATCATCTCCCCGCAGGTGGAGGCCACCGCCCGGCCCGCCGGCTCGCTGCCGGTGAGCGTCGCCGCCTTCACCCGCTCGTCGCGCAGGATGTCGTCCACCGCGCCCGCGCCGATCAGCAGCGTCTGGAAACAGCCCTCCGTGAAGCCCGCCCGGTGGAACAGGTCCTCCAGGTACAGCGCCGTCTGGGGGACGTTGGAGGCGTGCTTGAGCAGGCCCACGTTGCCCGCCATCAGCGCGGGCGCGGCGAACCGGATCACCTGCCAGAGCGGGAAGTTCCAGGGCATCACCGCGAGGACGGGTCCCAGCGGCCGGTACCGCACCCGGACCCGGGACGCGCCGGAGTCCGTCACGTCCGCCTCGGCGGGCTCCTCGTCGGCCAGCAGTCCCTCGGCGCGTTCGGCGTACCAGCGCATCGCCTTGGCGCACTTCGCGGCCTCCGCGCGGGCCTGCTTGATCGGCTTGCCCATCTCGGTGGTCATCACCCTGGCGACCTCCTGCCGGTCCTCGTCCAGCAGATCGGCGGCCCTCAGCAGCAGCCGGCCACGGTCGACGAACGACATCGTCCGGTAGGTGCGGAACGTGGCCTCGGCGAGCTGGAGCCGGCGTTCCAGCTCTTCCTCGCCCATGGGCTCGTACGTCTTGAGCGTCTCGCCGTTCGCCGGGTTCACCGTCGCGATGGGCATGGCTGACCTCCCTGGGAGCGGGCTTGCTTAGACCTTCGCGCGCGGTACGGCCGTACGCAACGCGTGGCGTCCCTTCAGGCCGAGTGCTCCGCCAGCCGGTCGAGAAACGCGGTCTGCGCCGTGATGATCAGCTCCCGGGCCCGGTCCAGGCCGAGCCACGCCACGCGGTCCAGTTCCGGGAACTCCTGCATCCGGCCGGACCGCGGCGGCCACTCCATGGTGAAGGTGCCGGGGCTGAAGCCGCTCAGGTCCGGGTCCGCCTCGACGGCCCACGCCGTGACGACCTTGCCGTTGCGCTGCGCCACCTCGCCCAGCGGTACGGCCTTCCCGTCGGGCGGCGCCACCCCCAGCTCCTCCTGGAACTCGCGCCGGGCGGCCTCCCAGGCGGGCTCGTCGGGCTCGTACTCGCCCTTGGGGACGGTCCACGCACCGGCGTCCTTCTTCGCCCAGAGCGGACCACCCATATGGCCGAGCAATACCTCCAGTCCCTCATCGGTATGCCGGAACAACAGCAGTCCCGCGCTGCGCTTCGTCGCGCGCACCGTCATGGCCTGACCTCCGGGTGGGCCGCCAGCAGGGCCTCCACGGTATCGGCCTCCTCGGGCCGTTTGTCCTCGCGGTAGCGGACCACGCGGGCGAAGCGGAGGGTGACGCCGGCCGGGTAGCGGGAGGAGCGCTGGAGTCCGTCGTAGGCGATCTCCACGACGAGTTCGGGGCGGACCCGGACCACCCAGCCGTTGTCCTCGACCGCCAGCTCCTGCAGCCGCTCGGTCTGCCAGGCGAGCATCGCGTCGGTCATGCCCTTGAAGGTCTTGCCCAGCATGGCGAAGCTGCCGTCGGGGTTGCGGGCACCCAGGTGGAGGTTGGAGAGCTTGCCCTTGCGGCGGCCGTGGCCCCACTCGGCGGCCAGCACCACCAGGTCGAGGGTGTGCACGGGCTTGACCTTCAGCCAGGCGGCGCCGCGCCGGCCTGCGCTGTACGGCGCGTCCAGCGCCTTGACCACCACGCCCTCGTGCCCGCGGGCCAGGGTCTCGGCGAGGAACCGTTCCGCCTCCGCGATGTCCCCCGGCCCCGAGGCGACCGTCCGGCGCACCCGCATCGGCTCGGGCACCAGCCGGGCCAGCTCCGCGTGCCGCTCGGCGAAGGGCAGGTCCAGCAGATCGGTGCCGTCGACCGACAGGACGTCGAAGAAGACGGGGGAGACCGGGGTCTGCCCGGCGGCCTTCGCCACATCCGTGCGGGAGCCGACCCGGCCCGCCGTCTCCTGGAAGGACCGGGGCCGCCCGGCCGCGTCGAAGGAGATCACCTCGCCGTCCAGGATGAACCGCTCGCCCCGCAACTCCCGTGCGGCGGAGGTCACTTCGGGCAGCCGGTCGGTGATGTCGTCCAGGGTCCGGGTGTGCACCCGGACCAGGTCGCCGTCCCGGTGGACCTGCACCCGGATGCCGTCCAGCTTCTCCTCCACCGCGCAGGCGCCCAGCTTCTCCACGGCCTCGGCCACCGAGGACGCGCTGTGCGCCAGCATCGGCAGCACCGGGCGGCCCACGGTGAGCCGGAACCGCTCCAGCGCCCCGGGCCCCTCCGCGAGCAGGGCCTGCGCGACCGTCTGCAGCGACCCGGCGAGCATCACCGCACGGCGTACCGCGGTCGGGTCGGCACCGGTCGCTTGCGCGAGGCCCTCCACGGCGACCGCGTCCAGCGCGCCCTGCCGCACCTCGCCGGTGAGCAGGCCGAGCAGAAAACGCTGCTCCTCCTCGGTGGCCGCGCCCATCAGCTCGCCGACGAGCCGGACCCGCTGTGCCTGCGAGCCCGGCCCCGACACCTTGCCCAGCTCGCTGAGCAGGGCGTCGACCTCCCGGACCGTGAGCGTGGGCGCGCCGGCCGGCGGCACCGGGCGGCTGAGCACCTTCCAGCCGACGCCGAGCCGGCCCTGCGGCAGCCGTCCGGCCAGGTACGGAATGACGATCGGCACGTCGTCCGCCTCCGCCTCCCGGAACAACTCGGCGAGCAGCGCCGTCTTGCGGGACCGGGCCGCCGTCGCGGCGACCTCCCGGGACACCTGGGCGAGCCGGGTCAGCAGCATGCAGTCATCGTGCACCGGGGGAGCGGCGGCTACACCCGGACGGAGTCGAGGTCGGCCATCAGCAGCTCCCCGTTGATCGCCGCCCCTGCCCGGTACCCCCGGCTCGCCGCGTTGATCACCTGTTCGGCGAATCCGCTCGCGTTGCCCGCCGCCCACAGGCCGGGCACGGTCGTCAGGCCCCGCTCGTCGATCACCGGATAGGCGCCGAACGGCGTCTCGCGCAGCTCGGCGCCCAGCCGCACCAGCAGGTGGTTGTTCGGTACGGCGCGTGGGGCGGCGTACATCACCTCTCGGTCGTGGACCGTGCCGTCTTCGAGCCGGACCCCGGTGAGCCGGTCGCCGGCGACGAGGACTTCCGCGACCTTGCCGGGTACGACCGCGACCCCGGCGGCGGCCAGCCGGCGCAGGTCGTCGTCCGTCAGCTGCGACTCGCTCACCTCGTGCAGGAAGAACCGCACGTCCTTGGACCACTGGGTGACCATCAGCGCCTGGTGCACGCTCAGCGGCGAGGTCGCGAGCACCCCGGTCGGCAGGTCGCGGGCCTCCCAGCCGTGGCAGTACGGGCAGTGCACCACGTCCCGGCCGAACCGCTCGGCCAGCCCCGGGACGTCCGGCAGCTCGTCCTTCAGCCCCGTGGCGATCACCAACTGCCGGGCCCGGACCGTCCCTCCGCTCGCGAGTACGACGGTGAAGTCCTCGTCCCTGGCCGCGTCCACGACCCGGTCCCGCACCAGCTCCACTCCGTAGCGGGCGATCTCCTCGCGGCCGATGGCCAGGAACTCGGCCGGGGACATGCCGTCCCGGGAGAGATAGCCCCGCATGTACGCGGACGGCGCGTTGCGCGGCTCGCCCGTGTCCACGACCAGCGTGCGGCGCCGGGCGCGGCCGAGGACCAGCGCGGCGGACAGACCGGCGGCCCCGCCGCCGACGACGACTGCTTCGTACCTGTTGTTCTCGGTGTTCCGGGTCATGCCGCGACGGTCGCTCGGCTGCTGCGGCATTGACAAACGTATTTGCCGTTCCTGCAATGGTCGCCATGAGCACAGACGACGTACTGGCCGAAGTGGGCGCCCGGCTGCGACGCATCCGCAAGGAGCGGGAGGTGACCCTGGCCGCGCTGTCCGAGGCCACCGGCATCTCGGTCAGCACCCTCTCCCGGCTGGAGTCCGGCCTGCGCAAGCCCAGCCTCGAACTGCTGCTGCCGATCGCGCAGGCCCACCAGGTGCCGCTGGACGAGCTGGTCGGCGCGCCACCGGTGGGGGACCCGCGGGTGCGGTCCGAGCCGATCGTGCGGGGCGGGCGCACCCACTGGCCGCTGACCCGCCAGCCGGGCGGCCTGCAGGCCTTCAAGGTGCTGGAACCGCAGCGGAAGCAGGAGCCGGACCCGCGCACCCACGAGGGCTACGAGTGGCTGTATGTGCTCTCCGGCCGGCTGCGGCTGGTCCTCGGTGAGCACGACGTCGTGCTGTCGGCGGGGGAGGCCGCAGAGTTCGACACGCGCGTGCCGCACTGGTTCGGGTCGACGGGCCAGGGGCCGGTGGAGTTCCTCAGTCTGTTCGGGCCGCAGGGCGAGCGGATGCACGTGCGGGCACGGCCCAGGCGGAAGTGACGCGGCCGACTGTTCCCTGATCGGCAAGCGACCGCTTAGTATGCGATCGGACCCGGTCAGACGAAGCAGTCCCTGGAGGCCCCGCATGCAGGCATGGCAAGTGCACGAGAACGGCGAGCCGAGTGAGGTGATGCGCCTGACGCAGGTGGAGCCGCCCACGCCGGGCGACGGCCAGGTGCGCTTGCGCGTGCGTGCCGCCAACATCAACTTCCCGGACGCGCTGCTGTGCCGGGGGCAGTACCAGGCACGCCCGCCGCTGCCGTTCACGCCCGGCGTGGAGATCTGCGGCGAGACCGAGGACGGCCGCCGGGTGATCGCCAACCCCGCGCTGCCCTACGGCGGCTTCGCCGAATACGCCCTCGCCGACGCCCGTGCCCTGCTGCCCGCGCCCGAGGCGCTGGACGACGCCGAGGCCGCCGCGCTGCACATCGGCTACCAGACCGGCTGGTTCGGCCTGCACCGCCGGGCCCGCCTGGAGGCGGGCGAGACCCTGCTGGTGCACGCCGCCGCCGGAGGAGTCGGCAGCGCCGCCGTCCAGCTGGGCAAGGCGGCCGGGGCCACCGTGATCGGAGTCGTCGGCGGCGCGGACAAGGCCGCCGTGGCCCGCGAGCTGGGCTGTGACGTGGTGGTCGACCGCCGCTCCGAGGACGTGATCGCGGCCGTGAAGGAGGCCACCGGCGGCCGGGGCGCCGACGTGATCTACGACCCCGTGGGCGGCGAGGCCTACGCCCAGTCCGCCAAGCTCGTCGCCTTCGAGGGCCGGATCGTCGTGGTCGGCTTCGCGAGCGGCACCATCCCCAGCCCGGCCCTCAACCACGCGCTGGTGAAGAACTACTCGATCCTCGGCCTGCACTGGGGCCTGTACGCCACCAAGAACCCGAAGCTCATCCTGCGCTGCCACGAGGAACTGACCGAGCTGGCCGCCCGGGGCGCGATCAGGCCACTGGTGAGCGAGCGGGTGCCGCTGAGCGAGGCGGCCGCGGCCGTGCAGAAGGTGGCGGACGGTCGCTCCATCGGCCGGATCGCCGTCGTGATGGAGGGAGCAGCATGACCGACGCCGAAGAACTGCGCCGCCGCACACGGGAGTTGCTGACCCAGCATCCCCCGGCGAGCACCGACCGCCTGGACTTCCTCAGGGCCCGCTTCGACGCCGGCCTCGCCTGGGTGCACTACCCGGAGGGCCTCGGCGGACTGGGCGCGCCCCGCCACCTCCAGGCCGTCGTGGACGCCGAGCTGGAGGCCGCGGGCGCCCCCGACAACGACTCGCGCCGCAACGGCATCGGGCTCGGCATGGCCGCGCCGACCATCCTGAAGTACGGCACGGAGGAGCAGAAGCAGCGCTATCTGCGGCCGCTGTGGACGGGGGAGGAGGTCTGGTGCCAGCTGTTCAGCGAGCCCGGCGCCGGCTCCGACCTGGCCGCCCTCGGCACCCGGGCCGTGCGGGAAGGCGACACCTGGGTCGTCAACGGGCAGAAGGTGTGGACGTCCGGCGCGCACAACGCCCGCTGGGCCATCCTCATCGCCCGCACCGACCCGAGCGCGCCCAAGCACGCCGGCATCACCTACTTCCTCTGCGACATGACCGACCCCGGCGTCGAGGTCCGGCCGCTGCGCCAGATCACCGGCGAGGCCGAGTTCAACGAGGTCTTCCTCACCGACGTCCGCATCCCGGACGCCTGCCGGCTCGGCGAGGTCGGCAACGGCTGGCGGGTCGCCCAGACCACGCTCAACAACGAACGCGTGGCCATCGGCGGCATGCGGCTGCCCCGCGAGGGCGGCATGATCGGCCCGGTCGCCAGGACCTGGCGCGAGCGTCCCGAGCTGCGCACCCACGAACTGCACCAGCGCCTGCTGAAGCTGTGGGTCGAGGCCGAGGTCTCCCGGCTCACCGCCGAACGCCTGCGCCAGCAGCTCGTCGCCGGCCAGCCCGGCTACGAGGGCTCCGGCATGAAGCTCGCCTTCGCCCGCCTCAACCAGGAGATCAGCGGCCTGGAGGTCGAACTCCGTGGCGAGGAGGGCCTGCTGTACGACGACTGGACCATGCGCCGTCCCGAGCTGGTCGACTTCACCGGCCGCGACGCCGGCTACCGCTATCTGCGCTCCAAGGGCAACAGCATCGAGGGCGGGACCAGCGAGGTCCTGTTGAACATCGTCGCCGAGCGGGTCCTCGGCCTGCCCGCCGAGCCGCGCACCGACAAGGACGTCGCATGGAAGGACCTGGCCCGATGACAAAAGCGCCGGACCTGCTGTACTCCGAGGAGGAAGAGGCGCTGCGCGCCGCCGTCCGCGACCTCCTCACGGACCACTGCCCGCCGGCGGACGTCATCGCCCGCACCGAGTCGGACACCCCGCACGACCTCGCCCTGTGGAAGTCCCTCGCCGAAGGCATGGGCCTGGCCGGGCTCCTGGTGCCCGAGGAACAGGGCGGCCAGGGCGCCTCCGCCCGCGAAGTCGCCGTCGTCCTGGAGGAGCTGGGGCGAGCGGTCGCTCCCGTGCCGTACCTCACCAGCGCCGTCGTCGCCACCGAGGCCCTGCTGGCCTGCGGTGACGAGGAACTGCTGGCACAGCTGGCCTCCGGGCGCACCATCGGCGCCCTCGCGGTCGGCCTGCACTCGGCTCCGGGCGCCGCGTTCAAGGCCGTGCGACTGGAAAACGGCACTCTGCACGGGGAGCTGACCGGCATCGCCGACGCGGCCGTCGCCGACGTCCTGCTCGTCCCGGCCGAGGACGGCGGCCTGTACGCCGTGGCCGCGGACGCCGCGACCGTCACCCCGCAGATCTCCTTCGACCTGACCCGGCCGCTGGCGACGGTACGGCTGGAGGGCGCGTCCGGCCGTCGTATCGGCGCCGCCGAACCCGCCGTACGACGCGCCCTGCGCGCCGCCGCCGGACTGCTCGCCGCCGAGCAACTCGGCGTCGCCGACTGGGCGTTGACCGAGACCGTGCGCTATCTCAAGGAGCGCAAGCAGTTCAACCGGCCGGTCGGTGGCTTCCAGGCGCTCAAGCACCGGCTCGCGCAGCTGTGGCTGGAGGTCGTCAACCTACGGGCGGCCGCGCGTGCCGCGGCCGACGCGCTGGCCTCCGGCACGGACACGGATGTGTCGGTCGCCGTCGCCCAGGCCTACGCCGCCCCGGTCGCCGTCCACGCCGCCGAGGAGGCGCTGCAGCTGCACGGCGGCATCGGGATGACCTGGGAACACCCGATCCACCTGTATCTGAAGCGGGCCAAGGCGGACTCGATCGCCTACGGCACGACCGGTGCCCACCGGGAGGCGCTGGCCGAACTGGTCGACCTCCAGGCACCCTGACACAACCCGTGTGAAGCCCGCCCCACCTGGGGCGGGCTTTTCCGTGCGCATGCTCCGCAGAAGTGAACAACGCGCCAACTCCCCGCGGGACAAGGCCTCTTCGACGGCGCGGCCACGCATACTCCCTTCGGTCCCATCCGGCACCTCAAGGGAGGCAGAGCATGGCCCTCACCACCCGTCGCAGAGCCCTCACCACCCTCGGCGCCGCCCTCGCCGGCGCGGTCGCCCTGCCCGCCTCGCAGGTCTGGGCGGGCCCCGCACAGCGCGGTCCGCACCCGCTGTGGAACGCACACGCCCACAACGACTACGAGCATCCCCGGCCGCTGTTCGACGCGCTCGACCACCGCTTCAACAGCGTCGAGGCCGACATCTTCCTCGTCGGTGACCAGCTCCTGATCGGGCACGACAGCTCCGAGCTGGACCCCTCCCGCACCCTCGAATCCCTCTACCTCGACCCGCTCGCCGCCCGGGTCCGGGCCAATCACGGCTCGGTGTACCGGGGTTGGCGCAGGCCGCTGCAGCTTCTGATCGACATCAAGACCGAGGGCTCCTCGACGTACCTCGAGCTCGACCGCCATCTGCGCCGCTACCCGCACCTGTTCACCCGGTACGCGCACGGCCGCGTGCACCCCGGGCCGGTCACCGCCGTCATCTCCGGCGACCGCGCCGCCCGCATCCCCATGCAGGCGCAGGACGAGCGGCGCGCCTTCTACGACGGCCGGCTCACCGACCTCGGCGGCACCGCCCCGGCCACCTTCATCTCGCTGATCAGCGACAACTGGTCGCAGAACTTCACCTGGTCGGGCGCGGGCGCGTTCCCCGACGCCGAGCGGCAGAAGCTGCGGAGCATCACCACCGCCGCGCACGCGCGCGGGCAGCAGGTGCGGTTCTGGGCCACCCCGGACGTCGCGGGCCCCGCCCGCGACGCCCTGTGGACGGAACTGCTCGCCGCCGGTGTCGACTACCTCAACACCGACGACCTGGCGGGCCTGGAGAACTTCCTCGACGCCCGCCCCGCCGCATAACATCACCCGTTTGGGGGACGCGTCAGCCGCCCGGACGAACCCTCCGCTACGCCACACTTGCGGCCGAAACGCCACTCAAGGGGCGTGGCGGAGGAGGTTCCTGGTGGTCATTCCCGTCTCTGCGGTCGTGCTGCTCCTGATCCTGGCCGTGATCTTCATTCGCAACTGCTCGCTGAAGATCTCCCACGCTCTGGTCTGCATGCTGCTCGGCTTCTTCCTGGCCGGCACGAGCATGGCGCCCACCATCCACAGCGGGCTCATGACGACGGCCGACCTGGTGAGTGGTCTGCGGCCCTGAGATCAGCCGGCCGAGAAGACCCCGATGCCGTTGGCGACAGGGCGCTCGGCGCCGCCGCTCGGGTGGTTGCGGACCGTCACGGCGCTCGCCCCGTCGTCGCGGGTGACGAGCTCTGTCGAGCCGCCGCCGTCGAGGTTGAACGCGGTGGACGCACCCAGCGAGCGCATGGTGTCGGCCTCCTCCGCGACCGTCATACCGGTGCGGTACTCGGCGGCTCCGTCGAGCGCCAGGATCAGCAGTCGCCGTCCGCCGCCCTTGAAGCCCACGACCGTGCGCACCGCCGAGGTGGTGTTGTCCAGGCCGGACAGCGCCTCGCCGTTCTCGACGACCGGGAAGCCGCCGATCGCGAAGGCGTACGGCACCCCGGACGAGGCCGCCACCAGCCTGTGCGTCACGCTCACGGCATCCCCGACGGAGAGCTTGCGCAGCCGCCGCGCACCCTCCTCGCGGCCCACCAGGACCGTGGTGCCCGCCGGGATCGGCCCGCTGCCCGGGCTGTCGGAGGCGGAGACCACCCGGCCGCCCCGCACCCTCACCTCGTAGGTGTCGGTGCTGCACGGCGCCGACCGCTGGGTGTCGGTGCCGCACACGGCACGCATCCGGGAGACGCTGCCCCACCGTGCGGTGAAGGCGCCGACGGAGTTCTCCGGGAGCGCGTACTGGTTGAGGCCCTTCAGCGGGAACGTGCCGTCCGGCGTGTCCACGCTGCCGGCGAGGGACAGGCGGTCCAGCCGGGCCCGCCGGTCGATGCCCACACCGAAGACGTCCCGTGTGCTCGTGCCCGGCGGCAGCGCTGGCCCGAAGCGCTGGCCCATCGGCACCGCCGCCTTGAGCACCTGCCCGTCCGCGATCGCCGGTCCCACGCTCGCGCCGGTGGCCGCCACGCCCGGGTGCTGGGTCTCGGTGATGTTGAAGAAGTCACCGTTGACCCCCGCGACCGCCCCGGCCGAGTCCGCCATCCGGGAGACGGTGGCCCGGGCCGCCACCGCGCCGGGGTACAGCAGGTCCACGCGGACGTGCGGATCGGCCAGGTCGACCGTGAGCAGATGGGCGTGTGCCGGGCCCGCGGCCGCGTCGACGTCGAACTGCCGGTAGGTGACACCGGGCGCGATCCGCTTGCCGTCCGGGACGGCACCGGCCGGTGCCGCCCCCGCCAGGGCCGCACCGGCCAGCACGCCGAACGCCGTGACAACCGTGAGAACCGCTCTGCCCGCTGCCGAACGCCTGTGACGTCTGATCACCGTGCCCCCTGATGTCTCGTCAACTGTCCGTGCCGTACGGGTCGTCGTACGGTTACGGGGCAGTGGACCAGAGGGCGGCGACCGCCGGGCCGACTAGGCGTCGACTACGCGAGAACGGGTGAGAAAACGCACCCCCTCGGGTGCTTCCAGCGAGAAGCCGCTGCCCCGTCCGGGTACCACGTCCACGATCAGCCGGGTGTGGCTCCAGGCCTCGTACTGGCTCCGGGACATCCAGAAGGTGACGGGCTCGGCGACACCGTCGACCGTCAGCTCCGCCAGCAGCACGTCAGAGCCGCCGGTGCGGAACTCGCCGTCCGGATAGCACATGGGCGCGCTGCCGTCGCAGCAGCCGCCGGACTGGTGGAACATCAGCGGACCGTGCTCGGTGTGCAGCCGCCGCACCAGGTCCGCGGCCTCGGGAGTGAGTTCGACGCGCGGGGCTTCCTCATCCATGGGTCACCCTCCTGAAGGGCCGGGGCGCGGAACGTGGGACCCGGCCCAGTCTCACGGATCGTCACCGGCCCGTCCAGAACGCCTCGTCGGCCCGCCCGGCCGGGGTCAGCGATGGCTGAGCACGTTCACCACCCGGCCGCCCGGATCGCGCACGAAGAACCGTCGCACGCCCCACTCCTCGTCCGTCAGCGGGTGCACGATCTCCGCGCCGCGGTCCCGCATCGCCGCGTAAGCCGCGTCGACGTCCTCGACCTCGATGCTCAGGTCCGGGGCGACGGGTGCGGTGCGGTCCTCGGTCATCAGGCTGAGCTGCACGGCCGGGTTCTCGGCGGAGGCCAGCGTCATGATCCAGCCGTGGTTCATGACCTCCTCCAACCCCAGCACCCCATAGAACGCGGCGCTCTGCGGCAGCGCGGTCGACTGGAGAACGGGCACCACACGGCGTACAGGCATCTCGCGGCTCCGCTGGTCGGTCGGCTGGTGCGGGAGACGCCAGAGTAGCCCTGTGACCGGCTGAGAGGATGGGCCCATGCATCCTTCGCCCTTCGGCCTGCCCGAGCCGCGCTTCGTCACGGCCGGCGAACATCCGCTCTGGGACGAGGCGCTGGCCGCCGTCAACCGGGACCTGGCCGTGACCCTGCCCGAGCAGCAGCCGCTGCGTCTCGTCGCGTACCCGGGCTTCGCGGAGGACGACGAGGCGGAGCGGTGCCACGTCGCCTTCGCGGACGGCTACTCGCACGGCAACCCCCTGTGGCCGGCCGGTTCCGCCGCCGGAGCCCTCCGGGTCGTGGCCGAGGCCGCGCAGGAGACGGTCATGGAGCGCCTGTGGCAGGCCTGGCCCGTGTGCACCCTGCACGGGCTCGGGATGCACGTGACCGAGGACGCCGGACGCGCGTCCTGGTGGTGCGCCGGGAGTTCCCGGCCCGGCGATCCGGCCCATGTCCGCGCCGGGATAGGGGAGATGGACACGGTCCACCGCCCCCGCCGCCCGAACCGCAAGCGCCGCAAGCCCCGTTGATGTGCCCGGTGCCGGGTCGCCGGACCCGGCCTGAGAGCATCCTCGGATGCGAGAGATCGACGAACTGGTCCAGGTGAACGATCCCGCCTGGCCGGAACTCCGGCAGGCCTTCGCCGCGAGCGCCGTACCCGTCCGGGTCCTGCCCGCCGATCCCGACGAGGGCCGCCGCTGTCTGCTGCAGCTCCAGGTCACCGCGCGCTCGGTGCTCGGCGCGCTGACCCTGCACTGCGGCGGGCTCCTCCTGGACGAGGGATGGGTACGGGTGTACGGCGCGGGCTCGGCCGCGAGCGGGCTGCCGAGCCTCGGCCGGGTCAACGCCTTCCCCGAGCAGCCCGACCCCGGCTGGTACCCGGCGGACGGGCTCGTCGTCGGCCACGACGTGCTCGGCGGCGTGTTCTGCCTCAACGGCCACGACCCGGCCCGCGCCGGCCGCCCCGGCGCGCCCGGACAGATGACGTACTTCGCGCCCGACACCCTGGAGTGGGAGGCGCTGGACATGGGGCACTCCGCCTGGGTGTGGTGGCTGCTGTCCGGTCGGCTGGAGACGTTCTACGACGGGCTGCGCCGGCCGGGCCGGCGCGAGGAGGCGGCGGCCCTCGACCTCGATCAGGGCATCGCCGTCTTTCCGCCCCTGTGGACCAAGGAAGCGCACGAGGATCTCGACGCGACCACCCGGCGTGCGGTGCCGATGCGGGAAGTCCTCGGCATGGCCGCCGACTCCGCCCGGCAGCTGGGCCCGGCCGACCCCGGCTTCCTCGGCGAGGTGTGAGCCCGCGGAGGACACGATCAGGCCCGTCCGTGTACCAGAAGGGCTCGGTGCGGGACGTTCACGGTCCTGCCCGACGATCCGCCGAGGGTGGCCGACACCGATCTGGACGGGACAGCGTGGCACTCTCAGCGGAGCGCTCAGCGGCGGGCACGCCCTTCGCGGCGGGCCCGGCGGGCCTCGAACAGGAGCGGCAGCATCGACAGGGCGACGACCACGGCGACCAGCGGCAGCAGATAGTCGTCGATATGCGGGACCGACGTACCGAGGGTGTAACCGGCGAGGACGAGCAGCTGCGACCACAGCACCCCGCCCACGGTCTGCCAGAGGGTGAAGGTCCGCACAGGTACCCCGAGCACACCGGCCACGGGGTGCAGCACCGTCCGCAGTAACGGCACGAACCGGCCGATGACCAGCGCCTTCCCGTAGCCGTAGCGGGCCAGCAGCTCCTCGGCGCGGGCGGCCGCCGCCTTCACCCGCCCGCTGGAGGTGCGGGCCAGCAGCGCCCGTCCGCCGTGCCGCCCGATCAGATACCCGACCTGCCCGCCCGCCACCGCCCCGACCGCCGCGCACAGCAGCACCTGCCACAACGCCAGCCGGGGCGGCTGATCCGCACTGCCGGCGCACAGCACACCGGCCGGGAACAGCAGGGTGTCACCGGGCAGGACGAAGCCGACGACCAGCAGACCGGACTCCGCGAAGATCACCGCCAGGACGCCGATCGCGCCGAAGGCGGCCAGCACCGAGGCACTGTTCAGCGGATTGACGGCTATCACCTGGCCGCGCCTCCCGGCCTGCTCGCAGGGCTGCTCGCTCATAAGCATCGCCCGGCCACTGCGAAAACGCCCGCCCCGGCGCCGCTGACCCGCTCCGCTCCGTTCCCCTGGGCGGCCCGGCGGGCCGAGCAGCGGATCGCCGGGCCCCGTCGGGTCCCCGGCGGGGTCGTGCGCCGCTACGCCGGCCGCCCGCACACGGCAACCGACCCGGGTCGTCGTGGGCCCGGCCGGCGTACACCACCGCCACATGTCCCGATGCCAGAGTCGTGCTGGACCATGCGCTTGACGCCTCCGCGGTCCATGCCGATCGCCCGCAGCACGCCGATCTCGCGACGGCGTTCCGCGACCGACATGGCCACCGTGTCGACGCCCCCCAAGCGCCGAGCTGATCGTGCTGCTGAAGTCGTCCCGGATGCCTGCTGGTCGTTGATCTCGATGGCCGGGTTGTGGCCGGCGGCGTCCTCCAGCGTCTTCCTCAGCGCGTCGCCCGCCCCGTGCAACCTTGCCGGCTGATGAACCAAAGGATCGGAAAACCCGTCACTAAGCACGTCGGTATTCACCTGATCCAGTGAAAGGCTTCCCGTGCCCTGGTATCGAAGGCGGCGGTCGCGCATAATCCTCGCTCTCGTGACGGCCGTGACCGTCGTCCTGATCGTCGCGGTGACGATCGCCCTGACGATCACGACGTACGATCACACGTCGCCGCGCGCCGCCCGGGACAAGGCATCGGGATCGGTGGCGGCCGGAGCGGTCGACTGCCGCAAGGCGAAGTGCGTGGCCCTCACCTTCGACGGTGGCCCCAGCCCGACGACGCCCAGGCTGCTGGACATCCTGAAGCGGGAGCATCTGCACGCGACGTTCTTCGTGCAGGGCGAGGGGCACATCGGGAAGTACCCCGAGATCCTCCGCCGTATCTCGGACGAGGGGCACGAAATCGGCAACCACACCTGGAACCACAAGATCCTCACGCAGATCGACACGGACGACGCCCGTCAGGAGCTGACCCGCACGCAGGACGCCATCGAGAAGATCACCGGCAGCAGGCCCACCCTCATGCGTCCGCCGCAGGGCCGCACCAATCGTGAGGTGGCCAAGATCTGCAAGGAGTTGGGCCTCGCACAGGTGCTGTGGAGCGTCACGGCCAAGGACTACGAGACGACCGACTCGGCCCTGATCACCAAGCGGGTGCTCGACCAGACTCACCGCGACGGCATCATCCTGCTGCACGACCTGCACAAGGGCACCGTGCCCGCCGTCCCGGGGATCCTCAAGGCGCTCGAACAGCGCGGCTACACGATCGTCACGGTGTCGCAGCTGCTCGCCCCGGCCAAGGCCCAGCCGGGGATGGTCTACCGGCCCTAGCCGGGGTCGGACGCGGACACAGTGCGGTGGCCAGTTCGGGTTCCGCCTCACCAGGAACTCCGAGAATTCACCCGAACGTCGCCGAAAGCTGCCATACCGTGTCGAGCTGCCTACGATCTTTCGCATGCCGCAGGAATCGGCCGGCCGTCTGGAGAGGCGTTCGCCGGCCCTTGCTCTCCTCGTGGGCCTGGCGCTGATGCTCATGGCCCACGTCGTCTCCTGCGCCCTGCACCACGCTGACGCCCACTCGCATACCGTGGCGGAGACCATGGCGATGACGAGTGCGGCGCCGAGCGTCCGCGTCCCGCCGCTCGGATCCGACGCTGCGGCCTGTTCCGCGGACCACGACGCCGGCGAACACCCCGGCCACGGCACCGCCTGCTGCGACCCGGCCGACCGGCCGGCCGACCTGCGGGGACCCTCGGCGGCCCTGATCCTGGCGATGCTGCTGCTCGTCCTCGCACGGGCCGGCCGCGCGGGCGACCTTCTGCTGCCCGGCGCACCGCCGGGCAGGTCGGGCCCAGAACCCCCGCCGCATTCCGGCGGACTGCACCTGCTGCGCCTCGTCTGCGTCAGCCGTACCTGACAGAGCCGCCCCGGCCGTGCCCCGAGGGTGACCCCCGGAAGTGCCACGCCGCCGGGCTCTGCGCATGCTCCGTACGGCACACACGACGGTCCATGGCAACCACGGGCCGCAGAAGGACGACTCCATGAGCACAGCTCTGCGCGGCATCTCCTCGCGCGACATCAGCTCCTTCCTCGCAGCGCACGAACTCCCCGAACCGGCCGGAGCCCCGCGCCGGTCGCCTGCGGGCATGGTCGGCAACACCCCCGTCCTGTGGGTGGGCGAGCCCTTCAATCCGCCCGGACGCGGCTTCTGGGCCAAGCTGGAGAGCGCCAACCCCGGCGGCCTCAAGGACCGCGCGGCCCTCAACATGGTCGCCGCCGCCCGCAAGCGCGGCGATCTCGCACCGGGCGCACCCGTGATCGAGTCCACCAGCGGCACGCTCGGCCTCGGTCTCGCCCTGGCCGGCATCACCTACGGTCATCCGGTCACCCTGGTCACCGACCCCGGCATGGAGCCGCTGATGGTGCACCAGCTGGGCGCGCTCGGGGCGCGTGTCGAGGCGGTCACCGAGCCGCACCCGGTGGGCGGCTGGCAGGAGGCGCGCCGGCAGCGGGTCCGCGCACTGCTCGCGCGCACCCCCGCGGCCTGGTGCCCCGACCAGTACAACAACCCCGACAACGTTGCCGCGTACGCCGCCCTCGCCCTCGAACTGATCGTCCAGCTCGGCCGGGTCGACGTCCTGGTGGCCGCCGTCGGCACCGGCGGCCACTCGGCCGGCATCGCCCGCACGCTGCGGACGTTCAACCCGCAGCTGAGGCTCGTCGGCGTCGACTCGGTGCACTCCACCGTGTTCGGCCAGCCTGCCGGCCCGCGCCTCATGCGCGGTCTGGGCAGCAGCATCCATCCCGGGAACGTCGACCACGCGGCCTTCGACGAGGCGCACTGGGTGAGCCCCGGCGAGGCAGTGTGGACCTGCCGCCGGTTGGCCCGCGGCCACTACGCCAGCGGCGGCTGGAGCGTGGGAGCGGTCGCCCTCGTGGCGAACTGGATCGCCCGTACGCAGCCGGAGCACACCCGCATCGTGGCGATCTTCCCCGACGGTGTGCACCGCTACTGGAACACCGTCTACAGCGACGACTACTGCCGCGCCCGTGACCTGCTGGGGAGCCGGCCGGCAGCCGACCCGGACGAGATCGCGCACAGCGGTGACCGGGTGGTCGAGCGGTGGACCCGGTGCACGAACGTCACGGTGCCGGAGGGAGTCGCCCGATGAGGCTCCTCGTCACGCAGTTCCGCTCCTTCAACGGGTGCGTCCGGCTGTTGATGGTCCAGCAGTTCACCATCAACACCGGCTTCTACATGCTCATGCCCTACCTGGCCGTGCATCTGGCGGACGGACTGGGCATGGCCGCCTGGGCGGTCGGCCTGGTGCTGGGGGTGCGCAACTTCACCCAGCAGGGCATGTTCCTCGTCGGCGGCACGCTCGCCGACCGGCTCGGCTACAAGCCCACGATCATCGCCGGGTGCCTGCTGCGCACCGCCGGTTTCGGCCTCCTCGGTTTCGTCGACGCCCTGCCCGCACTCGTCGTGGCCTCGGCCGCGACCGGATTCGCGGGGGCGCTGTTCAACCCCGCCGTACGGGCCTATCTCGCCCAGGAAGCGGGGGAGCGGCGGCTCGAGGCGTTCGCCGCCTTCAATGTCTTCTACCAGGCCGGCATGTTCGTCGGCCCCCTCGTCGGGCTGGCACTGCTGGCCACCGACTTCCGGCTGGTCTGCTCGGTGGCGGCGACGCTGTTCCTCGCCCTGACGGTCGTCCAGCTGCGCTTCCTGCCCGGCCGCAGGGCCACCGCGTCGGACGAACCGGGCGGAGTGCTCGCCAACTGGCGCACCGTCGTCCGCAACCGTCCCTTCCTGCTGTTCTCGCTGGCCATGATCGGCTCCTACGTCCTGTCCTTCCAGGTCTATCTGGCGCTGCCGCTCCAGGCTCACCGGGTGGCGCCGGGCAGCGGCGACGCGGTGACCACGGCTCTGTTCGCGGTGTCCGCCGCCGTGGCCGTGGCCGGACAGCTGAGGATCACCGCATGGGCCCGGGGCCGCTGGCACCCGCAGCGTGCGATCGTCTACGGCATCGCTGTCATGGGCGCGGCCTTCTTGCCCCTGGTGCTGACGGACATGGTGGTGGGCAGCAGGTCCGGCCTCCTGGACCGGACCCTGGCGCTGGTGCCGCTGTTCACCGCGGTGGCCCTGCTCGGGCTGGGCACGGCCGTGGTGTACCCGTTCGAGATGGACACCGTCGTCTCGCTCGCCGGCGGCCGGCTCGTCGCCACGCACTACGGGCTCTACAACACCGTCTCGGGGCTCGGCATCACCGTGGGGAACCTGACGACAGGCGCGGTGTGGGACGCCTCCCATCGCCTCGGTCACCCGGAGCTGACGTGGTGGGTGCTGGCGTCGACGGGTGCGCTCTGCGCCGGCTGTGTCGCGCTGCTCGCACGATCCGGCCGCCTGAACCCCCGGCCGGAGCCGGAACCGTTGGCGGTGGTCCCGTGATCTGACGCCCCACCCGGTCGCCCTCGGACCAAGGGCGTGGCGCAGTGTGGGTAGCGGTGGGCACGGGCGCCCGTTCCCCTGCCCGTGCCTGCGTGCGCTGTTGAGCGCAGACCTGGTGTGTGGTGTCGTACCTCCCGACAGCGTGTGCCGGTCCGTGCGCGGACGCGCGCGGGAAAGGGGGGACCGTGCCGGATCTTCGGGCGTCCTCGGGGTGGAGCGCCGCCGCCGAGTTACGGGTGACCTTGGAGCAGTTGCTGTCCGTCGTCGGCTCCGGCGCCGTGGAACTGGACACGGCACCCGGCGGACTCTCGGCGGCCGTCACGGGTGTCGCCGTACTTGATGCGTTGGACCCCGGTGTCCGGCCGCGCGAACTGCTGCTCGCCGTCGGTGTGGACGCGGACTCGGCCCATGCGGTGGACGTGCTGCGCCGGGCCGGTGAGGCCGGCGCCGCGGGTGTGGTGTTCGGGCCGGACCGACGCGGTGGGGCCGCGGAGGCGCTGCGCTCGGCCGCCGGGGAGACCGGTACGGCGGTGCTGTTCCGCACCCCCTGGTGCTCCTGGGCCCAGCTGGTCGGTGTGCTGCGGGCCGGGCTCGCCTCGGCCGGGGTGCCGCCGCTGCCCGCCGCCCCGGACCTGGCCCCGGGTGACCTCAACGGGCTCGCCGACGCGGTGGCCGCGCTCGTCGGTGGCGCGGTGACCGTCGAGGACACCGAGTCACGCGTGCTGGCGTACTCCTCGACCGAGGAGGATGTGGACGACATCCGCCGGCTGACCATCCTCGGCCGCCGTGTGCCGCCCTGGCGCGTGTCGGCGATGCGGGAGGCGGGGTTCTTCGCCGCCCTGTGGGGGACGGACGACGTCCTGTACCGACGGGCCCAGGGGGAGGATCCCGAGCGCCTGGTGTGCGCCGTGCGGGCGGGCGGTGAGGTCCTGGGGTCTTTGTGGGTGGCCGCGGTCATGGGCCGGCCCCTGGCCCCGGACGCGTCCGAGGTGCTGCGCGCGGCTGCCCGGACTGCCGCCGGGCACCTGCTTCACCATCGCACCCGCGGTGCGGACAGCCGATTGGTGGAGGACGCGGCGCGCGCTCTGCTGGAGGGCCGCGGATCGCCCGAGGTGCTGGCGGAGCGGGCCGCGCTGACGGCCCAGGCGCCGTGCGCCGCCCTGGCCGTGGCCGCTGCGGCCACGGACGGCGACCCGTCCCGGTGGCACGCGTTGCTCGGGCTGCACTGCGCCGCGTTCGGGCACCGGGCCGTGGTGGTACCGGCGGGCGGCCGGCTGCTGGTGCTGGTCAGCTCGCTCGACCCCGACCCGGAGCGGGCCGACAGCGAGGTGGAGCGGCTGGGCACCTCGCTGGTCGCGCGGGCCTCGGCGGCCACCGGCACGCAACTGCGCGTGGGGCTCGGCGAGGTGGTGCCAGGGCTGGCGCGGGCGGCCGAGTCCCGCCGGTCGGCCGAGCTGGCCCTACGGGCCTTGACGTACGCCCGGGGGCCGCGTGCCGTTGGCCGGACCGCGGACGTCGCGGACACGGTCGGCGTCATGCAGGTCCTGGAGGCACTGCGGGACGTGGCGTTGGCGCGGGGGACGTCGGTGGCGCGGCTGGCCGCGCACGACGCGGAGAGCGGTGGGCGACTGGTGGAGACGCTGCGCGCCTACCTGGACCACTTCGGTGACGTGGCCGCCGCCTCTCGTGCGCTCGCAATCCACCCCAACAGCCTGCGCTACCGGCTGCGCCGGATCACCGAGGTCTGCGGGCTCGACCTGGGCAGTGCGGACGCACGTCTGCTGGCTCAGCTGGAGTTACGGCTGCAGGAGCACGGCACGGGGAAGGAGTGAAGGCGGCGCCCCGCTGCCACCCGTGCGCGCGTGCACCACTGCGGACGCCGCCTTCGTGTGCGCGCACCATCGTGGGGCGCCCCTTTCGTGAGCACGCACAACGACGCGGCCCGGAACGTGCGATCGACCGGCCCGGCCGCCGTGGCGGCGGCCCTGTTCCTGCCGACGCGACGAAGACACGGCCGGTGCGCGACGAGCAGCCTGGACATCAGCCGGGCCCCGCCCGGACTCCGTGACCGACTCCGGAAGGCTCGTCATGACCGCTGTGTCCTCCTCCGCCGCCGCACGGCGCGAACGCATCCTCCAGCAGGCCGTGCAGCAGGGGCTGTTGGACCCCGAGGCGTCCCGGCTCGTCGCGTTCGTCGACCTCGACGGTGTCGCCGCGACCGTTTCGGACCTGTACAACGCCTTCGCCGACTCGCCCGGCGCCCTGCACGCCTTCGCCGCGAAGGCCAACTGCCTGGTGCCGGTGCTGAGGGAGCTGAACGGTCTCGGTATGGGCTGCGAGGTCGCCACCGCCGGGGAGCTGGCCCGGGCGCTGGCGGCCGGATTCCGGCCCGAGCGGATCGTGTTCGACTCGCCCGCCAAGACGAACGACGAGCTTCGGCGGGCGCTGGCGCTCGGGGTGGCCGTCAACGTGGACAGCTTCCAGGAGCTGGAGCGGATCGACCGGATCCTCGGACGCCGCCCTTCCCGCTCGCAGATCGGGGTGCGGGTGAACCCGCAGGTGGGTGGTGGCAGCATCGCCGCGATGAGCACGGCCACGAGCACCTCCAAGTTCGGTGTGCCGCTGGCGGACCCGGGCAGCCGCGAGCGGCTGGTGCGGGCGTTCGGCGAGCACCCGTGGCTGACCTGGGTGCACGCGCACACCGGCTCGCAGGGCTGCCCGCTCCCTCTGATCGCGGAGGGGGTGGCGCAGGCGGTCGGGTTCGCCGAGCAGGTGGACGCGAGGTACGGAGCCGGCCGGATTGTCGGCATCGACATCGGCGGCGGGCTCCCGGTGAACTTCGCCGGTGATGAGGTCACGCCGTCGTTCGCCGCGTATGCCGAGCAGCTGAAGGCGTCAGTGCCCCGGCTCTTCGCTGACCGCCGCTACCGGATCGTCACCGAGTTCGGGCGATCCGTGCTGGCGAAGAACGGGTTCATGGCCGCGTACGTCGAGTACACCAAGACCTCCGGTGACCGGCCGATCGCCCTCACCCACGCCGGTGTCCAGGTCGCCACCCGGACCGTGTTCGCGCCGGACGCCTGGCCACTGCGGATCGAGGCGCATGACGCGTCCGGCCGAGCCAAGCGGGGGCCGCTCGTGCGCCAGGACGTCGCGGGTCCCGCCTGCTTCGCCGGGGACCTGCTGGCCGGCGACCGCGCGCTGCCGCTGCTCGAGCCCGGCGACCTCGTCGTCGTACCGGACACCGGCGCCTACTACTTCTCGACGCCGTTCCACTACAACAGCCTTCCCGAACCCGCGGTGCACGGCGTCCGGGTCGACGCGGACGGCCGGATCCGGTTCACGCTCCTGCGTCCTGCCGAGGATCCGTGGGACGTGCCCGGGCACGACGGCGTGGTCGTGGCGGACCTCGAACCGGTGGCCGTGCCGGCCCGCGACGCCCGGTAGGTGGCGAGCGTGAGCCGGAGCGAACGCGAGCGGCCCGAGGGGGACGGGCCGCTCCTGACCCAGCGTGCGGCGATCGTGTTCCTGCTGGCCGCGCTGGCCGGTGTCGGCGCCACCGTGCTGTCAGCCCTGGCCGGCGACGTGTGGCCGGTCGCCGTGAGTCTCGGCTGCGGCACCGCAGCCACGGCCGTGCTGTTCTTCAAGGAGATCATCGGCTAAGGGGACGGGCGCTGAGAATCGGCCCGGTGTGCGACTGGTGCCAGGACCGCGGTGACTGAGGATCATATGAGGTGCCGCGCGGCACCTCACCCGGTGGGTTCGGGCCGTGTGAGCAGGCCGTTGGACCGCAGGACGGCGTAGCCGATGCCGGCGCCCACCGCGACCGGCCATTCCAGGGCGCCCGCGACCGCCAGAACACCAAGGCCGGCGTACAGGGGCAGGCCGCCTTTGGCGGGCAGCAGACGGCGGGCGGTGGCCAGGGGGACCGTCGCAGCGGTCACCACCCTGGTGGCCGCCTCGCCGAGCGCCGGCAGGGTGATGGTGATCGTCCGTCCGCCCGACACCGCGGCGGAGGTCTTCTGCGGTCGTTTCGTGGCCGGCTCGGCGTCGGACCGCCGCGTCGCCTTGGTCCGGGGGGCGGGGCGCGACGGCTCTGTGGCCCGCGTGCTCGGGCGTTTCCCAGCGGTCTTCGGGGTGGTCACGGTTCATATCCGTTCGTGGGTCCTGGACTTCGGCCCCCCAGCACGGCAAACGCTACCGGCGGGCACATGCCCCTGCGAGCCACAGGACGCCGTTCGGATCAGCCCGCCGGGCGGGTGGGGCCGGGGCGGGTGAGGATGAGCGCAAAGGACGAGGGATCGGCCTGCTCCGGAGGTGGCAAAGCGGATGTCGCTGCTGTCAGACGTGCGTCTGCCGCTGCCGCTCTCGGCGCCGCTCACCAGGAGCGTGGGGGGCCGGGTGACCGCCGGTGCGCGCGCGGCCGCGGATGTGGCCGCCATGCTGCTCGGACTGGAGCGCCGGGACGCGTGGTCCCGTCCGGGGCGCTGCCACATCGAGGTGCGGGGGGTCGGGGGTCCCCGCGGGATGGGGGTGGGCCGGAGCATCGAGCGCGCACTCGAGGAACATCCCGGTGTGCTGTGGGCGCGAGTGAATGCCGCGGCGGAGCGGGTCGTCGTGGAGCTGGCCGCACCGCCACCGCCACAGCGGGAGCTGATCGAGATCATCGCCCGGTCGGAGGCCCATGAGGCCGCCGCTCCCACCGAGCCGGGAGCGTTCGACGAACCGTGCCCCCAACCGCACCATCCGTGCGAGGGTCCGCGCCGGCGGTCGGCGGTTCCGGTCCTGGCCGCGGACATCGCCGGGCTCCTGCTCACGGCGGCCACGCGCCTGTCGCCGTGGACGCCGCTGCCGGCGGAGGTGGGGGCGCTGGCCAGTGCTGCCGTGAGCCAACCGTGGCTGCGCAGACTGGCGACATCGGCACTCACCGGGCATGAGCGCACGGAGCCCGTGCTGCCGGTACTGAACGCGGTGATCCAGGGCGTGACCACGCGCGGCGGAGGGCTGGTGCTCGACGTCGTGCAGCGCGTGGCGCAGTGGCGGGAGGCGAACGCGGCCCTCGAGGCATGGTCCCGGGCCGAGCCGCGGCTGGTGCCGGGGCCGGAGCATGCGCAGGCCGAGCCGATCGTGGTGGAACGGCCGCAGGCCCACGAGGACGTGACGGTGCGCTATGCCAGACAGGCCATGGGGGCCGGCATGGCCGTGGGCGCCCTGACCGTGCCGTACGCGGGGCCGCGGCGCGCGCTCGCGGTGGCCTTGTCCAGCATGCCGAAGGCGCCGCACGCCGGACGGGAAGGCTTCGCCACCAGCCTGGGCCGGTACCTCGCCTTGCGTGGCGCCGTGGCCATGGACCGCAGCGCGCTGCGCCGCCTGGGGCAGGTGGACACCGTGCTCCTGGACGCGGACGTGCTGCGCAGCCGCCGCTACGAGCTGACCGAACTGGTGCTGCTCGACGGCGCCGGACCCGAGCAGGTGTCCGACCGGCTCTTCACCCTGTTCGACCCGGCCGCGTCGGCGCAGGTCCACCGCGACGGCGAAGGCTGGGTGCTCGGCCCGCTGGAGGACCTGGATCTGACCGGCCGCACCGGGCGCCGGGCCGCGGAAAGGCTGCGGCACCGGGGCAGTGAACGGGTACTGGGCCTGGCCGTCCGGCGCCGCCTGGTTGCCGTGGCGGGGGTGGTGATGCAGACACTTCCGGGCGCCCAGGCTCTGGCGGCGGCAGCCCGCCGTTCGGGTCTCCGTGTGGTCCTCGCCGGCGACCAGCCCTGTCCGGAGCTCGGATTCGTCGACGCGATGGTGCCCGCGGGCGGCCACCTGGTGGCGTCGGTGCGCGCGTTGCAGGCGGACGGCGCTGTGGTGCTGCTGGTGTCGGGGAACCGCCGTGCCCTGGGGGCGTCCGACTGCGGCATCGGGGTCCACGCAGAGGGGGAGCCGCCCGCCTGGGGCGCACACCTGCTCGTCGGAACCGACCTGGACACGGTCGCGCTGATCCTCACCGGAGTCGGCGTGGCCCGCCAGGTCGACCGGGACAGTGCGCTGCTGGCCGCCGGCGGCAGCGGCATCGGCGCGGTCGCGGCGCTGCGGGCACCGGCCGCCGAGGCCTGCTCGCGGGGACAGACTGCGTGCAACACCGCCGGGGGGATCGCCTTCTGCCTGGGGGCCTGGCGCGCCCGGCAGCTGTGCTCGCGCCCCGTCACTCCGTCCGTGGAGACCGTGCCCTGGCATCTGATGCCACCCGCGCGGGTCCTGGACCGCCTGCGCTCCAGCAGCGACGGGCTGACGGAGAAGGAGGTGGCTGCACGGGCCAAGAGTCCGTGGCAAGCCGCCGCACCGCAGACCACCCTGCCGTCGGCGTTCATCGAAGAGCTGGCCAACCCGCTGACCCCCGTTCTCGCCGGCGGGGCGGCCCTGGCGGCCGCCGTGGGATCCAGGGCGGACGCAGCGCTGGTCGCCTTGATCACCGGGGCCTCGGCGCTGGTCGGCGGAGTTCAGCGGGTGAGGACCGAGCGCGCTCTCGCCGAGTTGACCGCCCGCTCCGCGGTCGGGGCACGGGTGCGACGCGGGGGAGGGGTACGGCTGGTCACCGCCGAGGAACTGGTGCCGGGGGACGTCGTCCTGCTCGGGCCCGAGGACGTGGTGCCCGCCGACTGCCGCCTGCTGGAGGCCGAGGGACTGGAGGTCGACGAGTCGTCACTGACCGGCGAGTCCCTGCCCGTGCCCAAGGACCCGGCTCCGGTGGTCGCCGCGCAGCTCACCGGCCGCCGCTCGATGCTCTACGAGGGCACCACCGTCTCGGCCGGCAAGGCGGTCGCCGTGGTCGTGGCCACCGGGGCAGCCACCGAGGTCGGGCGCACCATGGCCAGTGCGCGGGAGTCGGCACCGGTGACCGGTGTCGAGGCACGGTTGTCGTCGCTGACCAGGGCCAGTCTGCCCGTGGCGGCGGCCTCCGCGGCAGCGGTGGCCGGGGCCGGGCTGCTGCACGGGCGCCCGCTGGCGGAGAGCCTGACTTCTGCGGTCAACCTGGCCGTCGCCTCGGTCCCCGAGGGGCTGCCCTTTCTGGTCAACGCGGCCCAGCTGGCCTCCGCGCGGCGTTTGGCCGAGCACGGCGCGCTGGTGCGCAATCCGCGCACGATCGAGGCGCTGGGCCGGGCCGATGTGCTGTGCTTCGACAAGACCGGCACCCTCACCGAAGGCCATCTCCGGCTCGTCGCCGTCGGTGACGGGGAGCGGACCCTCCCCCTCGACCGGCTCGGTCCAGGGCACAAGGCGGTCCTGGCCGCGGCGCTCCGTGCCACCCCCGCTGCCCGGGAATCCGAACCCCTGGCCCACCAGACCGACCGGGCGGTGGACGAGGGGGCCCGCCGGGCACGGGTGTCGCCCGGCCGCGGTGCGCCCCGCTGGCGGCGCACCGGCACCTTGCCCTTCGACCCGTCCCGCGCCTACCACGCCACGACGGGCCGCACCGCAGGCTCCACCCTGCTCAGCGTCAAGGGCGCACCCGAGACGGTGCTGGCCCGCTGCGGCCGCAGACGCCTGAACGGGGCGGAGACCGTGCTGGACGACGCCGGGCACAAGGCGCTCACCCTGGCGACCGAGGAGCTCGCCGCGGCCGGCCGCCGCGTCCTCGCCATCGCCGAACGAACCCTGCGTCCCGGCGAGGAACTTGCCGATGACACGGTGCAGGACCTGGTCTTCACCGGTTTCCTCGTGCTCGCCGACCCGGTGCGCCCCGGGGCGGCGCCGGCCACCGCCCAGCTGCGCGCGGCCGGGGTGCACACGCTTCTGCTCACCGGGGACCATGCCGCCACCGCCGAGGCCATCGCGGCCTCGGTCACCGGCGACCCGGACCAGACCGTGTGCACCGGGCCGGAGCTGGACGAACTCGACGACGACGCACTCGACGCGCTGCTACCGACGGTGAGTGTGGTCGCCCGGTGCACTCCGCGCCACAAGGTCCGCATCGTCGAGGCACTCCAGCGGCTGGGCCGGGTCGTGGCGATGACCGGCGACGGCGCCAACGACGCCCCCGCCATCCGCCTCGCCGACGTCGGCATCGCCCTGGGGCGGCGTGGCACCCCCGCGGCCACGGCCGCGGCCGATCTGGTCATCGGTGACGACCGTCTGGAGACGATCGTCACCGCCCTGACCGAAGGCCGGGCGATGTGGACCTCCGTCCGGACCGCGCTGGCCATCCTGATCGGCGGCAACCTCGGAGAGGTCACCTTCAGCGTCGTCGCCTCCGCGCTGGCCGGCAGTTCACCGTTGAGCGCCCGGCAGATCATGTTGGTCAACCTCCTCACCGACCTCGCCCCCGCGCTCTCCATCGCCGTACGCACTCCGGCCGAGAGCACCGGGGAACAGCTGCTCCAGGAAGGCCCCCACCAGTCGCTGGGCACCGCACTGACCGAGGAGATGCTGCAACGCGGGCTCACCACCGCCCTCGGCGCGGGGCTGGCCTGGACGGCCGCCCGTTTCACCGGCACCCAACGCCGCGCCGCGACCGCCGCGCTGGCCGCCGTGGTGGGAACCCAGCTCGCTCAGACACTCACCAGTGGTGGCGCGGACCGCCAGGTGCTCGCCGCCACTTTCGGATCGGCCGCCGTGCTCGTCGGCGTCATTCAGACCCCGGGCGTCAGCCAGTTCTTCGGCTCCACACCTCTCGGCCCCATCGGCTGGGGCATCGTCCTGGCGGCCATCACCACCGCCACCCTCCTCCACCCGGCGCTGAAGCCGCTCTCGTGCCGCCTGGCCGCCACGGGCCGGCTCCCTTCCATGGCCGATGGCGTCGACGAGAACAAGGAGTCAGCGCCGCTGCCGTCGGCCACTGGCGCCCTCGCCGCGGTCCCGCTCGCTTGGCTGAGCGGCGCGCTGTCCCGCCTCAGCCGGTTTGCACCCGGGCCTGGCGTGCCGCCCCGCCCGTGACGGCACCCCTTCGGGACGGGTTCCGGCCAGGGCACCGTATGTTCACTTGGGATCCATCGAAAGTACGTCCCGACGGCACCCGCGGCGCAGGAAAAGGCTGCATTGTCTGGTTTCGGACATCCGTATCCAGAACAGAAAGTCAGCCAACATGGCCGAGATACTGGCAGCCGTGGCAACGAAGATCCTCGTCGGGCTCGTCGAGGCGCTCGTCCTGCGCCTCGTGTGGCAGCTCCTGTCCGCTTACTCACCGTATCTGCGCAGGGCCTCAGCGCCGACCGCATAACCCCCCTCCACCCGGCAGCGCTCACGCCACCGCGCACTACCCCACGCCTGGACGCCTATGTCTGGGCGCCTGCCGCCTGCTGCTCCTCCTCCTTCTTCTCCTTCCGCCCGCTGCGTACCAGCCAGGTGGCTCCGCCGACGGCGAGGGCGACGGGCCATTCCAGAGCCCCCGCCACAGCCAGTGCGCCGAGGCCGCCGTAGAAGGCGAGATCCTTCATTGTGGGCGTACCGGGCATGCGGGCCGTCGCCGCCCGGGCCGTGCTCGTCATCTCCTCCTTGCTGAGGTACGGAATCGGCACCGGAGGATGCAGCGTGCGCATACGCAGGTGCAGACCCGCGCCGTCGCCCTCATGGGTTTGCTGTTGCGGTGTCTCCGCTGTCTTGGCCATCCCCCTCCTCCCTTCACGGAGTCGGTGTGGTGTGACTCTTCAATTCTCGCGCGTTTCCCGTGGCATGTGGTGATGGAAAGCGTTGCCACCGAAACGCGGGGTTCCGGCCAGGGGTCGTCAGATCCCCGCGTTGAACACGTCGGTGCCGAAGCGGCTCAGGCCCTTCTGCCCGGCGTAGCCCAGGTACGGCAGTGCGAACCGGTCCTCGATGCTGGCCAGCAGCGAGTAGTGGTTGTACGGCGTCGTACTCCAGGTGCCGCCCTTGGTGAAGGGAGACAGTACGAGCGCCCCCGTACGGCCGCCGCCGAGGCCGGTGATGCCGGGCAGCGGCGTGTTCGGGGCCGGGCCCTCGCCGCAGCAGGCGCTCGCGTCCTCCTGCGGGCCGTCGGACTCGTCGAAGGTGATCACCAGCATGCCGTCCTTCTTGAAGGCCGGGGACGACGTGATGACCGGGACCCATCGCTTCAGCCAGGCGTCGGCGGAGACCAGCCCGCCCGGACGGCCGTCCACGCACGGGGAGTCGTGGCCGTCGTCGCACAGGTTGGGCGTGATGTAGCTCAGATCGGGGGTTGAGGTGGTGCTCCGCAGGTCGGTGCTGAGCGCCGAGAGGTCGACGACGTGCTCGGCACAGCTTTCCGGCTGGTCGATGATCGAGTGGAAGTACATGAACGGGTTGTGGCGCGTGGCGTACTCGTCGCCGGTCCTGGCCTTCTGGGTGTCGTCCACCGCTCCGACCGCGGGGTGACGGCACGGGGTGCCCATGTCCTCCATGTACCCCTTCCAGGTGTGCCCCGAGGCGCCCATCTGGTCGGCCAGCGTCTGCACGCCGGAGGGATAGACGCAGCCCTGGCCGACGGCCTGGCCGGGGGAGACGGTTCCGGCCTGGACGAACGGCGCGAAGGTCTGGCAGTCGGACTGGGTGTCCGGGTTCGGGGCCTGTCCGGAGACCTGCGCGATGTAGTTGTCCAGGCTGTTGTGGCCGATGCCGTAGTACTGCGACAGCAGCACGCCCTGGGATCGCAGCGTCTGGCTCAGATACGGCGCCTTGGAGCCGGCTCCCCAGGTCTCGTCGTACCCCTTGTTCTCCAGGTTGATCACGAAGACGTGGTGCGGGTCCGCGGCGGGCGCGGCCTCGGCCTGCAGCGCCAGCAGCGTGCCGCCGCCCGCCACGAGGGTGATGAAGGCGGCGGCGAGGATCGTCAGACGGCGCCTGCCGCGCAGGAGACGGTGCTTCATGACGAGGGGAGCTTCCATCCGAGGGAGAGGGCGAGGTCGCGCAGCGCGTGCCACTGCTCGTAGTCGGGGAGTACGGCGGGCGGGCAGGGCAGTCCGACGACGCCGGGCACCGACCACTGCGGGGCGTCGGTGTTCGGCGGGTTGGTGAAGTCGAGCACCTCGACGATGTTGTTCGCCGCGGCGTCCCGGGGCGTGAGGGCGGGCAGGTTCCAGCGCCACTCCATGGCCTTGAGGACCGAGGTGTGGTCGTACACGCCGTGCGCGACATGGCCGCGCTTCGCCCGCGGGGAGATCACCAGGCACGGGGTGCGGAAGCCGCGCAGGCCCCAGTCGGGGTGGGCGTCGGGGGCGGTGGTGGGGGCCACGTGGTCGAAGAAGCCGCCCCACTCGTCGTAGTTGATGACCAGGAGGGTCCGCTCCCAGGC
This sequence comes from Streptomyces sp. NPDC030820, assembly GCF_055572075.1. NCBI lineage: Bacteria > Bacillati > Actinomycetota > Actinomycetes > Kitasatosporales > Streptomycetaceae > Streptomyces > Streptomyces sp. NPDC030820. The sequence continues at coordinate 213,218 of NZ_JBVIEB010000007.1, forward strand.
GGGGCCCGTGGTGACGGCGTGGTAGACCTCGTTGAGGAAGTGCTGGCCGGCGCGGATGTCGGCGTGCGGGTGGTCGTCGGCGGAGGTGCCGCTGCCCTCGTCAAGGAACTTGGGGTCGACGAAGGAGACCTGGGGCAGGGCGCCGGCGGCGCAGTCGGCGAGGAACTCCGTGTACGGGTGCGAGATGCCGAGGTGCTTGGTGCTCCACAGCGCCGTGAACGGTACGTCGGAGAAGTAGTACTTGCCCTGCAGACCCGCGTCGGCGAGACGGTCCCAGATGGTGGGGAGCGTCGATGTGTCCGTGGAGTTGTGGATGCGGTCGGTCTGCGCGGCGTGCTGGTAGAAGCGGTTGGGGTACGTCTCGGCCATGATCGCCGAGAAGTAGCGGTCGCAGACCGTCCAGGCGGGCGCCGCCTTGCCGTAGAAGTCGAGGTCCTCCGGCAGGTAGTAGCCGATCGAGAACACGTCGTTGGTCCCGGCGCGCAGCCAGCCGTCGCAGGCGCCGTCGTTGTACTCGATCCGGCCGCCCTCGTAGCTGTGGTCGGGGTCGTTGTACTGGCAGCCCTGGGCGGTGTCCAGGTGGTGAGTGGAGTGTGCGACGCCGTCGCGATCGGTGTACGTCAGCCCGGCCTGCTTGCCGTCGGCGCCGGGCAGCCAGCCCAGGTAGTGGTCGAAGGAACGGTTCTCCATCATCACGACCACGATGTGGTCGATGCCGGAGTCCTCCGGTGCGGGAAGGGAGGGCGCTTGCCGCGTGGAGGGGAAGGTCTGACCGGCGTCGGCCAGACCTTCCGTGACGAGGGGGGCGGTCGCCGTCGCGGCTGCGGCTCCGATGATCAGTCGTCTACGGGAGATGCTCACAGGGTTCTTATAGCCGCCTCCTATACCGGAGAGTAATAATCCGCTTCATACTTCCACGGAAGTTCATCGAGCGTTCTGTGGACCGCCGGCGGCCGCCACTCGAAGCAGGCCGCGCGTCTCAAGATCCGTGTCTCGCGTGTCCGGGATCGAGGCGTTGAACGCCCGCGCGAACCTACGTCCCGCTGCGCCGGTCATGCAGAGTGAAGTCGGCCCGGACGGCCACACCGGACTGCAGCAGCTTCTGGTGGACCAGGGGGTCTCGGCCGGGGTGCGAGACGACGACGCTGATGTATCCCTCGGGCAGACCGGTCACGGCGTACTCGCCCCGCGCGTTCGTCGCGGTCCGCACCAACTGCCGGCCGCCGGTGTCCATGACGGTCACCGCGGCATGGCGGACGGGCTGCTGTTCGCCGTCGCGGACGGAGCCCTCCAGCATCGGCAACGGCTCGCCGAAGTGGTGCGGGTGGACCGGGAGCGCGGTGGGTGTGGGCGCCTCCACGGAGGGGTCCTCGACAGGAGGTTCGGGAACGTCCTGCGGCTCGTCCTGCGCTCCCCGTCGTACGGCCATGTGGTGGTGCCAGGCGTCGAGGCCCAGCAGTGCCGCACCCGCGGTGATCCACCCGCACAGCACGAGGACCGGCTTCACCACCCCGGCGCCGTCGAAGTACAGCACTCCTCTCAGCGCGTCGACCGCATTGCCCAGCGGCATGACGGCGTGCAGGGCTTGGAAGAACCCCGGCAGCAGCTGGACGGGGAGCAGGCCGCTGGAGGGAACGCTCAGCACGACGAACAGGCCCAGACCCGCCAGTGGGAAGAAGTGCTTGACGAAGGGCGCCATGCCGAGGGAGAACGTGGCCACGGCCGTGGTGAGCAGGAAGGCGATCGCCAGGGCCATGGGGCCGTTGGGGAAGAAGCCCAGTCCCGCGCCGACGAGGAAACCCACGGAGCTGAAGAGGCCTGTGACGCCCGCGATCGTGATGAGCTTCTTGCGCCGGTTGAAGGTCACCGCCCGCAGCAGGGTCGTGGCGAGTATGTAGCCGGGGACGTTCCAGGCGATCCCGAAGTAGACCAGGATCGTGCCAGGCCCGTCCTTGCCGACCGTGGGGGCCACGTCCGTGACGGTGAGCTTCTGGTGGTTGTGCGCCGCAAGCTGGGTGAAGCCCTTGGTCAGCGCCTGCTCGAGGGCCGCGCCGTTGGCCTTCGCCACGTACAGCACGGCATGCCCGCCCTGGGCGGCGAAGCCTGCCACGGCCTCCCGGTCCAGCACCGCCCGGCGGGCTTCTCGGGCGTCTGTGACGGCGGTGACGTCGAACCAGCCGGGATGCTGCCGCTGCAGGGCGGTGTCGATGTTGCGTTCCACTGCGGGATCGGCGATCACGAGCTTGGCGTGGTGGGGTTGAGGCTGGTGAAAGGCCATGGGGAAGCAGAAGAGCAGGCCGAGGAAGAGCAGTGCCGGGATCGTGAGGGTCTCGACGAGGACTCTGGCCACGGATATGCCCCGGGGGCGCTCGATCCGGTGTTTCACAGGACCACCCCTTGGCCGCCACGGCGAGCCATGCCGCAGAGGCCGCGCGGCACACGGCCGACCGGATGCCCGGTAACCCCATGGCCGCCACTCCGGTACCGGTGATCCTTCACTGATCGCGGTCCAACCAGTTTCACAGCGCCCCTCTCGGCTGCACCGCGCCCGACCGTCGCCATGGCGCCACTCGATTAATGTACCGATCGGCACATCTACGTCTGCCTGGACCTTACGTGTACCGAGCGGTACAGTCAAAGGGTGCCGCGCCCCGTCAATGCCGAGAAGCGTGCCGAGCTGCTGAAGCAGGTGGTGCACCACCTGCAGCACCACGGCGTCGCGCAGATGTCGCTGACTCCGCTCGCCGAGTCGATCGGCACCACCAAGCGCATGCTTCTGTACTACTTCGGCAGCCGTGAGAACCTGCTGGCCCAGGCACTGGCCGCTTGCCGTCCCGACGCGCACGCGATGTTCGACGACGTCCAGGACAGCGCGGGACTGCGCAAGGCGGCTCATACCCTGTGGGAAGCGATGACCGTCGGGGAGCAGTCCGGCCCGGTCCGCATGCTGCTGCAGCTGCTCAGCCTGGCCGCCACCGATCCCGAGCAGTACGGCGACATCGCGGCCGAGACCGTCGAGGTCATGATCGGCCCCATCGCCGCGGCCTACGTCCGGCTGGGTCACCCGCCACAGCAGGCGCGGACAGGGGCCACGCTCCTCGTCTCCGGTCTGCGCGGTCTGTGCCAGGACCGCCTGGTGACCCATGACGTCGCCCGTACCGACGCGGCCGCCCGCCGCCTCATCAGGGACGCGGTCGCGGCGGCAGACTGAGCTTGAACGGGGGCGCGGGACGCAGCCGGTGACGGTGTGCGCCTCCACCCCGAAGCACAGATGTTTCGTCTCGCGCCCAGGGCGCGTACGGCAAGGGCGCCTGCCGGGCACTTGCCCTGGTCAGGCGCCCTTTTCTCGCGTCTAGAAGAAGCCCAGCTTCTTCGGCGAGTACGACACCAGCAGGTTCTTGGTCTGCTGGTAGTGCTCCAGCATCATCTTGTGCGTCTCCCGGCCGATCCCGGACTGCTTGTAGCCGCCGAACGCCGCGTGCGCGGGGTAGGCGTGATAGCAGTTGGTCCACACCCGGCCCGCCTGGATCGCGCGGCCCGCGCGGTAGGCGGTGTTGGCGTCCCGGGTCCACACGCCCGCGCCGAGGCCGTACAGCGTGTCATTGGCGATCTTGATGGCGTCGTCGAAGTCGTCGAAGGAGGCCACCGAGACGACCGGGCCGAAGATCTCCTCCTGGAAGATCCGCATGCGGTTGTCGCCCTCGAAGATGGTCGGCTGGACGTAGTAGCCGCCCTTCAGCTCGCCGTCGTACTCGATGCGCTCACCGCCGGTGAGGACCTTCGCGCCCTCCTGCCGGCCGATGTCCAGGTAGGAGAGGATCTTCTCCAGCTGGTCGTTGGAGGCCTGGGCGCCGATCATCGTGTCGGTGTCGAGCGGGTGGCCCGGCTTGATCTGCCGGGTGCGTTCGACCGCCGCCTGGAGGAACTCCGCGTAGTGACCGCGCTGGATCAGCGCCCGGGACGGGCAGGTGCAGACCTCGCCCTGGTTGAGCGCGAACATGGTGAAGCCCTCGAGCGCCTTGTCGCGGAAGTCGTCGTCGTGGGCCCACACGTCGTCGAAGAAGATGTTGGGCGACTTGCCGCCGAGCTCCAGGGTGACGGGCTTGATGTTCTCGGAGGCGTACTGCATGATCAGCCGCCCGGTCGTCGTCTCCCCGGTGAACGCCACCTTCGCCACACGCGGACTGGATGCCAGTGGCTTGCCCGCCTCCACCCCGAAGCCGTTGACGATGTTCAGCACACCGGGCGGCAGCAGGTCCGCGATCAGGCCGACCCAGTAGTGGATCGAGGCCGGGGTCTGCTCGGCCGGCTTCAGGACGACGGCGTTGCCCGCGGCCAGCGCAGGCGCGAGTTTCCACGCCGCCATGAGGATCGGGAAGTTCCACGGGATGATCTGCGCGACGACCCCGAGCGGCTCGTGGAAGTGATAGGCCACCGTATCGTCGTCGATCTCGCCGAGCGACCCCTCCTGCGCGCGGATCGCGCCCGCGAAGTAACGGAAGTGGTCGATCGCCAGCGGGATGTCGGCCGCCAGCGTCTCGCGGACCGGCTTGCCGTTCTCCCAGCTCTCGGCCACCGCGAGGGCTTCGAGGTTGGCCGCCATGCGGTCGGCGATCTTCAGCAGGATGTCGCTGCGCTCCGCCACCGGCGTACGGCCCCATGCCGGAGCGGCCTCGTGCGCCGCGTCCAGCGCCCGCTCGACGTCCTCCGCGGTGCCGCGCGCGATCTCGGTGAACGGCTGTCCGTTGACCGGCGACGGATTCTCGAAGTACTGCCCGCGCAGCGGCGGCACGTATTCCCCGCCGATGAAGTGGTCGTAGCGCGCCTGGTAGGAGACGATCGCGCCTTCGGTGCCCGGCGCCGCGTAACGAGTCATGCTGGTCTGCCTCCCGGTGCAGCGCTGCCCGCCGTTGGGCAGCTCTCGGGCGCGAGGCTAGGCGGGCGGACGTTGCAACCACGTTGCGCCACGGGCCCGCCCCCGCGTCCGGCCGACCGAGGCCGCCAGCTCGGCCTCCAGCGCGGCGAGCCGCGACTGAACCGGCGCGGTGGGCCGCACCGCTGCCAGCGCCCGCCACACCTCCAGGTCGTCCTCGCCCCAGGGCGCGTGCGCCCAGTCCGCCAGCAGGTCCGGGTCGCGGTGGGCGACGAGTGCCGTCCGCAGCTCGGCGGCGAGGCGGTTTCGCAGCCGTACGATCGCCGGCGCCTGTGAACCGGGCAGCAGCGGACCGGTGTACGCCTCCGCCGCCGCCGTGACCGCGCCCGCCCTGAGCCGCCGCTCCACCACGGTGACGTCCGACTCGACCGCGGCCGTCAGCCGGTACGGCCGCGAGGCGAGCAGGCCGGGACCCAACAACCTGCGCAGCCGCGCCAGTTCGGCACGCAGGGTCACCGGCGTCACCGACTCGTCCGCGTACAGCGCGCACAGCAGCTCGTCACCGCTCAGCCCCTCGGGATGCCGGGCCAGCAGCACAAGAATCTCGCTGTGCCGGCGGCTGAGCCGGATCCGGTTGCCGTCCAGGACGAACTCGGCCTCGTCCCGGCCCAGCGCGCCGAGCAGCGGCGTGTCCACCGCGCTCCCCGGTGGATCGAGCAGCGCGAGCTGCGCCTCCGCGGCCCGCGCCACCGCCTGCACGAACCCGAGGCTGTGCGGATGCGCCAACCCGTCCCCGCCGGTGATGTCCACCGCGCCCAGGACCCGCCCGGTGCGCGGATCGTGCACCGGTGCCGCCGCGCACGTCCACGGCTGGACCCGCCGTATGAAGTGCTCCGCGGCGAACACCTGCACCGGCCGGTCCACGGCGACCGCGGTCCCCGGCGCGTTGGTCCCGACCGCGCTCTCCGACCAGCGCGCTCCGGGTACGAAGTTCATCCCGTCCGCCCGGCGCCGGGTCGCCCGGTGCCCCTCGACCCACAGCAGCCTGCCGTGCGCGTCGCACACCGCCAGCAGATGCTCGCCGTCGGCGGCGAACGTGCCGAGCAGTTCCCGGAACAGCGGCATCACCCTCGCCAGCGGGTGCTCCGCCCGGTACGCGCCGAGGTCACCGTCGGTCAGCTCCACGCTGGCGGTGCCGTCCGGCCCGACACCGGCCCGCGCGCTGCGCCGCCACGACTCCGCCACCACCGACCGCACCGGACGCGGCACCGTGCCCGCCGTGGTGAACGTCTCGTGCGCCCGGCGCAGCACACGGACCCGCTCGGCGGGGTCGGCCCCCGGCTCCAGGGCCACCCACGGATCGGTCAACTCGGCCTCCCGGACGATGAAACAGTGACATCGGTCCCGCGACCATCGTCTTCCGGCTAGGCGAAGTTGACCAGCCTCAGGTAGCGGACCCAGTCCCAGTACGGACCCGGATCGGTGTGATCGGTGCCGGGCACCTGGTAGTGGCCGATGATGTGCTCCCTGACCTTCGGGATGCCGTACTTGTCGCAGATCGCCGCCGTGAGCTGCGCCGACTGCTCGTAGAGGGCGTAGGTGAAGTAGGCCGGCCGGTCCACCCATCCCTCGTGCTCGATGCCGATGCTGCGGGTGTTGTAGTCCCAGTTGCCCGCGTGCCAGGCGATGTCGGCCTCGTGCACGCACTGGGCGACATGTCCGTCCGCCGAGCGGACCAGATAGTGCGCGGACACGTTCTTCTGCGGGTTGGCGAAGATCGCCACCGTGTTGGCGTAGGTCTCCTGCGTGACGTGGATGATCACACGGTCGATGGCGTAGCTGCCGGGGCGGTCGGACGCGGTGTAGTTGGAGGGGCTCGCCGACTGCCACTCGGCGGGCGGGTAGTCGACGGTCTCGGCCTGTGCACCGGCGCGTGGGTCGGGGAGCAGCGCATAGGGGACGGCGGCGAGCGCCGCACCTTTCAGCAGCCGTCGTCTGCTCAGGCGCGGCTTGCCCTGGCTCACCGGGTGCACCGGTTCTCTTCGCCGTGCAGGTCCGGCCGGGTCCATGTCCATGTCCATCGGCGGGTGCCTTTCGGTGTGGGGGGTTTCAGGAGTTGTTGGGGGAGTGGGGACGCCACAAGTCCGGAGTACGTCTCCGGGGCGTGGTCGCTGTCAGGCCCGCAGGGCCCGCGCGGTTTCCCGCAGCCGCGCGTGTACGCCCCGGTACGTCTCGCGGGCCGGCAGCCACTCCTTGCGGAGCTTGGCCACGCACGTGTAGTTCGTGTCGCACACGTTGGCCAACGGGGATTCCACCGCCTGGGTTGCGAATTGGTACGCGTCCGGCTCACTGAACCCGTAGTCACGCGCCAGCCACCGCACCAGGTCCAGTTGCGATATCCGGAAGGCGTCCTCCAGCGGGCGGGCAGAGCCGGTCGAGATGATGTGGGTGTCCGATTCCAGCCGGGGCCAGGGCGTGGCGAGGTCCTTGAGGAGCTCGACGACCACCACGGTGTTCATCGCGCACTCCACGGCCACGCCGCAGGTCTCGCCCTCGCCCTGCCGGGCATGCCCGTCGCCGAGGCTGAGCAGAGCACCTTCGACGTTGACGCCCAGATAGCAGGTGACGCCGGCACGCATCTCGGGTGTGTCCATGTTCCCGCCGTGCGCGTCCGGCACCAGGGCCGAGCGCACCTCGAGATTGGCGGGGGCCACGCCCACCGTGCCGTGCATGGGGTCCATGGGCAGCTCCACCTCGATGTCGCTGTCCTGCGCCTGGAAGAGGGCGGTGCGCCGCGCGCGGTCCAGCTGCCAGATCCAGACGCGTTCGGGCAGCGGGGGCTGCAGGGTGGCCGTGGTGTGCGTGGAGGTGAGCGCGCCGAAGAGCGGGACCGTCGTCGACGCCGCCCAGTCGCGGGCCGGTTCGATCGACACGAAGTGCACGGCCACCGTGTCGCCGGGCTCGGCGCCCTCGATGTGGAAGGGGCCGGTCTGCGGATTCAGGAAAGGGAACTCGCAGACCTCGGAGACGAGGTCCTTCTCGGAGCGCACCCGGCCGGCGAAGCAGTCCTCCGTGTACAGGTCGAGAACCGTGCCGGGTGCGATCCGCGCCACCGGCGGTGCGCCGCCGAACGTCCAGGCGTAGTCGTCCGGTTCCGGGCGCACGGTGAGGATCCGGGGGTCGGTCATCGTGGAGGTGGTCCCTTCTGACGGGAGCGGTCGTGGGAAGGGGGCTTGCGCAGGCCGGCGGGGTGGCCCTCCGCGCGGCGCGGCGGGTCAGCGGAGTACGGTCCCGTCCTGCCGGGGACCGGCCGGTTCGTGCGTGTCGAGATGCACCCGAGCGGTCTCGGCTATGCGCTCGGGGTGCCGCCGTATCAGCAGGAGCAGCACCACCACCCCGGCCGCCATCCAGACGCCGACGATCGGGCCGGCGTAGGACACCGGGGCCGTCAGTTCGGTGACGAAGTCGAAGACCGGGAGGCCGGCGGCCGTCAGCAGCGCGGGGACGAAGGCCGCGATGCCGAGCACGGGGAACAGCAGATGCCTTACCGGCTTGAGGGCGGCCCGGCCGGCCCGCAGGAAGTAGCCCGCGCAGGAGAGGTTCACGACGATGTAGACACCGACGACGACCGTGACGATCACCGTGGCCAGCAACAGGAACGCGGTCATGGGGTCGTAGCCGAAACCGAGCCCCAGGACCGCCCCCACCGCCACGAGGGTCTGCAGTGCGATACCGGCCACGGGGGAGCGGTGCCGAGGGTGGAGCGTGGCGAGCAGACGGGGCAGGACCCGGATACGGGCCAGGGCGAAGGCCGTACGGGTCGACACGTTGGCGCACGCGTTGGCGTTGGCGATGGTGGAGTTGATCACCGCCAGGAAGACCAGCACCCAGAAGAGGCCGGAGGAGGACCGGGCGACGCCGTCCCAGGAGGCCTCGCCCGAGGCGCCGAATTTCGCGAAGCGGTCCGGGCCGAAGTAGACGGTCATCGCATACGTCGTGATCACATAGAACAGCCCGATGCCCAGGGCCGCGCCGAGGACCGCGCGGTGCATCGTCCGCCGGGGATCGCGTGTCTCCTCGGCGAGCGGCGCCGCGGCCTCGAACCCTGCGAACGCCAGCACCGTGTACACGGACCCGGCGAACACACCACTGATTCCGGCGTAACCGTCGGCGGTGTGCGAAGTGCCGAAGACGGACAGGGTGTTGGCGTCGCCCGCCTTGCCGATGAGCAGGACCGCGAACACCAGGAAGACGAGGATCTCGAAGACGCCGAGGACGGTGCCGAAGCGAGCTGATGCGCGTACCCCCAGGTAACCGGCGACGGCGATGACGCCGGCGCCCGCCAGGGACCACGGCCACCACAGGTCCGCCGGATACGAGGACCACTCCTCGTGCAGTGTGCCCGCCGCCGTGAAGCCCAGTTGCAGGAGCAATAGCGGGGGGACCAGCATCTCCACGAAGACGTAACCCCAGCCGACGAGAAACCCGACGGCGGGGTGCAGCCCCCGCGCCGCATAGGTGGCCACCGAGCCCGCGGCCGGCAGCTCACGGGCCAGCTCGGCCACGCACGACGCCGTGAACAGACAGGCCACCAGGGCGATCAGCACCGCCAGCGGCAGGCTGCCGCCCGCGAAGGCGGCACCGGCCGGGATCGACGCGGCCACGGCGGCCGCCGGCGCCATCGCCGTGACGCTCTGGAACAGCACCTCGCGCAGCCCGACGGCGTCGCGCCGCAGCGCCCCGGTCCTCTCCTCGTGCATGTGTGTCCCCCGATGCCTGTCAGCCCACTGTCACCCGGACGCGTGTGAAATACCGTGAACCGTTCGGCACCCCGACGACCTTGACGCCCCGTCGGCCGTGCCTCGCGTGAATCACGGTACGGCGCGGGTGGGTTGGGCAGAAGAGCGCACACCACATCTGTGGAGAAGCCTCGACTTGTGGAAAACCCGGCCACCCGATCGGGCGAACACCGGCAGCCCCGACGCCCCGATTCCCGGCAGCGGGAGCCCCTGGCGAGTCGCTCCGAGCCGTCAGGAACGTTCCGCCACCACCGCCGGATCGTCCAGCACACCCCGGACGACCGAGTGCGCCGCGCCCAGCAGGGGACCCTCCGGGCCCAGCCGGGAGACCGTCACCGGGCACGGCGGGCCCGCCGTGCGGCTCGTCAGCTCCGTCTCCAGGGACGGCAGCAGCCAGGGGGAGAGGCCCGCCAGGGCACCGCCCAGGACCACCGTCTCGGGGTCGAGGAGGTTCACCGCCCCGGTGAGGGCGATACCGAGCGCCGTACCGGCCTCCCGCAGGGCCGTCCGTACGCTGACGTCGCCCTGCTCGGCGCGCCCCGCGAGCAGGCCCACCAGGTCCTCGCGCGGCTCCAGCCCCGCCGCGCGCAGCACCGCTTCCTCGCCCGCGTACTGCTCCAGGCAGCCCCGGCCACCGCACGGACAGGGCGGCCCGTCCGGCCGCACCGGTACATGACCCAGCTCGCCCGCGAAGCCGCGGGTGCCGCGCAGCAGACCGCCGTCCACGACGACCGCGGCGCCGATGCCGATCTCGGCCGACACGTGCAGGAAGTCGCGCGGAGTGCCCTCGCCGAGCCACAGCTCGGCGAGCGCACCGAAGTTGGCCTCGTTGTCCACGGCCAGCGGCCACACGTCGGGCAGCAGGGTTCCGAGGTCGGTGTCGTGCCAGTCGAGGTTCGGGGCGCGTACGACCGTACGGCCGTCCCGCGCCACGAGTCCGGGCACGGCGACCGCGAGCCCGGCGGGCCAGAGCGCCTCCCGCTCCGCCTGAGCGACGACCCGGTGCACCAGCTCGGTCAGTTCCTCGACCACCGGTGCGGGCGCCCGGCCCCGGTTCACCCCGTGCCGCAGGGCCCGCGCCCGGACCGCCCCGCGCAGATCGACCGCGCACACCGCGAGGTGGTCGACGCCGATCTCGGCGCCGATTCCCGCCGGCCCGCGGCCGCTCACCGCGAGCGCCGACCCCGGCCGGCCCACCCGGCCCGGCCGCTCCGGACCCAGTTCCTCCAGCAGACCCCACCGGATCAGCTCGTCCACCAGCGTCGACACGGCCGCCCGCGTCAGCCCGATGCGTGAGGCGACCGCGGCCCGCGACAGCGAACCCTCCGCGCTGACGGCGTGCATCACACGGGCCAGGTTGCGCCGGCGCATGCCCTGCTGGGTGTCCGGCAGGGCGCGGCCGGCGCCCGGCGGGCGGGCCTCGTGCAGCGGTGCGGTCATGCCTGAAGTCAGTCCTCGGTGTCTGCCGCCCGGCTCATGCGCGCGGGGTGGTCTCGGTCCCCCGCTCCAGCAGCGGGGCCGCGTCGGAGAGTACCCCGGTGATCCGCTCCAGCGTCTCCTGGTCCCGCTCCACGGCGTCCAGCACCGGCCCCGCGGCCGTGTTCCAGCGGCGGGCCACCGCGGCCGGGTCCTCGCCGGTCAGCAGGCCGGCGGCCTGCGCCGCGGCCCCGAGGGCGACCAGTTCCCGGGCCTCGGGGACCTGGACCGGCCGCCCGGACAGCCGCCGTACCGTCTGCTGCCAGGCCGTCCCGCGTGCCCCGCCACCGATCAGCAGCAGCGGGGTGCTGCGGTCCGCGTCCTCGTCCAGTACCAGGTCGAGCGCGCCCAGCAGCGCGTGCACGGCACCGTCGTACGCGGCCTGCAGCAGCTGCCCGGCGGTGGTGTCGTGGCGCAGGCCGTGCAGCAGGCCGGAGGCGTTCGGCAGGTTCGGGGTGCGCTCGCCGTCCAGGTACGGCAGCAGGGTCACGGAGCCGCCGGGCTCCACCGCCTCGCGGTCCAGGCCCAGCAGCGTCGCGACGCGGTCCACGGCGAGCGTGCAGTTCAGGGTGCAGGCCAGCGGCAGCCAGGCCCCGTGCGCGTCGGCGAACCCGGCCACCGTGCCGGTCGGATCGGCCGGGCGGTGCCGGGAGACGGCGTACACCGTGCCGGACGTGCCGAGGCTGAGCACCGGGGTACCGGGCCGCAGGCCGAGACCGAGCGCCGCCGCCGCGTTGTCGCCGGTGCCGGGGGCGACCAGCGTGCCCTTGGAGAACGGCAGGTCATGGCTGTCGCGCACGGTGCCGGCGACCTCGCCCGGCCGCACCACCCGGGGCAGCAGCGCCGGGTCGAGACCGACGTGCGCGAGGGTCTCCGCGTCGTACGTCTCCGTGCCGGACGCCCACCAGCCGGTGCCGGACGCGTCGCCGCGATCGGTCGTGCCCTGCCCGGTCAGGCGCTCGGTGAGGTAGTCGTGGGGGAGCCGTACGGCCTTGGTCGCGCGGACCGACTCCGGCTCGTGCTCGGCCAGCCAGGCCCACTTCGTGACCGTGAAGGACGCCCCGGGCACGCTGCCCGTGCGCTCCGCCCAGGCCTTAGGCCCGCCCAGTTCCTCCACCAGCCTGCGGGCCTGCGGCGCCGAGCGGACGTCGTTCCACAGGAGTGCCGGACGCACCGGCTCGCCTCGCTCGTCCAGGGTGACCAGGCCGTGCTGCTGGCCGCCGATCGACACCGCGGCCGCCTCGTGCGCCGCGTCACCGCACTGGCTGAGTGCCTCGCACAGCGCATCCCACCACTGACGCGGGTCGCTCTCGCGGCCCGCGCCGGCGGACACGGTGTGCGGTGCCTGGCCGCTCGCCACCACCTGGCCGGTGGCCGCGTCGACGACCAGTGCCTTCGTGGACTGGGTGGATGTGTCCACGCCGACGACGAGCGGACCCTCGGCTGCTGACATCGGGCTCTCCCTTTTCCGCGACGTTCCGCGATTTCCGTGACTTTCCGCGACTCTGCGGGACAAAGACATCTTGTCTCTTCCCAGAGGCGCGAGCGCATACTAATTTGTAAACGGCCATGACGAAATAGTCGCAACGCAGCAAGGAGCCGCGGCATGAACTACCAGCCCACCCCCGAGGACAGGTTCACCTTCGGCCTGTGGACCGTCGGCTGGCAGGGAAGGGATCCGTTCGGCGACGCCACCCGCCGCGCCCTGGACCCGGTCGAGACGGTGCAGCGCCTGGCCGGGCTGGGGGCTTACGGGGTGACCTTCCACGACGACGACCTGATCCCGTTCGGGTCGTCGGAGACCGAGCGCGAGTCGCACATCAAGCGGTTCCGCCAGGCCCTGGACGCCACCGGCATGACCGTGCCGATGGCCACCACCAACCTGTTCACGCACCCGGTGTTCAAGGACGGGGCGTTCACCGCCAACGACCGCGACGTGCGCCGCTACGCACTCCGCAAGACCATCCGAAACATCGACCTCGCCGTCGAGCTGGGCGCGAAGACGTACGTCGCCTGGGGCGGCCGCGAGGGAGCCGAGTCGGGCGCCGCCAAGGACGTGCGCGCAGCGCTGGACCGGATGAAGGAGGCCTTCGACCTGCTCGGCGAGTACGTCACCGCGCAGGGTTACGACCTGAAGTTCGCGATCGAGCCGAAGCCGAACGAGCCGCGCGGCGACATCCTGCTGCCCACCGTCGGCCACGCGCTCGCGTTCATCGAGCGCCTGGAGCGCCCCGAGCTGTACGGCGTCAACCCCGAGGTGGGCCACGAGCAGATGGCTGGCCTGAACTTCCCGCACGGCATCGCGCAGGCGTTGTGGGCGGGCAAGCTGTTCCACATCGACCTCAACGGCCAGTCCGGCATCAAGTACGACCAGGACCTGCGGTTCGGCGCCGGCGACCTGCGGGCGGCGTTCTGGCTGGTCGACCTGCTGGAGAGTGCCGGCTACGACGGTCCGCGGCACTTCGACTTCAAGCCGCCGCGGACCGAGGACCTCGACGGGGTCTGGGCCTCGGCGGCCGGCTGCATGCGCAACTACCTCATCCTCAAGGAGCGCGCCGCGGCCTTCCGCGCCGATCCGGAGGTCCAGGAGGCGCTGCGTGCGTCGCGGCTGGACCAGCTGGCCCAGCCGACCGCGGCGGACGGCCTGCAGGCGCTGCTCGCGGACAGTTCGGCCTTCGAGGAGTTCGATGTCGAGGCCGCTGCCGCGCGCGGTATGGCGTTCGAGCGTCTCGACCAGCTCGCGATGGACCACCTGCTGGGCGCGCGGGGCTGAACGCACGGAGGGCCGGGGGGGGGGGGGGGGCTCCCCCCCCCCCCCCCCCGGCCCTCCGTCAGTCCATTTTCCGGACTGTCTGGTCGAGGAACCTCACAGTGCCTCGGGCAGCCGGACGTACACGACGGTCGTCTTGATCCCGCTGTCGACCAGTCGGCCTTGTGCGTCGAAAGCGCCCGGGCCGTCGGTCATCCCGAAGTCGTTGTCGTTGATCAGGGCGAGCGTGTCGTGGTCCACGCGCGCGATTCCCTCGATCTTCTGCTGCACGCCGTCGACCTTGTTCAGGTCGACCACGAGCCGCTTGGCCGGCACCGGCACGCCGGCGGCGACCGGATCGGCCAACTGCTCCAGGGACGGCGAGGTCGTGTCGGCGTCCCAGGGTCCGCCGAGAATGCTCGACTCGCGCCCCAGCCGGACCAGTTGCAGCCGGGCCGCCTTGTCCGTGCGCTCCTCGACGAGCAGCCGGTCACCGCCCACTGCGACGATCGAGGAGATCTTGAGTTCGGCGGTGTCGTCCTCGCTCGGGTCGACCACGTTCACCGGGTCGAACCGGTAGGCGTACTCGGCGGTGACCGCCTGCTCGCGTGGCGAGAAGCGCAGCAGCCGGGTGGTGCGCGAGGCGTTCCCGGCGTCCGCGTCCGGCAGCGACAGCGGGCTCTGCAGGGCCATCACCAGGTCACCGTCGGGAAGCTGCGCCAGCCCCTCGAAACCGCGGTTGACCTTGCGGTGCAGGAAGATCGACGGCAGTGCCTCCACCACCGGGTAGTCGGCACCCGTCAGGCCGAGCCCCTTGGGCACGTACCGGGTGAGCACCTGCCCGCGCGCGGAGACGTGGATCAGCGAGGGGCCGTACTCGTCGACGACCCAGAACGTACCGTCTGCGGCGCGCACGACGCCCTCGGTGTCGAGCCCGTTCGGGTTGTACGAGAGCGGCGTCTTCGCATCGTAGGTGTACGGCGCCTCGTCGCGGCTCTGCTGATCGGGCAGCCCGGTGACGGCCTTCCCGGAGGAGGTGGTCAGCGGGATCGCGTCGATGACCTGGACCGTGTCTCCGCAGACCCGGATCTTCACGATCGCGGGGTCGAATCCCGGCACCGGGAAGGTGCGGCGCTTCTTGCCGTCCACCTTGATCTGCCCGTTGGGGCCGCGGTCGGTCACCGTCCAGTACTCGCCCGTGCGGCCCGCCGGATAGATGTCACTGCCGATGCCGCCGAGCTTCACCCCGTGGTCGTCGTCGACGCTGCCGGGCAGCAGTGCGTTGCTGAACGCGCCGAGCGGGATCTCGCCGAGCGTCGCCGTACGGATGACGCGGGCGTCCCGGGCCGGCGCAGCCGTGGCTGTACCCGCGGCCACGAGAGCGGCCGCCAGGGCCAGCGGCAGGCCCGTCGCGACGGAACGGTGGACGCGGCGCCGGCCGGCATCATGCGGGGACATCTGGCCTCCTGGGAACAACTTCGTTGACAGCGGCCAGAGTTGGGCCCCATGAGGAACGCCGTACGACCCCGGGGTGAACAGCCGGCGTCCGCCGCTCATCGGATCGCGATGGTCTTCGGTGATGACGGGTCGTCAGATGCGATCTGCGACCTCCGATTCGGCGCAGATCCGTGCCGCCGCCAGTGCCGTCGCCGGATCACCGTCCGGCCCGCCCGCAGGAACCCACTGACCGGATTCGTCGCGATACGGCCACCAGCGGCCGTCCCGGCCGAGGCGTAGCTGGACCCCTTCGCCCGGAACCGTCCACCGATTGCCGCGTGTGTCGAACGGCGGCCGCTCGTCCTCCTCCCAGGCAGCTTCGAGCGCCGCACGCGCGCGTGCGAACAACACGCCCTCCACCCGCCACTCCTCGTCGAGCACCGCCAGCGCCGCCACGCCCCCGGCACATCATGCGCGGACAGCCCTCACCAGTCCCTCGCGACCGCGGCCCGACCTCTCCGCGAGCCGCTCGGTCACGGCGCCGGAGGGTGCTTCGCACGCGAGCCGCACGGCGTCCTGGGCGGACGTCAGAGCACTGCCGTCCCCAGGATCCGAGCCGAGGACCTCCGTAAGGAGCCGGTACGCCTCCACCGCGGTGCGGCCCGCAAGGTGCTCCAGCGCCAACGGGTCGATACCGGGCGCCGGTGCCGTCCCTGCGGCGAGGGACGGCGGCGTCCCCGGCGTCCGCGGGAGACCCGGCAGCTCGGGCAGCGGAGGCAGGATGTGCCCGGCCGCCCACGCCTCCGCCGCGTCCACGCCCCCGACGGCGGGCGTGGAGGGCTCCGAGCGGGGCGCCGTACTGCGCACATGCAGCTCCGTCAGGAAGGCGTCCTTCGCGCGCCCGCGCAGCAGCAGAAGCAGAAACGGGTCCGCGTCCAGCAGCCGCGCCACCTGGTGACACAGTGCGGCGGTGTGACCGCAGTGGTCCCACGATCCGCAGTCGCACTCGGGCTCTAGATCACCCAGGCCCGGCAGAAGCTCGACACCGACGACCGCGGCGTCCTCGATCAGATGCGTCGGCAGCTCACCGTCGAGCAGCGCGGCCATGTGCCCGGCCTGCTCCACGGTCACGTCCAGGAACCGTCCCCACTCCTGCTCGGAAAGCGCCGGCACGAGGACGTCGGCCCGGTGGGCCGCGCCGCCGCGGTCACGCACGACGGCGGTGACCCGGCCCGGCCGCACGGTCACCGCGCCCACTCCGCCCGCCCGCGCGAGTCGGCGGCCCGCCTTGACCGCCGCCGCGTCCAGGGCGGCGTCCTCCAGGGCTCGCAGCCAGGCGCGGCCCCACCAGCTCTGGGTGAACGCACGCCCGCGTGCCGGTGGCAGTGCGGCGAATGTGCGCCCCGCCTCACGGCCTTGCCCACGCTCGTCGTCGTAGCGGCTCATCGTGCCTCCCCGTGCAGTTCCACCAGTGCGGCCAGTTCCGCGTCACTCAGTTCCGTCAGTGCCGCCTCGCCGGTGCCGAGCACCGCGTCCGCCAGCTCCCGCTTGCGGCCGAGCAGATGCGCGATGCGGTCCTCCAGGGTTCCCTCGGCGATCAGCCGGTGGACCTGCACCGGGCGGGTCTGCCCGATGCGGTACGCGCGGTCGGTGGCCTGGGCCTCGACCGCCGGATTCCACCAGCGGTCGTAGTGCACGACATGCTCGGCCCGGGTGAGGTTCAGGCCCGTCCCGGCGGCCTTCAGGGACAGCAGGAACACCGGTACCTCGCCGCCTTGGAAACGCCGAACCAGTTCCTCGCGCACGATGACCGGAGTGCCGCCGTGCAGGAGCAGCGACGGCACCCCACGGGCCGTCAGATGTCGTTCGAGCAACCGGGCCATGCGCACGTACTGGGTGAAGACGAGTACACCCGAACCCTCCGCGAGAATGGTGCCGAGAAGTTCGTCGAGCAGCTCCAGCTTCCCCGAGCGCCCCGCGAGCCGGGGTTCGTCCTCCTTGAGGAACTGCGCCGGGTGATTGCAGATCTGCTTCAGGCCGGTCAGCAACTGCACGATCAGGCCGCGGCGGGCCATGGCGTCCGCCGCCGCGATCCGGTCCAGCGTCTGGCGGACCAGCGCCTCGTACAGCCCCGCCTGTTCGGAGGTGAGGGCCACCGGGTGATCGCTCTCGGTCTTGGGTGGCAGCTCGGGGGCGATACCGGGGTCCGACTTGCGCCTCCGCAGCAGGAACGGCCGGACGAGCCTCGCGAGCCGCTGTGCGGCGGCCGGGTCGAGGCCGCCCTCGACCGGCTGCGCATAGCGCGCGCGGAACGTGCCGAGGCCGCCGAGCAGGCCGGGAGTCGTCCAGTCCAGGACGGCCCACAGTTCGGTGAGGTTGTTCTCCACCGGGGTGCCGGTGAGCGCCACACGCGCGCGTGCTCCGATGGAACGCAGGGCCCGCGCGGTCGCCGAGTAGGGGTTCTTCACATGCTGCGCCTCGTCGGCCACCACCATGCCCCAGGACAGTGCGGCGAGCCGCTCGGCGTCCAGGCGCATCGTGCCGTACGTGGTCAGGACGAACTCCCCGTCCGCGACGGCGCCGAGAGCGCGTCCGGGACCGTGGAACCTGCGCACCGGCACACCGGGAGCGAACCGCTCGATCTCGCGCTGCCAGTTCCCGAGCAGCGATGCAGGGCAGACGACGAGCGTGGGACCGGCCGTTGAGGAGTCCGTCTGCCGGTGCAGATGCAGCGCGATCAGCGTGACCGTCTTGCCGAGGCCCATATCGTCGGCCAGACAGCCGCCCAGGCCGAGGGACGTCATGCCGGCCAGCCAGTCGAGACCGCGGCGCTGATAGTCGCGCAGCGTGGCGGCCAGCCCGGGCGGCTGCCCGATGCTGCGTGCCGTACCGGTGTCCGTGAGCCGTTCCCGGAGCGTGTCCAGCCACCCGGAGGAGCGTACGTCCACCTGGTGGCCGTCGACCTCCGCGGAACCCGTCAGAGCGGCGGCCAGCGCCTGGACGGGGGTAAGCGCGCGGTCCTCACGGGTCCGGGCGCGGTGCGCCTGCCGCGGATCGACCAGGACCCACCCGTCGTGCAGCCTGACCAGGGGGCGCTTGGCCTCCGCGAGCCGGTCCAGCTCCGCACGGGACAGCTCCCGCCCGCCCAGTGCGAACCACCAGCTGAAGGAGACCATGGCGTCCGACGAGAGCAGAGACGCGGGTGCCGCCGCGTCCCGCGGGGCGGCCGAACCGCCGTCGGGCGGGCCGACGGTCGCGTGCATCGTGAGGCCGCGCGACAGTTCCTTCGGCCAGTGCACCTCGACTCCCACCGCCGCCAGGGACCGTGCGCCCTCGCCCGACAACTCGGCGATCTCGTCGTCGGCGAGGTCCACGGCGTCGGGTACGGCGGCCGAGAGCAGCGGAGTCAACGGCGGCCAGGCGTGGGCGGCGCGGCGCAGCGCCAGCAACGCGTCGGCACGCGCGCGTGGACCGACCGATGCGTGGACGTCTCCCGGGCTTGTCCACAGGGCGGCGGCATCCACGACGTCCGCCGTTCCGCTCACGCCGTGCACCTGCAGCACCGCACGGAACCGGACGAGCGTGTCGTCCTGCTGGGCTTCGTGGAGCCCGGGGGCCTCCACGCGCAGCGACAGCCGCATGCCCGCGTCGTGGCCGGCGGCGATGTCGTCGGCCCATGCCCGCAGCGCGGGCAACCGCTGCGGCTCGGGCGCCGCGTAAGCGGGGCCACCGGTCACCGCCTCGGCCGCGGGGGAGCGCGGGAGCACGTCGGCGACAGCGTCCAGGAAAGCGCGCAGCAGCCACTCCAGGTCCGGCAGGCGGGGCCGCCCTTGGGCTGCGAGCGGTACCGCATGGGCCTCCGGGGGCATGGCGGCGGCGAGTTCGCGGACCAGCTCCGCGTCCCGCGCGGACAGCGGGCCCACCCGCCAGGCGTCGTGATCGCCGGGGGAGAGTCCCGGCAGCAGCAGACCGCGCGCCAGGAAATGCAGGGCCAGGTGGTGGGCGGCGCCCCAGAAGCCGGTCGAGCGATGCCCTTGGCGCAGTACACGCGCGCGTGTGAGCAACGGCAGGGCGCGATGCACGGGCAGCAGGAGCGCGGGCGTACGGACCGGCTCGACGCCGCCGTCCGTCGTGGGCAGCACTATGTCCAGTTCCACCACCGATGAGCCGTCGGTGCCGCCGGGACCGGCTACGGCGGGAGGGGCCTCGCCGTCCGGTCGCCAGAAGGCGATCCGGCCGGTGCGCGCCGGGTCGGCCGGCAGGAGCACGGCGCAGCAGTGGGCCAGTTCGGAGAGTTGGGAGGGTGGTGCCGTGGGAATGGTCTGCACAGCTCTGCCGCACTCCTCAAATTTGACTACTTGGTCGGAGCCGCCGAGGGTACAGCACGCCGAAGGCCGCCCCGGCACCCTGGCGTCGTGATCGGGGCCACTTCACAATCTGTTCGAGTGGTGGCCAATGATCGTGGCGCTCGTGGGCACTGCACGCCGGGGAACTCTCCCGCCCAGGAGCACGATGGGGCATGGAGTGCTATCACGGTCCTGAACGGCGTCGGTGAGGCCACGGGTCGGTTCACGACGGCAGTGAACCTCATCCACTAGGGGTGGGGCTCAGGGATGTCTCAGGGTCCGGCTCTGGAACTGCGGCGAGCGGGGGGCCGTTTTCAGAGCAGAGAGCGGCAGTGGCCGCGAAGGAGGCGACGCTCATGTCGAACAACGCGAAGATCGCTGTCGGGGGTGTGGCGGTCGGGCTGATCCTGCTGATCTGGTTGCCCTGGTGGGTGGCGTTCCTGATCGTGGTCGGGGTTCCGGTGGCCGCGTATCTGGCGCTGGACCCCTCACAGCGGCGCAGGCTCCGCAGGGTCACGCGCAAGGAACTCGGCCGCTGACGGGACCGCGCGCGCCGCGGACGGATCCGGCCGCTGAGATGCCAGAGCCGCCGGCTTCCCGCCCGCGGACGCCGTCAGGAGGCGCGCGGAGCTGACCGCGGAGGCCGGACGGGCCTCGGGGCGCACCCGGCCCCCGAGGCGGCGTTGCGTACGTGCCGGGGGCCTCGCACCGCGCGCGGCCACCCAGGGCTCAGCACCGGCCATACGGCCGTCGCGGAACGGCGGAGGCTGGGCGGCGGTCCGGGCCGCCCCGAGTCCTCGCGTGGGCGGTGCGGTGGTCGTCCGACTCTGGACACCGCTTGCGCGGTGCAGGCATCGAGACTCGGGTGGTGGCGGGCCTGCGGTCGTCCGGGCCTGGATGGCGCGCTTGCCGCCGCTTGTTGCCCCCCCAAGCGGCGACGGTATGCGCGACAGGCGACAGGCGACAGGCGGCAGGCCGTGGGAAGGCACGGCATCAGGTGGTGGGTCGTAGGGGCGTGCCCCGCCTCGTCGTGCCGGTCCCGCCGCCGTCCGGCCTCAGATGGGCCGTACGGCCATCTTGTCGAGTGCCTCCAGCAGGCCCGGCAGCTCGGGGCCCCGGCCCACCGGAAGGACCTCGCCGGGCTCGTCGTCGAGCAGGACGAAGGCGATGTCGTCGGTGCGTGCCACGATCGACCAGCCCGGGCCGTCGGCGCGCAGCGTACGGGCGTCACCGGGGGCGAACGACGAGCGCACCCGGCCGAGTGGCGGCGGCGACTCGACGTAGGCACGAGCCTCCGCGAGCACGCGCCTGATTCCCCGGTGGCCGCCCTGCGGCACGCCCTGCCCGCCCTGCGGCGACGGCTCCTCGGCCTTCTCCGGCTCGGCAGGCTTCTCAGGCCCGTCCGGTTTCGCCTGCCCGTCGGGCATGGAGAATTCCTCGTCGTTGATCTGCGCCCGCCACGTCGCCCACTGCAGGGCTATCTCGTCGGCGCCCAGGCGGCGCTGGGCCGGTCCCCAGGAGCTGGTGTCCGGCGGGCTCAGCGCGGGCCGGTTCGCCACCTCGGGATCGGGGTCGTGCGGGGCGGGCACACCGGGAGCCGCGACGGCGACCGCCAGCGGCCAGCCCGGCAGAGCGGCCACGACGGCGCGCTCGTCCGGGGACAGCTCGTACTCCATGCCGCAGTCCCAGGACGCGATCGCCACGGCGACCAGCGAGACGTCGTCGATCACGACCGTCCAGCGCGCACCGCCGCCGTCCTGGCCCAGCACCAGGCCGTACCCGTCGGCGAGGGGGGCGAGTCCCAGCGCCGCACACGCCTCCGGATAGTCGTCGCCCAGCACGCTCGGAAACTGCGCCGGCGTCAGCAGCACCGCCGTCAGCACGTACAGCGCATCGTCTGCGGCGGCGACGGCCTCGTCGTCGGTTCCGGCCATCCCAGCCTCCCAGTGGTTCGTCCAACGGCGCGCACCCTAGTGCGAGCGGAAGCCGCTTGTCACGACTGCTCACACCACGCGGACCTGCAGGTTTCCGCCTGGACGGGGGCGAAACGACCACGGCGCACGGGGAGCGTCCGCTCAGCCCGTGCGCAGCCCGAGGAGATCACGGGCCACCGCCGCGGGCGACTCGTCGCGCTCGCGGGCCAACGCGAGGACGGCCCGGCAGGCGAGTTCGCTCACCCCGAACGACAGCGCCTCCGGCGACACCCAGGCCGCCGCCTCCTCCATGCGGTCCTGATCGTCCTCCGCACGCGCCGCGACATAAGTGGCCGCCGCTTCGAACAAGTTGTGCGCACGTCTCTCCGGAGCGCCTGTCGGCTGCGGGTGCGTGGAGGTGCGGAGTCTGGCGGCGTACTTGCGTATCTGACCGAACATGCGGACTACCCTTCCCCCGAACGGGGTCATCATCGATCGTTCATCTGCTCTATTTCAACGTAGAGTTGGACTTTCTGCGGCAGAAGGGGGACGACGCGGTGAAGCGTTTCGAGCGGCTCGGCCAGATCCGCCGGCTGGACCCGGTGGCGGACGCCCTGGAGATCTACCGGCTCAGTGTGGCGTTCGAGTTCCCCTGGGACTACACCCGCGCCCTGGAGCTGGCCCTGTACCGCACGTACGCCGTGCCGAGCATCGGGCGGCTGCTCGCGCGGACGGCGGAGCTGACCGAGCGCCCGCAGAAGCGGTACGACGACACCGTGCTACTCCTCGACACCGTCGTCGAGCACGGTTTCGCCACTGAGGAAGGCCGTACCGCGATCCGCCGCATCAACCAGATGCACCGCAGCTACGACATCAGCGACGACGACATGCGGTACGTACTGAGCACCTTCGTCGTGATGCCGAGGCGCTGGATCGACGCCTACGGCTGGCGGCGGCTGTCGCGTCACGAGATCGTCGCCGCCACCGAGTACTACCGC
Organism: Streptomyces sp. NPDC030820; assembly: GCF_055572075.1. Taxonomy (NCBI): domain Bacteria; kingdom Bacillati; phylum Actinomycetota; class Actinomycetes; order Kitasatosporales; family Streptomycetaceae; genus Streptomyces; species Streptomyces sp. NPDC030820. The sequence continues at coordinate 235,809 of NZ_JBVIEB010000007.1, forward strand.
ACCCTCGGCCGGCACATGGGGATTCCCGGCATTCCCGAGACGTACGAGCAGTTCGAGGCGCTCCTCGACGCGTACGAGGAGGAACACTTCGGCTGGGACGAGCAGTTCCGGCGGGTCTCCGACGCCACACTCGACCTGATGGCGTCCTGGTATCCGCGGCCTCTGGCGCCATTGCTGCGCACCGCGACGCTCGCTCTGCTCGACGAGCCGCTGTTGCGCGCCTTCGATTACTCCCCGCCCGGCGCGGCCACCTCGGCGTTCGTGCGTCGGGCCGTACGCGCGCGTGGCCGGCTCGTCCGGCTGCTGCCGCCGCGCCGTGCCCCGCACTTCGCCCGCCAGAACCGGGAGATCAAGGGCTACCCGGACGGCTACCGGGTGGCGGACCTGGGCACCCGCCCGGTGCCCGGGCTGCGCGGCTGCCCCGTGCGGCGCCGGGACACCTCAGCGGCTGACGTCGTCGAGTGAGGCGAGGGTCCCCGGCAGCCACGCCGGTTCGGCCCGGCTCGTGACACACGCGATGGTGAGGCCACCACGCCGGAACGGGTCGTCCAGTTCCTCGGCGCGCAGCGGCCGGTCGCCGGCGTAGGAGAAACTCGCTGGCTTGAATACGACGTTCAGTTCTCGCGCTCGTGCTCGCGCACCGCGAGCGCGAGGAAACGGGCGTCCTCGTCGACGTACGACGTCATGTTCCACCCCGACCGGGCCAGCAGCGGACCGAGGTTGGCCTCGGCGCGCAGGTCGTCGGCTGTGATCCGCCGGCCCTGACGTGCCGCCAGGGCCGCGCGACCGATGGGGTGGAACAGCGCGAGCATGCCGCCGGGCCGCACCACCCGGACCAGCTCCCGCAGGTTCTCCTCCGGGCGTGGCAGATGGGCGATCAGGCCGGCCGCGAACACGGCGTCCAGCGCCCCGGACCGCAGCGGCAGCGCGGCGACGTCCGCGAGCAGCAGGTGCCCGTTCCGGTCGCGCCCCGCCCGCACCGCGGCCTCGAGCATCGCCGGCGTCAGATCGGCGCCCAGCACCACACCGGAGGGTCCCACGGCGGCCCGCAGCGGCGGCAGGGCGCGCCCCGTGCCGCAGCCCGCGTCCAACACCCGGTCGCCCGGCCGCAGTCCGAGACCGGACACAGCGGCCGCGTAGGCGGGACCGTCGTCGGGGAACCTGCTGTCCCAGTCGGCCGCGCGGGCGGTGAAGAAATCCTGAACGTGTGTGTGGTCGTCGCTCATGTTCCGCATGATTCCTCACCGTCGTGGGGGATACCTAGGCGCACATGTTCGAGCCGGACGCGATCGTTCCGTCGCATCTGTGTGTCATATTCCATCACCTTTCGAAATGCGCCCCCTTTGTGCGACCGTGCCCCCTAGCGTCCCTTGGCCATGGGACACCTGGACCACGCCGCCTTCGGCTGGCTGACCCCCGTGCTGTCGTACGTGATGGCCTGCGTGGGCGCCGCGCTCGGACTGCGCTGTACCGTCCGCGCGCTCGCCACCACCGGCCGTTCGCGCCGCAACTGGCTCGTCACCGCGGCCTCCGCCATCGGGACGGGCATCTGGACCATGCACTTCGTGGCCATGCTCGGCTTCCGCGTCAGCGGCACCGACATCCGCTACAACGTGCCGCTGACCATCCTCAGCCTCCTCGTCGCCATGGTCGTCGTCTGCGCCGGCGTCTTCGCCGTCGGTTACAGCCGCGACCGCAACCGGGCGCTCCTGCTCGGCGGCCTCACCACCGGGGTGGGCGTCGCCAGCATGCACTACCTGGGCATGGTGGCGGTCCGGCTGCACGGAGACATCAGGTACGACCCCGTCCTCGTCGGAGTGTCGGTGCTGATCGCCGTCGTGGCGGCGACCGCTGCCCTGTGGGCCGGGCTCAACATCAAGTCGCCCCTCGCGGTCACCGTCGCCTCGCTCGTCATGGGAGCGGCCGTCAGCAGCATGCACTACACCGGGATGTTCGCGGTGAGCGTGCATGTGAACCCCTCCGGCGAGACCCTGCCCGGGGCCACGGCGATGCAGTTCATCTTCCCCCTCGCCGTCGGCCTCGGGTCCTACCTGTTCATCACCTCGGCCTTCGTCGCCCTCTCGCCCACGGCCGACGAGCGAGAGGCATCCGCCTTCGCCCAGCGGCCCGTCGAGAGCATCGCCCGCTAGCGGGAGCCCGGCCCGAGCGCCCCGACCCACATTCCGAGCGAGGAGGCCATGCGCCCACCCCGTACCACCCCGAAAGCCGGCACTCCCGCGCATCCGCGGCGCGGCCGCCGCGCACACGCCGGACCGCCCGCCGCCGAGGAGGCCGACCGCCCCCTCGGCACCCCACCGGTCAAGGCACGCGCGCGTGGCAAACGCCGGCACCTGCGCCCCCGTACCGTGCGCGCCAAGGTGGTCAGCCTGCTGATGGTGCCGGTCGTCTCCTTGCTCGCCCTGTGGGCGTACGCCACCGTCACCACCGCCCAGGACGTGGCCCGGCTACGGCAGTCCCAGCGGGTCGACGCCGAAATACGCACCCCGTTGGCCGCGGCCGTCACCGCCCTTCAGGCCGAGCGCACCGCAGCCGTGCGCTACGCCACCACGCCGGGTGCGGGCGACGGCACCGACCTGCGAAGCCTGGCCGCCCGCACCGACCGCGCGGTGGCCGAACTGCGGCTCGGCGACAGGAACACCGTCGCCGACAGCGAGGAACTGCCGACCGGTGTCTCCGGGCGCCTCGACACCTTCGTCACCGGTGCCGAGCACCTGAGCGCCCTGCGCACGGCCGTACTCGACCGCAAGACCGGCTGGGACACGGTGTACGCGCAGTACACCAAGACCATCGGCGCGGCCTTCGCCGTGGACGGCGCCCTCACCGGCATCCAGCGGGACGACGTCGGCTCGGACGCGCGCGTGCTGCTCGAATTCAGCCGGGCCGCCGAGGCACTGGCCCAGGAGGACACCCTGCTCGGCAGCACACGCACCGCCGGGCAACTGCAGGGCGAGCGCCTGCGGTTGTTCGGCGCCGCGGTCGCCGCGCGCCGTACCCTCACCGAGGCCGCGGTCGCCGATCTGCCCGCCGCCCAGCGCACCGCCTGGCAGGATCTGGCCCACAGCGACAGCTACACCGCCCTCGGTGCCACCGAGGACAAGATCATCGCGGTCGGGCCCGGCGGCAAGCCGGCTGACGCGGCACCGCAGGCCGCCTGGAACGCCGCCCACGCGCGTGTGCAGGACGGCATGCAGGGCATCGCGGCGGACACGGGCCGGGCCGTCGCGGGCCGGGCCGACCCGTTCACCCGCGGCCTGCTCAGCCCGGCGGGCGCGGCCGTGCTGCTCGGCCTGGCCGCAGTCGCCGCCTCACTCGTCATCTCCGTCCGCATCGGACGCGGTCTCGTGGTCGAACTCGTGAGCCTGCGCAACGACGCCCTGGAGATCGCCCGCCGCAAACTCCCGGAAGCGATGCGCAGACTGCGCGCGGGCGAGGAGATCGACATCCAGGCGGAGGCGCCCGCTGGACCACCCGCCGAGGACGAGACGGGGCAGGTCTCGGAAGCGCTGACCACCGTCCACCGCGCCGCCCTGCGCGCCGCCGTGGAACGGGCCGAACTCGCCAGCGGAATCTCCGGCGTCTTCGTCAACCTGGCCCGCCGCAGCCAGGTACTGGTCCACCGCCAGCTCAGCCTCCTGGACAGCATGGAGCGCCGCTCGGACGACCCCAACGAACTGAGCGACCTCTTCCGCCTGGATCACCTCACCACGCGCATGCGGCGGCACGCCGAGAGCCTGATCATCCTCTCCGGCGCCGCCCCCGGCCGGGCCTGGCGCATGCCGGTGTCCCTGACCAACGTCGTACGGGCCGCCGTGTCGGAAGTCGAGGACTACGCGCGCGTGGAGGTGCGTCAGCTCCCCGAGGCCCGTGTCATCGGCGCCGCCGTCGCCGACCTCACCCACCTGCTTGCCGAACTCGTCGAGAACGCCGCCCAGTTCTCGCCGCCCCACACGCGGGTGCGCGTCACCGGCGAACCCGTCGGCAACGGCTACGCCTTGGAGATCGAGGACCGGGGACTCGGCATGGGCACCGAGACCCTCGCAAAGGCCAACCGCCGCATCGAACAGTCCGAGGCCCTCGACCTGTTCGACAGCGACCGGCTCGGACTGTTCGTGGTCAGCCGGCTCGCCTCCCGGCATGACGTGAAGGTGCATCTGCGGACCTCCCCCTACGGAGGCACCACCGCAGTCGTCCTGCTGCCCACCGCCCTGCTGCACGGTGGCGCGGCGGAACGTCCATCCCAGCAAGGCGAGCAGTCCCGTCAGGAGCCGGAACGCGAGTACGCGCGCGTGCCCGGGACAAGTCCACATCAAGAGGCCGTCGCCCCGCGGTCGGACCGGCCGGCCCTCGCGGCCACCGGACCCGGCCCGCACGGCGCCGTCGACGAGCCGGCCTCCCATGGAACCGGAGACGAAACCCCACCCCCCGGAGTCACCGCCTTGAGGCTGCACCGACCGCCGAACGACTCCGAGAGATCCGACAACCTCCCACGCCGTGTGCGCCAGGCGAGCCTCGCGCCCCAGCTCCGGCAGCAGCGTCCCGAAGCGCCTACGGGGGACACCGCACGGCACGACGACGAACGGCGCACCCCCGAACTGGTGCGGGACCGCATGGCCGCCTACCGCGACGGCTGGACGCGCGGCGGCGGCAGACAGCCCGGGCGCGGCGCCGCCCCGGAACCCGAAACGGGCAGTGACAGCAGCGAAGGAGACCCGGCATGATCCAGGACCCGAACACGAGTGCCGGTCAGCGCTCCGGCGAACTGGACTGGTTGCTCGACGACCTGGTGATGCGCGTGAGCGAGGTACGGCACGCCGTCGTGCTCTCCAACGACGGCCTGGCCGTCGGCGCCTCCACCGGCCTCGCGCGGGAGGACGCCGAGCACCTCGCCGCCGTGGCCTCCGGGTTCAACAGCCTCGCCAAGGGCGCGGGACGGCACTTCGGAGCGGGCGGCGTGCGGCAGACCATGGTCGAGATGGACGACGCGTTCCTCTTCGTGGCCGCAGCCGGTGACGGTTCCTGCCTCGCGGTGCTCACCGCCGTCACCGCCGACATCGGGTTGGTCGCCTACGAGATGGCGCGCCTGGTCAAACGGGTCGGCGAGCACCTGTACACGCCCCCGCGGGTCGCCGCACAGCCGCCCGCAGCCGGATGACCCGGAACAGGCGGCGCAGATGACCGAGAACCAGAGCGCCGGTCCGTGGGAGCCGGGCAGCCAGTGGTACGACGGCGAGGCCGGACCACTCGTGCGCCCGTACGCGATGACGGGCGGGCGCACCCAGCCGGGTCCCACCGGGGTGCGCTTCGACCTGATCGCCCTCGTCACCCTCGACCCCGCGGCACCGGCGCTCGAGGACGCCGCGCTCGGCCCCGAGCACCGGACCCTGATCGAGCTGTGCCGCACGGAGACACAGTCCGTCGCCGAACTCGCGGCGGACGCCGACCTTCCCGTCGGCGTCATCAGGGTGCTCCTCGGCGACCTCCTGGAACTCGGCTGCGTGGTCATCAGCCGTCCCGTGCCGCCGGCCCACCTGCCCGACGAGCGGATTCTGCGCGAGGTCATCGAGGGACTGCGAGCGCTGTAGATGAACGTTCCCAAGCCGCCGTACGCCGCGCAGCGTCCCGATCCGTACGGGTTCCGCCTCCGACCGGACGCAAGTCAGTCACATCAGGTGCATTCCGGTCCAACAGCCCGGAGGTGCCACTCCGTTGTCATCATGCTGCCTTCGCGCCCGCAGACGGACGCCGACCGCAGCCGGCCCTCCCGAGAGAAGTGATCATGGCCACCGAGCACTCCGAAGCCGTCGACGACACCGCCGCCCTGGCGCTGAAGATACTGGTCGCCGGTGGGTTCGGCGTCGGCAAGACGACCCTGGTCGGGGCCGTCAGCGAGATCCGGCCGCTGCGCACCGAGGAACTCCTCAGCGAGGCAGGGCAGCTGGTGGACGACACCGACGGCGTGGACCAGAAGGTCACCACCACCGTCGCCATGGACTTCGGCCGCATCACCATCCGCTCCGGCCTGTCTCTCTACCTCTTCGGCACACCGGGACAGGACCGCTTCTGGTTTCTCTGGGACGAGTTGTCCCAGGGCGCCCTCGGCGCCGTCGTCCTCGCCGACACCCGGCGTCTGGAGGACTGCTTCCCCGCGGTCGACTACTTCGAGCACCGGCGCATCCCGTTCGTGGTGGCCGTCAACTGTTTCGCGGGCGCCCGCACCTACGGCGCCCACGACGTCTCACGTGCCCTCGACCTCGACCGCGGCACCCCCGTGGTGCTGTGCGACGCCCGTGACCGGGACTCCGGCAAGGAAGTCCTGATCCGGCTCGTCGAGTACGCCGGGCGGATGCACACCGCCCGGCTCCTGGACTCGGTCGGCTGACCCCGCCGCTCAGGCCGCCAGATCCTTCACGGCCACCACCTGGTCGACCGGGACCCGGACCAGCAGCTCGCCCGGAACGCCGTTGCGGGCGCCGTACTCCTCGGCGCGGTCCTCCCCCATGTACCGGGCGGCGATCCGGGTGGCCCAGTGACGCACCTCGTCCAGGTCCTCAGACAGCCGTGCCCGGCCGTTCAGCACCACGAAGTGGAACGGCGGCCGATCGTCGTCCACACACAGGGCGACCCGCCCGTCCCGGGCGAGATTGCGCCCCTTCACCGTGTCCTTGCCCGTGTTGAAGACCAGGTCGTCCCCGTCCAGCAGAAACCAGATGGGGGCCACATGAGGGCTCCCATCGGCGCGAACGGTGGACAGCTTGCCGGTCCGGGTGCCGTGCGAGACGAACACCCGCCATTCCTCGTCGGTCATCTTCTGTGCCATGCGCCCATCCTCCTTGCCCGTACGCCGGACGTGGGGAAGGCTGACGGGGAGTTCCTCCAGTCAGGGGGGAGACACCACACGGGGAGACGGAGATGGCGCAGAACCAGGGACTCGGCTGGCTCCTGGACGATCTGACCGAGCGAGTGGACGACGTGCGGCACGCGCTGGTCCTGTCGAACGACGGACTGGTCACGGGCGCGAGCACGGGTCTACGCCGCGAGGACGCCGAGCATCTGGCCGCCGTGGCATCCGGGTTGCACAGCCTGGCCAAGGGATCGGGACGCCACTTCGGCGCCGGCAGGGTACGCCAGACCATGATCGAGTACGACGACGCGGTGCTGTTCGTGACCGCGGCAGGCACCGGCAGCAGCCTGTGCGTGCTCAGCGGCGCGGAGGCCGACATCGGCCAGATCGCCTACGAGATGACCCTGCTCGTCAACCGCGTCGGCGAGCACCTCGGCGTGGAGGCCAGGAAACCGGAGCGCCCCCCTCTCGCTGACGCATGACCTGCGGTTTCTTCTCGCGTCGCGGAGTTATCCACAGGGCCACCACGCCCTGGACCGAATTGGCTACGGTGTGTGCACGGCGAACGCACAGGGCGTGAGCCAACGACTCCACGGGGGAGTGCGACCATGTCGGCAACCACCTTCAGCCCGCCCCGGCCCACCATCTGCACCCCGAGCCAAGCCGCCCGGGAACTGGGCCTCAAACGAAGCGAGTTCGACCTCGCCGTGCACCTCGGCCACATCCGGACCGTGCCCGACGAGGGCGGGGGAGGAGGTCGCAGGGTGGAGCGCGCGGAGATCGACCGCCTCCGCGCGCAGGAGGGCTACCCGGACACCCTCCACGAGCGTGTGCGGGTGGTCGGCACCACCGAGGGAGCCTCGCTCATGAAGATCCCGGCCGGGCGGTTCACCCGCCTCGCCCGCCTGGGTCTGTTCGTGCCGGTGAAGTGGTATTTGAACCGGTACCGAGCCGTGGTCTGGCTGTATCTGGCCGAAGACCTGCGGAACTTCATCTCGGAAGCCGAGAACGCCCACCTGCTCAAGGGGCGCACCCCCGAGAATCTGCGGGGCCAGTTGGAGGCCGGGGTGGACCTGCGCGCCCGCAACTGGCGCGGACGCCACCTGGGGTTCCTGCTGCGGCGAGCAGAGGATCCGTGGGTCCGGGCCGGCGCCGTGGCGGCCTTCCTCTCGCCCGTCGAGATCGCCGATCTCGTCAAGGATCCGTACGACCGTGCCTATCTGCATCGGTTCCGGCCCGCGCCCCCCGGCACTCCGGGATCGCCTGCCGCGCACCTTGCCGAGCGAATCGCGATCGCGCAGGACGCGGACGAGATCGAGTGGCTCCGCAGCGAACTGGCCCGGGTGCTCGAAGAGGCGCGCGCCCTCTCGCCGGCCCCGCGCCCGGCCGCCCGGCGCGCCGCGCCGACCATGCGAGCTGTGGCACGGCCCGTCCCGCCCATGGCCCGCACGGTCACGCGGCCCACGGAGCCGACGGTGCCTGGAGCGGAGCCGACCGTGGCCCGGACTCGCGAGACACTGCTCGGACCGCCCGAGCCGGTCAGCGGGCGGGTGACAGCGGCGTCCGGCGCGAACGGCGGCCTGCTGCCCGGGCCGCCTGAGCCGAAGGACGAGCCCGTGGTCCGAGCCTTCGAGTGGCACCGCACGCCGACGGTGCCGGCGGCCGCGTCGTCGTCGACGCGCCGGGGACACCGCCGGGCCGAGCAAGCCCGGACGCGGACCGACCGCGGCCTGCGTGCCTGGCTGCGGCGGAGAAGCCCCCGGACCGCGCGGGCCTGACCCACCGGCCGCAGTGCCTGCCGGCGGCTCGCTATAGGGACCTGAACAGGCCCTCCTGGACAACCGAGACGAGCAGACGCCCCTGCAGGTCGTAGATGCGCCCGCGGGCCAGGCCTCGGCCACCGGTGGCGATCGGCGACTCCTGGTCGTACAGGAACCACTCGTCCGCGCGGAACGGCCGGTGGAACCACATGGCGTGATCCAGCGAGGCCATGTCGAAGTTCCGCGGCCCCCACAGCGGTTCGACGGGGATGCGGACCGCGTCCAGGAGGGTCATGTCACTGGCGTAGGTCAGCGCGCACGTGTGCACCAGCGGGTCGTCACCGAGTGGTCCGACCGCACGCATCCACACGGCGCTGCGCGGCTCGGCCCCCTTGACCTCCTCGGTGTTCCAGCGCAGCCGGTCGACGTAGCGGATGTCGAAGGGCTGGCGGCGCGCCATCCGCTCCAACTGCTCCGGCAGCGCGCCCAGGTGCTTGCGGATCTCCTCGGAGACCGTCGGCAGAGATTCCGGGTCGGGCACCTCCCGGGCCGGCGGCAGCTGGTGCTCGAACGGTCCTTCCTCGGGCTTGTGAAAGGAGGCGGTCAGATTGAAGATCGTGCGGCCCTGCTGCACGGCCGTGACCCGGCGCGTGGTGAACGACCGGCCGTCGCGGACCCGCTCGACCTGGTACACGATGGGCACGCCGGGGCGGCCCGGGCGCAAGAAATACGCATGCAGCGAGTGCACCGGGCGGTCGCCGTCCGTGGTGCGGCCGGCGGCGACCAGTGCCTGGCCCGCCACCTGGCCGCCGAAGACCCGCTGGAGCGACTCCTGCGGGCTTCGGCCACGGAAGATGTTGACCTCGATCTGATCCAGGTCGAGGAGGTCGACCAGTCGCTCGGCCGGGTTCGTCATCGGTGGGATTCTCCTTGGCTCACGCCTTGGGCCACAACTGGTCGAAAACCGCTCACAGCTGGCCCACGTCGGTGACGCGGACGACCGCACGGCCCTCGGCGTCCGAGGCCGCGAGATCGACCTCGGCGCTGATGCCCCAGTCGTGGTCGTCGTTCGGGTCGTCGAAGATCTGGCGGACGCGCCAGATGCCGTTCTCCGGCTCCTCGTTGATGACCAGCAGCTTGGGGCCACGGGCATCGGGGCCGGTGCCAAGGTCGTCGTACTCGTCCCAGTACTTGTCCATCGCCTCGCCCCAGGCCTGCGCGTCCCATCCGGAGTCGGCGTCCATCTCGCCGAGCTCCTCGACCTGGTCGAGGGCGGCCAGCTCCACGCGACGGAACATGGCGTTGCGGACGAGGACGCGGAAGGCGCGCGCGTTGGTGGTGACCGGCTTGACCTCGTCGGCCTTCTCCTGGGCCTCCTCGGCGGTCATCTCCTCCGGGTTCGCCAGCTGCTCCCATTCGTCCAGCAGGCTGGAGTCCACCTGCCGCACCATCTCGCCGAGCCACTCGATCAGGTCCTGCAGATCCTCGGACTTCAGGTCGTCCGGGATGGTGTGGTCGAGGGTCTTGTAGGCGCTGGCCAGGTAGCGCAGCACGATGCCCTCGGTGCGCGCCAGTTCGTAGAAGGACACCAACTCGGTGAAGGACAGCGCCCGTTCGTACATGTCCCGGATGACCGACTTCGGCGACAGCGGGTGGTCGCCGACCCAGGGGTGGCTCTTGCGGTAGGTGTTGTACGCGTGGAAGAGCAGCTCCTCCAGCGGCTTCGGGTAGGTGATGTCCTGGAGGCGCTCCATGCGCTCCTCGTACTCGACCCCGTCCGCCTTCATCGCGGCGACGGCCTCGCCGCGCGCCTTGTTCTGCTGGGCGACGAGGATCTGCCGCGGGTCGTCCAGAGTGGATTCGACGACGGAGACCATGTCGAGGGCGTAGGACGGCGACTCGGGGTCGAGGAGTTCGAACGCGGCCAGCGCGAACGTGGACAGCGGCTGGTTGAGCGCGAAGTCCTGCTGCAGGTCGACCGTGAGCCGGATGATCCGGCCCTCGGCGTCGGGCTTGTCGAGCTTCTCCACGATCCCGCCGTCGAGCAGCGACCGGTAGATCGCGATCGCCCGTCGGATGTGCCTCAGCTGCTGCCTGCGCGGCTCGTGGTTGTCCTCCAGGAGGTGGCGCATCGCCTCGAACGCGTTGCCCGGGCGGGCGATCACCGACAGCAGCATCGTGTGCGTCACCCGGAAACGCGAGGTCAGCGGTTCCGGTTCCGACTCGATCAGTTTCTGGAAGGTGTTGTCCGTCCAGCCGACAAAGCCCTCCGGCGCCTTCTTGCGCACCACCTTGCGCCGCTTCTTCGGGTCGTCGCCCGCCTTGGCCAGCGCTTTCTCGTTCTCGATGACGTGCTCCGGCGCCTGAGCCACGACGAGCCCCGCCGTGTCGAAACCGGCCCGGCCGGCCCGGCCCGCGATCTGGTGGAACTCCCGGGCGCGCAGTGTGCGCACCCGGCTGCCGTCGTACTTGGTGAGAGCCGTGAACAGCACCGTGCGAATGGGCACGTTGACGCCCACGCCGAGCGTGTCCGTGCCGCAGATGACCTTGAGCAGGCCCGCCTGGGCGAGCTTCTCCACCAAGCGGCGGTACTTGGGCAGCATGCCGGCGTGGTGGACGCCGATGCCGTGCCGTACGTAACGGGAGAGGTTGCGGCCGAACTTGGTGGTGAAGCGGAAGTTTCCGATCAGCTCGGCGATCTGGTCCTTCTCCTCGCGCGAGCACATGTTGATGCTCATCAGCGCCTGCGCCCGCTCCACGGCCTGCGCCTGTGTGAAGTGCACGATGTACACCGGGGCCTGCTTGGTCTCCAGCAGGTCGGTGAGCGTCTCGGTGAGCGGGGTGAGCTTGTACTCGTAGGAGAGGGGCACCGGGCGGGTCGCCGAGCGGACCACCGACGTGGGGCGGCCGGTGCGGCGCGTGAGGTCCTTCTCGAAGAACGACACATCGCCCAAAGTGGCCGACATCAGGATGAACTGCGCCTGGGGGAGCTCCAGCAGCGGGATCTGCCAGGCCCAGCCGCGGTCGCCCTCGGCGTAGAAGTGGAACTCGTCCATGACGACCTGGCCGACGTCCGCGTCCTTGCCGTCGCGCAGCGCGATCGACGCCAGGACCTCGGCGGTGCAGCAGATCACGGGCGCGTCGGCGTTCACGGAGGCGTCGCCGGTGAGCATGCCGACGTTCTCGGTGCCGAACAGCTTGCACAGCTCGAAGAACTTCTCCGACACCAGGGCCTTGATCGGGGCCGTGTAGAAGGTGACCTCGTCCCGGGCCAGCGCGGCGAAGTGCGCGCCCGCGGCGATCATGCTCTTGCCGGAGCCGGTGGGCGTCGAGACGATCACGTTCGCCCCGGAGACCACCTCGATCAGCGCCTCCTCCTGGTGGGGGTAGAGGGTGAGGCCGCGCTCCTGCGCCCACGACTCGAAGGCTTCGTACAGGGCGTCGGGGTCGGCGGTCGGCGGCAGCTGATCGATGAGGGTCACGCACCCATCTTGCCTGGCCTCGACCCCGAGAGGGGAATCGGCTGCGGGCAGGAAGATCACGACCGCTACGCTGTGGCGCCGACGACTGGTCAGCGCACCAGGTCAACTGGACAGCGGAACACGAGGAATGGGGCGGGAAGCGGCCATGATGGGACCAGCACACTCACTGTCGGGGGCCGCGGCCTGGCTCGGCGTCGGAGCGGCAGCCGCCGCGGCAGGTCACCCGATGCCCTGGCCGGTCCTCCTCGTCGGCGCCCTGATCTGCGCCGGCGCCGCGCTTGCCCCGGACCTCGACCACAAGGCGGCCACGATCTCGCGGGCCTTCGGGCCGATCTCGCGCTGGATCTGCGAGATCGTGGACAAGCTGTCGTACGCCGTCTACAAGGCGACCCGGATGAAGGGCGACCCGCGTCGCTCCGGAGGTCACCGGACGCTGACGCACACCTGGCTGTGGGCGGTCCTGATCGGCGCCGGGTGCTCGGGGGCGGCGATCGCGGGGGGCCGCTGGGCAGTGCTGGCGATCCTTTTCGTGCACATGGTGCTGGCCATCGAGGGGCTGCTGTGGCGGGCGGCGCGTGGCTCCAGCAGCGATGTCCTGGTCTGGCTGTTGGCAGCGACCACCGCGTGGATTCTCGCCGGCGTCCTGGACAAGCCGGGCAACGGCTCCGACTGGCTGTTCACGGCACCGGGCCAGGAGTATCTCTGGCTGGGGCTGCCGATCGTGCTCGGTGCGCTGGTGCACGACATCGGGGACGCGCTGACGGTGTCCGGCTGCCCGATCCTGTGGCCGATCCCCTTGGGCCGCAAGCGCTGGTACCCCGTGGGGCCGCCGAAGGTGATGCGGTTCCGGGCCGGGAGCTGGGTGGAGCTGAAGGTGCTGATGCCCGTGTTCATGCTGCTCGGCGGGGTGGGCTGCGCCGCGGCCCTCAACGTGATCTGAGGCGCCCGCCCTGGGTCGGTCGGCCGAGCCGCCTGCCCCTGATCGGTCGGCTGAGCGGTGGCTCAGGTCGCCTCGCCGGCCTCCGCCCCGCCGTACCGGCGCTCGAAGCGGGCGATGATCTCCACGTCGATCACCGGGTAGGTATGACCGTCGTCCCACTCGATGGTCTGCGCGCGCCGCGCGGTCGAGCGGGTCAGGAACGCGCAGCAGGCGGCGCGGTCACGGAAGACCACGGGGTGGTACTCGGGGTGCTTGTCCCGCTGCATGGGGGCTCCTCGTGCGGAGCGGTCGGGTCAGCCTGGCAGGGAGTCCTCGTCGACGATGTGCATCGCGGCCTCCTCGGCGGAGGCGGCGGCTCCGTCGATGCCGACATCGTTGGCGACGAGGGCGGCCTCCTCATCCTCGTGCGCCCCTTCGTCCGGTGCCACCAGGCGGCCGGAGCGGAGGTTGCCGACCTCGTTGTCGAGGAGTTCCCCGTCGGTGTCGTGGTCACCGATGTCGTCACCGTCGCGGGCGACGAGGTCGGGCTGCTCCTCGGCGAGCCGCTGGTCGAGGGTCTCGCCCGCCTGGCGTTCGGCCGCCGTCACCCCTGTGTGCTCCACCGCCCAGGGGCGCTCGGGCGGGGACCAGCCACGGTCGAGCGGGTCGTTGACGCCATCGAAATCCAGTGTGTCCTCGACGTCGAGCACCCCCGAGTCCTCCCGGATCTCCGAGGGATCGGGCTGGTAGACGTCGTCCCCCCAGCCGTCGACGCTGTCCACGAGTACCTCCAGATGGTGAGGACGGCCGGGTGCCACCGCAATGGGCGGCGGGCCGCCGGCACGCCTGGTACGAGGGTCACATATCGCGAACCGGGTGGTTCCGGGGCGTTCCCCGCACCGGTGCCGTTCTCCAGACTTCCACCCCTGCTCGGGACCGCGCAACGGCACGAGCACCGGTCAGTGCCCGCGCCCGGGTACCGGCACGGGTCCTACTCCACAGAGTGCCCACTCGCCGCGACCCGGATCAGCACAGAGCGCTCGCTCACCGCGTCCCGGTTCCCCGCCGGGCGCCCGTCCACGGGGGACAGGTCGTCGCGGGAACCGACAGCCGTGGCCAGGGCACCCGGCGGTGCTCCCCGGGTCACCGTGGGCAGCGCCGCCGCGATCGCGGGGACCGGCCTTGCCCGTAGGCACTGCGCCGCAGGACCGGTCGCCCGTGCGCTCGCCGGATCCTCACCCGTGCCAGGACCGCCACAGCGCCGCGTACGCGCCGTCCGCCGCGACCAGCTCGTCATGACTGCCCAGCTCGCTGATGCGGCCGTCCTCCACGACGGCGATCACGTCCGCGTCATGGGCGGTGTGCAGGCGGTGCGCGATGGCGACCACCGTGCGGCCGTCCAGCACCCGGGCCAGGGAGCGTTCCAGATGCCGGGCCGCGCGCGGGTCCAGCAGCGAGGTCGCCTCGTCCAGGACCAGCGTGTGCGGATCGGCGAGCACCAGCCGGGCCAGCGCGATCTGCTGGGCCTGCGCCGGGGTCAGCGCAAGACCGCCGGAGCCGACCTCGGTGTCCAGGCCGTCGTCCAGCGCCCGTGCCCAGCCGTCCGCGTCGACCGCGCCCAGCGCCGCCCACAGCTCGGCGTCTGTCGCGACGGTGCGGGCCAGCAGGAGGTTGTCGCGCAGGGAGCCGACGAAGACGTGGTGTTCCTGGTTGACCAGGGCGACGTGCGAGCGGACGCGTTCCGCGGGCATCCGGGACAGCTCGGCGCCGCCCAGGGTGATCCGGCCGTCGCGGGGTGCGTAGATCCCGGCGAGCAGTCTGCCCAGGGTGGACTTGCCCGCGCCCGAGGGGCCGACCAGGGCCAGCCGGGTGCCCGGGGAGACCTCCAGGGACACCTTGCGCAGCACGTCGACGCCCTCGCGGTAGCCGAAGTGGACCCGGTCGGCCCGTACGTCCCGTCCGTCCGGCGCCAGCGAGGTGTCCCCGGCGTCCGGCTCGATGTCCCGCACGCCGACCAGGCGAGCCAGCGACACCTGGGCGACCTGCACCTCGTCGTACCAGCGCAGGATCAGGTTCACCGGGTCGACGAGCATCTGCGCGATGAGGGAGCCCGTGGTCAGCTGCCCCACCCCGATCCAGCCGTTCAGGACGAACGCCCCGCCGACCATGAGGACCGAGCCGAGCACGATGACGTGCACGGCGTTGATGACCGGGAAGAGCACGGACCTCAGCCAGAGCGTGTAGCGCTCCCAGGCGGTCCACTCCTTGATCCGCCGCTCCGACAGGGCGACGCGGCGGGCGCCGAGCCGGTGCGCCTCGATGGTGTGACCCGCGTCCACCGTCTCGGCGAGCGCGGCGGCGACCGCGGCGTACCCGGCGGCCTCGGAGCGGTAGCCGGAGGGCGCCCGCTTGAAGTACCAGCGGCACCCGGCCACCAGTACCGGCACTGCCAGCAGCACCGCGGCAGCCAGCGGCGGAGCTGTCACGACGAGCCCGCCGAGCAGCAGCAGGGCCCACACCACACCGATCGCCAGCTGCGGCACGGCCTCGCGCATCGCGTTGGCCAGGCGGTCGATGTCGGTGGTGATGCGGGAGAGCAGATCGCCGGTGCCCGCCCGTTCCAGCACGCCAGGCGGCAGCCCGACCGACCGGATGAGGAAGTCCTCGCGCAGGTCGGCCAGCATCCGCTCGCCGAGCATCGCGCCCCGCAGCCGCACCTGCCAGGTGAACACGGCCTGCACGGCCAGCGCGAGCAGGAACAACCCGGCGGTCAGGCCCAGATGCAGCTCCCGCGACCGGTCGGACACCCGCTCGACCAGGCCGCCGAGCAGGTACGGACCCACCATGGAGGCGATCACGGCCACTGTGTTGACGCCGATGAGCAGCAGGAACGCCCGGCGGTGCCGGCGGAACAGCTCGGCGACGTAGGCGCGCACGGTCGCGGCCGCGCCGACGGGCAGGGTGGTGGCGGTCGTCGGGGCCGCCGGGTCGTACGCCGGTGGCGCAACGCCGATCATGCGCTCTCCTCGATCTCTTCCAGCTCCGGACGCGCGCCCACCAGGGCGGTCTCGTCGGCGCCGGCCAGTTCGTCGTCCGTCTCCCGGGTCACCACGGCCCGGTATCGCGGCTCGCTGTCGACCAGTTCGCGGTGCACACCGACCGCCACGACCTCGCCCTCGTGGACCAGGGCGACCCGGTCCGCGTGGTCGAGCAGCAGCGGCGAGGAGGTGAACACCACGGTCGTGCGTCCCGAACGCAGCCGGCGCAGTCCGTCCGCAATCCGTGCCTCGGTGTGCGAGTCGACGGCGGAGGTCGGTTCGTCGAGCACCAGCACCTCGGGGTCGGTGATCAGCGACCGGGCCAGCGCGAGCCGCTGGCGCTGGCCGCCGGACAGGGACCGTCCGCGCTCGGTGATGCGGGCGTCCATCGGGTCGGCGGCGTCCAGTGATCCCTGGACGAGGGCGTCCAGGACGTCGTCGCACTGCGCCGCGGCCAGTGCGTCCGCGGCCCGTACGGCTCCCGAGGCGGGCACGTCGAGCAGCTGGCGCAGGGTGCCGGACAGCAGCACCGGGTCTTTGTCCTGGACGAGGACGGCGGTGCGCGCGCTGTCCAGGGGGAGGTCGTCCAGGGCGACCCCGCCGAGCAGCACCGAGCGGCCCGGCTCGGTGGGATGGCCGCCCAGCCTCTCCGCGAGCCTGCCCGCCGCGTCCGGGTCGCCGCAGACCACGGCGGTGAGACGGCCGACCGGAGCCAGCAGACCGGTGGCGGGGTCGTACAGGTCGCCGCCCGGCGCCTCCACCTCGCGGGTGCCGTCGGTGGCCGTGGACCGCTCCAGCGACAGCACGCGGGCCGCCCGTTTGGCCGAGGGACGGGAGAAGGAGTAGGCCATCGCGATCTCTTCGAAATGGCGCAACGGATAATTGAGGACCATTACGGCGCTGTAGACGGTGACGAGTTCGCCGACGGTGATTCGGCCCTGGCGGGCCAGGTGGATGCCGTGCCAGACGACGGCGATGAGCAGCAGCCCGGGCTGCAGCACCTGGACTGCGGAGATCAGCGACCACATCCGGGCGCTGCGCACCGCGGCGTGCCGTACCTCCTGCGATGCGCGGCGGTAGCGGTCGAGGAACAGCTCCTCGCCGCCGATGCCGCGCAGCACCCGCAGCCCGGCGACCGTGTCCGAGGCCAGCTCGGTGGCCCGGCCCGCCTTCTCGCGCTGTACATCGGCGCGGCGCGTCGCCCGGGGCAGCAGCGGCAGCACCGCGAGCGCCACGACGGGCAGTCCGACGGCGACGACCACGCCCAGGGCGGGCTGGTAGACGAGGAGGCCGACACAGACCACGAGGACTGTGAGCGCGGCCGCGGTGAACCGGGAGACCGCCTCGACGAACCAGCCGATCTTCTCCACGTCGCCGGTGGAGACCGCCACCACCTCGCCGGCGGCGACCCGCCGAGTCAGGGCGGAGCCCAAATGGGCGGCTTTGCGGGCCAGCAGTTGCTGGACGCGGGCGGCGGCCGTGATCCAGTTGGTGACGGCGGCCCGGTGCAGGAAGGTGTCGCCGACCGCGATGCCCGTGCCGCACAGCAGCATCAGACCACCCGTCAGGGCGAGTTCGGTGCCGGAGCGCTCGACGACGGCGTCTACGGCACGGCCGACACAGAAGGGCAGCGCGGAGACGGAGACGAAGTGCAACAGGCCCCAGGCGAGCGACTTCAGTTGTCCGCCCAGCTGGTTCCGCCCGAGCCACCACAGGAATCGGGGGCCCGAACGTGCGTCCGGGACGCCCGGATCGGAGTATGGAAGGTCTTGAATCTGCATGACGTCCCAGTGGCTCGTGTCAGGAGGGGAGGGATGGTGGGAGGATCGGGGTGAAGTGGGGAGGCGGCGAAAAGCGGTGACAAGCCGTGAAAGGTTCGCGTCGCTGAGTGGTGAATTTCAAACGGTTTTTCTGACGGAGCAGCGAAATCCACCGGCTTCCGGCCACTGGCCGTAGGCCCGGTGTCGGCCTGGGTGGCCGCGGCCGGCTCTGATCGGGCAGGTGACCGGCAGGTCGACCGCGTGCATCCGGGCCGGCGGTGACGGCCCTTGTAACTCTTGTGGCGACGCTGGCGGCGTGCGCAACCGGCATCTCCGGCCGGCCCGCGTCGGCGGGGCGACCGGCTCCCGCGGCCAGATCTCCCGTGACTCCGGCCAGTTCGTCGTGGTCTACGGCGAGGGTGAGGACTCGGCCTACTCCAGTCGTGCTGTACGCGCGGGAGGGCCCGGAGTGGCGGCCGGTGACCAGCTGGCTTGCGCACAACGGCAGGAACGGCTGGAGCACGGACCGTCACCTGGGCGATGAGCGCAGTCCAGTCGACGTCCGTGTGCGTCAGCGTGTCGAGGACGCCATGGAGTTCCTGCTGCGCACGCTCGACCCGGGCCGGCATCCGGTCATGGTGATGGGAGACCGGGCGGAACCACGCGCCTGACGCACCGACACGGAAGCGGTCCGGCGGCCATGACAAGCCGAACCCGATCGCGATATCGACGCCCCGAAGGGGCGACTCGGCACGGCCCGCCCGACGTCCGATCGCGCCGTTCTCCCCGAGGCGTCATTGCGGGTCCGCCCCGACTGGCCGTAGAACACCGGCCATGAGAAGACGGATAGTCATGTCCATGCTTGCCGGAGCGGCTCTCCTGGCGAGTGCGCTGTTCGGCACCGGAGCCGCTGCAGCCCAAGCGGCCGACGTCCCGGCCGAGTTCGGTACCGACTGGCACGACCCGGTCACCGCGGCGCCGCCCGTCGAGCGGCCGCACTCCAAGTCGTGCCAGGTCACCCTCGCCGACGCCCAGTTCCGCGACTTCACGCCGTACCGGGGTGGGTACACCCCGCCCGAGGGCTGCGGCGACCACTGGAGCAAGGTCGTCCTGCGGCTCGACGGCAAGGTGAAGGGCCGTCAGTACGATCGCCTCGGCTATCTGCACGTCGGCGGGGTCGAGATCCTGCGCACCTCCACTCCGGAGCCCTCGCCCGACGGCATCGAATGGCACGTCGAGAAGGACGTCACCCGCTACAGCGACACCTTCCGCAGCCCGCAGGACGTCGAGATGCTGATCGGCAACGTCGTGAACGACACCTACACCGGCGTCATCGACGTACACGTCACCCTGACCTTCTACGCGGGCCGCCCCGCACAGCGGACGCCCGACCGCGTGCTGACCCTCGCCGACACGCCCGACGGTACGACCCTCACCACCCCGCGCAACAGCGAGCGGATCGTCGCCGAGGTCTATGCGACCGGTTCGGGCGGCGGCTGCGAGGAGTTCTGGTACCTGACCGTGGCCGACCCGGCGTCGTACTCCTGCAAGGCCGACCACGGCCCCTACCGCGAGGTGCAGATCAACGTCGACGGCCAACTCGCCGGAATCGCCGCGCCGTTCCCGAACGTCTGGACCGGCGGCTGGTCCGACCCCTTCCTCTGGTACGTCATTCCGGCGCCGGGCGCCTTCGACGTCCGGCCGATCGAATACGACCTCACCCCCTTCGCGGGCCTGCTCGACGACGGGCGTCCGCACCGCGTCGAGGTCTCCGTCGTCGGTGTGCCCGCGGGCCAGTCGGGCTGGAGCGCGCCGGTGAACGTCCTGGTCTGGCAGGACGCGCACCGGGCCCACGTGACGGGGGCGCTGACCGAGGACAAGGCCACGGACATCGTCAACTCCTCCAGCTACACGCCCGGGTCGGAGAACCGCGTGAACACCGAGGCCGGTCACCGGCTCATCGTGTCCGGATACCTCGACACCTCGCACGGCCGCGTGACCACCACCGTCACCCGGACAC
Source organism: Streptomyces sp. NPDC030820 (assembly GCF_055572075.1). Taxonomy (NCBI): domain Bacteria; kingdom Bacillati; phylum Actinomycetota; class Actinomycetes; order Kitasatosporales; family Streptomycetaceae; genus Streptomyces; species Streptomyces sp. NPDC030820. The sequence continues at coordinate 255,650 of NZ_JBVIEB010000007.1, forward strand.
TCGCCAACACCTCCGTCCACCGGTGGACCGACGGCGAGAACACGGACGGACTGGACGCGACCTGGTCCGACGGTCAGGCGGTCAGCGTCGGCGGCGACGGTCCCGTGCGGACGACACACACCGATCGTACGTACACCATGAACGGTGAGACGACCATCGGTGCGGACGACCGGCTGCGCACCGTGCTGACGCTCGGCGACCGCGCGTCGGTCGTGGAGCTGCGGGACGGACGGCGCACCGCGTGGTCGCGGCTCGACGACACCTACAGCGGCGACGCGACGTACACCATCAACGTCCCGCGCGACCAGCGGCACGCGGTCGGCACGTCGAGCGAGCGCTATCGGCTGTACGGCTCCGACGGTTGCTACGACCGCTCGCTGACCACGGTTCAGGGAGTGCTGACGGAGGATCGCGACCGCTGTTGAGCACGGCGATGTGGAGAGCGCCGCTCGCGGGGTGATTCACATGGCTGGACGGGGAGATCGCGTTCGTACCCGACGAGGGGCCGGAGCCGGAGCCCGCGGGGCTGACCGCTTGGCGGAGGGCCGCGCACCGGGATCGGTGTGCGGCCCTCCGCGCTGTACGCGTCTTGTCGTGCACCGCGGCCGGTGTGACTCAGCAGCTCTTGTCGCCGTCCCCCTCGATGAGTGTGTCCAGCAGCACGCCGAGCACCTGACGCTCTTTCTCGGTGAGCGGAGCGAGGATCTCCTCGGCCGCCGAGCGGCGTGCGCCGCGCAGCTCGCGCAGGGTCGTACGCCCGTCGTCCGTGAGCGCGATCCGGGTCACCCGCCGGTTCGTCGGATCCGGTACCCGTCGCACCTTCCCGCTCGCCTCCAGCCCGTCGACCAGTGTTGTCACCGCGCGCGGCACCACCTCCAGACGTTCGGCGAGGTCGGCCATGCGCGGGGGTGAAGCGTAGTGCGCGAGGGTGCGCAGCAGCCGGGACTGGGCCGGGGTGACGCCCAGGTCGTGCCGTTCCAGATGGCGTTTCTGGATGCGGTGCACCCGGCGGGTCAGCCGCAGCAACTGCTCGGCGAGCAGGCCGTCGGAATCGGGGGTGGTCATGCGGGAACAATATCAGGATGCCGTTCATTGTGAGTATAGGTAACAATGAGCTACGATCCGTCCGTCAATCGTCGGCCGCCTCCCGACCGGCGCTCGTTCACCTCCGTAGGAGCCCATGCATCCCGACCGAGAACCGTCCTGGACCCCGCCTGCCGACGCCAAGGAACAGCCCCGGCAGGTGCGCCGCATCCTGAAGCTCTTCCGTCCCTACCGCGGGCGGCTCGCGATCGTCGGCCTGCTGGTCGGCGCCTCCTCGCTGGTCTCGGTGGCCACGCCGTTCCTGCTCAAGGAGACCCTGGACGTCGCGATCCCCCGGGGCCGCACCGGCCTGCTCAGCCTGCTCGCACTCGGCATGATCCTCAGTGCCGTCCTCTCCAGCGTCTTCGGTGTGCTCCAGACGCTGATCTCGACCACCGTCGGCCAGCGGGTCATGCACGACCTGCGCACCGCCGTCTACGGCCGGCTGCAGCGGATGTCGCTCGCCTTCTTCACGCGCACGCGTACCGGCGAGGTGCAGTCCCGGATCGCCAACGACATCGGGGGCATGCAGGCCACCGTCACCTCGACGGCCACCTCCCTGGTCTCCAACGCCACCAGCGTGGTCGCCACGGTCGTCGCGATGGTCGCCCTCGACTGGCGGCTCACGATCGTCTCGCTGCTCCTGCTCCCGGTGTTCGTCTGGATCAGCCGCCGCGTCGGCAACGAACGCAAGAAGATCACCACACAGCGGCAGAAGCAGATGGCCGCGATGGCGGCCACCGTCACCGAGTCGCTCTCGGTCAGCGGCATCCTGCTCGGCCGTACCATGGGCCGCTCCGACTCGCTCACCGCGTCCTTCGCCGAGGAGTCCGAGCGCCTGGTCGACCTGGAAGTCAAGTCGAACATGGCCGGGCGCTGGCGCATGGCCGTGATCACGATCGTCATGGCCGCGATGCCGGCCGTCATCTACTGGACGGCAGGCCTGGCCCTGCAGTTCGGCGGCCCCAAGGTCTCGCTCGGCACCATCGTCGCCTTCGTCTCGCTCCAGCAGGGACTGTTCCGGCCGGCCGTGAGCCTGCTCGCCACCGGTGTCCAGATCCAGACCTCCCTCGCGCTCTTCCAGCGCATCTTCGAGTATCTGGACCTGCCCATCGACATCACCGAGCGCGAGCGGCCCGTCCATCTCGACCAGGTCAAGGGCGAAGTCCGCTTCGAGGACGTCGAGTTCCGCTACGACAACGACGACAGGACCCGCCCCGTCCTCCACGGCGTCGACGTCACCGTGCCGACGGGCGGCAGCCTCGCGGTCGTCGGCCCCACCGGCGCCGGCAAGTCCACGCTCGGCTATCTCGTGCCCCGCCTCTACGACGTCAGCGGCGGCCGCGTCACCATCGACGGCGTCGACGTCCGGGACCTCGACTTCGACACCCTCGCCCGCGCGGTCGGCGTCGTCTCGCAGGAGACCTACCTCTTCCACGCCTCGGTCGCCGAGAACCTCCGCTTTGCCAAGCCGGACGCCACGGACGAGGAACTGCGGGCGGCGGCCAGGGCGGCGCAGATACACGACCACATAGCCGCGCTGCCCGACGGTTACGACACGGTCGTCGGCGAACGCGGCCATCGCTTCTCCGGCGGTGAGAAGCAGCGCCTCGCGATCGCCCGCACCATTCTGCGCGATCCGCCGGTCCTCATCCTCGACGAGGCGACCAGCGCGCTCGACACCCGTACGGAGGCCGCCGTCCAGGAGGCGATCGACGCCCTGTCGGCCGACCGGACCACGATCACCATCGCCCACCGGCTGTCCACGATCCGGGGCGCCGACCAGATCGTGGTCCTCGACTCCGGACGGGTCGCCGAACGCGGCAGCCACGAGGAACTGCTGGAACTCGACGGGCGGTACGCCGCACTGGTTCGCCGGGACGCGCAACTGGAACCGACGAGCTGAACGCGGCAGAGACCGATGCGCTGACGCTGCGGCCGACAGACTGAACATATGCCGGGTTTACGGAGATATGCGTATTACCGTTCCCGCATGCAGACGAACAATCCGCCGCGGAGCACGATTCGACTGACAGGCCGGGGCAAAATCGCCCTCGTCGTGGCCGGCACCGTCGTGGCCGGTACCGCCGTGGCGGTGCCGCTGCTGACGCTGAACAGCGGGCCCGAACAGCCACCGCCCGCCGCGCTGGTCGTCCCTGAAGGCTGGCGTGCGAGCCAGGTGTACGACGCGATCGACAAGGCCCTTCAGTTGCCGCCCGGAAGCACGCGCAAGTCCGTCGGGAAGGCCGGTCTGAAGCTGCCGGGCGACGCCGCGGGCAACCCGGAAGGCTATCTCTTCCCAGCGACCTATCCCGTCGAGAAGGGAGCGACCCCCGAATCCCTGCTGCGCTTCATGGTCGACACCGCCGACAGCAAGTTCAACGCGGCGCCCATCGCGGCCGGAGCGCAGCGCAACGCGATGAACGTCTACCAGACCGTCACCGTCGCCAGCATCGTCCAGGCCGAGGCCGCGACCAAGGCGGACATGGGCAAGGTCGCCCGCGTCGTCTTCAACCGGCTGGAGCGCGGGATGCCGCTGCAGATGGACTCGACGATCAACTACGCGCTGAACCGCAGCGCCCTCCGCACCGGCCGGGACGACACCCGTATCGAGAGCCCCTACAACTCCTACCAGCGCATGGGCCTGCCGCCCACGCCGATCGACAACCCCGGTGAGGACGCGATGCGCGCCGCGCTCAACCCGACGCCGGGCAACTGGCTGTACTTCGTCACGGTCAAGCCCGGGGACACCCGCTTCACCTCCGACTACGCGACACACATGCGCAACGTGGCGGACTTCAACTCCCTCCACCAGGGCAGGGCTCCGGAACCGAGCCCGAGTCCGGCCTCCGCGCGGCCCTCGGTCCGCTGAGCCGGCGGGACGTCACGCGGCGACCGGCTGGTCCTCGGCCAGCAGTCGCCTGATGTCCCGGACGGCCGAGCGACCCGCCCGGTTCGCGCCGATGGTGCTGGCCGACGGGCCGTAGCCGACGAGATGGACGCGCGGATCGGCCACCGCCCGGGTGCCCTCGACCCGGATACCGCCGCCCGGTTCGCGCAGCCGCAGCGGACGGAGATGGTCCAGCGCGGCGCGGAACCCGGTCGCCCAGAGGATCACATCGGCGGTGATGTGCCGTCCGTCGTCCCATGCCACGCCGTCCGGGGTGATCCGGTCGAACATCGGCTGCCGGTCCAGGACGCCGTCCGCGAGCCCTTGCCGGATGGCGTCGTTGAGGGGCAGCCCGGTGACCGAGACCACGCTGCGCGGGGGCAGCCCCTGGCGCACCCGCTCCTCCACCAGCGCGACGGCCGAGCGGCCCGCCTCCTGGTCGAAGGGTCCCTCGCGGAACACCGGAGGTCGCCGGGTGACCCAGGTGGTCGCGGCCGCGTACGGGGCCAGCTCCAGCAGGTGCTGGGTGCCCGAGGCGCCACCGCCCACGACCACGACCCGCTTGCCGGCGAACTCCTCGGGTCCGGCGTACTGCGCGGTGTGCAACTGCCGCCCGCGGAAGGTCTCCTGACCGGGATAGCGCGGCCAGAACGGCCGGTCCCAGGTGCCGGTCGCATTGATCAGAGCACGCGTCGACCAGGTGCCGTCCGAGGTCTCCACGAGCAGCCGCCCTCCGCCGCCCTCCCGTACCGCCCGTACGTCGACGGGCCGTCGCACGCGCAGGTCGAAGGTGCGCTCATACCGGTCGAAGTACTCACCGATCACCTCCGCCGAGGGCCGCATGGGATCGGCGTCCGTCAGCTCCATGCCGGGCAGTGCGTGCATCCCGTGCACCTTGCCGTACGTCAGCGAGGGCCACCGGAACTGCCAGGCGCCGCCCGGGGCGGGGGAGTGATCGAGGACGACGAAGTCGCGGTCCGGCTCGAAACCGGTGCGCCGCAGATGATAGGCGCTGGACAGCCCGGCCTGACCAGCGCCGATGACGACCACCGCGACCTCACGCAATTCGTTCACGCTTCTACCAACCGGCCTCCGGGCGCGGATCTTCCCGGGAGCCGGCTGTAGGTCGTGATTCATGGCACCGGAGCCAGATCTTGACCAGGCGGGCCAAGACCGTCTTCAACGGCATGCGGCGCAGTTCCGCCCGGCCACCGCCCGGAACTCCGACGCCATCACCTCCACCGTGGACGCCTTGGCCCGTGGGTAACTGGTGGTCGTCGGCGCGGACACCGCACCGATGTGCATCGCCGCGGCCCAACGGGGCCAGGTAGTCCTTGATGACGGCGGCCTTGTGTCTCGTCGTGTGGACCCGCCGTCTCAGGACGTCCTCGTGCCACAGGGTGCGCAACCCGGCGTATGGGCCAGGATGGGGGCATGCCAGATGCCTTCACCACCCGAATGCTGCACGTCTCCACCGGCTCCCGGGAACGCGTCGTCGACCTCACCGCCGACTGCGAGGACTTCCTGCGCGAGGCGGCGGCCGGCCGCGACGGCCTGCTCAGCATCTTCGTCCCGCACGCCACCGCCGGAATCGCCATCATCGAGACGGGCGCCGGCAGCGACGAGGACCTCCTCGCCGCCCTGCACACCCTGCTCCCCGCCGACGATCGCTGGCAGCACCGCCACGGCAGCCCCGGCCACGGCCGCGACCACGTCCTTCCGGCCATCGTCCCGCCCCACGCGACCCTCCCCGTGATCGCCGGCCGCCTGGAGCTGGGCACCTGGCAGTCGGTCTGCCTGGTCGACACCAACAGGGACAACCCGAGCCGTCAGGTGCGGCTGAGCTTCCTTGGCTGATGCATGTGACGGGACTGCAGCGGGGAGCGGGTTGGCTCCCAAGGCTCCCAGCGGTCGACGCAGCACGACCATGACCCGCTGTTGCGCGTAATGCCGAGCATCGACTGCCGCCCTCGGTGGGCGAGCAGCACCAACGCCCGACGAGCACCCCCGCACCCACCGCCCGCAACAGCTGCCGCCACTGCTCTCCACTGGCCCCTCAATCAAGATCAGCGTTGCTGCCGGGTCGGCTCCCCGTCGGCCTTGCCCTCGGCCCACAGCGAGCGCACATGCCCCAGGTGCCGGGTCATGCACTGCTCGGCGGCTTCGGTGTCCCCGGAGAGCATGAGCTCCAGCAGCTCCAGGTGTTCCTCGGCCGAGGGGATCAGTTCGCCGCGCTGGTCAAGGGCGGTCAGGCCGTACAGTCGGGATCGCTTGCGCAGCTCACCGACTGTTTCGACGAGGCGGTCGTTGCCGGCGAGCGCCAGCAGCGAGAGGTGGAAACGGCGGTCGGCCTCCAGATAGCCGATGAGGTCGTGGTCGTGCGCGGCGCGCACGATCTCCTCGGCGATCGGACGCAGTGCTTCGAGATCCGCCTTCGACGCGGTCTTCGTGATCCGGCCGACCGTGGGCACCTCGATCAGGGTGCGGATCTCGGTGTACTGGTCGAGGTCGCGCTCGTTGACCTCGGTGATTCGGAAGCCCTTGTTGCGGACGGGCTCGACCAGGCCCTCGCGGGCCAGGTCGAGCATCGCCTCGCGGACGGGGGTGGCGGAGATGCCGAAGTCCTCGGCGAGCGCGGGCGCCGAGTAGACCTCGCCGGGGCGCAGTTCACCTGAGATGAGGGCAGCGCGCAGGGCATGGGCGACCTGGTCGCGCAGCCGCTCGTGGGCCGTGACGAGGTTGCGTGCATTCAGATGCCCCATGCTGTTTCCTCCGTGCCCTCACCGGAGCGCCAGCGTACAATGTCACGTTGTTCTGCCGGGTGTCAGGGTGTACGTGCGGCTCGTGGTGTAGAAGCCCAGGGCGGCCCTGCCCTGCTCCCTCGGGCCGTGGCTGGATGCCTTCGTGCCGCCGAAGGGCAGATGGAAGTCGACACCGGTGGACGGTGCGTTGACGCGGATCATGCCGGTGCCGAGGTGGTCGAGCCCGTGCAGCACCGCGTCGAGGCCGGCCGTGTGAACCGAGGTGACCAGGCCGTAGGGGCTGGAGTTGGTGATCCGTACGGCGTGGGACAGGTCGTCCGCGGGCAGCAGGGCCGCGATGGGACCGAAGACCTCCTTCCGCAGGAGCCGGTGGTCCGGCGGGACCTTTTCCACCAGGGTGGGTGACGTGTACCAGCCGTGATCGGGGGCAGCGGGGCCGCCGACCAGCACCGGGAGGCCGTAGGAGACCCCCTCCACTTGATCGCGGGCGTGCTCACTGATGAGGGGGCCGCACACCGTGGCCGGGTCGGCGGGGTCGCCCACGGGGAGCGTGCGCAGTGCCTCGGTGAGAGCCTCGCGCATCGGGTCGAGGGCGGCGCCGACAGCGATCACGCGGCTGGTGGCGGTGCACTTCTGCCCGGCGTAACCGGCGATCGCCGAGGCGATGTGCGCGGCGGCCCGGCCGACGTCGGCGTCGGGCAGGACGATGGCCGCGTTGAGCCCGCCCATCTCGGCCTGGACCGGGATGCCCCGGGCGGTGGCGGCGCTGACGACCGCGTCGCCGACCTCGGTGGAGCCGGTGAAGGACACCACGTCGGCGGTGGAGATGACGGCCTTGCCTTCGGCGGCGCCGCCGGGGATCATCGTGAACACCCCTGAAGGCAGGGCCTTTTGGAGGATCTCGGCCAGACGCCGGGCGCACGCGGTGGCCTCGGGGGCCGGCTTCAGGACGACCGAGTTGCCCGCCGCCAGCGCCGGTGCTGCCTTCCAGCTGGGGATGGCGAAGGGGAAGTTCCAGGGTGTGATCAGCCCCGCGACGCCGTGTGGGCGGCACCGGGTCAGCAACAGCCCCTCACCATGGGCGGTTTCGTGGACGGCGCCGGTGGACTCGAAGGGGGCCTGGGCGTAGTAGCGCCAGATCGCGGCGGTGCGTGCCACCTCGGCCCGTGCTTCGGTGAGCGGCTTGCCCACTTCGCGTACGGCGAGTGCCGACAGTTCTTCGGCGAGGGCCTCGATGCTCTCGGCGACCGCGGTCAGGGCTGCCGAGCGGGCGGCCGCGCCGCCGGTGAGCCAGTCGGGCTGGGCGGCGCGGGCACGCTCCACCGCGTCGGCCGCGCCGAAGGCGCCGGGGGTCGGGATCCGCATCACGACATCGGAAGGGTCGGCCGGATTGCGGGAGACAACGGGAGAAGTCTCGGTCACAGGAGGAAGCCTCCGGGGAAGGGGTCGTCCGGATCGAGGAAGTACTGGGCGGTGCCGGTGATCCAGGCGCGACCGGTGACGGTGGGGATGACGGCCGGGACCCCGCCGACCCGGCTCTCATCGACCAGGCGGCCGGTGAACCGCGTACCGATGAACGATTCGTTGACGAGGTCGCGGTTCAGCGCGAGCTCGCCGCGGGCGTGGAGCTGGGCCATGCGGGCCGAGGTGCCGGTGCCGCACGGCGACCGGTCGAACCAGCCGGGGTGGATGGCCATGGCGTGCCGCGAGTGGTGTGCGTCGGACCCCGGCGCGGCGAGGTAGACGTGTTTGACGCCGCTGATCTCCGGGTGTTCGGGGTGGACGGGGCGGTCCGGCGAGGCGTTGATCGCGCCCATGACGGCGAGGCCGGCGGCGAGAAGGTCGTCCTTGCGGGCCCGGTCGAAGGGCAGCCCGAGTGCGTCGAGTTCGACGAAGGCGTAGAAGTTCCCGCCGAACGCGAGGTCGTACGTCACCGTGCCGTACCCGGGGACCTCGGCCTTGCGACCCAGGCCCACGCAGAACGCGGGCACGTTGGTGAGCGTGACCGCCTTCGCCCGGCCGTCCTCGACGTGTACATCGACGGAGACCAGCCCGGCCGGGGTGTCCAGCCGCACCGTGGTGACCGGCTCGACGACCGGTACCATCCCGGTCTCGACCAGGACGGTGGCCACCCCGATGGTGCCGTGCCCGCACATCGGCAGCAGGCCGGAGACCTCGATGAACAGGACCCCGAAGTCGGCGTCGGGGCGGGTCGGGGGTTGCAGGATCGCGCCGCTCATGGCGGCGTGGCCGCGCGGTTCGTACATCAGGAACGTCCGGATGTGGTCCAGGTGCTCGATGAAGTGGAGCCTGCGCTCGGCCATGGTGGCGCCGGGGATCATCCCGACGCCGCCGGTGATGACACGCGTCGGCATGCCCTCGGTGTGCGAGTCGACGGCATGGAAGACGTGACGGGTACGCACCGGCGTCCCTCCTTTCGCGGATCGGTATGGAGGACGGGTCTCGGGTCCGGTCAGGAGCCGGTCACCGATGGCCCTCGGCGATGGCTTTCTCGGTGGCCGCGCGCACCCCGGCCTCGATCTCGCCGGTGAGCGGGGAACGCGGCGGACGGGTGGGACCGCCGTGCCTGCCGACGATGTCCATGGAGAGCTTGATCGACTGCACGAACTCCGTCTTCGAGTCCCAGCGCAGCAGCGGGTGCAACGACCGGTAAAGGGGCAGCGCCGTCTCCAGGTCCCCGGCGACGGCGGCGTGGTAGAGCCGGGCGCAGCTGGCGGGGAAGGCGTTCGGGTAGCCCGCGATCCAGCCGACGGCGCCGGCGATCGCCAGCTCCAGCAGGACGTCGTCCGCCCCGATCAGGAGATCGAGTTCGGGGGCGAGTTCGGCGATCTCGTACGCCCTGCGCACATCGCCGGTGAACTCCTTGACCGCGACCACGCTGCCGTCGCCGTGCAGCCGGGCGAGCAGCGCCGGGCTGAGGTCCACCTTGGTGTCGATCGGGTTGTTGTACGCCACGACAGGCAGCCCTGCCTCGGCGACCTGGGCGTAGTGGGCGCGTACGGCGTACTCGTCGGCGCGGTAGGCGTTCGGAGGCAGCAGCAGCACGGACCCACAGCCCGCTTCGGCCGCCTGCTCGGCCCAGCGGCGAGCCTCAGCACTGCCGTAGGCGGCGACCCCGGGCATGACCCGGGCGCCGTCCCCGGCGGCTTCGACGGCCGTGCGCACGACGCGGGCGCGCTCCTCGGCGGTGAGGGTCTGGTACTCGCCGAGCGAGCCGTTGGGGACCACGCCGTCACAGCCGTTCGCGATCAGCCGGCGGACGTGCTCGGCATAGGCGTCGTAGTCGACGGAGAGGTCCGGCCGCAGCGGGAGGGCGGTGGCGACCATGATGCCGCGCCAGGGGCGATCGGGGTTCCAGGAACTGGAGGTCACGTCGGTTGATCCTTTAGTAGAGTGTGACATTTTACTTGTTCGGCCGCTCAGTCCATGATGTGTGACGAGCGGAGTCATGTGGATTCAGTCGTCGGGCTCGTCGAGCGAGGCGAGTGCGCCGAGCGGCACCGGGACGGCAAGCGGCCGGCGCTCGACGGACGGCGGCACCGTGCCGTCGTCGCCGCGTGCCGCGAGGCAGGCCACGGCGGTCCCGCACACGCGGCCCTGACACCAGCCCATGCCCGCTCGGGTGAGGAGCTTCGCCGTACGGGCGTCGCGGGCACCGAAGTCGGTGACCGCCTCCCGGATGCGGCCGGCGGTCACCTCCTCGCATCGGCACACGTCCGTGTCGTCCGTCAGCCACTCGCTCCAGCCGGGGCCGGGAGTGTGCGCGGCTGCCATGGCGTCGGCGAAGGCACGCATCCGGTCACGGCGACGGCGCAGGGCGCGGACTCGTCCGTGCTCGGTGAGGAACGGTTTGCCGTGCAGCCGGGCGGCGACCGCGATGCCGGCCAACTCTCCCTCCGTACCGGCCAGTTGCGCACCGCCGATGCCGCCGGTCTCGCCCGCTGCCCAGATGCCGGGGACCGAGGTCTGCTGCAGGTCGTCCAGCACAAGGGCCGTGGTGGCGTCGGGTGTTCGCCGGGTCGCGCAGCCGAGGCTCGTGGCCAGATCGATCTGCGGGACCAGCCCGTGTCCCACGGCCAGCGCGTCGCACGCGATGCGTCGCCCCGTTCCCGGAACCGGTCGCCACCGCGGATCGACGCGGGCGACGGTCACGGCCTCCACCCGGTCGGTGCCGTGCACCTCGGTGACCGCGCTGCGGGTACGCAACCGCACGCGGTGACGCAGCAAGGCCGAAGCGTGTACCGCGGCCTCGGCGAGCTTGCGTGGATTGACGGCGAGGACATGCGGGTGACGGGCATACCCGAGATAGCCGGACGCCTCCACGACGGCGGGAACACGCGCCCCGGCCGCGGTCAGCGAGGAGGCCACGGCGAGCAGCAGCGGCCCGCTGCCCGCGACGATGATCCGTCTCCCCGGCAGCACCAGCCCGGACTTGAGCATCGCCTGGGCGCCCCCGGCACCCACCACCCCGGGCACCGTCCAGCCGGGAAAGGGCAGGTGCCGCTCGTACGCACCGGTCGCCAGCAGGAGCGCGCGAGCCCGCACCCGTACCGGGCGCTCATCCCCACCGTCGGCGCCCGTGACGGCGTGCACCGCCCACTGCTCCCCGCTCTCCCGCACCACGCTCCACACGTGATGCCCGAGGAACTGCCCTACGTCGCTCTTCTCCAGACGTCGACGCAGGCCGTCGAAGGCGGCCCAGTCGTGATGCAGGGCCTGCGGCCGTACGGCGCCGAGGGCCGGGGCCGGGTGTCGGTAGAACTGGCCGCCGAGCTGTCCCGCGGCATCCAACAGGGCGACGGACAAGCCCCGTTCCGATGCGGCGACGGCACCGGCGATTCCGGCGTGGCCTGCGCCGATCACGGCCAGGTCGTACGGTTCAGACGCCGAGTCCGGCATGGCCGTGTCCCTCCTGGGTCGTGATCGCGTCACCGGGACGCGCGGGCAGCAGGCAGGCTCTTCTGTTGGGCTCGCCGTTGACGGTGGCCAGGCAGTCGTAGCACTGCCCGATGCCGCAGAAGGCACCGCGTGGGCGGCCGGTGTTCCGCGTGGTGCGCCAGGCGAGAATTCCGGCCCCCCACAAGGCGGCGGCGATGGACTGCCCGGGCAGCGCGGTGACGGTGCGGCCGTCGACGGTGATCTCGAACGGCGTGCCGGGGCGTGCCCCGACCAGTTCACGGGGGGTACGGGCCACTTCGGCCTCCTCTCGAAGAGTCGAAGAGCGGACGGGTCAGGAGACGGATGTGAAGCGGCCGGGGCTGAACGGGCCAACGTCCACACCAGGTTGCTTCCCGGTCAGGAGCTGGGCGATGAGCAGTCCGGTGGCCGGGGCCAGTCCGATGCCGGCGCCTTCGTGGCCGCAGGCGTGCAGCAGTCCTGGCATGCGGGGATCGGGGCCGATCGCCGGCAGGTGGTCGGGGAGATAGGGGCGGAAGCCGGCGTAGGTCCGTATCGCCCGTACCCCGGCCAGCACGGGGAACAGGGTGGTGGCCTGGGCGGCGAGGCGGCGCAGCACTTCGACCGACAGGGTGCGGTCGAAGCCCACCCGTTCCCGGCTGGCGCCGATCAGCACGGGACCCGCCGGGGTTCCTTCCACCACGGCTGAGGTCTGTAGGGCGGCCGACCCGCTTGCCACGTCGGCGACGTAGTCCGCCGCGTACACCTTGTGACGCACCATGCGCGGCAGGGGTTCGGTGACCAGGACGAAGCCGCGGCGGGGCAGGACGGGCAGGTCGAGACCAGCACGTCGGGCAAGTTCGCCGCCCCATGCGCCGGCCGCGTTCACCACCCGCGGGGCGTGGAGGGTGCCGGTAGCCGTCCGCACGCCGGTCACCTCGCCGTCCGCCTCGGTGAGGAGGTGTGTGACCTCCTCACCGAGGCGGATCCGGGCACCTGAGGCGCGAAGCAGGTGAGCCGCGGCGAGGGCGGGCTGGACCTGGGCGTCCTGGGGATAGTGGAAGCCGCCCGCCAGTGTGGGGGCGAGGTGCGGCTCCAGGTCGCCGAGCCGGTCGCACGGGATCTCCTCCGCCATGACTCCGGCCTTGTGCTGTCCTGCCGCGAAGTCCCGCAGGGCCTCCATCCCTGCCGCGTCGGACGCGACGACCAAGCCGCCCTTGGTCTCGTACTCGATCTGCGGCGGAAGGGATGCCGTCAGCTCCTGCCACAGCCGCGCGGACAGCAGGGCGAGTTCAAGTTCCGGCCCGGGTTCCTTGTCGGAGACCAGGAGGTTTCCCTCTCCTGCGCCGGTGGTTCCGCCGGCGACGGCGCCGCGGTCGATCACGGTGACCGAAAGACCGGCGCGGGCGGCGTAGTAGGCGCAGGCTGCACCGACCATTCCCGCTCCGACGACGATGACGTCCGAGGAATCTCTCGTAGGCACGGGCAGTAATATTTCACATTGCACTGCGGCTGCCAAGGCCTTGAGCGGGGTGTCCCTATCGGTGTCAGGTCATGTGTGACATTTCATATGGGACTGGGGTCCCGACCCCTGCCGGAAAGCGCGTGCCGCTCCTTACCATCCGCGCCATGGATCTGGAGGTGCGGCATTTGCGAGTGATCTGCGCGATCGCGGAGGCCGGAAGTCTGACCCGTGCCGCCGCGACGCTGCGCATGACCCAGCCCGGGCTCAGCGCCCAGTTGCGGCGCATCGAGGCCATGTTGGGCGGGCCGATCTTCGACCGCGGGCAGACGGGTGCCGAACCCACCGCGCTGGGTGAGCTGGTGCTCACCCGGGCGCGGGCCATCCTGCCGGGCATCGACGGCCTGCTGGCCGACACCGCCCGCGCCGCCCGCTGCGGAAGCGCCCCCGGCCGCGTCCGCCTGGGAGCGGTGGGCGGGCCGCTGCTCGCCGATCTCGTCCTGGCCACAAGCGAATTGGTCCCTGGCTCGGACGTGACGACCCGATGCCAGTACTCCCCGTCGCCGCTGCTCGACGACCTCGCGGCAGGACGCCTGGAAGCGGCGGTCCTCGGAGACAACCCCGGCCACGAGCTCCCGCCCCGCGAGGGAGTAGTCCTGCGCCCGGTCGTCACCGAGCCGGTCTTCGCCCTGCTCCCGTCCACCCACCCGCTGGTCGTCCGTGATGAGGTGAGCCTGAAGGAACTCATCGCGGATGACTGGGCCATGCCCCACCCGGACAGCGATCGCACGCGGGAGTACTGGGCGTCCGTCTTCTCCCGGACGGGCCGTCAGCCGTGCACGCCCTACGAGGCGGAAGGCCGGCAACTGATCGACCTCGTACGGACGGGCCTGGCGGTCAGCCTGTGTCAGGCGACCTTCATCGAGGTGCCCGGCGTCGCCGTGCGGCCGCTCGCCGGCAATCCGCTCTGGTACCGCCACGTGCTCGCCTGGCGCCATGACGGGCCGCTGGCCGCACACGGCGACGAGATCGTCCGGAGGGTCGCCGAGGGATATCTCGCCACCTGTGCCGGCACTCCGGCCTACGCACGATGGTGCGGGCGCCATCCGGAGCTGCTGCGCCTGCCCGAGTGAATCACCGCGCGGCAGGTGACGTGCCGAAATGATCGGCACTGTGAGCTGGACGCGAGCCTGATGGACTCCCGTGTCGTCCAGGGACATCCACCGTGAGGGGGGCGGAAGCGGACCTTCCCGGTCATGGCCCTGCTCCGGTGTGCGCCGCGCGGTCTCGGCTGCCCGAGGCGTACATCTACCCGGACAACTGGGCGACCGCGTCGCCCACCGTGGACGCTCTGCGCCGGACCTGTGCCTGGGCGAGGAGCAACAGCCTGGTCGCCGCGGCCGAACCCTTCGAGAGCGCCCGCCTGTTGTGGCACCGCATCGGCCGCCGCACGACGTCGCCCGTGCCATGGAACGGCATCCGCGCACCCTGCCCCCCGGCCCGTCCCTACGAGGCGGCGGTACGCGCTGCGCGAACTGGGCCCCGACCGGCGCGCGCTCCCCGGCCGCCTCGGCTACGGCGACCAGCTCTCCCCCTGGGCAGGAGGTTCGACAAGCTCGGCGTCACCAGGGAGGGCGTCCGTGACGGGCTTGCCCGCAAGGCGTTGTGACCGCCGGGGAATCACTGCTTGGTCATCGTGATCCGATCGTGAAGAGGACCGCTGCCATCCACGTCGATCCGGACGCCGGCGTCGGGGTCGGTGAAGGACTGCCCGCTGTGGAAGGCCGCCATGTCCAGGGCCTGGCAGCCCGAGGGCGGGGTGGCGTCGGCGTTGCCGTTCACGACCTGGACCGGGCCGTAGCCGGTCTGGGTGGAGGAGTCCACCTTGTAGATGAGCACGCCGGTGGAACAGGCGTTGCTGTCCGCGTCGACGGCCCTGCGGGACTCCGCGACGTAGGCGGTGGTCTCGCCGGTACGGATCACCGCGATCTTCGTTCCGCCGGGGCTTTCGACGGCCTTGAGGAGGGCGGTGCGGCTTCCGGTCGAGGGGAGACAGGCGACCTGGCTGTCGTCGATCCAGCCGAACTTCCACCGCTCCCAGCCGAGGTGCTGCGGGGCGGCGCCGGCGATATTGCCCATGAGGTCCCAGCCGCGGACGAAGCGGTGGTAGTCGGTGCCGGTGAACGCGTAGAGGTCGGGCAGGCCGAAGGTGTGGCTGGTCTCGTGGTCGGCGACCTTGAAGCCCCAGTGCCACATGTCCTGCCCGAAGGTCACGGCCCACTTGATGCGCGTGCCGTCGGCGGTGACGCCCGCGGCGGTGGGGTCGTACAGGTACGTCGGTGAGAAGCTGATCGCGGAGGCTGACCTGGCCGGGACGATGTAGACCATGGCGTACTGGGAGAAGTCGACGTACGGATCTGCCGCAGCCACCGCCTGCCGGACGTACGTCTCGTGTTGCTCGAAGGTGATCCCGCGTTGGAAGCCGTAGCTGGTGGAGTCCTGCGGCATCCGAATCCAACGGGCCAGCGGGGTGATGTCCAGCCGGGTCCGGCCGTAGGAGTCCCTCCTCATCCAGTCGCCGGCCGGGGCCAGTTCCCGGTAGTAGTCGGACGTGGAACCGGAAGCCTGAGCGTCGGGGAAGTCGACGAACAGCATGAGCACGTGCTTGGTGCCGAGAGGTCGCTGGAACTGGGTGTAGTCGGTGGCGTGGCCCTCGTCCGTCCAGCCGGTCCTGCCGGGGAGAGCACAGTCGGTGGCGGGAGCGGTGCTGTGCGCCGGCGCCGCGGTCGCGGTCGGGGCGGCGGCGGTGAGCGACAGGAACGCCGTCGCTGCGGCGCCCGCGGCAAGGGCTCTGAGGCTTTTGATGGATCCGGACATGTCTCCTCTACTCTCCTTCGGGTTGGGGGGGAAGGACGTCAAGCAGGTGGGTGCGGGGGAGGACGTCAGGCCCGGTCGACGGCCATGTCCATCAGCCGGGACAGCACGCCTTCGCCGGACGCGGTCACCCCGTCGTGCTCCCACTCGTTGGTGACCCAGGCGCGCAGCGCGCCGACCGAGCACGCGGTTGCCAGGGACAGCTCTGCGGGTACGTACATGTCGTCGTGGTAGATCGCGGCGGCCACCGGCACCTGGTTGGCCGCCAGCCGCGACGGTGCGTACAGCGCGGGCCAGTCGGCTCGCTCGGCCAGCAGCCGGACCGCATCGCGGAACGGCCGTAGCCCGGCGATCTCCTCGAACATCCAGGGATAGAACATCTCGCCTGTGAACAGCAGCGGGTCGGCGTCCTCACCGAACTCCGGGCGATCGGTGAGCGCCCGGGCGGCGGCCCAGTCGGTGGGCTTGCCGCCCTGCGCGAAGATGGATTCCTGCAGAACGGCGAAAAGGGGGTTGTCGACGAACCCCGTCAGGTTCATCACCTGCTGCAGGAAGGTCGCCGAGAGGTCGCCGTCGGTACCGACGGCTTCGTCCAGCAGCCAGTGCAGGCGCTCGGCTCCGTCCCCCATGCCCAGCATCAGGCCGAGGGTGCGCAGTCGCCGCACGGTGAGACGGTCGCCGTCGGGCAGGTGGACCGTGCGGCGGTCGAGGAGGTCGGCGATCCGCCGGACCAGCTCCCGGTCGCCGGGGTAACGGGCGTAGAAGGCGGTCACCTTCTCCCTGACCTCGGGATAGGTGGCCGTGTAGACGTCGTCGGCGGTGGCGTACAGGCCGGGGAGGCCGCCGGTGATGTAGCAGGCACGCAGTCCTTCGGGGGCCTGGGAGAGGTAGGTGAGGGTGAGGAAGCCCCCATAGCTCTGGCCGAGCGTCTCCCATGGCTCGTCGCCACACAGCTGGTGCCGGATCAGCTCCGCGTCGGCGACGATCGAGTCCGCGCGGAAGAAGGCGAGATGGGCCGCCAGTTCCCGGGCATCGGAGAACTGTCCGGCCGACCGGGCCGTGACCGGGGTGCTGCGGCCCGTGCCGCGCTGGTCCAGCAGGAGCACCCGGTGGGTCCTCAGGGCACGGGCGAGCCAGCCGGTGGTGGCGTTCAGGGGCCGCGGCGACTTCCCGCCCGGTCCGCCCTGCAGGTACAACAGCCAGGGCAGACGCTCTCCGGCGCGGGCCGGGTCGGACACTTCCCGGGCGAAAACCTGGATCGAGCGTCCCGCAGGGTCGGCGTGGTCGAGCGGCACGGTGAAGGTGCGGTCGGTGACGGCGAGGCCGGGCAGGCGGTAGCTGCGGCTCATGAGGTCCTTTCCTCGGCAGACGACTCGGAAAGCGGCACGGACATCTGCTCGGTCAGCGGCTCGGGGTAGTGGCAGGCGATTTCGTGGCCCGGGGCGATCGGGCTGAGCGCGGGCCGTTCGGTGGCGCAGCGGTCGGCCGCCCTCGGGCAACGGGTGCGGAACGGACAGCCGCTGGGCGGGGTGAGCGGACTGGGCAGGTCGCCGCGGAGCACGAGCCGTTCCCGGGCCCGTTCGGCGTCCGGATCGGGCAGTGGTACGGCGGAGAGCAGGGCGTGGGTGTACGGGTGCGCGGCGCTGCCGTAGAGCGTGTCCCGGTCGGCCGTCTCCACGACCGTGCCCAGGTACATCACGGCGACGCGCGTGCTGATCTGACGCACCGCGCCGAGGTCGTGCGCGATGAACACGTAGGCGAGTCCGTACTCCTGCTGCAGGTCCTTGAGCAGGTTGAGGATCTGCGCCTGGACCGACACGTCGAGCGCCGAGACGGGCTCGTCGCACACCACCAGTTTCGGCCGCAGTGCCAGCGCCCGGGCGATGCCGATGCGCTGCGCCTGGCCGCCGGAGAACTCGTGGGGATAGCGGGCGGCGTGTTCCGGCCGCAGGCCCACCCGCACCAGCAGATCCTCCACCGGCTCGTCGGGAGTCAGCCCTTGATAGCGGTACGGGGCCGTCAGGATCTGCCGGACGGTCTGGCGGGGGTTCAGCGAGGAGAACGGGTCCTGGAAGATCATCTGCAGGTCGCGGCGCACGGGCCGCGGCAACGGCTCGTCCATCGTGGTGAGTTCGCGTCCGGCCATGCTGATCGTTCCTGAGGTGGGTTCGATGAGCCGGGTCAACAGCCGGGCGACGGTGGACTTGCCGCAGCCGGACTCGCCGACCAGACCCAGCGTTTCCCCCGCGTCCACTCGCAGTGACACCCCGTCGACCGCCCTGACGTGTCCGGCGAGCCGCCGGGTCAGGCCGTGCCGTACGGGGAACCGCTTGACCAGGTCGCGTGCTTCGAGCAGGGGCGCGTTCACGCGGTCACCTCCGGCGTCGACAGAGTGGGCAGGCGATCGGGCAGTGGCCCGTCGAGGCGGGGTACGCAGGCGAGCAGGCCTTTGGTGTAGGTGTCGCGCGGGCGGTAGAACACCTCGCGGACCGGGCCTCGTTCGACCGCGCGGCCGCCGTACATCACGACGACCTCCTCGGCCAGGCCGGCGACCACGCCCATGTCATGGGTGATGAGCATGATCGCGGTGCCGGACTGCTCCCGTAGTTCCCGCAGCAGTTCCAGGATCTGGGCCTGTACGGTCACGTCGAGCGCGGTGGTCGGTTCGTCGGCGATGAGCAGGTCGGGCTCCAGGCACAGGGCCATCGCGATCATCACGCGCTGACGCATGCCGCCGGAGAACTCGTGCGGGTAGGCGCGGGCGCGCCGTTCGGGCTCGGGGATGCCGACCCGGTCCAGCATCCGTACCGCGACCCGGTGTCCCTCGCGGCGCCCGGCCCGGCGGTGTGCACGGTAGGCCTCGGCGATCTGGAAGCCCACCGGGTAGTAGGGGTTCAGGCAGGACAGCGGGTCCTGGAAGATCATCGCGATCCGGTCACCACGCAGCCGGCGCAGCGCCCGCCCGCTCAGACCGGTCAACTGCTGTCCGTCGAAGCGGACTTCACCCGTGACGCGGGCATCGGGCAGCAGACCCATGATGGCCAGGCTTGTCACGGACTTGCCGCTGCCGGACTCGCCCACCACGCCGAGCACCGACCCGGCGGCCACGTCCAGTTCGAGTCCGTCGACGGCGCGCGCGCCGCTCGCGAAGTCCACGGTCAGGTCTCGTACGGTCAGCAGGGTCATCCCACGGCCCTCACTCTCGGGTCAAGGAGCGCGTAGACCAGGTCCACCGCAACGTTGGCGATCACGACGAACGCCGCGGCGAACAACGTCACGCCGAGGATCACCGGCTGGTCGGCGCTGTTGATCGCGTCGGCCGCGAGCTTTCCCACGCCGGGCAGGCCGAAGACCGACTCGGTGATGAGGGCGCCGCCGAGCAGCGCACCGAGGTCCATGCCGAAGATCGTCACGATGGGCATCAGCGCCGGCCGCAGCGCGTGCCGGCGCAGCACGGTCGGCTCGGGCAGACCCTTGGCGCGGGCGGTGCGGACGTAGTTCTGGCCCAGGCTGTCGAGCATCTCACCGCGGGTGATCCGGGCGTAGATGCCGGCGTAGAGCATGGCCAGCGTGATCCACGGCATGACCATGGACTGAGCCCACCCGACCGGGTCCGCGGTGAGCGGGATCGCCTGCGGATAGGGCAACAGGCCCAGCTTGACGACGAGCAGGTACTGCAGCACCAGGGCGGTGAAGTACACCGGCAGCGAGACGCCGCCGAGTGCGGCCGTCATCGCCGCCCGGTCCCACAGGCTGCCGCGGCGCAGCGCGGAGATCACCCCGGCCGTGACGCCGACCAGCAGCCACAGCACCGCCGCGCCGAGGGCGATGGAGACGCTGACCGGCAGGCGGTCGGTGAGCATCAGCCACACGGGCTGGTCGGTCTGGAAGCTGAATCCCAGGCACGGAGCGGGACAGTGCACGGCCTGCGCACCTGTGCCGTACGTACGACCGGCCACGATGCCGACGAGGTAGTCACGGAACTGCACGACCACCGAGTGGTTCAGGCCGAGCGTGGTGCGGATCTCGGCAATGCGCTCCGGGCTGCACGCCTTGCCGCAGGCGCCCTGGGCCGGGTCGGCGGGCATCAGATAGAAGATGGCGAAGGTGGCCGCGCAGATCACCAGCAGGATCAGCGCCGTCGCGGCCAGTCTGCGCAGGACATAGAGGATCATCGGCGTCGGCTCCGGGGATCGAGTGCGTCCCGTACCGCGTCGCCCAGCACGTTGAAGGCGAGCACGGTCGCGAACAGGAAGCCGCCTGGGATGAGGAAGTAGACGGGGTCGGCGGCGTACCACGGCACCGCGGCGGCGATCATCTGACCCCACGAGGGGGTCGGCGGGCGCACCCCGACGCCGAGGAAGGACAGGCCCGCCTCGGTGGCGACGTAACTGGGGATCGACATGGTCGCCACCACGAGGACCGGCCCACTCAGGTTGGGCAGCACCTCCCGCACCAGCAGTGCGCGCCTGGAGGCACCCAGCACGCGGGCCGAGGCCACGAACTCGCCGCGGGCCAGCACCATCGCCTGCCCGCGCACGATCCGCCCGACGTACGGCCAGCCGAAGAAGCCGAGCACGACGACCAGCAGCAGCTGCCGGTTCACGCCCGGCGCCGCGGAGATCAGCGCGATCATGAAGATGAGGGCGGGAAAGGACATGAGCAGGTCCATCAGCCTGCCGACGACGGTGTCGGTCCAGCCGCTGAAGAACCCGGCGGCCAGTCCGAGCGCCGTTCCGAGCGCCACCGACACGGCGGTGGCGAGCAGGGCGATCAGCAGCGAGACCCGGGCGCCGTAGACGACACGGGCGAGAATGTCCCGGCCGCTGCCGGGCTCGACGCCCAGCCAGTGCTGGGCGCTGATACCGCCTCCGGTGCCCCGCGGCAGCCCGCCGAGCGCGGGATCCACCGCGTCGGAGTGGAACTCGGTCGGGGATGAGCCGGCGGCCCAGGCGATCAGCGGGGCCGCGAGGGCGATGAGCACCAGGAGCACGACCACCGCCAGCGCCACCGTGGCGGAACGCTGGGCCAGCAGCCGGCGCAGCAGGGACGTCTCGTCCGGGCCGAGGCGAGGTGGCGTGTCCGACGACGGCACGGGGGCGGGGAGGGTGGCGGTCACTTGCGCAGCCCCAGGGAGACCAGGTCCAGGCGGCCGACGTAGGCGATGTGCCCGTAGGCGCCCGTGACATGGGGGCCGACCAGGACCGCCGCCTTGTCCCACAGGAACGGCACGACCGGAGCGTCACGCATGATCTGCTGGGCGAGTGAGCCGTAGGCGGTCGCGGCGGCCGCCGGGTCCTTCATCCGGGCGATCGCGTCGATACGGGCGTTGACCTCGGCGGAGTCGTACTGGGCGTGGTTGTTGTTGCCCTCGGGGGTGATCAGCCGGCCGTCGAAAACGAGGGGCAGGTAGGTGGAGGCGCCGGGCCAGTCGGGTGTCCAGCCGTCGATCACCAGGTCGTGCTCCTGGGCGGTGTTGCCCACGGTGCTGTAGAACACCGACGAGCTGATCGCGTTGATCTTCACCTTGATCCCGGCCTTGGCCAGGGATGCCTGCACGGCCTCGCCCTGCGCCTGTCCGCCGGCGGTGGCCGGGGTGTCGAGCGTGAGGCTGAGGCCCGAGGCGTGGCCTGCCTGGGCGAGCAGCGCCTTGGCCTTGGCCGGATCGCCCTTGCCGTCCGGGCTGGGGAAGGGATCGTCGGTAACGGCACCGGGCAGGGACGGCGGCAGCAGGGTGGTGGCCAGTTGGCCGGCGATCGGTCCGCCCCGGGCGGTGCGCAGGGCGTCCTTGTCCAGCGCGTAGGCGATCGCCTGCCGCACCCGGACGTCGTCGAGCGGCTTGTGCCGGGTGTTGATGCTCAGGTACCGCGTGTTGATCGACTCACCGGTGACCAGTCGCTTGCGCACTGCGGGGTTGGCCATCACCGGCCCGACCGAGGCCGGGCCGACCGGCTCGAAGGCGACGGCGTCCGCGTCCTGCCCCTGGGCGGCGATGAGCCGCTGGTCGACGACGGCCGGGTCGAGGTTGAGATCGATCACGATCTTGTCCGGCAGCCCCTTGCGCACGGTGTCGGTGACAGGGCTCCAGTGGGTGTTGCGGAGCAGTGTGAGCTGCTTCTTGGGTGCGAAGTCCCCGATCTTGTAGGGGCCGGAGGAGAAGGGCCTGCTGTCGTAGCGGACCCCGGTGTCCTTGTCCTGCGGAACCGGGGCGAAGATCGGCAGCGACACCGCGGAACCGAAGTCGGCCACCGGCCGGTTGAGCTTGAAGACGATCGTCCGGTCGTCCGGGGTCTCGATCGAGGCGAGCCCTTGCTTGTCCTTGTAGGGGCCCTTGTAACTCCGCCCCCCTGCAAGCCACATGCGTGCGTACGGCGGCCCTTCTGGGAGTTCCGCGGCGAAGCTCCGCTCGACCCCGTACTTGATGTCCCGGCTGGCGATGGGCCGGCCGTCCTCGAACTTCACCCCTGCCTTGAGCGTGAAGGTCCAGGTGCGGGCCCCGTCGCTCGGGCGGCCGGTGTCCGTTGCCAGGTCTGGCACGATCTTTCCCCCGGCCGGCCCTGGTGCCGCCACGTACGTCGTCAGCGTCCGGTAGATGAGGCGGCCCACGTCCTCGGAGGACGTGACGTAGTTGCGGGCGGGGTCGAGGTGCTCCAGGTCGAGGCTGGAAAGCACGTGAAGCGTGCCCCCCTTGCTCGCTGACGCGCCCTGCCCGTCGCCGCCGTCGGCTCCCCCGCAGCCGGCGACGGTGACGAGTCCGAGGGCGGCAGCCATGACCATCCCGGAACGTCGTGCTCTCACGGTGACTCCTATGTGATGTGACATTTCACTGCGGCCGTGCGCCAAGGGTGTACGTGACCAGGCCCACACGGCCAGCTCCCGGATTCCCAGAACATCGGGTTATGGACGCTGCTCCCGGGGGCATGAAGCGCTGCCGATACGTGCCGAAGAGACGCAGGGGCGGTGCGGCCGGCGCATGATGCGCAGACCACACCGCCTTCGATCGGAGGCATCTCGCGCTAGGCGGTCACCACTTGTAGGTCCAGACGGTGTCGTTGTACGCGTCGGAGCTGTTGACGTAGACCCGGATACGGGCGGTGCTGTCCTCGAACCATTGGCCGGGCTTCCAGGTCTGCATGTCCAGCGTGGTGCAGTTCCCGGTGGGGGCGGCGGCATCGGGGTTGGTGACCACCCGGATCGGCCCACTGCCGGTGGCGGTCGAGGTGTCGACCTTGTAGATGACGACACCGGTGGCACAGGCGCCGGAGTCGTTGCCCGCGGCCTTGCGGGACTCGGCGACGTAGGCGGTGGTGTCGCTGGTCTTGATCACCGCCAGTTTGTAGCCGCTGCCTCCGTATTCCACCCCGTTGAGGGTCGTGGAGTACGTGTTCGCCGCGGACAGGCAGGAGACCTGGGAGTCGGTGATCCAGCCGAACTTCCACGCCTCCCAGCCGAGGTACTGCGGCGCCGGACCCGAGATCAGGCCCATGAGGTCCCAACCGCCGACGTACTGGTTCTGATCGCCGCTGAACGCGTAGAGGTCCGGCAGGCCGAAGGTGTGGCTGGTCTCGTGATCGGCGACCTTGTAGCCCCAGGTCCACATGTCCTGGCCGAAGGTCACCGCCCAGTGGATCGTCACCCAGCTCTGGGTCGCCCCGTTCCACACCTGGGTCGGCTGGGCCGGGTCCTGCACGAAGGTGGGGGAGTGACCGATCGCGGCCGCAGTGCCGGTCGGCACGATGTAGAACATGTCGTACTGGGACAGGTCGACGCCGGCATCGGCGGCACCGGTGAGGGCGTCTTCCACATAGGTCTGGTGCGTGGTCCAGGAGAATCCGCGTTCCCAGTTGTAGTCGGTGGAGTTCTTCGGCATGCGGACCCAGTTGCCGTACGGGGCTTCCAGGTCGAGCCATGTCTTGCCGTGGGAGGCGTTCCACATCCAGTTGGCGGCGCCCGACAACTGGTTGTAGTAGGGGGTCAGGGGCAGGGTGGTGCCGGCGGCGTCGGGGAAGTCCACGTAGATCACGGCCACGTGCTTGGTGCCGACCGGGTTCTGGAACCGTGTGTAGTCGGTCTGTTGTCCCTCGTCGGTGTACCCGGTCGTCCCCTGGAGCGCACACGCCGAGGAACTCCCGTTGTACGCGTGGGCGGGATGGGCGGGGCCGGTGATCAGGGTGATCAGGGTGAGCAGGGCGGACAGGACGATCACGAGTGATGCTGCGTGGGACGTGCGTCTCGTTGTGGCTGGAAAGCGCATGGTGCCTCCGGAGACAGGCGACGGGGAGCGGGGATCGGGACAGCGTCGAAATGCGGCCGGCACCCGGATGTGTGGGTTGGTGAGGGTTGGCGCGACAACTCGCGCGGGGAAACTGTTACTCGGTCGCAGGAGTGGTCAGGGCTCGAACGACCGCAGCGCCATGGGGCGTCGGCCATGCACTCCGGTAACCGGTTCACGTAAGAACGAGTATTCGGCCATCCCCATACCATCGGGGAGACGTCAGAAATCCATAACTCAGCGCTATAGGCCAGGAGTCGAGCACTCCGGCAGTGTCGTCCTTCGGCCGGCGCAGGCCTACGCGGGTGGCTGGCTCGGTTCCTCACCGGGTCGGCGGCTGGTCCTCAGATGACCAAGGTGCGACCGGGTTGAAGGCGTGCTGGGGCCCATCTCCGAGGGCCGGAGCGCCGTACGGACCTACCTGGGGGAGCCTGGCCGTGCATCGAACGTGACGTGCTACCTGACCGATGCCGCCCTGCGCCGGGCGGGCGCCACCGCGATCCTGGTCACCCACGACGTGGACGAAGCACTCGCCTTCGCCGACACCATCGCCGTGATGCGGGACGGCCGCATCGTGCAGGCCGACACCCCAACACCCTCTACCACCGGCTCGCCGACGGGTACGCCATCACTGCATTCGGGCCCCTGCCCCTCATCACCGGTACCGAGCAATACGGTGTCGTCATGCTCCGTCCCCAGCAGCTTCAGACGACCGACGAGCCGGACCCGCACTCCGACGAACATCATTTCCGTATGAATTCACAGGAGGCGCAAAACCAACAGCGTCATCGAGAAGTTCTGCAAATGTTTATGGTCGATATACTGATTCAGTGGGACTTGACCATGCCTCGCTGACCAGCTTGGCCGTCCTCGGCGACGCCACGCGGCGCCGCATGTTCGAGCTGATCCGGCAAGAACGGCGGCCGGTGACGCGTGAGGAGATGGCCGACAGCCTTGGCATCTCCCGCAAGCTTGCGGCCTTCCACCTGGACAAGCTGGTGACGGCCGGTCTGCTCCAGGCTCGCGTCGAATCGCCCGGGGGCATTCGTAAGGTCGGCCGTAGGCCCAAGGTGTACGAGGCGGTGGACGAGGCGATCGGGGTGACCATTCCCGAGCGTCGTTACGGCATGCTGGCCGACGTCCTCACCGAGGCCGTGCTCACCGAGACGGACGAGGAGTCGGCTCGCGAGGCCGCGCTCCGCGTGGCATACCGGCGCGGGGAGGCCTTGGGCACCGCCGAACGTGAGCGGGTGCGTCCCGGGCGCCTTGGCGCCGAGCGCGGACTGACCGTAGCGGCCGAGACACTCGAGGAGTTCGGTTACGAGCCGGAGCGCATCGGGCCCACTCTGATGCGCCTGCGTAACTGCCCCTTCCACCCCATGGCGGCCAAGGCCCCCGACCTGGTCTGCGCCGTCAACCAGGCTTTCCTGGCCGGTTACCTGCACGGTCTGGGAAGCGACAAGACCACAGCGGTACTCGCCCCGAGGCCCGGCGCATGCTGCGTCGAACTACGCGGCGACGACACGGCGGGCGGCGAATCGCAGAGGGGTGGCGCCTGCGAGCGGTGAGCCGCGCCCCTGCTTGCCGCTCGCGGTCGCAGATTCCCTCGGCTGGTGTTCCACCGTCTTCGCCAGGCCTTCGGCCTGAGGTTGTCGCCAGGCACGTAGGTCGGGAGGCGTAGCGACGCTGTGGCCACGCCGAGCCCGGGCAGGCTACGCGCTCAGGGAGGTGAAGGCGCCAACGACGGCGCCGTAGGCGAGGTGCGCGACGAGGGTGACGATCGGGGTGACCAGGCCGTAGTTGAGCATAAGGAAACCGGGAGGTTCGAGCAGCGCCACATCGGGGGCGCTGGTGAGGGGGGTGCCCATCCGGGGATGGACCAGGGGCAGCAGGATGTTGACCAGTACGGTGCCGGCGAATGCGCCGTGGGCGAGTCCGAACAGCGCCCCCAGCCACCAACTGCTGTGGCCCAGGGCAAGAAACAGGGCGTAGTAGCCAAGGGCGAAGAGCTGTCCGATGGTGAAGTGCAGCAGGTAACCGAAGGCCTTGGCGCGGGTGCGGTTGGCGGTGAAGGCGCTGCCGAGAAGGAAGGGCAGGTCGATGCGGGTGAGCCTGAGTTCGCCCGCAGCCCGCAGCATGGTGGTGAGGACCAGGGTCCCGAGGAACCCGCCCGCCAGCGCTGGTGTCACACTCATCGCTGGTCCCGTTCGGTGAGGGCGCAGGCGGCGCTGATCAGCGCCAGGTGGCTGAGGGCCTGCGGCAGGTTGCCCAGGAACGCGCCGTCGGCCGGGTCGATCTCCTCGCTGTCCAGGCCGACGTCGTTGGCCTGTGTGATCAGCTCGTCCATCAGGTCGGCTGCTTCCGTGACGCGTCCGCAGTCGGCCAGCATCTCGGCGAGCCAGAAGGAACAGGCCAGGAACGCGCCCTCGCTGCCGGGCAGGCCGTCGGCGTCGCTGTAGCGGTGGACGAACGGGCCGTGGGCCACCTCGCGGCGGATGGCCTCGACCGTGCCGCGCAGCCGCGGCTGGTCGGGGTGGGCGTAGCCGTACAGCAGGCCGAGCAGCAGGCTGGCATCCACCTCCTCGCTGTCGGCGGTGCGGGTGTAACTGTGCTTGCGGTCGCTGGAGCAGCGGGTCTCGATGAAGTGCCTGATCGCCTGGCGTTCCTGCCGCCAGCGGTCAACGTGGCGCGCGGGGATGAGCCGCAGGTCGGCCATGCGTGTGGCGCGGTCCAGGGCCACCCAGCACATCATCTTGGACTGGGTGAAGTGCAGCGGGCGGCTGCGGACCTCCCAGATCCCCGCGTCCGGCTCCCGCCACAGCCTGCACACCAGGTCGGCCATCTCTGCGACGCGGCGGGCGATGTCTGCGAAGCGGCGGGCGATGTCTGCGTCCAGCCGTCCTGCGGCTTGCGCGTACAGCCATTGCGGTCTGGAGTAGCTCACCGTAGGTGTCCAGCTGCAGCTGGTCGGAGGCTGCATTGCCGATCCGGGCCGGCGAGGATCCCCGGTAGCCCTGGAGCGGCAGCGTCCGCTCAATCGCGCGGGCGCCGCCGTCCAGTCCGTAGAGCACGCGCAGGCGCGGATGGGTGAGCTGGGTGGCGTGCATCAGCCACCAGAAGTAGGCGTGCGCCTCGCGGGCGCAGCCCAGCCGCAGGAACGCGTCCAGGGTGGAGGCGGAGTCCCGGATCCAGGAGAACCGCTAGTCCCAGTTGCGGATCCCGCCGATCTGCTCGGGCAATGAGGACGTGGCGGCTGCCGCGATCGTGCCCGAGGGAGCGAAGCCCAGCAGCTTCAGCGCCAGAGCGCTGCGCTCTACCGCCTGCCGCCATGGCCTGCCGCAGGTGCGCTCACCCAGCCAGCGGTGCCAGGCGGCGCAGGTGTGTACCAGGCGCGCATCGCAGTCGGCATACGAGGGGAGGATCAGCGGCTCCTGGTGGGCGAAGGACAAGGCGATCAGTGCGCGGGACCCCGGCCGGGTTTCGAAGTGGCCGCTCATCGCCGACTCGGTGCACTGCGGTCGGTCGGCCTGCCAGGTGCAGACCGCGACCGCGTCCGCCCCGCAGGAGGCCACCGGGGCCCCTGCCCGCGTGCGGATGCGCGTCCGGCCGCTGCCGTAGCCGAAGCGGGGCGTCACGCTCCAGCGCATCGGCACGCTTCCCGACAGCCCGTCGACCCAGCGCTCCAGTTCCCGCATGGGCGTCAGACGGGTGTCCGGCACTGTCATCGCATCGGTGATACGGACCGTGCCCAGGGCGGTGGTGAAGGTGGTCTCCAGCACGTTGGTGCCAGGCAGGTAGCGGCGGGCCACTGTCCAGGGCACGGCCGGCCGTAAGGTGCAGCTGCCACCGTGATGACTGTCGAGGACCGCGGTGAATACCGTTGGGGAGTCCAGATCGGGCACCGGCAGCCAGTCCACGGCACCGTCGCGAGCCACCAGCGCCACGGTGCGGCCGTCCCCGATGGCCGCGTACTCCCGCAGCGGCGCGTACCCGTCATGGCGCTCCGGCCGCCTGTCGGTGGCCGACCCCCAAGAGCCTTTTCCCATCCGGAACACCTCCGAGTTGTCTGACCTCCTCACCCTGACGTCGGCAGCCCGCGCAGACTGCAACCGATCATTGATGCGCGTGCGTTTGAAGGTCGGGGACGACATCGTGGTCGGCCAGCGTCGGCAGCATGCCCACCTGGATGGCACTCAGGCTCCCCCGCCGCACAGCACGACCGCGGTCCTGGCCATCGGGGTCTCCTCTCCACAGGCGCAAGCCACTGGGGCAGGGGCACCAGCAAAGATTGCGCGCCGACTTCTCGGCCCGCCCGTTCCTGATGCTGTCGGCGAGGAGTTAGTACCGGGCTACGGCTGGTTGAATCGGCCGTCGACGCGCAGCGGGGTGGTCGTGGGCGACCCCTGTCCGCGGGCACACTGTCGTGCGGCGGACTGTCCAGGAAGTACTCCCGGCGCAGCGACCCCGCCCGGAAATACTTGGTGCCTCAACCGCCTTCGCGCGAGGTGCCTCAGTGAGCACCCGTGCCGTTCCAGATCGGACGCAACATGCCGATCACCTCATCTTGCGTCTTGTGCTGCCGTTCCCCGTGGTCTCGAAAACCGGTTCGGCGTCGGGGCAAAGCGGCGGCGCGGGCTGTAGTCGATCATTGCGGCGGGTGTCCGTCGGCGGCGGCATCGTCGGCGTGGGGCGGACACGCTCGCTGCTGGTCTTTTGCCAGTTCTCCAAGTCGACGTCGATGCTGCTGTGTTTGACTGGGCGACAAGCTCGTCGTACGTTTAAGTCGAACCGTTATGTCCGTTTTGTGTGGCGGAATTGACGGTCGCCGCCTGAGCGGGCTTCGCGGGCGGCGGGTGACGCACAGAGCTACGCGCAGGCTCTGAAGCGCAGTGGACGGCCAGTCGAGGCCGCCGTAGATCAAGCACACCCTCTGAGAGGGGCTCATCATGCGCGCGAACACCCGTATCAAGAGAGTGGCCATCGCGGTCGCGTCAGCACCGATCCTGGCCCTCGCTGCCGGAACCGGAGCCGCCCAGGCAGCTGTCACCGCCGCGCCCGCCCACGTCGTCTCGTTCCACCAGGACGACGGCTGGGGCTGGGGTGACCATGGTGGCGGCTGGGGCTGGGGCCACGGCGGCGGCTGGGGCTGGGGTCATGGCGGCTGGGGCCATGGCGGCTGGGGCCACGGTGGCTGGGGCCATGGCGGCTGGGGTTGGGGTCATGGCGGCTGGGGCCATGGCGGCTGGGGTTGGGGTCATGGCGGCTGGGGCCATGGTGGCGGCTGGGGCTGGGGCGACTGAGTGTCACCAGAACTGATCGCAACCCGTGACAACAAAGGTGGATCCGGGTGCTCGATCCCATCGGGCACCCGGACCCATATGGCGAAACCCTGACGAGATCATGTGATCGTCGCCCCCGGGCCCGGATGCAGCGCCTCATCCCATGACGGCGGCAGATCGGGGCCGATGGAGGCTCCCTGGGGGAGAGGGTGGGTGCCGGCCCCGGGCAGGGGCGCGTTGCCGGTGGTGGTGATCTGGTAGCCGAGGGTGCGCAGTTGGTTGGTGCGGGCAGGAGTGCGGTGGTGGCCTGCTTCAGTTCTGCCTTGGTCATCTCCTGTCGTGGTTGAGGGCGCTGAACAGCTGTGCCGCGGCGGGTTGTCTGCCAGGTGACGTTGGTCTTGTGGTGGGCACGTCGCGTTCGATGCCGGCCAGGCCGGGTCGGTGGTCAGGGACTTGGTCGCCGAGTTCAGGAAGTCGTACAGAACGGCGGGATCGTACAGCTTGGACTTGGCACGGCTGGAGAGGGACTGCATGAACTCCTGCCGGCGGCCGATGCGGCCGATGTCGGAGCCGTCGCCGATGCTGTAGCGGGGCGCGGACGTAGCCCAGGGCCTTGTCTTCCTTGACCATCTGGCATCCGGCCTTCAGGTCGAGGAGGGCTTTCTTGTCGTGGATGGCCTGCTTGGGGGAGACCTGGACGCCCCGAGGGCGTTGACCATGCCGGTGAAGCCGCGGAGCCGACGATCAGAAAGTGGTCGGTGCGGACCTGGGTGTTGGCTTCGGCCGTCTTGATGGTGCAGGCAGCGGCCGCGGCGGTGTCGCGGGTGGAGCCACCGATCGCGAGCGCCTCGTTGATCTCGAAGTGATGGGGCGACGATGTCGAGCCGTCACCGCGCTAGCAGGCGGGGATCCGCACCCATGAGTCCCGGGGCAGGAGACGACGGTGGCCCACTTCCCGTGACCGCCGGTGTGCAGCAGTATCAGGGTGTCGGACTTCGTGGTGGTCAGGTTCTGGCCGTAGGCGTCAGCGAGCCCTTTGCGGCTGTCGGAGCCGACGACCAGGATGTTCTGGCCCCCGACGGCGGCCAAATCTGATCTTTGCCCGTCTCGCTCGTCGGGCACGCCTCTACTGTTTCCAGAGCCACAGGTGTCTCGGAGGCCGGGATGGTGCTGTGCGGGTTACAGGGTGCGCCATCCCGAGGTCCGCACGGCCTTCACAGGCTCAGCGTGACCGCAGCGGCGACGCCTCCAAGGCCAAGGGTCCAGGCGGCCTCCGCCCAGAGCCGCCCCTTCCCCAGGGGAAGAACCGGTCGAGCGCCAACCAGCCGGGGCCGATGGCGGCGAGGGCCAGGGCAACGACGGCGATCTCGACGCTGTACTCCACGCCACCGTCCGCTTCCCAGAGGCCGTGGGCGCCGGTGACGGTCGCCATCGCATTGATCATCACGCAGATCAGGGCGGCGGCCGCGAGCGGCGTGAGCAGCCCGACGGTCAGGCCCCGGCCACCGAGGAATTCGGACAGGCCGCCGATCAACGCGAAGACCTTCCCAGGGCGGTAACCCAGAGACTCGAATCCCTTGCCGGTGGCCGTCAGGCCCGGGCCTCCGAAAAGTCCGAAGAGCTTCTGGGAGCCGTGCCCGGCCATGAACAGTCCGAAGGTCAGCCTGAGCAGCAGCAGCCCGAAGTCGCCGGCCGTCACCCGCTGCGCAGGGGCCCGCTGCGTCGGCTGTTGCGCGAGGTTCGAAGGCCAACCCGTGTTGCGCTTCGACATGTGAGAACACCGGTACGGACGCCGAAACAGGCGTTGAAGGCCGACTTGAACAGACATCGGTTCACCGGGCGAAACCGGCGCTTCAGCAGGGCGTCTGCCGCCGCTACCGATACTTCCCCAGCAGGGGTGACCTCGCGCGTCGGACGACCAGCAGAACGGCGCCGGGGCCGACTGCTTCGACGGCCACGGCGGGCAGCAACTCCTCCCGCACTCCATGCGCCGCTCGCGAACGCACAGGCCGACACGGATCCCGCCACCCTGCGCCATCGCCGGTGGTCGGGCGAATTGCCTTGGCCGACAAGGAACATGACGGGTATGGAGACATCAACCCGGTTGCGCGAAGCGGTCTTTTATGGCCTGTTCCGGAGGCCGGTACGGTCTGGTTCATGGAGTGGAGCTTTCAGACGGCCGAAGAACTCGCGGCAGCCCTGCGTGCCGGTGAAGTGACCTCGGCGGAACTGACCGACGAGGCGATAGCCCGTATCGAGCGGGACGACAAAGCGATCAACGCGATCTGCGTGCCGGACTTCGACCGTGCACGGGACGCCGCGCGCGGTGCCGACCAGGCGCGCGCCCGTGGTGAGGACAGGCCGCTGCTCGGCATACCGGTGACGGTCAAAGAGTCCTACGACGTCGCCGGGCTGCCCACGACCTGGGGCGTGCCGCTGCACCGGAACTACGTGCCGGCCGAGGACGCGGTGCAGGTGTCGCGGCTCAAGGCCGCAGGCGCGGTGGTGCTCGGTAAGACCAATGTGCCCTTGGGGCTGCAAGATATTCAGAGCTTCAACGAGATCTACGGCACCACCAACAACCCCTGGGATCACGGTCGAACGCCGGGTGGATCCTCCGGCGGATCAGCGGCCGCGCTGGCGTGCGGATTCGGCGCGCTGTCCATCGGCTCGGACATCGGCGGTTCGTTGCGCACGCCCGCACATTTCTGCGGTGTCTACGCACACAAGCCGACACTCGGGCTGGCGGCGAACCGCGGTATGGTCCCGCCGCCCGGGCCGGCCCTGCCGGCCGACCTTGACCTCGCCGTCGTCGGTCCGATGGCGCGCTCTGCCCGCGACCTCACGCTCCTGCTCGACGTAATGGCCGGACCGGACCCGCTGACGCTCGGTGTGGCGTACGACTTGACGCTGCCGCCCGCGCGCCACGAGCGGCTCTGCGACTTTCGGGTCCTGGTCCTCGAGGAGCATCCGCTCATTCCGACCGGGTCCGCTGTGCGGGCGGGCGTGAACCGGGTGGCCGATGCGCTGGTCGACGGCGGCGCCCGCGTCGAACGGCACAGTCCGCTGCTGCCCGATCTGACCGAAGCCGCGATGATCTACACGCAGTTGATGTTTTCGAGCTCCGTTGCACGCTTTCCCGTCGAAGTGTACGAGCAGCTGCGGGCCCGCGCGGCCGGACTGGGCGCAGACGACCGGAGTCTCGTTGCGGCGCGGCTGCGTGGCATGGTGTTCAGCCACCGCGACTGGATCGAGGCGAACAGCCGTCGCGAGCTGCACCGCCACGGCTGGCGGCAGCTCTTCGCCGAGTTCGACGCCGTGGTGTGTCCCATCACGCCCACTCCCGCGTTCCCGCACGACCACAACCCCGATTCGTTGGAACGCCGGATCGACATCGACGGCGTCGAGTACCCGTACTTCGACCAGCTTGTCTGGGCCGGTCTGGCCACCATGCCCGGCGTACCCGCCACCGCCGTGCCAGCCGGCCGGTCCCCCGAGGGTCTGCCGGTGGGAGTGCAGCTCATCGGTCCGATGTTCGAGGACCGCACCCCGCTGCGGCTGGCCGAACTGCTCGAGCAGAAGATCGGCGGCTTCCAGGCACCGAGGTAGGGCGTGCTACCGGGTGTCCGTCGAGGACGAAGTGCGGATCACGACGAGATCCTCCGTATGAGCGCAGTTGCCCTCAGTGCCGCTCAGTGCGTCAGGCGGATGCGCCGGGTGTGGCGCGGGGCTGCACGGGGCTGCACGGGGCTGCACGGGGGCTGCGCCAGTGTGGATCACCACGTCGTGGCACCGAGCGACCCGCCGGCCGCGGCATTCGCTCACTGTGCGTGTTCGCCGCGCGCTCCGCTGATGTGGGCGAAGCGACCTCCGGTGGTATTGAATGAGGTGTGCGGTGAGGGATCTCGGGGCCCCGTCGCACGGGTCCGAGTACGGCCTCGGCACTGCGCCGGGGATTGCTGAGAGAGCCGCATGGACTCCACACCCTCGTCCTCGTCCTCTTCGCCGTTCGACCTGGTCAGCAGCGCCCTGGGGCGTTACATCCCACGCGCCGGAGCGGCAGCGGCCGCCGGTTCCGCCGACGCGCAGGGCGACCGCGCCACCCGCCGATCCGTACCCGACCACCCGGCAGCCGGCGGTCAGGACCAGATTCTCGGCGTGGTCAACCTGGACAGGGATCTGAGAATCACTCGCTGCAATCTGGCCGCCCCCGTATTCGCGGGTCTGGACGCCGTGGCCGGGAGTCCCTTCGTCGATCTCCTGCCCCCCGGGGACGTACCGACGGTCACACGGCGGTTGCGGCAGGTCCTGGAGACCGGTGAGGCGCACGTCGCCCGGATCCAGCGCCTGCGCCGCGGCGACGGGTCGGAGCTGGTGGTCTCGATGAGCATCCTGCCCGCCGCGGTGCCTCATGAGGGCCTGACCGTCTCCCTGATCGCCATGGCCAGGAGGCTGCACCTGTACGCCGCCGAGACCGCGATCGGCACCTCGCTGGACATCGGCGAGACCGCGCAGTCGCTGGCGCAGTCCCTGCTGGCTTGGGGAGACGTGGCCGCCGTCGACCTGGACTTCGCCGTGTGGACCGGCGAGGGAGTCACCGGGCAGGCACAGGGGCGCATCCGGCTGCGGCGGGCGGCCCTGGTACCGGACCGCGCGTGGCCCGAGGGCTACGTGACTCCGGGCGACGATCTTCCCAGCGACGCGAGTCGCCTGCTGGCGCAGGCCGTACGGCGGGACGACGCCCCGCAGGCCATCGTCATACCGGACCGCGAGGCGGTCGAGCGGGTACTCGGCAGTCCGCGGGTGATCCGTGCCCTGGTGCCCGGCGACCGGTCGGCGGGTGTGGCGTGCATACCGCTGGTCCTGGACAGCGAGCCGCCCGTCGTGCTGGGCGTGGCGGAGGTCTGGCGGCGGGCGGACTGCCCCTTCCGCGACAGCGAGCTCTTGGACCTGCAGGAACTGGTTGCCAGGACCGCCCATCACGTCGACCTGGCACGTCAGCACCAGCGCGAGCACACACAGGTGCTGGCGTTGCAGCGCCGGCTGCTGCCCCGGACCGGCGGCGACACCATCGAGATCGCCAGCATCTACCAGCCCGCCACGCCCGACAGCGCGGGCGTCGGCGGCGACTGGGTGAACAGCTTTCCGCTGCCGGACGGCCGTACCGCTTTGGTGGTCGGTGACGTCGTCGGGCACGGCCTGGGAGCCGCGGCGACCATGGGCCAGCTGAGCATGGAGGCCCGCGCACTGTTGTCCGCGGGGCTCGCGCCCGACGAGGTACTGGAGCACCTGGACGCGACCGTGACGCTGCTGGACGACGCGGAGTCCGGGCTGGCGGCCGGCTACAGCGCCCTCGGGTCGACCTGCTGCATCGCCCTCTACGACCCGGTCAGCCACCGCGTGGCGCTGTCCAGCGCCGGCCACCTCCCCCCGGTCCTGGTCTCCCCGGACGGGCGCGCGGGTCCGCTTCCGGTCCGCCCTCACCCCGGCCTGGGCGCCGAGTTCGCGCTGCGGGAGCCGTTCGACGTGCACACGTTCGACGCACCCCCGGGCTCCGTGCTCGCTCTCTACACCGACGGCCTGGTGGAGGATCCGGCCCTGTCGATCGACGAGGGCATCGGCAGGCTGGCGGACGTCGTGTCCAAGGTGCACCCCTGGGACGCCCTGCAGCAGGCCGCACGGCATGTCGTCTCCGCGCTGGCACCAGCGCGCCAGCGCGACGATGTGACCCTGCTGCTCGCGCGGATGATCGGCTACCGCAAGGGGGACACCGCGACGTGGCGGCTGCCCGCCCGCTACGACGCCCCCGCCCGCGCCCGCTCGCAGGTCTCCGCGCTGCTGCGGCAATGGCGCACCAGGGACGACACCCGGAACACCGTCCTGCTGCTGGTCAGCGAGCTGGTCACGAACGCGGTGTGCTTCGCCACCGGTCCCATCACGGTACGGCTGATCAGGGCCGGTCACGGCCTGCTGTGCGAGGTGGGCGACACCGGCAACGGCAGGCCACGGCTGCGGCGGGGCGGCCTCCTCGACGACGGCGGTCGTGGCCTGCACATCGTGCACAGGCTCACCACCCGGTGGGGGGTGCGGTGGACGGACACCGGCAAGGTGGTCTGGGCCAAAGTCGCGATGTGATGCGTCTGTGGGGCGGGGCGTGGCCGGCGTAGGGGAGTGCGGCGGGGGTACGGGGCGCCGTACCCGTCACCCGGCGCTACGGAGTGTTCCCTCAGCGTTGCCGAGGCGTGACCGGTGACGCGGACGGCCACGTCTGCTGGTGCAGCCGGCGCGGGCTCGCACTACAACCACTGTCCTTCCAGGGCTGTGGCGGTGAGGCCCGGTGCCGCCGCGTACAGCACGGCGCGACTGCCCGGCTTCTGCCCGGCGTCGTGCGCCCGCCGCATGATGTCGAACACGGCGGCGCCTCCGCGGTTGCCGCTGGTGTAGCTGTCCCGGCTGTATTCCAGCAGCCCGGACGGCCACGCGTCGGGCATCGTCTGCTCCATGTACTCCAGCACCCGGGTCCCGCCGGGGTGCGCCAGCAGCACGTCGGGGTGCCAGGAGTCGGGGTCGTCCTGGTAACGGACGCGCAGCCACTCCCACATCGCGGTGACCGTCTCCTGCACGGCGCGCGGCCCGCGCCGGTCCATCACGAAGTGGGTGCCGTCCGCCCTCGTCTCCAGGCGGTGCAGGTCCTGGGTGCCGGGCAGGGTGTGGTGCCAGGCGGAGTCCAGCCGCAGCACCGACTCGCGCCGCGGGCGGCCCGTGACCACCGCGGCGACCGCGGTGTCCGCAAACAGCAAGCGGACGATCAGGGACTCGAGAGTGTCGTCCGCGGGCTGGTAGGTCGTGCTCAGTGCCTCCGCGATCACGACCAGGACCACCCGGTCGGGGTCCGCGGCCACGAGATCCGCCGCCAGCGCCAGGGAACGGGTGCCCGCGATACAGGCCCACTGCGTGGCCGGCAGCAGCATCGCGTCGTTGCGGAGCGGAAGCTTGTTGGCCAGGGCGACGTCCAGACCCGGCAGCGCCGGGGTGGTGGAGTTACTGGTGATCAGGCAGTCGATGTCCGCGGCGTCCAGCCCGGCGATCTGCAGGGCCCCGCGTGCCGCACGCTCCCCGTAGGACTGCACGGCCTCCCAGGCCGGCGCGGTGCGCTCCTGGACGGTCTGCGGTCCGGGTATCGCCTCAAGTGCGGCGATCACGCGGTCCACGTCCTGCTGGGTGAACCCGTCGCGTGCCAGCGCCTCTTGGGCCGACCCGATGCCGATGGACCGCAGGCCGCCGCCGTTGCCGGGCGCGACGGCGGTCTTCAGCGGCAGCATCCACCCGCGGGTCTCGATGCCCGTGCTGGCAGCGATGCCGTCGATCCGCGGCGCCCACGCCGCGTGCGGATGCCGGTCGCGCACCTCCGCCACGATCTCGCTGGTCTTCACGGTGTGCTCGCCGTGTATGACGGCAGGAGGACAGACGTAAGCGGACATAATGGGGCACCTTTCCGAGGGAACAAGCGGGAATGTCACGAATGCTGTGTCATGGGTCACTTTGTAACTTCGTGCCCAAGAGGTTGCCGATAGGCCCCACTTCGGGAGCTGATGTCCGCTTCGAGCATGGACGTTAAATGGACATTTCCGCTGTGATGCAGACAACTTAGGCGGCATTTGAGGTGCGTGACACGGCACACACCGCTGAAACAGGGGCCCCTCGGAGCGGTTCCGCAAGCCTTACCTGACTTGTCGTCAGCCCGGACGTCTAGCTGTCACTGCGACACCGCCTTGACCTGGGGAAACTGGCGTGGCGCAGGACCGGCAAGGCCGGTGCCAGGGCGGAGCCGCGACGTGGGTCACCGATGTGACCAGCGTGCGCAGGATGGGCGGTGTCGTGGCACAGCAGTGGGGTCCCGGGCTTCCGCCGACCGCCGACCGCCGCCCGCGGAAGCCCGCCGACGCGGGCCCGCACTGCCACTCGACGGCGGAACGAAGCCGTCCGGCCCGGCCAAGCCGGTGTCGGGCTCCGGCGGCGACGCCGGTGGTGGCCGCTCACCCCGCGCCGGCGGCGGCATGACGCTTCCGATCGCGGACCGGTTGTGCGAGGAAGCGGCGACGGGGCTTCTGACGGACACCGACAAGGATCACCCCGACCGCACGGTGCGACTGAGCCTCCTCGGCCGGCTCCGGCGGTGCGGACTGGGAATTCGGCGAAGATCCTTCTACGGTGGGGTCGGCCTGTCCTGGTGCCGCTGGACGACGTAAGGGGGCTTGGTGGAAGCCGAGTTGGGGACGCTCGCCGCGCAGGGGGCCACGGCTCTGGTCGGGCTCCTGGTCACGGACGCCTGGCTGAAGATGAAGCACGGGAGCCGGCGGTTCACCCGCTGGCTCACCCGGCGCGGGGAGGCCGGAGAACTGGCCGCTTCCCGCGAGGAGTTGGCGGCGGCCAGGCAGGGCGGCGACGAGGAGGACGCGGCGAACCGGGTCGCCGCCGACTGGGAGCGGCGTCTGCTCCGCATCCTCCAGGACGACCCCGAGGCGGCGGAGGAACTGCGCCGGCTGCTGGCGGAGGTGCTGCCGGGAACGTCGTACGACATCGCCTTCGACGTCCGCCCGGCCGCACCGGCGCCTGGCGTCCAGCCCGACCATCTGCCCGCCCTGGCCGGTACGTTCAGCAACCGGACCGCCGAGCTCGACCGGATGAACAGCCTGTGCGGCGAACCCGACAGGGTGAGGCTCGCGGTCCTCGCCGGGCTGCCCGGGGTGGGCAAGACGGCGCTCGCCTGCCGCTGGGCGGACACCCGGCGCGAGGACTTCCCCGACGGCCTCTTCTACGTCGACTACGCCGCCCTGCGTGACGAGTCCGCCGTGGGCGCGGCCATGGGTCCCGCCGCGACCTCACAGGCCCTCGCCTCGATCCTGCGGGCGCTGCTGGGGAGCGACGCCCATGTCTCCGGGCGGTTCGAGGAGCTGAGGCGGCAGTACGAGACCCATTCCCGCGACCGGCGCATGCTCGTCCTCATCGACAACGTCACCATGGCTGCCCAGGTGCGAGCGCTGATCCCCACCGGTCCCGGCAGCACGGTCATGGTCACCAGTCACAGCAAACTCGGCGAACTGGTCGCGCAGGACGGCGCCGAACTCATCGACCTGAAGCCGCTCGACGCACCCGGCGGCCTGAAGCTGCTGAACGACCAGTGCGGAGCGGACGTGGTCGCGGCCGAACCCGGTGCGGCCGGACGTCTCGTGGAGCTGTGCGGCGGACTGCCGGTGGCGCTGCGCATCGTGGCGACCCGGCTGACCACCGGCGACGCCCCTAGCCTGACGTACCTGGCCCGGGAGCTGGAGGACGAGGCCGAACGGCTGGAGGGCATCTCCCTGCCCGGCGGCGACTACTCGCTGTCGGCCGTCCTCGGCTCTTCCTACCGGCTGCTGCCGCCCGGACCGGCCCGGATGTTCCGGCTGCTGGGCTGGCTGCCCGCGGGACTGTTCGACGAATCGGTCGCGGCCGCCGGCGCGGGCGTCGACCGCCGCACGGCCAGGCGGCTGCTGCGCGAACTGACCGCCGCGAGCCTGCTGGAGATCGACCGCGACGGCCGTTACCGCTTCCACGACCTCGTCCGCCTCTACGCCCGCGAGCGTGCCGTGGCGGAGGAACCGCCCGCCGAGGAGAGGGCCGTCATCGAGCGGGTGACCACGCACTACCTCGTCCTCGCGGCCCTCGCCGACCGGGCACTGCGCGCGGACCGGCTGCGCGTCGCCGAGCTGACCGAGCTGCTGGCACGGACCACGGACCCCTTCTCCGCACCCGGCGGCCCCGCCCCGCTGACCTGGCTCGACGCCGAGTGCCCCGCGATCCTCGCCGTCCTGCGCGCGGCCGTACGCCACCGCCTGTACGCCCTGGCCTGGCCGCTGGCCGAGGCGTTCACCGTGCTGTTCCTGCACCACCGCCATCTCGGCGCCTGGAAGGAGTCCCTGAGTCTGGGCAGCGAGGCCGCCGCCGCGCTCGCCGCCGACCCGGCCACCCCCGTCGACGTCGCGGCCGAGGCTCTCGCGGGCGAGGCCCGGCTGCGCAGCCTGCTCTCGCGCCCGCTCACGGACCTCGGCGAACACGACCGCGCACGCACCGAACTGGAGCGCGCCGTCGACCTCGCCGAGCCCACCGACAGACTGCTGCTGCGCGCCTCCGTCCAGGAGTTCTACGGCCGCCACCTCGAACTCTCCGACCCCGCCCGGGCCGTGGAGACGTACCGCTACTGCCTCGACCTCAACCGCCGCGCCCAGGACCGGCGCGGCGAGGCCCTGGCCCTCCTCTTCCTGGGCTCGGCCCTGGACGCCCGGGGAGAGCACGAACAGGCCCTCACCCTGCTCGGCCACGCACGCGCGGACCTGCTGAACCTCCCCGAACCCGACGAGCGGATGGCGGCCCGCGCCCTCCTCGCCCTCGGCCGGACCCACGGCCACCGCGACGAGTTCGAAGCAGCCTTCCACGCCCTGGAAACGGCGGCCGACACCCTGAAGGCGCGGCACGCGTACAGCTACGAGGCGGACGCACGGGAGGAACTCGCCGGCCTCGCGCAGCGGACCGGCCGCCACCTCGACCGGGTGCGCGCGTGGCTGACCCGCGCCCTCGAGA
The DNA here is from genome assembly GCF_055572075.1 of Streptomyces sp. NPDC030820. Classification (NCBI taxonomy): domain Bacteria; kingdom Bacillati; phylum Actinomycetota; class Actinomycetes; order Kitasatosporales; family Streptomycetaceae; genus Streptomyces; species Streptomyces sp. NPDC030820. The sequence goes on from NZ_JBVIEB010000007.1 coordinate 295,809, forward strand.
TCCACGAGACGAACGGCAACCGGCGCGCGGACGACGTGCGCCGGCGGCTGAGGGACCTCAGCTGAGACGCGGAGACGCGGGGCGCGGTCGAAGTACGACGTCCTCCTCCCGCACTCCGGAGATCCGCAGGGTCAGCAGTGCTTCGTCCGCCCAAAGCCCTTGCCGCAGCCGGGCGTAGACGATCGCCGCCATGAGCCCGGGCGCCGCCGCAGGCCCGGTCACCGCCGCCTCGACCACCCGGCCGTCCCGCAGCCCCACCAGATGGCCACCGCCCCGCACCGCGCAGGCGGCCAGCAGACTGCCGGGCAACCCCGCCAGGGTGTCACCGATCCAGCGCAGCGCCTCGGCGACCGATCCGGCGCGGTCGGCCCGCTCGATCACCGAGGCGCTCTCCAGCAGCCGGCGGTCGCGTTCCGCGTCCGAGCAGGCGAGGTGCGCGCAGCGGTACGGCGATGCGCCGGGGCCGTCCTCCTCGGCCTCGGGTCCGCCGTGTGCGTATGCCCGCGCCTCGGCCGGATACCGGCGCACCGACACGACCGGACCGGCCGGCTCCTCGCCCATCTCGGTGACGACCAGCCAGGACGTGACGTGTTCGGCGGCCTGTTCCGGCACGGGCAGCAACAGGTCCGGCGGGGGTGCCGAGCCGGGCTGGGGAAGATCCAGCAGTTCGTAGACGGCCGCGCGGAGCCGCGCCGCCGCCTGGCCCGAGTCGGCGAAGGCCCGCCGTGCCACAGCGGCGTACCGCTCGCCGGTGTGGTTCCGTACGACGTCCTCGACCTGAGCCGCCAGATCGCCGCCGGGATCCAGGCGCGGGGCCGCGGCGGCCAGATCGTGCGCCGCCGTCTCCGGCACCGCGTCGGCGCCGAACGCACCGAGCAGCACCGGGTGGCCGAGGGCGGCACCGTAGAGGGTCACCGAACCGTGGTCGCCGATCACCACGTCCGCCGCGACGAGCGCCGGCCGCCAGGCGTGCACGGGCGGCATCAGCAGCAGGCCCGCGTCGAGCGCCGAGGCCTGGAGCGCGCGGATCTGCCAGGTCCCGTGCGCCGACCAGACATTGGGGTGGACGACGGCCGCGACCCGGTAGGCGTCGTGCGGCAGCACGCCCAGCAGACGGACCGGCAGATCGGGATGCCGGCCGAGCAGGGAGGTCGGCCCCCAGGTGGAGCTGATCACGACGAGCCGCCGGCCCTCGTCGACACCGAGGGCCTGCCGGTACGCGCCCCGGCGGTCCCGGGCGGCGAGCAGCTCGTCGTAGCAGGGGTCGCCCAGCAGCAGGGTGCGGCCGGCGGTCTTCGGGTGGGCGGCGAGGAGCTGTCGTTCCTGGTCCGGATGCGAGACGGCGAGCCAGGCCCGGCCGGACTCCAACAGCGCGTCGGGGACGAGGCCGGACAGCCGGTCGTGCGCCCCGCGCGCGTCAGGGACCCGCTTCTGGAAGCCCACGCCGTGCGGCAGCACCAGGACCGGGCAGTCACCCTCCGGTATGTCCACGTTCTCGCTCGCCGTGAGGATGAGATCGGGGCTGATGTGCGCCAGCTGGTCCCAGGGCATGACCCGGCATCCCGAGTCCCGGAGGAGCTCCTGCACCCCGTCGGCGAACGCGGAGCTCGGGTCGTGGGCGAAGACGACACTCACCCGCGGGTCGTCACGCAGCAGTCCCGGCAGCGCCTCCAGCACGCGCACGGTGGAGGTGACGGTACGCGCGGCGACGACGAGCGTCCGCTCGGTGGGGAAGGTGCGCCAGCGGTGGGCGTCGGGACCTACGGGGACGCGCAGGAAACCACCGGAGGCGCTACCGGACACCGGGCCTCCGCCCCGAGCCCCACGCGGTTCGCGGTTCGCGGTTCGCGGTTCGCGGTTCGCGGTTCGCGGTTCGCGGTTCGCGGTTCGCGGTTCGCGGGACCGTCGCGGTATCACGTGACAAGTTGGCTGACAACCCTTCAGATCGGCTCGGCTCCGGCGGACCGCTCCACGGTAACGAATCACGCAGGCAGAGCCCAGGCTCAGGGTGGGCCGGGCGCCGGCACCAGACCGAGTCGCTGGGCGCGCAGCACGGTGCCCAGACGGTCGCGGGTGCCCAGCTTGCGGTAGATGTTCTCGACGTGCTTGTGCACCGTGCGGACGGAGATGCCGAGGCGACGGCCGATGGCGTCGGCGGTGAGCGCGTCGGTGAGCAGCAGCAGGACGGTCGTCTCGCGCGGGGTCAGCGCGCAGTCCGCTGCCCGTTCGTCCGGCATTTCGCTCGGGCCGAGCCCGCGCCGCCACTCCTCCAGCAGCTGCCGCTGCCGCTCCACGGCCGCCAGCAGCGGCTGTGCGCGCTCCGCCATGACGAGATGGTCGTCGGTGAAGTCCGTACCGGCGCGGTAGACCAGGCAGCCGGTGACCGGGGTGGTGCTCCCGGGCAGCGGCACGCCGAGCACATGGTCGACGTCGATCACCTCGCCGAGCAGACGCGCCATGGGACTGTCCGGCCAGCGCCGCCCTGCCGCCCGGCGGGCGGTGACGGGCATCCGGTCGGTCCTGTCCGCGTAGTGGCGGGCGAAGGGATAGCCCGCGCGGAGCAGGGCCAGGTCCGCCGCCCCGAGCCGCTCCAGCTCGGCGGCGGCAGCATCGGGTGCCGCCCCGATCGTGCCCGCGTGCTCGCTCCAGTCGTCGAGCTTGTGGATCACCGCCTCGCCGCCGCACAGGTCCTCCAGGGCACCGGCGAGCATCGGCCACAGACGCGCGGGCTCCCGTTCGTGCAGCGCCGCCACGGCGACCGCCGTCATGCGTTCGTAGGCCTTGTCCAGTCCCACCTGTTCCTCTCCGGTTGCCTCGCGGCGCGTCCTGCCCGTCGCGTACGTACTTGTACGCATACCCCTGCGGTTCCCGGATGTCGCACACTGCAACCCGGCGGCACCGGCCTGTGCGGACGGACGTCCGGCGGGCCGCCGGCACGGGGGAACGGCGGCCCGTCCGGTGTCGTGTCCTTCGTCCCCTTGCTCCGAGTCCCGCACTCCGACGGGGGTCTCCCGCGCTATCCCGACCAGGCCTCGACGCAGAGCGCGCGGTCCACCTCCTCGGTGTAGCGGGCCGCCGCCAGCCAGGCGCGGGCGAAGCGGTCCGGGTCCGCCGGCAGCAGGCGGCCGAACACATCGCGGGAGCGCTCCGCTGCCGCCGCGTGCAGTTCCTCCAGCAGACCACCCGCCGTGGCCAGCCCGGACCGGATCAGCCGCCGGGCATCGGCGGCCGTGTCGTCGGGGAAGGACAGCACCCGACGACCGCCCGAGACGGCCTGCTGGACGCGGCGGCGCAGCAGATGGACCGGAGCCTCCACGGCGCTCGGCGTCGGCTGTACGGGGGACGCGGGCGCGGTGGGCAGGTCCGCGTGCTGCAGCCGGTCCAGGCCCACGTCGACCCGAGTACCGGACTGTGCCGGATGCTCGGTGGCGAGGAGCTGGGCCCGGGGGTGCGGGGCCGGGGTGAGCCGGGCGACGACCCGGAGCCGGGCACCCCGGGCGGCGGCCAGCAGACGCAGGTTGTCCCGGTGCGCAAGCGCGGGGTGGTCGTGCGCGGCGGTCAGCCGCAGTACGACGCCCCCGCAGCCGGCGAGCAGACAGTCGCCGGCCGCCTCCGCCGCCGTACCGAGCAGGGTGACCTCCAGGAACAGAAGGTCATGGCCGCCGTCCAGGGCATGGGCGAGCTGCTCGGTCACGGGGACCGCCCAGAGCCGGTCCAGCGGCTCCTCGCGCCAGCCGGCGCCGGACGCCCCGACCGCCCGCACCGCGGCGCCCGCCCCTAGCCGGCCGGTGGGGGAGACCGTGGCCCCCGACACCACGAGGCCCGCACGGGACAGCTCCCGGTGGGTCAGTGCCGTGTCACCGAGCCGGACCGCCCGGTCGGCCGCGCCCACCGCACGCCCGGCACCGCCCGGAGCGACATCGGACACCTGGTAGAGCCGGCCCTGGGCGTCCGCGGTCCAGGTGACCGCGCCGGCGTAGCCGCTCGCGGTGAGCACCGGCTCGGAGAACAGGCCGTACAGCCGCAGCGAGCCGTCCGGGCGGTACGGCTGCCGTGCGGTGCCGCGCAGGGCGGCCAGTTCGGCGCCGGTGGCGTGCGGCACGCGGTGGGCCACGGAAAGGACGTCACGCAGGCCGCCGACCAGGTCCGCAAGGCGGTACGCCGGGTCGGCCGCGCGGGACGCGCGCAGCGCGGTGACCACGGAGACGGCCGAGGCGGCGGCCCGGTGCAGGCCCGCTAGCCGCGCCGTGTGCGCGGCCCGCAGCAACTCCGCCTGGAGCACCGCGCCCGCCCCGTCCGCACCGGCTTCGAGCACGGCGGCCGCGGCGGCGCGGAGCACGAGAGCGGCGGAGCGCTGCGCGGCGTCGGCCGACTCGGGCTCGGCCCCCTGCAGTGCGGTGTCGGCTGTCTGTAGCGCGATCGCTGTCTGCGGGGCGTCTGTTTCCTGGGCGGTCGGGGCCGATTCCGGTCGCGTGCGTGCTTCCTGGGCGGTGGGGGCCGACTCCGGCACGGCCGCCCCCTGCCCGGCACCGGCCGTCTCCGGTTCCACCGCGTCCTGCGCCCAGGCCGCCGGATCCCCCGAACTCGGCCCAGGTACTTCGGGGTCGGTGTCGTCCGCGATCGGGGCTGCCGACGCGGCTGCCGCGCGATGGAGGCAGTCCGGGGCCAACAGACAGCCGCAGCGGATGCCGTCCGCGCCCGTCACCGTGCCGTCCGGGGCGTGCAGTTCGAGGTGGGTGTCGTCGTCGAGGGCGATGCGCACCGTGTCGCCGTCGCGGACGGCGGGCCGGTCCGCCAGCTTGGCGATGCCCGCGTCGAGGCGCTTGCGCAGCCGGGGCGACAGCGCCGCCACGAGTTCGGCGGTCACGGACGGGGCGACCGGAGGAAGTTCCTGCCTCGTGTCCTGGCTCATGCGATCTTCTCCCCTACCCAGCGGGCGAGTTCGAGCGGACTGAGAGCGGCCACGGGCATGCCCGCCGCTACCAACTGCCCCGCCACCCCGGTGGAGTAGCGGGGGAGGCCCGCGTCGTCGAGGCTCGCGCAGCCCAGCACATGGCAGCCCGAGCCGACCAGGGCGCGGACCTCGGCGAGCAGCCCGCCGACCGGGTAGCCCTCCTCGAAGTCGCTGACGACCACGACGAGCGTGCGCGAGGGCACGGTGACCAGTTCGCGTGCGTGCCGCAGTCCGGCGGCGATATGGGTGCCGCCGCCGACCCTGACCTCCAGGAGGAGGGAGAGCGGGTCCTCGACGTGGTCGGTCAGATCGATGACTTCGGTGGAGAAGGCCAGGAAGTGCGTGGAGAGGGTGGGCACCCCGGCCAGCACCGAGGCGGTGAGCGCCGCCCAGACGGTGGACGCCTCCATGGACCCCGACACGTCGGTGACCAGGATCAGCCGCCAGTCGGCCGACCGCCGGGCACGACTGCGGAAGACAGGCCGCTCGGGAAGGACCCGGACCGTGCCGTCCGGCATCCGGCGGGCCGTGGCCAGGTTCGCCCGCAGGGTGCGGGGCAGATCGAGACCGCCGCCGGGGCGCCGGCTGGGTCGGGGCAGCGCGGTGCCGTGCAGCGCGGGGCGCAACCGGGTCGCCAACTGCCGGGCCAGGGCGTCCACCAGGCGCCGGACCAGCGGACGCAGCGCGGCCAGCCGGGCCTCCGGCAGGCCGCCGGCGTGCCGCAGCACCGAGCGCAGCAGGTCGACGGAGGGCCGTACGCTGTCCGGATCCAGCTCCGCGAACACATCCTGGCGGCCGGCCGCCGCAGCGGCTGCCAGCACCTCCTCCCGGATGCCCGGGCCGAACAGCGCCGCCAGCTCCTCGGACCACTCCCGCACCCCGGGATACGGTGCCCCGCGCCCGCCACCGGACCCGGCGCCGCCCCGGCCCGAGAGACCTCCACGGCTCCCCTCGCCGTGTCCACTGCCGTACAACTCGTCCAGAGCGGTCGCCAGGCGCTGCGCCGGGCCGGACAGCCGGCTGCTTCTGCGGCCCAGCACCAGACGCCATCGGTCGGCCGGGGCGAGCAGGTGGTCGTCGGCGCCGAGGGCCACGGACGTCGCGGGATCCTCGGCGTCCGTCGCAGCGCTTGCCTCGGTGGGCCGGTGAGATGACAGGAGCCCCAGGTCGGCCAGGGCCTCCCGGGCCGCGAGGTCGGCGCGGGTCCACACCGCGAGCGTCGCGGGATCGACACCGCCCGTGTCGTCCGGGCGCTCTCCGTCCAGACGCTGCTCGACGGTGACCAGGAGCCGCTCTCGGCCGGCCGGGCTGAGCGTGTCGAAGCCGCCGCGCAGCGCCGGCAGCCGGTCGAGAAAGTCCCGGTCGGACAGCTCGACCAGCCGGCGCAGCAGCGGTTCCAGCGTGGGCGCCGCCGACTCCAGCAGCGGACCGGCCGCGCTCAGCAGACCCGTCAGGCGGGCGGTGAGCGCCGCCCGGGACCCGGCATCGCAGGCACCGTCCACCCAGGAGGCGACCCGGTCGCCGAACGCCTGTGCCTCCTCGTGTCCCAGCAGCACGCGTACGGCTCCGGCGGCGCCCCGCATCAGCGGGGAACCGTCCGCCGCCAGCCGGGCGAGCGCGTCGGTGAGCCGCATCCCGCCCAGTGCGTCGGCGCGGTGGGCGAGTTCCAGCAGAGCGTGTGCGTCGGCCGGGTCCTCGGAGCCGGTGAGCCCGTCGACCTGGCGCACCGCTGCGGCGGTCAGCAGCTCGGCGACGGCCGCAGCCCGCGCCGTACGTTCCCCGTCACCGCCGAGTCCGGCGATGTGCCCGGCCCGCAGCCGGTCCAACAGGGCGAGACCCGCAAGGAGTTCGGGCAGTGTGCCGGAGGCCGGCAGCACCTCGGCGGTGTCGGCCAGCCGCTCGTCCGCGAGCCCGGGCAGGCCGCACTCCGCCGCCTGTTCCAGGCCCCGCAGGGTCTGCGCCGCCGTGGGTCCGCCCTCGTCCCGCTCGACGCGTCGGTCTTCGCGCAGCACACCCTCGGCGGCCTGCGCCGGCGTGACTCCGCGCAGGCCGGCCGCGGTCAGCATGGCCGCGGTGGCCGGTGTCCAGCGCACCTCCCAGCGCGAAGTGAGCGCGTCGGCGCCGCCCGGGCCGGCGACCGCCCTCGGCTCGCCGTACGGCACCGCGCACACCGCCAGGCGGCGCAGCAGGAGTTCACGGCGGCGGTCCAGTTCCGAGCGGAGCGGGTCCAGGCGCAGGTCCCGTGCGGCCCGCTGCCTCGAGTCCGCCGGGCCGGGCAGCCCCAGCTCGGCGAGTTCCGCCTCGACCGCCGGTGCCAGTCCGCAGCGCGGCGCGTCCGGGGCGGGGCGGCCGGTGCGCGTCCCGACGAGCGCCCTCTCCATCGCCCGGGCCACGGCCCGCCCCCGCCCGTACGGCTCGCCCTGCGCGAGCACCGTCTGCACCGCCTCGACCAGCTCGCCCCGGCCCGCCGCAGGCAGCCCCCGCAGCCGGGCGAGATCACCGGCCAGCCGCGCGATCTCCCGTGCGTCGGCGGGCCCGGACGGATGGCCCAGCGCCCGCAACTCGGCGCACACCCGCACGGCGGCTCGCGTCAACGCGTCCTGCAGCGCGACGGGGTCACCGGCCGCGCCCAGCACCAGGTGCTGCCACTCCGGATCACGGATGCCGGCCGGATAGCCCGAACGTTCGTCGAGCAGGGCGTAGCTGTAGGGGATGAGGGAGATCGTCCACGCCGCGGCGGGGCCCTGCGTCATCTCGGCAGCGGCAACCGGCGCCGCCGCGACGGCGTCTTCGCCGCCGGGCGTTGCCAGGAGCGCCGGGGCGTGGAAGGCGCCGACGAGCACGGCGGCGCGCTCGCCGTTCGCCGTGGCCGCCGCGAGGCACGATCGCATCCACCGCTCGCGCCGCAGATCCAGCTCCGGCACCCCGCCCGAGGCCATCGCCTCCTGCCGCAACGCCCACCCCGTCAACAGCGCGGCCCGTCGCACCGCCTCCGGCGCGGAACCGGGAGCGGCGGCCTCGACGAGCCGGTCCCACAGGTCGTCACCGGGGCGGCCGGTGAGCCGGGAACGCAGGCCCGACGTGATCCCGGCCGCAGTGGAAGTCCTCGGTGCCTGGGCCTGTGGCTGGGGCTGGGCCTGGTCCGGGGCCTGGGGCTGGGGCGATTCCGTCGCCCCTGCCTCCGCGTCCGACTCCCGCGTTTCCGCCACCCGCTCCGGCCCGGGCGCCCCCGCCCATGCCCGGTCCGCCAGCGGCAGATCGCACGCGATCACGGGTACGCCGTGGCGCGCCGCCCAGCGCACGGCCGCCAGCTCCGGCGAGAAATCGGCGAAGGGATAGAACGCCGGGCCCCCGGCCCCGTTCCCGGGCGCGGCGGCGAGGGCGACCGGAGCCCTGGTCTCCTCGTGGGCGAGCCAGGGCAGCCAGTCCTGCATCTCGGCGGGGAGTTCGACCAGCAGCACCCCCGGTCGGGCCGCGTCCAGCAGCGCGGGCACGGCTGCGGCGAGGGAGGGCGCGTGGTGCCGTACCCCGATGAGGTAGGGCACCGCGGGGTCGGTCAGCGCGGCTACGGCGGCCTCGGGATCGCGGACAGCCGCGGAGCCCGCGTCGGAATCGGCGTAAGTCGCGGAGCCGGTGTCGGGGTCGGCGGGGGTCGCGGAGCCGGCGTCGGAATCGGCGTGGGTCGCGGAGCCCGTGGCGGGAGCAGGGTCGGTCACGGTCGACGCGGCGGGGGGAGAGACAGGGGACACGGCTGTCAGCCCTCCAGGACCGTGCGCAGGTCCCACAGCGTGCGCCAGGTGGCCGAACCCTGTTCGGCCCGGCGCCGAACCGGGCCGTCCCAGTAGCCGCGCAGCCGCGCCGCGTCCGCCGGGTCGTCCTTGCGTACGACACCGAGGAGATGGCCGGGCAGCAGCCCGAGCACGTCCCGGTCGCCCGGGAAGTACGCCGCGGCCAGCCCCAGCGCGCCCGCCACGGACACGGCCTCCGCGGTACTCATCACCGTGGACGGCCGTTCCACCTCCCAGCCCTCGGCCGACCGCCCCTCCCGCAGATCACGGAAGACGGTGACCAAGGCCTCCAGAACGGAGTCGTCCACCTGGAAGGGCGCACCCGCCCGTTCCACCGACGCCCGGGCCTGGCCGCGCACCAGTGCCGTCTCGACGTCGAGGTCCGAAATGGGGCCGACCGTCTCGAAGTTGAAGCGGCGCTTGAGCGCGGCCGACATCTCCGAGACGCCCTTGTCCCGCAGGTTGGCGGTGGCGATGAGGTTGAAACCCGGCGCCGCGTGCGCCAACGCGTCTTCGCCGCCCGACAGTTCGGGTACGGCGATGCGCCGCTCCGACAGCAATGACACCAGGGAGTCCTGCACTTCCGGCAGACAGCGGGTGACCTCCTCGACGCGGGCGATCGCACCCCGGGCCATCGCGGTGAGCACCGGTGACGGAACGAGCGCCTGCCGACTGGGCCCCTGGGCGAGCAACAGGGCGTAGTTCCAGCCGTACTTGAGCTGATCCTCGGTCGTACCGGCCGTTCCCTGCACGACCAGCCCGCTGGTACCGCACACCGCGGCCGACAACAGCTCGGACAGCATGGACTTGGCGGTCCCGGGCTCGCCGACGAGCAGCAGGCCCCGCTCACCGGCCAGCGTGACGACGCACCGCTCGACCAGCGCGCGGTCGCCGACGAACTTGCCGGTGATCTCCAGCCGGCGCGGCACGCCCTCCGGCGCCTCCGCGTCGTCGGGCAGCCGCAGCGCCCGGCCGCCGCTGCCCATGACGAAGGTGACGACGGCCCGGGGCGTGAGCCGCCACGCGGGCGGCCGAGGCCCGGAGTCGTGGGCGGCGAGGAAGGCCAGTTCGACGGCGTACCGCTCCTCGGGCGGGACGATCTGACGGGTCGCGTCGGGCGCGAGGGCGGTGGTCATCGGCGGGATTCCTTCGAGGTGCTGTGGGAGGAGATCGGAGGGAGCACGCGACCGGACGGCGCGGCGGGAGCATGGCAGCCGGCGACCGGAGAAAGGGGACCGGCGGCCAGGGAAAGCGGGCTGGCGGCCCGTGAACGGGGGCAGCCGGACGCCGACGCGGTGGAGTCCGGCCCGGCAGTTCCCGGCCTGATGGACCCCGACCCGCTGGGCCCCGGCGTGGTGGAGCGCGGTCCGGCGGACCGCGGCCCCGCGGACCTCAGCCCGGTGGAGTCCGGCTCGATGGGCTCCGGCGCGGTGGACCGCGGCTCGGCAGAGCCCGGCCTGATGGACCCCGACCCGCTGGCCCCCGGCGCGGTGGAGCGTGGCCCGGCGGACCGCGGCCCCGCGGACCCCAGCCCGGTGGAGTCCGGCTCGATGGACCGCGGCTCGGCAGAGCCCGGCCCGATGGACCCCGGCCCGATGGACCTCGGCGCGGTGGAGCCCGGCCCGATGGACCTCGGCGCGGTGGAGCCCGGCCCCGCGGTCCCCGGTGCGCTGGACGTCATCGGTGTCGCCCCCGTCCGGTCGCCCGGGTCGTCAGCTGTTCGTACGCCGGTGCGTCGCCCGCGCGGACACGGGCCCAGGCGCGTGTGAACAGCTCCGGCACCGGGACCGGCGGTATCGCGCGCCGGTGGCCCGGAATCGGGTGGAGGCCCTCCTTCCAGGTCTCCACCGGCAGCGCGGGCGACTTCAGGTCGCGCCAGCCGCACGGCAGGAACAGGGTCCGCCCGGCGCGTGGCCGCCTGGCCTCCACCACGAGGTCCGTCGCGGCCAGTTCGGCACGGGCCCTCTTCAGGCGCGCGGGCTTCCAGCCGGTCCAGCGGGCGCAGTTGCGGTCCGTCGGATCGGGCAGGGCCAGCAACTGGAGGTAGAGCGCGGCCGCGTCCGCGCCCAGTCCGTGCGCGGCGGCCACCTCGGCGACAAGCGCGGGCACGCTGACCATCGGGTCCTGGGCGTACCCCGTGGCGCCCTCGGTGCCGGCCGCGACCGCGCGGCCCAGCTCCTCGCCGAGAAGCGTGCGCAGGGCGCGCAGGCCGTGGCCGCGCTGCGTACCCACCAGCCCCTCCAGCAGCCCGAACACCGCGTCGTCGGGCCCGGTCAGCCCGGCCGGCCGGACCAGGACGGTCTCGGTGTCGCGGTACGAGGGGCGCAGGACGAGCGCCTCGCCGACCCTGGTCGTGCCGTGCGCATCCGCGCCGCCGGTCGCGGGCAGTCCGTACACTTTGCGCAGCTCCGCGGCGGTGGAGCCGCCCTTCTCCGTGTACTCCACGTCCAGACCGAGCATCAGCTCCGGGTCGGACATCCGGCGGCGCACCGCGGCGAGGCCCTCCGGCAGGGCGGCACGCAGCGGATGGCCGTACGGCAGGACGTACGCCAGCGCGGACAGCGCGCCGACGGCACCCCTCAGGGCGTAACTGTTCGGCAGCGCCTGCGGGTCCTCCGGGACGAGGTCGCCGTCCTTGCCCGGACGCAGGACCGTGGTGCGGCTCAGCCACGGCGTGAGGGACGGATTGAGCACGTCCCCGGCGCCTGCGGCGCCCATGCCGAGCAGCTCTGCGCCGAGGTCCTCCGGCAACCGGACCAGCGGGCCGAACCGCTCGGTCCACGCGCGTCCCGCGGCCTCGGTGTCCGGTCCCGTCGTCCACAGGGCGGCGGGATCTTCCGGCAGCAGCGCGCCCATCAGCGCCGACCGCCGTTCCATGCCCAGTCCGTCCAGCAGCGCGGCGCCGAACTCCCGCTGCTTCGGCTTCAGCCCGATGGTGGCGAGGTGCCCGGGATCCGGCTGCTGCGGCAGCCCGGCGAGCAGCACGGTGGACTGCAACGGGCCCAGCGCGCCGCCGGTCGCCGCCTGAAGCGCCTCGGGCGCCGCGGGCTGCCAGGGCGCGGCGCCCTTGTCGCGGACGAGACGGGTGACGGCGGCCAGGTCCTCGGCGGAGATCGTCGGGGCGTACCGGGTCTCCTGCTCCAGCGTGAAGTGCGCGACCGCGCCGAACGCCTCAGCGGGATCGTGGTCCAGTGCCAGCCACTTGACCCGCTCCCGCCGGACGTCGACACCCTGGGAACCGAGGATCACCACCGTGCGCCCGGCCCGGCGCAGCACCTGCCCGGTGCGCTGCTGCTGCTCCTCCTGCGGTTCGCTCAGCACGACCTCCCGCAGCGTGCCGCCGGCCTCGACGAGCGGTCCCTCGGCGAGGGCCTCGGCCAGCGACAGCAGCGCCTCCCGCTGGGCGTCGGCCAGGGCGGGCGAGGCGGCCCGGTACAGCAGCGCTCGCAGGGCGCCGAGCACGGGCGGCCACACCATGCCGATCGCCGGGACCGTGTGCTCCTCGCTGGTCCAGCCGTCCGTGAGGGCGCCGACGCGCGCCAGTCCGGGCAGCGGCTTGCCGTCGGCGGGCTTGCCGGACAGCACGTGGTTCACCGCGCGCACCTGGCGGAGCACGCTCCACCGCTCGCCGTACCACCCGCCGCGCAGCCCGACGACTCCGGTCAGGGCGGCGTACAGGGTGCGGTCGTCGCCGTGCACGGGGCTGTAGTCGGCGAACATGCCCTCGGTCCGGTTGCGCGGCTGCACCGGCCTCTCCTTCGGGAGAGTCGCGAAGGTGGTGGCCGAGTCGGCGATACGCAGCGCCGACCTGACCAGCGAGGCGACGCCGACGCGCAGTCTTTCGTCCGTCAGGTCCGGAAGGACGTGCTCGACGGCCTTCAGTGTGACGGCGTCCGCGGTCGGCACGGCGGCCTTGGCCGTCTCGTCCGAACCGGCCGCCTTCAGTGCCTCCTGACGGAGCTTCAGCGCCTCGGCCGTGAGCCGCAGCAGCTCCGCGGCCCGCTCGTCGGCCAGCGCGCGCAGCACCGCCGAGCCCTGCTCGTCGCGCGGGCGCAGCGCGTGCCAGAAGGGCAGCGGTGGGACGAGGCGGGTACCGGCGGCGTACTCACCGCCGCGGTCGTTAGGCGTCATCCGGCCCAACAGGCCGGTGTGCGAGGTGTCGTCGCCCGCGTACAGGCCGATCGTGCCACCCAACTGCGCGCGGTAACCGCCCAGTTGGACGACGACCGGCTCGGCTCCGCCGGGCAGCCGCAGCGCACCGAAGGGAACGCCCACCCGGTCGTCGTGGTCCACCCTGACCGACACGGTCCGACCGTCCGGCGTCCCGGCCGTACGGCGCTCCTCGGCACCCTCGCCCTCCCGGCGCACCCAGCGCCCCAGCACCGTGCCGTCGGTGCCGAACGGGCTGTGCTCCAGGCCCGGTTGCAGCGGCAGCACCTCGCACACGCCGGGCAGCAGCGCGGCTTCCTCGCGGACGGCCGAGCGCAGCAGCGCGGGCAGCGACGCGCGGCCGTGCGTACCGGTGACCGGGTCGTACTCCAGCCACACGGTCTGCCTGCCCTGCCGGCCCTGGCGCCACAGGGTGGTGCCGTCGCCGATCACCGCGCGGCACGGCGGCAGGTCCGTGTCCCCCGCGTGCAGGGTGCGGCCACCAGTGGCACGTCCGCCGCCGGCCAGCGGGATCGACGGCACGACGGCCTCCTGGCCGGACCACCAGGACGGCAGCTGCTCGCCGCCGAGCTCGAACACGTCGGCGGGCCGCGCGGACCAGTAGCCGTACTGCTTGCTGCCGTGCCGCCACATCACGAGCAGTTCCCCGTCCGCGTACCGGAAGCGGGGGCGCTGCCAGCGGTCCAGGTCATGGGGCAGACACAGGTCGTGGTCGAGCAGGATCCGCTCCGGGCCGACGACGACCGCCTTGCGCCCGCGGCAGAGGATCAGCGCGGGCCAGGCCTCGTGCACGGCCAGCGCATTGTCCTCGCCCTTCCTGCTCTGGCCGTCGAGCAGCGTCAGCGCCTCGTCCAGAGCGGGCCAGCCCAGCTCGTCGAGGATGCCCGCCCGCAGGGTGCGGCCGAGCAGCGGCGCCACCTCGCGGCCGGCCACCCGGGCCACCGCGTCCGGCGCGGCCTCGGCGGCGATCACCCGGAAAGGACGCAGCCGGTCCAGCGCCGCGTGGGCGCCCGGCAGACCCGCCGCGCGAGCGAAGTCGCCGACGGCCTCGTCCAGCCACTCCCGCAGCACCCCGGAGAGGATGGGATGGGCGGCGATCGACTTCAGCATCTGCTCGCTGCGCTGATGGCCGCCGACCCTGTCCACGGCCTGGTGCAGCAGGCGCCGCAGCCGTGGGTCGGCCGCGACGGCCGCCAGATCACGCCGGCCGGCGCGGGTGTCCAGCAGCCACTCGGGCAGCGGCAGATACACGGGCACGTCGGCGCTCGGCAGCGTCAGCGGTACGCGCTCGGCCGCGCACAGGTCCAGCAGATCGAGATCGGCGCCGGCGTGCCAGCGTCCGGCGCACAGGTCCACCGGACGGCCGGCGGCCCGCAGCAGCGGAGCCATGCGCTCGACCAGCGCGAGCGTGGCCGGGCAGCGGCGGGAGTACGAGCCGCCGTGCTTGCGGAAGGACGCCCATCGGGTCAGCCAGTCCGCCGGATCGGCGCCGTGCCCGGCCGCCTCCGACTCGTCCGTCAGCAGCCGGTCGGCCCCGGTCTCCGCGAGCAGGGTCAGCCAGAACTCCTCGTCCTCGGCGTCCCGGCCCAGACCGGCGGGCATGATCTCCAGCAACCGGAGCCGGATCTCCGGCCGTTCCCCGGCGAGCACCGGCAGCACGGCGCGGTAGGCGGTCCAGAAGGAGCGCGGCGCGCGGACCGCGGCGGGCGAGGCGATCAGGTCGGCGACCAGCGCGCACTCCTCGGTGACCAGGGGCAGGCCCGCCGCCTTGATCAGCCCCCGCGCGTCCTGCGGCAGCGAGGCGTACGGCGGCATGCCGGCCGCACAGCGCTCCACGAGCAGCTGCCGGAACTGCGCCCAGGCCGCGGCCGGTTCGAGCCGCCCGGCGAGGTCCCGCACATGCTCCTTGAGGGCCTTCACGGTCAGCGCACCGGCGAAGGCGAACTCCAGGAAGACCGCGCGCTGGCGCTCCTCGTCCACCGCGAGCGCGTGCACCCGCTCGGCCTCGCGGGCCTTGCCGAAGAACGCGGCGGCGTACGTGGTGTTCTCGTGCTCCAGGAAGAACCGCGCGGCCTGTTCGTAGAACGTCGGAAGGAAGTGCGGCACGGCCCGGCCCAGCCGTTCGCCGAGCGCCTCGAAACCCTCCTTGGCGGCGCCCGGACGGGACTTGGCCTGCCTCGCCAACCGCTCGACGTCCTTCACCAGGGCGAGCGCGTGATGCCCGTTGGCCGGGTCGTTGACCAGCGCCCAGGCCGGGAAGCCCAGCGTCTCGCGGCGCACCTGCCCCACCTCGGGCGCCTCGGACTCACGGACGAGACCCAGGAACTCCAGCGCCAGGTCCTCCGCCTCGCCCAGCATGCCCGGCACCAGCCGGGCCACCTGCCGGCCGTCGAGGGCGGGGTGCGTGTACGTGCGCACGGTGAGGCTGTCGGCGTCCTCGCGCGCGGTGCTGCCCGGGGGCAGGACGGCGCCGGCGTCCAGCAGCGCGGCCATCGTGGTCTTGTCGTACGTCATGCCGCCCGCTCCTCGTCCTCGATGTCCCGTCCCGCGTACAGCGCGGCCGCCATGCGCATGCCCTCCGACCAGGCCACGGGCCCGATCTGACCGAGCTTCAGCGCCCGCCCGGTGGGGTCGG
This sequence comes from Streptomyces sp. NPDC030820, assembly GCF_055572075.1. Classification (NCBI taxonomy): domain Bacteria; kingdom Bacillati; phylum Actinomycetota; class Actinomycetes; order Kitasatosporales; family Streptomycetaceae; genus Streptomyces; species Streptomyces sp. NPDC030820. Next base: position 311,356 of record NZ_JBVIEB010000007.1, read on the forward strand.
ACCAGACCAGCGGGCCGGTCTCGGTCTCCAGGTAGCCGTCGTAGTCGCCGACCCAGACGCGGGCCTCGACGCCCCGGCCGTCCTCCAGGACGGGGCAGACGGCGTACCCGCCGCGCACCCGGTAGCCGAGCTGGGCGGCCCGGCCGTGCAGGAAGCGCAGCTCCTTGAAGGAGCCGCCGGCGTACTCCTCCACCTGGGTCCCCTCGGCGTCGAGCGCGGCCGGGCGGTGCCAGACCTCCCGGAAGAGCTGTTGCGCACCCTGCTCGACACCCAGCTCGACGGCGAACTCCCGCAGCTCCTCCAGGTCTTCGAGGAGGACCGGGTGCGGGATGCGGACGAGGTCGGGAGTGATGCGGACGGTGTCGCCGTCGAGGTCGACCAGGCCCAGGCCGCGCTCGGGATCCGCGTCCCGCAGGAAGCCGGCGACCTGCCCGTCGGCACCGGTGACCACGAGGTCGCGCAACGCTGTCTGCCAGGCCGGGTCGGGCCACACGCGCGTGACGACGGCGAGCGGCACCGGCAGCGAGCGGACCATCCACCGCTCGGCCGTGGCCAGGCACTGCCGTTCGTGCCGCTCCAGCCATTCGACGAGCTGCCTGAGGCCCACGACCGCGGGATCGTCGGCGATCTTCGGCGGCACCGACTTCAGCCGCCGCCCGGACGCGTTGCGGCACACCACCTTGCCGCCGTCGAGGGCGACTTCGTAGTCACCTGCCGACACCCACCCCATACGTGCCTCCCGCACCCGTGTTGATCAAGTGACGGGAACTGTAGGGCAGGCCACTGACAACGCCCTCCGAGGATCGGAGGGCGTTGTGGAAAAACGGTTCTGGAAAAGCGAGCGGAGAAGGATCAGTCGCGCCCGGCGGCGCGCTCCTGCTTCTCCTTCTTCAGCTGCTTGATCCGCGCGGCCTCCTTGCGGACCTCGGCCTGGGTGGCGCGCTCCTTCTCCAGCCACTCGGGCCGCTCCTGCTTGAGCGCCTCGATCTGCTCGGTGGTCAGCGGCTCGGTGACCCCGCCGCGCGCGAGGCCGGCGATGGACACGCCGAGTTTCGCGGCGACCACCGGACGCGGGTGGGGACCGTTGCGCCGCAGCTCGCTCAGCCACTCCGGCGGGTTCGCCTGCAGCTCGTTCAGCTCGGCGCGCGTGACGACGCCCTCCTGGAACGAGGCGGGGGTGGCGTGGAGGTACACACCCAGCTTCTTCGCCGCGGTCGCGGGCTTCATCGTCTGGGTGCTCTGCTGCGAACTCATGAGGCCAAGGGTATCGGCCGTGTGCCGGGCCGCCGACCACGGCCGGTGACGGAGGGCGGGTCACGGCCGGTAACCTGGCCTGGTGACAGGCTCGGAGGAATCACCGTCGTTCCGGCTCGCGTACGTACCCGGAGTGACGCCCGCCAAATGGGTGAGGATCTGGAACGAGCGCCTGCCGGACATCCCGCTCACCCTGGTCCAGGTCCCCGCGGCCGAGGCGCCCGAGGTGCTGCGCTCGGGCGAGGCCGACGCGGGCCTCGTACGGCTCCCGGTGGACCGTACGTTCTTCAGCGCGATCCCCCTCTACACCGAGACCACGGTGGTCGTCGTCCCCAAGGACCACCTGATCACGGCCGCGGACGAGGTGACCCTGGCCGACCTCGCCGACGAGGTGCTCTTCCACCCGCTGGACGACGTCTTCGACTGGGAGAGCCCGCCCGGCGAACCCGCCTTCGAGCGCCCCGCGACGACAGAGGACGCGATCGAGCTGGTGGCCGCGAACGTCGGCCTGCTGGTCGTCCCGCAGTCCCTGGCCCGTCTCCATCACCGCAAGGACCTCACCTACCGCCCGGTCGCCGACGCCCCCCAGTCGAGCGTCGCCCTGTCCTGGCCGGAGGAGGCCACCACCGACCTGGTGGAGGACTTCATCGGCATCGTCCGCGGCCGCACCGTCAACAGCACGCGCGGCCGCACCAAGCCGCCGGCCGAGCAGCAACGGAAGCGCGCCGAGGCGAGCGGGACCCGCCAGAAGCCGGCGCCGAAGCCGACGGGCCGCAATCCGCGCGCCCGCACGGCGGGGGGCAAGCAGACCCCCAAGCGGGGCAAGCCGCGCCGGAGGTCGTGAGGGGGGCGGAGCGGCGGCTTCGACCGCGCCGACTGCGGACGCCAAAGGGGGGCGCGGGGTGGGCGCGTGGCGGAGCGGACGGGCCCCTGGGCAAGACGGCCCGGGCCCGGTCCGAGCCCGCCGGCACCGGCTCAGGCGGCACCTGGTGTGGCCGCGGCGTTGCAGCAGCCGCGCCGGGCGTCGGCCGGTCACCGAGATGGGCGCCGCTTGCGCCACGTAAACGCCCCGGCGCCACCTTCGCGGCGTCGATCGTGGGATGCCCGGCAGTCACGCACGGGGCGGGTCCACTCCACTCGTGCCGGTAACCGCGCCGGTCCGCCGCCCACAGTGCCGAGCGGCCCGCTCCTGCCGCGCGGCGACGGCGAGCAACTCGTGCCAAGGCCATGCGCCCCGTGCCCCATGCCCTGGCACACCCGGTGCCGTAGGACCGATGCCGCACGGCCGCAGCCCCCCGACGACCCAGCCCAAGTCGTACGGCCGAGACCATGCGCCCTGCCCCGCGGAGTCGTAGCCGATTACGACCCGGCGCCGGGGCCCGTCACCTTGCTTCGCGCTCTGTGCCGCGCGGCCCGTTCCGTGCGGCCGATGCTGGGGCCACCACCGCGCTCCACGCCCCTTCGCGCCGCCGGCGCCGTGCCGTCATGGCCCTCCGCGCCCCGCCCGGCCACCGGCCCCTACACCCTTTCCCGCGCCGCCTCCCTCTCCTGCTCCGGCTGCTGATGGACCCGGCGTTCCCGCAGGTCGGCGAAGGCCAGGCAGAGGGCCAGCAGGATGATGCCGACCGAGGTGAGCAGGCCGTACTGGAGTGCGGTGGCGGGGCCGGCGTGGTTGGCCAGGTGGGCGAAATACACCGCCCCCACCACGGCGACACCGGCCGCCGAGCCGATGCGCTGGGCGGTCTGGAGTACCCCGCCCGCGGCCCCGCCCCGCCGTACGGGCACGAGGGACAGGGTGAGCGTGGTGTTGGGGGAGATGGTCAGGCCCGAGCCGATGCCGGCGACGAGCAGCGGGAACGCGGCCGCCCAGGCCACGCCCCGCCCCGGTACCCAGTGCACGGCCGCGATGACGCCGCACATGCCCGCCGCCACCGTGCACAGCCCGGCGATGACCAGCTTGCGTCCGAAGCGCACCACCAGACGGCCGCCCGCGGCGGCACCGGCCGCCGAGCCCGCCGCGAACGGCATGGACGACAGGCCCGCCGCCAGTGCGCCGTAACCCATGCCGTTCTGCAGGAACAGCGTGTAGACGAAGAACAGCGTCGTGAAGCCGCCGAAGTACACCAGGCTCAGCAGCGCGCCCAGCGAGAAGGAGCGCAGCGAGAAGAGCCGCAGGTCGACCAGGGGCGCGTGGCCGCGCTGTCCCTGGCGCCGTTCCCACGCCCAGAACGCGGCCAGCAGCCCGGCGCCCACCGGGAGCAGGGCCCACTTCAGCCGTCCGTGCCACTGCTGTTCCTGCACCAGGGGCAGCATCAGGGCGAGCACACCGGAGCCGAGGAGCAGGACGCCCGGCACGTCGAAGCACTCGCGCTTGCCCGGTGAGCCGGGGGAGCGGGGCAGCAGTCGCAGCGCCGCGCAGAAGGCGGCCACCCCGATGGGCAGATTGACGTAGAACACCCAGCGCCAGCCGTCGGGGCCGCCGGCCGCCTGGATCAGCAGGCCGCCCGCGAGCGGGCCGACCGCCGTGGAGATGCCGATGGTGCTGCCCATCATGCCGAACGCGCGGGCCCGCTCGGCGCCCTGGAACATCTGCTGGATCAGCGCCGAGGTCTGCGGCGCGATCAGGCCCGCCGAAGCCCCCTGGACCAGCCGGAACAGCACCAGCCAGGCGGCGCCGGTGGACAGCCCGCAGGCCGCCGAGGCGAGGGTGAACAGCGCGAGCCCGGTCAGGAAGGTCTGGCGCCGTCCGCGCATGTCACCGAGCCGCCCTGCCGGGACCAGGACCAGACCGAGGGTGAGGGCGTATCCGGACATCACCCACGACAGTTCGGCTGTGCTGGCGTGCAGTCCGTGCTCCACCGAGGGCAGCGCCACGTTCACGATCGAGGTGTCCAGCAAGGTCATGAAGGCCGCCGTCAGACAGACGGCGAGTGCTTTCCAGCGTCGGTCGTGCGGGGCCGGCCCGGCCCTGTCTGTGGTCATGGGATCACGCTAGGCAGCCACCGCCTCCCGCGCACGGCAGGAGCGCCCAAGCAGGATGGGGCGGCCGGTGCCGGTGCCGCTCAGTGGCACCGCGCCGTGGCCCGGAGCCACGCGTACGCCGACTGTGCCGTGAACTCCGTCTGGCCGCCGCGCAGCAGAAGGGCGGCCGTGGCGAACTCGGGCAGGCCGGCCTGGGCGGCCACGTAGGGGACGGCGATACAGCGCATGCCGGCCGCGTGGGCGGCGGCCGCGCCCGGTGCTGCGTCCTCCAGGACGACACAGTCACCGGGGTCCGCGCCGAGCCGCCGGGCCGCCTCCAGCAGCACATCGGGGGCGGGCTTGCCGCGCGGCACCTCCTCGGCGGACACCACTGTGCGCAGACAGGCGCCCAGGCCCGTGCCCGAGAGGATCGCCTCGATCGCCTCCGGGGAGGACCCCGACGCGACGGCCATCGGTACCCCGTCGGCGGCCAGGAGTTCCACGAACGTGCGCATCTCCGGGTACACAGGGGTACGGGTGCGGGCGATCTCCAGGTACCGCCGGTTCAGCTCGGTGAGCAGGTCCTCGGCCGGCGCGCTCAGGCCGTAGCGCTCCTTCCAGAGCCGCGTCGCGTCCTGGTTGCCGATGCCTACGTAGGCCTCGTTGTCCGCCCAGGTGAAGTCCGGGACGCCGTGCCCGGCCAGGGTCTGCCGGCTCGCCTCGTAGTAGTTCGGTTCGCTGTCCACCAGCGTTCCGTCGAGATCGAAGATGACCGAGAGGCCGCCGAGATCGCTCATGCGCTCCAGCATGCCAAGCGTCAGGCGCGCGCCGCCCGGCCGATCGACTCCACCAGGGGCAGCAGCCGGTGCGGGACGCGCTCGCGCAGCGCCACCTCGGTACGCGTGCGCACCACGCCCGGCAGGCTGATCAGCTTCTGGATGACGTCCTCCAGATGGGCGTTGTCCCGGCCCACCACCCGGGCGAGCAGATCGCCACCGCCCGTGATCGAGAACGCCTCCACGATCTCCGGTACGGCGGCCAGCGCGTCCCCGACGTCGTCCAGGTGGCCCTGGGTGACCTCGATGTGCACGAACGCCAGCACCGGATGGCCCAGGGCGGCGGGGGAGAGGGAAGGGCCGGTGCCGGTGATCACGCCGTCCCGCTCAAGCCGGTCCAGCCGGGCCTGGAGTGTGCCGCGGGCGATGCCGAGGATGCGGGCGTACTCGCGCACGCTGGTGCGCGGCTGTTCCAGGAGCAGTCGCAGGATGCGGGTGTCGAGTTCGTCCACGGCCATCATGGACGACTGTACCAATGGCTCAGCGGGCCCATCTTCGCCTGTGCCGTCCGACCTGGTCCGTTGGCCCGCTGCTCGACACGAGCACCTGTGTGCTTCTGGGCCAATGGCACAGCGATTAGGTTCACACTTGAGCCAGTGACCGCGGTGATGCTCTCATGGACAGGTCGATGGCGCTGCGGACCCCCGCGGCGCCTTTTCTGTGCCGGTGTTCCGTCCGGTTTCCATGGGGAGGGCAGCAGTGCTGAAGAGGATGTTCGTGGCTCCGGACCCGGGGCGGGCGCGGTTGCGCTTCGCCGCGCGGGCCGTCCTCGGCATCGGCCTCGCGGTCGTCGTCTGCTTCCTCGCCGGTCAGTCCATCATCGGCGCGGTCACCGGCGGTCTCGCGGCCCTCCTCGCCCTGTTCACCGTCGCCGACCCGACCGTGCGCGGGCAGGCCGTCACCACCGCGCTGCTGCCCGCCGTGGGTGTGCCGGTGCTCGCCGCCGCGGCCGAGCTGCACGCCGTGCCCGTCGCGCGCGACCTCGTCTTCCTGGCCGTCGTCGGTGCCGGGGTGTACGCGCGCCGCTGGGGACCGCGCGGGCACAGCCTCGGCGTGTTCGCGTTCATGACCTTCTTCGTCGCCCAGTTCCTGCACGCCACCCCCGCGCAGCTGCCCGAGCTGTACGCCGCCGTCCTGCTGTCCGTGCTCAGCGCGGCCGTGGTGCGCTTCGGCGTGTGGTGCTACGAGCGCCGGTTGCCCCCGGCCGTCGTACCGGCTCCCCCTGCCGGGCGCGGCCTCGCCCGGGTGACCACGCGGCAGGCCGTCCAGGCGACCGCCGGCGCGGGCTTCGCGCTGGTCGTCGGGCAACTGGTGTCCGGACAGCGCTGGTACTGGGCCGTCGGCGCCACCTGGTGGATCTTCGTCAACACCGCCTCGCGCGGCGAGACCCTGGTACGCGGCTTCCGCCGGGTCCTCGGCACGGTGATCGGCATCTGCCTGGGCTTCCTCGTCGCCGTACCCGTGGGCGGCGCGCCGGTCCCGACTGCGGTCCTGATCGCCGTCGCCGTCTTCGGCATCTTCTACACGGCCGCCGTCTCGTACACCTGGATGATGCTCTGCGTGACCCTGCTCGCCGAACTGCTCTACGCCCTCCTCGGCGTCCTGAGCCCCGGCCTGCTCGCGCTGCGTCTGGCCGAGACCGGCGTGGGGGCGCTCGGCGCCGCGCTCGCCGTGCTGTTCGTCCTGCCGGTCACCACCCACGCCATCACGGACGCCTGGATCCAGCGGGCTCTGCGCTGCGTCCACGCCTGTACGGCCGAGGCCGCGGCTCGCCTCGCCGGCTCCACGACCGCCGACCCGGCGCCCCGCGTCGCCGAACTGGAGCAGCTGCTCGGCCGGGTCCGGCTGGCCGTCGCCCCGCTGGTGCACCCGCTGAACCCGATGCCGGCCCGCAAGGAGCGCGCCCGCCGGGTCCTCGCCCTCCTCGACGACTGCGCCCGTGAGGTGCGGGGCCTGGTGGCGGTCGCCGCCGACCCCGAGGCCTCGCACGACGCCCGGCTGGCCGCGGCCTGCTGGCGCGTGGAGTCCGCCGTCGAGGCGCTCACCGCGGGCCGGCTGGAGCACGTCGGCAGTCCCGCCGAGCCACCCGCCGAGCCCGCCCTGGCCCACCTGCACGGCCTGGAACGCGCCCTCGCCGACCTGGCCGAGCCCCTGGGAGCCCCGACCGGGTCGCGCCTGGTGGGGGCCTGAGCCGGGAAACCGTCGGAGTGCGGTTGATCGGGCCTGAGCTGGGGCCGTTGTCGAGGGTGCGGCTGGTGGGGCTGAGTCTGGGCGTCTGGGCCGTCGAGGACGCGGCTCGCGGGGGCTGAGTCTTGGCCGTCGATGGTCCGGCTGGCGGGGGCTGCTCGGGGTCGCTCCGGAGCTGCGGTGGATCGGGCCTGAGCGGGGCCGCTCTGTGGCTGTGGCAAGGGGTTGAGCCGGGCAGTATCGGGCCGCGGCCGGTAGCGCCTGAGCCGTGTCGTGTCTGGTCTGGACTATGGCTGAGGGACTGAGCCCGCCTGCCCGGCGTTGCCGCTGGGCGGGCGGTGCGAGCGCCGGGCGTCAGCGGTGCGATGACAGCCTCGCAACTGACGGCAGAGGCCCCCGAGGCACCGACACGGCCCGCGAGGCGATGGCACGGTCGAGGAAAAGAACCGCCGACCACGCCCGCCCCTTGGTCTAGACCGCGCATGATCGGCTGCTACCGTCGGCCCCGGACGGGCACGACCGAGAGGGGACAGCGGTGGCACAGGACGGCAGGTCCGGCAGGCGCCGGGCGTTCATCGGCTCGTTCACGGCAGCCGGCGGCCCCGGCCTCGTGACCGCCGAGGTCGCGCCGAAGGGTGGCGCCCTCCTCCTCGGCACCGCGGTGAACGACGTACCCGACCCGTCCTACCTGGTCCTGGCCCCGGACGGGCAGACGCTCTACGCGGTCAGCGAGACCGCCGAGGGCGCCGTCGCCGCCTACCGTGTCGAAGACGGCCGGCCGGAGCTCGCCGGGCCGCCCGTGCGGGTCGACGGCAGCGGACCGACCCACCTCGGCCTGTACGCCGGCCATGTGCTGACCGCCAACTACGGCTGCGGCAGCGTCACCGCCGTACCCGTGCGTCCGGACGGCTCGCTCGCCGCCAAGCCCTCCGGGCGGCTCCAGCACACCGGCTCCGGCCCGCACGACCGGCGCCAGCGCGGTCCGCACGCCCACCAGGTGCAGCCCGACCCGAGCGGCCGGTGGGCCGTCAGTGTCGACCTCGGCACGGACTCGGTGCGGCTCTGCACCCTCGACGGTGGCGTTCCCGCCCTGCACCGCGAGTTCGCCCTGCGCCCCGGTTCCGGCCCGCGCCATCTGGCCTTCCACCCGGACGGCGCGCACGTCTACGTCGTCAACGAACTCACCCCGACGGTCACGGTGTGCCGCTGGGACGCCGAGGCCGGCTCGCTCAGGCCGCTGGCCGAGGTTCCCGTGCTGCCCGGCGCCCCGGCCGGCGACGCCTATCCGTCCGGGATCGTGGTCTCGCCCGACGGCCGGTTCGTGTGGACCGCGACCCGCGGCGAGGACGTGCTGTCGATCCTCGCCGTCGAGGGCGAGGCGCTCCGGCTGATCGGCACGGTGCCCTGCGGCGGGCACTGGCCGCGCGCGCTCGCCCAGTACGACGGCTTCCTCTACGCCGCCAACGAGCGCTCCGGCGACGTGACCTGGTTCGCCGTGGACGAGGCGACGGGGCTGCCCCGCTACGAGGGCTCGGTACCGGTCCCCGCGGCCTCCTGCGTCGTCTTCGGCTGAGCCCGCGAGGAAGCGGGCGTACCGGCAAGGCGAAGGGCCCGCTCCGGGGTGCGGAGCGGGCCCTGTGTCGTACGGGTGCCGTGGATGCCGGCGTGGGTCAGCGGACCGGCATGCCCTGCGGCTGCTGCGGGGCGATGCCCAGCGCCGTCGTGTACTTGGCGAGGGCGAGCTTGCCGATCGCCGGGTACGCGCCGAGCGCCTCGGCCGTGGCGCAGCCCGCCTCCTCGGCGGCCGCCGCCAGCAGCGCCGGCTCGATCTCCGGGCCGATCAGGTACGGCGCGAGGGCCAGCTGCTGCGAGCCCGAGGAACGCAGCTGCTCGGCGACGGAGGAGATCGAGCCCTCCTGGTCCAGGGCCGCCGCCATCACCGGCACGGCGAGGCGCGCGGCGAGCAGCATGCCGGTGATCCCGGCCGCCTGTACGGCCTCCTCGCCGCCCACGGACGCCAGGATGATGCCGTCCGCGGCGGTGGCCACGGTGAACAGCCGTGCGCGGTCGGCACGGGCCAGCCCCGCCTCGGACAGCCGCACGTGCAGCGCCTCGGCGAGCAGCGGGTGCGGACCGAGCACGTCGGTCAGATCGGCGGCGACCCGGCTGTCCATCACGGACTGGCGGATCTGCCGCAACAGGGAGCTGTCCGGACCGGCCAGCAGCGGGACGACGACGGCGACCGGGCCGTCGGGCTCCTTGACGCCCTCGACCCCGGCGGCGACGGCCTGCTCGTAACGGGCCGTGCGCTCCTCGGCCGCGCGCTCGAGCACGGACCGCAGCGTGGGGAACTCGGCGTCGTCCCCGTCCAGGTATCCGATCCGGGCGTCCAGGCCGGGCAGCTCGGAGCGGGCGATGCTCACGACCTCCTCGGCGAGGGCGCGCGTGGCGGCGCTGGGCGCACCGGGCACCGCGAGGGCGAGCGCGGGCGCACCCTCGGGAGCCACCAGCGGTTCCGGTCGGCGGTGCCGTCCGGGCTGGCGGGGTCGCGGCATTCGTACTGGCAGGCCGGACTCGGGCCCAGTGGGGGTGCTCATGGCGCCGCATGTTACTGGTTTCTCGGGTTACTCCGTTCGGGGAGGGTGCAGGTGAGCGGTATCCGTCCGGTTTTGTCTGATGAGTTACGCGACGGCGACGCATGGTCCGGGCACGTGCCGGGAACATGAACCGACAAAGCGATGACAAGGGGGAACAATCCGCTTTTGCGGGGACCTCGACGGGGACCTCAATCGCCTTGCACGGGGGCCTCGTAGAGCATGGTGGGTTCACCCGGCAGGGTGAGCCGGCCGGCCGCGAGGTCGCTCGCGATCCGTACCGAGCCGTGCAGGGGGTCGCCCTCCGCCGGCACCTGCCGGGCGTGCGGCAGCCTGCTCGCCAACTCCTCCTGCAGGGGTGTGAGCAGGGGCTCGCCCAGCCGGAACAGGCCGCCGGTGAGCGCCAGTCGCGGCTCCCCGTCCGCCGGGCACACGGCCGCGACGGACTCGGCCATGTGCCGGGCCGCGGCGTGCAGGATGCCCGCGGCGACCGGGTCGTGCGCGGCGCACGCGGCCACCTGGGGGGCGAAGGCGGCCAGTACGGCGGGCCGGTCGGAGCGCGGGTAGAGCTGTCCCGGCAGCCCGAGTACCGGGCCGAACTGCTCCTCCGCGCAAGCCAGCAGCGGTGCGGAGCCGCCGTCCCGGCCGTCGTGGGCGCGCAGCGCCGCCTCCAGGCCGGCCCGGCCGATCCAGGCGCCGCTGCCACAGTCGCCGAGCAGATGGCCCCAGCCGTCGGCCCGGCGCCAGGCCGTGAGGTCGGTGCCGACCGCGATCAGCCCGGTGCCCGCGGCGAGCACTGCACCCGGACGCGGTCCGAGGGCGCCGACGTAGGCGGTGACGGCGTCGGCGGCGAGCGCCACCCGCCTCACGCCCAGCTCGTGGGCCAGGGCACCCGGCAGTTCGGCGCGCAGCGCGTCGCCCAGGGTGGCGAACCCGGCGGCGCCGACGACGGCCGTGTCCAGCGCGTCCACTCCGGCCTCCGCTGCGGACGCGCGGGCCAGCGGGACGAGTTGGGCCATCAGATGGGCGGGATCGATGCCCCGCGCGCCCGTGCGGACCGGCTCCGGCGACTTCCGCTGGGCGACGGGCGCCCGGCCCGGCACGCCGACGGCGACCCGGAGACCGGAGCCTCCGGAGTCCACCGCCAGATAGCCGGGGACGGTCACGGCAGTCGCCAGTCCACCGGCTGTCCGCCCTGCTGGATCAGCAGGTCGTTGGCCCGGCTGAACGGACGCGAGCCGAAGAAGCCGTAGTCCGCCGACCTGGGCGAGGGATGCGCGGACTCAATCGCCGGCAGGCTGCCCAGCAGCGGCCGCAGATTGCGGGCTTCCCGGCCCCAGAGGATGGCGACCAGCGGCTTGCCGCGTGCCGCCAGGGCTCGGATCGCCTGCTCGGTGACCTCCTCCCAGCCCTTGTCGCGGTGGGCGCCCGGGCGGCGTGGAGCCACGGTCAGTGCCCTGTTGAGCAGCAGGATGCCCTGCTGGGTCCACGGAGTGAGGTCGCCGTTGGACGGCTGGGGCAGCCCCAGGTCGGTGTTCAGCTCGCGGAAGATGTTGATCAGGCTGGGCGGCAGCGGGCGTACCTCGGGCGCGACCGAGAACGACAGGCCCACCGCGTGCCCCGGGGTGGGATACGGGTCCTGACCGACGATCAGGACCCGTACGTCGTCGAACGGCTGCTGGAAGGCCCGCAGGACGTTGGGTCCGGCCGGGAGGTAGGTGCGTCCCGCGGCGATCTCCGCGCGCAGGAAGTCGCCCATCCCGGCGATCCGTTCCGCGACGGGTTCGAGGGCCTTCGCCCAGCCCGGTTCGACGATTTCATGCAAGGGTCGTGGTGCCACGGGCGTCACCCTACTGCCGGACATGGCCCGGTGATCAACCGATGGCCGAAGCCGACGGTGACGCCCCCCCCCCGCGGCCCCACCCCGCCCGTGTCAGCCGATCACCGCCGCCCGCACGCACAGCACGTCCGGCAGATGCGCCGCCAGTTGCTGCCAGCTGTCGCCGTCGTCGGCCGAGGCGAACACCTCGCCGTTGCGGTTGCCGAAGTAGACACCTGCCGGGTCGGCGTCGTCGGTGCACAGGGCGTCCCGCAGCACCGTGCCGTAGTGATCCTCCTCCGGCAGACCCTTGGACAGCGGCTCCCAGGTCCGGCCCGCGTCCGCGGTGCGGAAGACCCGGCAGCGGTGCTCGGCGGGCACCCGGTCCGCGTCGGCGTTGATCGGGAAGACGTACGCCGTGCCGGCCCGGCGCGGATGCGTGGCCATCGCGAAGCCGAACGTGGACGGCAGATCCGCGCCGATGTCCGTCCAGTGCGCGCCCGCGTCGTCGCTTCTGTACACCCCCCAGTGGTTCTGCAGATACAGCCGGTCCGGGTCGCCCGCATCCTTGGCGATCTTGTGCACGCACTGGCCGAACTCCGGGTTCGGGTCCGGCAGGAACACCGCGGACACACCGGAGTTGGACGGCGCCCAGCTCGCCCCGCCGTCGCTGGAGCGGAACACGCCGGCCGTCGAGACGGCCACGGTGACCGCCTTGGGGTCGCGGGAGTCCGTGACCACGGTGTGCAGGCCCTCACCGCCGCCGCCCGGCACCCACTGCGAGCGCGTCGGATGCTCCCACAGCGGCCGGACCAGCTCGAAGCTCTCGCCGCGGTCCTCCGAGCGGTACAGCGCCGCCGGTTCCGTGCCCGCGTAGACCACGCCGGGCTCGGCGGCGGCCGGGTGCAGCTGCCAGACGCGCTCCAGGGAGGCGCCGGTGTCCTTGGGGAACTTGACGGCCGGCTGCGGGGGTTCGGTCCAGGTGCGGCCGAGGTCGTCGGAGTGGAACACCGACGGGCCCCAGTGCGCGCTGTCGCCGCCCGCCAGCAGCCGCGGCCGGCCCTCCCGGGTGTCGATCGCGACCGAGTACACCGCCTGCGCGTTGAAATACGGACTGTCGTCGAACTCCCAGGTGCCGCCACCCCTGCGCCGCCCGATGAACAGGCCTTTGCGGGTGCCCACCGCCAGCAGTACCTCGGTCATGCCGATCACCTCCGGGACGCCTTCGTCCAGGTAGTCGTGAGACAGGTAGTCGTCGGTTATCGGCCAGTCTGCACCCCACCACTGACAGTCTCCCCATGTGTGCACGTTCCCACAGGTCACAGCGGTGTCGTCGGCGGGTGGCGGAGATCGTCCCGGGCCCGTTGCGGCATGCGCCTGCGCGGGGGGCGTGTCTCGTGCGACCGTCGGGAGACGGCTCGTCGTGAGCAATGGAGCGATCTCCCGCGTATGGGAGGGCGGTCCGGCCGGTCGGTGCGCTCGTGAGGAGGATGCCTTTGAAGGCGTTCCGTGGTCCGAAGGTGTGGCTGTGGCGCTGGCGGCGCAACCCGCTCAAACGCCGGGCCGACGTGATGGAGGCCTGGGTACTGCTCGGCGCCTGGCTGCTGACCGTCCTGGCGGGGGTCTCGGCCGGCCTCGTGGCGGCCGAGACGGTGGAGCACGGACTCGCGAGGGAGCGGGCGGCCTGGCGTCCCGTCGTCGCCCACGTGGTGGGGCGGGCCCCCGGAACCTCCCGCGGGCACAGCCACGCCTCCTCCGGTGAACGCGTCTGGGCCAAGGTGGGCTGGACCGCGGCCGACGGCTCCACCCACACCGGCCAGGTCCGGGTGGAGCCCGGCAGCAGGGCCGGCACACCGGTCACGGTCTGGACCGACCCGCAGGGCCGGCTCGTCAACCGCCCCGCCTCCGCCTCCGAGGCCGCCTTCCGGGGCACCCTGATCGGCTGTCTGGTGGGCGTGAGCGCGGCGGCCGTCCCCTTCGTCGGCGGCCTCGCCCTGCGCGGCCGGCTGGAACGCCGCCGCATGCGCGCCTGGGACACGGAGTGGGCACGGCTCGGACCGCAGTGGGGACGGATGGTCTGACCACGGCCGACGGCCTCGCGTCCCCGCCCGGCCGGGGACCGGCGCCGCCTGTGATCCATTCCGCGCAGGCCCAGCCCTGTCGTCAAGCTCCCTTCCCCAGCCTGGCCCGGTTCCGGCGCGAAGTGCAGCGGTCCGCCCAGGTGCGGGGCTCCGACTGCCCGAAGCCGATGGCCGAGTTCCGGCGCAACCCTGCCTGGAACCCGGCCCGCTGGAACGTCGCAGTCGGCGAGGCGAACAGGCGCGTCCCCGCATTCATCGGCTCGGGCGAGTGCCTGCCGTGACACCCCTACACCGTCGCCAGCACCTCCCGGCACGCGCCCAATAGATCCTCGTCCTGCGGTATGCCCTGCCCAGCACCTCCGCCCATATGAGCCAAGTGGCGGCGCGGAGCGGCCAGTTCCGCGGCCACCAGATGCCGTAGCGGCGCGGCGGCCGGGCCCATCTCGGTCAGGCACCGGGCGATCGCACGGCGGGTGTGCGGGTCCTGCGCCCAGGCCTCCCGGAACACCGGCAGAACCGGCTCCGGATCCGCGTCGATGCGCCACAGCGCGCACGCGGCCGCCACCCGCTCCCGCGCGAGCCGCGACCCGGCCATGCGGCGCAGCGCGGGCCGCGCGGCGCGCCCGGCAGGACCCAGACGGCCGAGCTGTACGGCGGCCACGCGCCGGCTCACCGGATCACCCTGGGCCAACTCCCGCAGCAGCACGGGGAGTACGGCGGAGGCGTCCTGGTGTGCCGACCAGAGTGCGCCGGCCGCTGCGGCGGCATGCCGGGTGCCCAGGAGTGCGCGGAGGGCCGGTACCGCCCGCGCGGTGGCGCCCAGCACCTCCAGCGTTCCGATGGCCTGGCCCGTGACCGTGTCGTCCCGCGCCCCCGGTCCGCCGTGAGCACCCGACAGCAGCCGCAGCACCTCCGGAACGGCGTCCTCGTCCCCCATGGCGCCGACCGCCGCCAGCAGCGGGGCGGCCGAAGGGGACGTCGGCGGAATCCGGCCGAGCCGATGCCGCACCGCGGGGGCGAGCGGGGCCGCGGCGGCACCCAGGTGGGCCAGCTCGAACCCCAGGTCCACCGGTGCGGCCGGGCCGGCCAGCAGATGGGCCAGGGGCGGGACCGCGCGCGGATCGCCGGCCCTGGCCAGCGCCCTGAGCGGACCGCCCAGCGCGCAGGAGCCACGCTCCACGCGATGCGTCCACAGGTCGGGGCGGGCGCACACGAGGGCGTGCAGGTCGTCCGCGGCGGGCGCGGCCAGCGCGCACAGCTCCGCGAGCACGGCGACCGCCGGGTCCCGCAACCAGTCCTGTTCCGCGGCCAGTTGGGCGCCGAGCAGCCGAACCGTGCCGCGGTGGTCGCCGCGCCAGCCGCGCAGCAGCGCCGCCGCCATCCAGACGCCATGGCACCGGTCCACCGGGTCCGGGCCGGTCAACTGCCCGCCGAGAAGCGCGATCCGGTCGTCCACGCGGTCGCCCAGCGCGGTGTGCAGGGTGCGCAGCAGCCGCGAGCCCTCCTCGTCGGACGGGCGCAGCCGCCGTATGCGCCCGACGAGGGAGTCGGCGACGCAGGGCTCGGTGATCCGGGCGCGGTGCGCGGAGCGCTCTTGCAGGAGCCGGACGGCCGTCGGCACCAGGTCGGCCGGCAGCCGGCCGGGCGCGACGAGCGCGAGCTGACCGAGTGCGGCGAGCCGCAGCCCAGGGGCGAACGGCGGCGCGCTCTGCTCGGCCAGGAGGCCCACCGCGGCGTCGGCGTGCGCGGGGTGCCGGCGGATGAACAGGGCGAGCGCCTCCGGGAGGGCGAGCAGGACCCGGTCGTCCCGCTCGGCCCGCAGCCGCTGTCGTAACAAGTCCAGGACCCGGGCCGGCGCGGGCAGGAACTCCACGAGGGCCGAGGCGGTCGCCCGGCGCACCGCGGGATCCGGGTCCCCGAGGAGCCGGACGAACACCTCGGCGCCCGCGCACACGGCCTCCCGTGCGCGCGGGTCCCCGTCCGCGCTCTCCGCGCCGATGCCCACCAGCAGTTCCACGATGCCGCCCCGGTCCGGCACATCCTCGCGGGCCGCGAGCGAGAGCAGGAACGGGACGCAGGCCAGCGTCGAGTCGTACACACACCCCTGGTCGTGGAGCGCGCCGTACATCCCGTCGAGCGCGGTCGCCCGCTCGGCGGTGTCCGCGGACGCCAGCGCCCGTAACCATCCGGGCACGTCCTCCGCGCTGCCGTGCGCGTGCCGCAGCGAGGCCCAGTCGACCTCGTCGATCCCCGTGAACACGTTGTCCTCCCGAGACGAGTGCCACCTGATCGCGAGTGTGCACCACGGCACTGACAACGGTCCGGAGCTGCGCGCTGACTGTGTGCGATCCGTCGGCTGTCACCGGCCAGGGCGCGAGCCGCCCGCGCCTGCCGCTGAAAGGAGCACCGGCGTCCGCTGGGAGGGGTCAGTTCCGGCCGGGCAGGGCCCGCTCCAGGATCGTGTCGAGGTCGGTTCCGGCGGGCAGCGTGCCGAACGCGTGCCCCCAGTCGCCGCCCAGCCGGCTCGCGCAGAAGGCGTCCGCCACCGGGTGCGGGGCGTGCCGTACCAGCAGGGAGGCCTGGAGGGCGAGCGCCATCCGCTCGACCAGACGGCGGGCGCCCACCTGGTCCGTTTCGGCCAACTGGTCCTTGAGTGCGGCGACCGCCGTGTCCAGGCGGGCGTCCGCCCCGCGCGCGAGGGCGAGTTCGGCGAACAGGGCCTCGGCGGTGTCCGGTTCGCGGCCGAGGGCGCGCAGCACGTCGAGCGCGTTGACGTTGCCCGAGCCCTCCCAGATCGACAGCAGTGGAGCCTCCCGGTAGTGCCGCGGCATGCCGGAGTCCTCGACGTAGCCGTTGCCGCCCAGGCACTCCAGGGCCTCGGCGGTGAACGCCGGGCCCCGCTTGGTGACCCAGTACTTGCCGACGGCGGTGGCGATCCGCCGGAAGGCCCGCTCCCCGGCGTCCCCGCGCACCGCGCGGTCGGCCGCGCCGGCCAGCCGCAGCGTGAGCGTCGTCGCCGCCTCCGACTCCAGTGCCAGGTCGGCCAGGACGTTGCGCATCAGCGGCTGCTCGATCAGCCGGGCGCCGAACGCGCTGCGGTGCCGGGCGTGATGACCCGACTCGACCAGTGTCTTGCGCATCAGGGTCGCCGAGGACATCACACAGTCCAGCCGGGTGCAGTTGACCATCTCGATGATGGTCTTCACCCCCCGCCCTTCCGGCCCGACCAGCCAGGCCACCGTCCGGTCGAACTCCGGCTCCGAGGACGCGTTGGAGCGGTTGCCCAGCTTGTCCTTCAGCCGCTGGATGCGGAAGGTGTTGCGGCTGCCGTCCGGCAGAACGCGCGGCACCAGGAAGCACGACAGCCCGCCCGGGGCCTGGGCGAGGACCAGGAAGACGTCGCACATCGGCGCCGACGTGAACCACTTGTGCCCGCGCAGCGTGTACACACCGGGCTCCCCGGTGGGCGTGGCCACGGTGGTGTTCGTCCGGACGTCCGACCCGCCCTGCTTCTCGGTCATGCCCATGCCCGCGAGCAGGCCCGGCTTCTCGGCCGGCACGCGCAGCTCCGGGTCGTACTCCCGGCTGGTGAGCAGCGGTTCGTAGACCTTGGCCAGATCCGGCTGTACGCGCAGCGCGGGCACGGCGGCGTACGTCATCGACGTCGGGCAGCCGTGCCCGGCCTCCGTGTGCCCCCATACCAGCCCGCCCGCGGTGCGGGCCACATGGGCGCCGGGCCGCTCGTCCGCCCAGGGTGCGCCGGCCAGGCCCTCGGCGACCGCCGTGCGCATCAGGTGGTGCCAGCTGGGATGGAAGTCGACCTCGTCGATCCGGTGGCCGTAGCGGTCGTGGGTGCGCAGGACCGGCTCGTGCCGGTTCGCCAGCTCACCCCACTCCTGTGCCTCCGCGCTGCCGGCGCGCGACCCCAGCCGCCGGATGTCCTCCTCGGCCCATCCGGCGCCCTCCCGGCGCAGCCCCTCCAGCAGGGCCGGATCGTCGGAAGCGTCGTACGGGGCCAGCGGCGGGGCCTGGTTGGTGACCTCGTGCGTGGCGTACTGCGGCTGGGGCTGCGGCTGCGGCTGCGCAGGCGACTGCGCGGGAATCGAGACCATGGAAGCATGTTGCACTCTGCCTGCGGTCGTAGCAATACTGCAACAAGGAGATGCCCGTACAGTACCTGCCCATGCGCATGAACGTCTCGCCCGAGCCTGAGCCCGAGGCGGCAGGCCTGCGGCCGCTGTCCGCGCGGTCGGTCGTGCTGAGCCTGCTCCTCGGCGCACACCCGGCGGAGCTGCCGGTGAAGGACCTGGTCCAACTGGTGGAGCCCTTCGGTGTCGGCGGCTCCACGCTGCGCGCCGCGCTCAGCCGGATGGTGTCCGCGGGGGACCTGCGCCGCACCGACGCCGTCTACCGGCTCAGCGACCGGCTGCTGGCCCGCCAGCGGCGCCAGGACGAGGCGCTCCGGCCGGGCACGCGCGCGTGGGACGGCGACTGGGAGATGGTGGTGATCACGGCGACCGGCCGCGGCCCCGCCGAACGCGCCGATCTGCGTGCCCGGTTGGCCGCGCTGCGCCTGGCGGAACTCCGCGAGGGCGTATGGCTGCGCCCGGACAACCTCGACCGTGCCCTGCCGGACATGCTCGGAGCCGTCGCCCAGACGTACACCGCCCGACCCGACGAGCCTGCGCACGACCTCGTCGCCCGGCTCTGGCCGTTGGAGGCCTGGGCGGCCACCGCACGGACACTGCTCGCCCGCGCGGCCGCCGCCCGGACCCAGGCGGACCGCCTCACCGCCTACGCCGCGGCCGTACGCCATCTGCTCACCGACCCCGTCCTGCCACCCGGACTCCTCCCCGCCGACTGGCCCGGGGAGGCCCTGCGCGCGGCCTATGCCGACTATCAGCGGGAGTTGGCCGCGTCGGTGGGGCGAAGAGAGCGTGCCGCATGACCGCCCCGGCTCTCGAACGGTTCCTGCGCGCCCGGTGCCAGGAGGAGGAACGGGTTAGGCGCCGTCAAGGAGCGCTGTCGGCCGCCTCACCGGTACCTGGAACCGCGTCCGCCGGTTCGCCGACTCCGCCGCCGACACGTCGACGGCGTCCGGGTTCGCCTCCGCCGGCGCGTTGCGGCGGGCGTAGGCGTCGAAGGGCCGGGTCTTCCTCTTGAGCGTCTTCACCAACCGCTCGTCCACCCGATGGGGACCGGCGAGCGGCGACAGGGACCGGGGCCGCCGTCAGCGTGCCGGCGGCGGCCGCAGGCCGGGCAGTTCCTGGTTGTCAGCGGCATCGGCACCGGCGACGCCACCCCCGAGGCACAGCGGGCCGTCACCGACGACCTGATCGCCGGGTACCGGCAGATCGCGGTCCGGGGTCCACGCCCGCGGTATCCGGGTCCACGGGCGACCCTCACATTGGGAGGACTCCCGGCACTGGATGAACGCCCGGATCCGCACCCCGGTCACTTCGATGCGTGATCGACTTCTGCGGTACGCGAGGGTGTGTTCCGCGGTCGCCGCCGAGGCGTCCGGGTGGGGCGGTCGCGCGGTGCGGGTGGCGCGGGGGCGGTGCGAGGCGTTCCCTTGGAAGTGGGCACCTTCCGGGGAGAAACGGGGATGACCAGCGCGGTCGCGGGCACTCGGTGGGGCACGCAAGGCGACTCACCCGAGGAGAGTCATGGCTGAGCAGAAGTCGTCGTCGGTCCTCACGGCGCCGCTGCGTGGCGCGGCCTCGGCACTGCGCAGGGTGCCCGGGGCCGGGATGGTGAGCAGGGCCGCGGAGGAAACCCTGGACAAGGTCGGCGCGGTCTCGCCCCGCGGGCGGCGCATCGCGGTGTACGCGGGGGCCGGAGTGCTCGGCGCCGCGGGCGTGGTGGAGTGGCCCGTGGCCCTCACCGGCGCGGCCGTGGCCTGGCTCACCCAGCCGCGGCCCAAACATCCGGCGGACAGCGGTGACGAAGCCGGGCGGGGTCCCGAGCCCGCCCATGACCTCGGCACCGCCGCCCTCAGGACCGGCCACGGCGGCAGGTCCCGGGGCGCCCACCGCACGGGTGGGGCGGAGGCCGCCACGGACGCCGGGACTTCCGGCGGGGCCTGGGACGCCGGCGCCGCCGAGGCCGGGGTCGAGGCCGCCGGCGCCGCCGAGGCGTCCACAGGGAGCCGGACAGCCGGCGACGCCGGAACCCACGCAAGCAGCCGGACGGCCGGCAGCACCCAGACCTCCGGCAGCACCAAGACCTCCGGCAGCGCCCCGACCACCCACGACGCCGAGGCTGCTGCGGGCAAGCCGTCCACCGGGCCGCTCGGTCCCACGACGCGGCCCGATCGCACCACGCTCTGAGGAGGACCATGGCGCTCCGACTCCTGGCGGTGCCCTCGGCGGCCGCGCGGCTGCTGCCCTCGGCACCGCGACTGCTGGCGCCGGTGGTCGGGGCGGCCGCCGGTGCCGCCGCGGGAACGGTGCGTGCCGGAGTGCGCGGCGCGGACGCCGCCGTACGCGTGGCGCGGGTGGCGCGCAACGCGCTGCCCGGCTCCGGCGACCACTGGCGGGCCGGGGCCCGTGCCCATCTGGCCCTGCGGCCGGTGGAGCACGAGCACGTGCGGCGCGCGGGCGGCACGGCGCATCTGGCGCGCCGGGTGGCCGAGACGCTGGCCGAGCGGCCCGACGTGCTGCTCGCCTACTGGGACGAGGGACTCGCGCGTCTGGTGGTGACCGCGACCGAGGAGGAGGCCACCGACCGGATCGTGGACCACGCCGCCGAACTGGCCGAGGGACACGGACTGCTCCTGGCCGCGGACGTGGACGAGACCACGCATCCGGCCGACCCGGCCGGGGTGCGCGCGGCCGTGGCCACGCTCGCCGCCGACACGGTGGGCATCGGCGCCGCGGTCACCGCGTACATGCTCCGGCTGCCGCCCACGCCACGCCTGGCGACCGCGGTGGTGACGCTGCTGCGGGAGAACCCCCGCTTTCGCGCCTGGCTGCGCGCCCGGCTCGGGGACGCCGGCATGGATCTCCTGCTGGCCTGCGCGAACGCCACGGTCCACGGAGCCGGACAGACCCCCACCTCCCTCGTCCTCGACGGCGCCCTGCGGGCCTGCCAGGTGGCCGAGACGGTGGCCCGCGCCGCCGCCTTCGACGCGGTGCACGACCAGTTGTGCGCGCCCGGGCGGGTCAGTGTCGCGGCGGACGGCGCTTCCCGCCCGCCGCTGCGGGAGTCCCCGGCCCAGGAGTACGCCGAGCACGCCTCCGCGGGCAGCGTGCTGGGCGCCGCGGCCACCCTGCTGGTCAAGCACGACGTCGCCGAGGCGGCGGAGGCGGTCCTCGCCGGATCGCCGAAGGCCGCCCGCTACGGCCCCGCCGCCTTCCACGCACTGCTGAGCGCCGCGCTCGCCCGCAAGGGTGTCCTGGTCCGCGACCCCGACCGGCTGCGCCGCCTGGAGATGGCCGGCACGGTCGTCCTGCACTCCAGCGCGCTGTGCACGGACGAGGGCGAGGCCGACCCGTGGACCGAACCGGTGCTCGACGCGGCCCGCCGGGCCCGCCTGCGCGTGGTGCTCGTGGACGACCCCGCCCTGGAGGACTTCACCGGCCTTGCCGACCAGGTCGTCGACCCACGCCGGCCGCTGGACGACGTGGTGTACGAGGCGCGCGGCGACGCCGGCGCGGTGCTCACCGTCGCCCGGGTGCGCGCGGCCGACGAGCACGACGTACTGGCCGGGCTGCGCAGCGCCGACATCGCCCTCGCCCTCACCGACCACGGCGGCGCCGTGGTCTGGGGCGCGGACCTCCTCGCGCTGCACGGGCTGCCCGACATATGGCGGGTGCTCACCGCGATCCCGGCCGCCCGCACGGTCGGCGCGCATGCCCAGACCCTGGCCCGTTCCGGCGCCGCGCTCTCCGGGCTCCTCGTGGCCGTCGGCGAGTCGGGCGGCGGCCGCGGACGCCTCGCCGCGCTGCCCGGGCTGCGGCACGCCCCCGTCGACGCCGCCGCCGTGTCGGCCCTGCTCTCCGGCGGCCGGGCCGCGCTCAGCGTGGCGGCGGCCCGGCCCCCGCATCCCCACGCGCGCGTGCACTGGCACGAGCTGGAACCCGAGCAGGCCCGGGAGCGGCTGGAGCACGAACCGGCCGCCGAGGGCCGCGCTTTCGAGACGCTGGCGGCCCGCGCGCGCAAGCTCGCCGCCGGTGTTTCCGGGCACCCGGCCGCCGGGCCGGTGCGCTGGTCCTACCGGCTCGGCCAGGCCGTACGCGGCGAACTCCACGACCCGCTCACCCCGGTCCTCGCGGTCGGCTCGGCGGCGTCGGCGATCCTCGGCTCCGTCGTGGACGCCCTGCTCGTCGTCGGCGCGCTGGACCTGAACGCCCTCGTCGGCGGCATCCAGCGGCTGCGCGCCGAACGGGCGCTGTCCGGACTGCTCGCGGAGCAGAAACAGAAGGCGCGCCTCGTCCCGCCGGAGACCGAGGCCCCGGCCGGCGGCACGCGGACCGTGGAGGCGGGCAAGCTGCATCCGGGCGACGTGATCCAGCTGAAGGCGGACGACGTGGTGCCCGCCGACGCCCGGCTGCTGTGGCAGGACGGTCTGGAGGTCGACGAGTCGGCCCTGACCGGTGAGTCCCTGCCGGTGGAGAAACAGACGGATCCGACCCCGCACGCCCCGGTCGCCGACCGGCGGTGCATGGTCTTCGAGGGTACGACCGTGGTGGCGGGCCAGGCCCGTGGCATGGTCGTCGACATCGGCGAGCACACGGAGGCCGCCCGCGCCGTCCACCTGGCCGCGCGTACGCCTCCGGCCGGCGGCGTACAGGCCCGGCTGCAGGAACTCACCCGCAAGGCACTGCCGCTGACCCTGGCGGGCGGCGCCGCGGTCACGGGTCTGGCGCTGGTGCGCGGCACCGCCATCCGGGAGGCGGTCAGCGGTGGGGTGGCGGTGGGCGTGGCGGCCGTACCGGAGGGGCTGCCGCTGGTGGCCACGGTCGCGCAGCTCGCGGCCGCCCGGCGGTTGAGCCGCGACGGCGTCCTCGTCCGCACCCCGCGCACCCTCGAGGCGCTGGGACGGATGGACACCTTCTGCTTCGACAAGACCGGCACTCTCACCGAGAACCGGCTGCGCCTGGTGCGCACCTCCGACGCCGGCGGCACGGTGCGCCCGGTGGACGACCCGGGGTCCGTCGGCACCGTGCGGGCGGCCGTCCGCGCCTGCCCACGCGTCGACGGCGACGCCGAGCGGCCGGTGCACGCCACCGACGAGGCCGTGCTGGCGGCGGCCGGTCCCGATCCCGAGTGGACACAGTGCGCGGACCTGCCCTTCGAGGCGGCACGCGGATACGCCGCCGCCGTCGGCCGGAGCGGGGACGGCCCGCTCCGGCTGGTGGTCAAGGGTGCCCCGGAGACCGTGCTGCCCGCCTGCGCCGGGCTGCCCGAGCACGCCTCGGAGGCGGCCCAGGCGCTGGCGCGGGACGGCCTCAGGGTGCTGGCGGTGGCGGAACGGCGGCTGGGCCCGGACGAGCAGGAGGACGACGTCCTCGAACAGCCGCTGCGGGAGCTGGGGTTCATCGGGCTGCTCGCCCTGTCCGACGTACCGCGCGAGACCTCCACGGCGCTCGTGGCGGGACTGATCGAGGCAGGCGTACGACCCGTCATGCTCACCGGGGACCATCCGCAGACCGCGCGGGCCATCGCGGCCGAGCTGGGCTGGCCCGAGGACACCGTCGTGGTCACCGGCGACGAGCTGGCGGCGGCGGACCGGGCGGCCAGGGCCCGGATGCTGCGTGACGCGGGTGTGGTGGCGCGGGTGGCGCCCGAGCAGAAGCTCCAGGTCGTGGAGGCGCTGCGGGACGCGGGCCGGGTCGTCGGCATGGTCGGCGACGGCGCCAACGACGCCGCGGCCATCCGCGCCGCCGACATCGGCGTCGGGATCAGCGCGCGCGGTTCGGCCGCCGCGCGCAACGCCGCCGACATCGTCCTCACGGACGACGATCTGACGGTCCTGATCGATGCGGTCGGCGAGGGCCGGGCGCTGTGGCACAGCGTGGCCGACGCCATCGCCATCCTCATCGGCGGCAACGCGGGCGAGGTCGGCTTCGGCATCCTCGGCACGCTGCTCTCCGGCCGGGCGCCGCTGTCCACCCGGCAGATGCTCATGGTGAACCTCTTCACCGACCTGTTCCCGTCGATGGCGGTGGCGGTGACCGAGAAGGAGGACGCGTCGGCACCGGCCCGCGGCAGATCGCCGGAGGACGACGAGCCCGGCACCGTACGTGCCCGCGGCGGATCGCCGGAGGACGCCTCCGCCGTCCTGGGCGCGCCCCTGCTGCAGCAGATCCGGCACCGGGCGCTCACCACCTGCCTGGGCGCGCTGACGGCCTGGCTGATCGGCCGCTTCACGCCCGGCACCGCACGCCGCTCCAGCACGATGGCGCTGTGCGGGGTGGTGGGCACACAGCTCGTGCAGACATGGCTGGACCGGCGCGCGAGCCGCCTGGTGCAGGTCACCTGCCTGGGTTCCGCCGTGGCGCTGGTCGCGGCGGTGCAGATCCCGGTCGTCAGCCACGCCGTCGGGTGCACCCCGCTCGGCCCGGTCGCCTGGACCGGAGTCCTGGCGGCGATCGCCCTGGCCCTCGCGGGGCAGCGCGCACTGCCCCGCCTGGAGGAGACGATCGGCCGCCTGCTCCCGAGCTGACCACCGGACGCCGTCGGTTTGAGCGACCGGGGGCGGTGGCTGCGGTCGGATCGGCTGGTGGTGGGTGACCGTGGCCGGATCGGCCGGTGGTGGCGGTTGCCGCGCTGGACCGGTCGGTGGTGGCGGGTGGGCGTGCTGGACTGGTTGGTGGTCGGGTGGCTGTTGTGGGATCGGCCGGTGGTGGGCGCCCTGCGCTTCGACCGGCCGGTGGTCGGGGACGGGCTGTGCTCATGCCGTTGGATCGGCTGGTGGTGGGTGACCGTGGCCGGATCGGCCGGTGGTGGCGGCCGCTGGACTGGCCGGTGGTGGCGGTTGCCGCGCTGGACCGGTCGGTGGTGGCGGGTGGGCGTGCTGGACTGGTTGGTGGTCGGGTGGCTGTTGTGGGATCGGCC
>NZ_JBVIEB010000007.1:336251-504258 GCF_055572075.1 Streptomyces sp. NPDC030820
GGTGGTGGGCGCCCTGCGCTTTGACCGGCCGGGTGGTCGGGGACGGCTGTGCTCAGGCCTGCCGGTGGTGGCGGTTGCTGTGGGTCAGACCGACCGGTGGTACGGGTCCGGTACCCGGACCTCGCCGCCCAGCTCGCGGGCCGCGTGTCGGGCCCAGGACGGGTTGCGCAGCAGCTCGCGGCCCAGCAGGACGGCGTCGGCCTCGCCGTTCGTCACGATCTTCTCGGCCTGCTCGGCCTCGGTGATCAGGCCCACGGCGGCGACGCGCAGCGGGGTCTCGGCCTTCACCCGCGCGGCGAACGGCACCTGGTAGCCGGGCCCGGTCGGAATGGTCACGCCGGAGGCGTTGCCGCCGGTGGAGACGTCGAGCAGGTCGACGCCGTGGGCGTGCAGGTCGTGGGCGAAGCGGACCGTGTCCTCCGTGGTCCAGCCGCCGTCCTCGAGCCAGTCGGTGGCCGAGATACGGAAGAACACCGGCTTGTCCTCGGGCCACACCGCCCGTACGGCGTCCACGACCTCGAGGGCGAACCGGGTGCGGTTCTCGTAGGAGCCGCCGTAGGCGTCGGTGCGGTGGTTGGAGTGCGGGGAGAGGAACTCGTTGATCAGATAGCCGTGGGCGCCGTGGATCTCGGCGATCTCGAAGCCGGCTGCGAGCGCCCGTCGAGCCGCTGCGGCGAACTCACCGACGATCTCCTGGATCTGGTCCGCCGTCAACTCGGTGGGCACGGGGTGGCGCTCGTCGAACGGCACCGCGCTCGGGGCGACCGGCTGCCAGCCGCGCGCCTCCGGTCCGAGCGGAGCGCCGCCCTTCCACGGCTGGTCGGTGGACGCCTTGCGGCCACCGTGCGCGAGCTGGACCCCCGGCACCGTGCCCTGGGCGGTGAGGAAGCGGGTGATCCGGCGGAAGGCCTCCACCTGTGTGTCGTTCCACAGGCCGAGGTCGTAGGGGGAGATCCGGCCCTCCGGCGAGACCGCGGTGGCCTCCACGACGATCAGGCCGGTGCCGCCCGTGGCGCGCGCCGCGTAGTGCGCGAAGTGCCAGTCGTGCGGGGCGCCCGCGAGCGGACCCTCCGGCTCGGCCGAGTACTGGCACATCGGCGGCATCCACACCCGGTTCGGGATGGTCACTTCGCGCAGGGTGATGCTCTCGAAGAGCGAGCTCACGACAGACTCCGTTCGTCACGGGACCGCTGGTCGCCTCGTACGATAATCCTCGTACTACGAGACATGTCAAACTACGGCGTCTCTCGTACAATGTTCACAGCCGAGGAGTTCCGCGACGAAGGGCAGCCGCCGTGACCGACACCGACACCGCCGGCCGCGCGCTGCCGCATCCGGAGCGGCAGGAGATCCGCCTGGAGGGCGTGCTGCACGCGCTCTCCGACCCGATGCGGCTGCAGATCGTGCGTGAACTAGCCGCCCGTGAAGTGGAGTTGACCTGCTCGCAGTTCGACCTGCCGGTGACCAAGTCCACCACCACGCACCACTTCCGGGTGCTGCGGGAGAGCGGGGTCATCCGGCAGGTCTACCGAGGTACGGCCAAGATGAACGGCCTGCGCCGGGACGATCTAGACGGACTCTTCCCGGGGCTGCTCGACAGCCTCCTCGCGGCCGCCGACCGGCAGGCCGGCCGGCTCGGCGACGGCGCCTGAACCCGCCTTCCCCGGAAGGTGGTTGAAAAGCAGGTTGAGGGCGATCGCGGACAGACAGCCCGCGCTGATCCCGCTGTTCATCACCGTCTGGAACCAGTCCGGGAACTTCGCGTAGACCGTCGGCACACCCACCGGCAGCATGCCGATCGCCACCGACACGGCCACGACGGTCAGATTGTGGTTGCCCTTGAAGTCCACCTCGGCCAGCGTCCGCAGCCCGCTCGCCGCGACCGTGCCGAACATGACGAGCCCCGCGCCGCCCAGCACCGGCGCCGGGATCGCCGCGACCACCGCGCCCAGCTTGGGCAGCAGACCGAGCAGCACCAGGATTCCGCCGGCCGCTGCCACCACCCAGCGGCTGCGCACCCGGGTCATCCCGACCAGGCCCACGTTCTGCGCGTACGCCGTGTACGGGAAGGTGTTGAACACTCCGCCCAGCACCGTCGACAGACCGTCCGCGCGCAGCCCGTCGGCGAGCGAGCGCGGCTCGACCTTCCGCCCGGTCAGCTCGCCCACCGCGATCAGGTCACCCGTCGTCTCGGTCATGGTCACCAGAGCGACCACCAGCATGGACACGATCGCGGACGCCTTGAACTGCGGCGCCCCGAAGTGGAACGGCGTGCTGATGCCCACCCAGTCGGCGCCGGAGACCCCGCTGAAGTCGGTGAACCCGAACGGCACCGCGACCGCCAGGCCCACCGCGATCCCGACCAGGACGGCGATCCGGCCGAGGGCGGGCGGCGCGAACCGCTGCACGGCCAGCACCACCGCCAGCACGAAGGCCGCCAGCGCCAGGTTCCTCGGCTCCCCGAAGTCCTTCGCACCGGCGCCGCCCGCCGCCCAGTTGCCCGCGACCGGCAGCAGCGATACCCCGATGATCAGGATCACCGTGCCGGTCACCAGCGGCGGGAAGAAGCGCAACAGCCTGCCGAAGACCGGCGCGAGCAGCATGATCGCCAGACCCGCGACGATCACCGAGCCGTAGATCGCGGGCAGTCCGCCGCCCGTCGTCCCGATGAGCACCATCGGCGACACCGCCGCGAACGTACAGCCCTGCATGATCGGCAGCCGGACGCCGAACCGCCAGAAACCGACGCACTGGATCAGCGTGGCGATTCCGCACACCAGCAGGTCGGCGGTGATCAGATACGCCAGGTCGGCGGGCGACAGCTTCATGGCGCCGCCCACGATCAGCGGCACGGCGACGGCACCCGCGTACATCGCGAGCACGTGCTGCAGCCCGAAGGCCGCCAACTGGCGCGCCGGTGGTATCTCGTCGACGGGATGGACGTCTGCGGTGGTGGCCATGGGGACTCCAGCAGTGAGCGGGTGGGGAGTGACATCCGAACAGGACGAGACCGTAAGCGCCTTGAACAGTTTGTTGATTTCCGGTCCGTTGCCGCTGTGTGTCATGCCCGCCCGGCCGCTGCGGAACCCCTGGCCACCGGGGGCTATGCCGACCGGGCCGCCGTGAGCAGCGCGTCCCAGTCGGCCAGCTTGACCACGCTCCGCCCGAGCCGCGCGCCCAGCTCGGCCTCGGCCCGCTCGATCGCCAGCCATCCCGCCCACGGCACCGGTTCGATGCCGGCCGCCCGCAGCGCAGGCACCGGATCCTCGGGCACCTGCCGGCGCAGCAGCGCCGGAGCGTCCGCGAGCAGGGAGGTCACCGTCTCCTTGGCGCAGGGCCGGTTGGTGCCGATGACACCCGTCGGACCGCGCTTGATCCATCCGGCGACGTACTCGCCGGGGGAGGGGGCACCCTCGCGTACGACCCGCCCCGCCGTGTTCGGCACCGTGCCGCTCGGCGTGTCGAACGGCAGCCCGTCCGGCGGCACTCCGCGATAGCCCACCGAGCGCAGCACCAACTGGGCGGGCAGGTCCACGAACCGGCCGGTGCCCGTCACCCCGCCCCGCCCGTCCGGCGCCGTCCGTTCGAAGCGCACGGCGCCCACCCGGCCGGCGTCCGCGAGCAGTTCCACGGGCCGCAGGTAGAAGCGCAGGTCGATGCGCCGGGCGCCCTCCGCCGAGGAGCCGGCGGCCCAGCCGCGGAGCACTTCCAGATTGCGGCGGGGTACGGCGGGCAGGGCGGCGGGGTCCGCCGGATCCAGCGTCAGATCGGCCGGATCGACGCGGACCGCGGTGCCGGGCAGCGCGCCCAGCTCGCGCAGCTCCTTGGTGGTGAAGCGGGCCTGCGACGGGCCGCGCCGACCCACCATGTGCACCTCGGTGATCCCGCTCGCCGTCAGCGTGTCCAGCGCCGCCTGTGGCATGTCCGTCGGGCGCAGTTCCGCGGCACCCCGGACCAGCATCCGCGTGACGTCCACCGCCACATTGCCCACGCCGATCACGACGGCCGACCGCACTCCGCGCAGAAAGCCCGTGTCGGCTGCGTCCGGATGGGCGCTGTACCAGGCCACGAAGTCGGTCGCCGACCAGCTGCCGGGCAGCTCCTCGCCCGGAATCCCGAGCCGGCGGTCGGCGGCGGCACCCACGCAGTACACCACGGCGTGGTACAGCTCCCGCAGCCGCTCCACCGACAGCTCCCCGGGGCCGCCGCCCACCCGGACCCCGCCGAGGAACCGCACCCGCTCGTGCTCCAGCACCGTCCTCAGGCTGCCCTGCAGGGACTTGATCTTCTCGTGGTCCGGGGCGACGCCGTACCGGACCAGGCCGTACGGGCACGGCAGCCGGTCCAGGACGTCCACGTACACCTCAGGGGCCTGCTGAACCAGGGTCTGGGCGGTGTAACACCCGCTCGGCCCCGAACCGACGACGGCGACACGCAGCACAGCGGTACTCCTCGGACGGCGGAGGTGACGAAGGAGGTGGTGTGCGGACGGCTCCAGCATGGCACCCACGGGTCCGCGACGGCAGGGGCCGGCGGGGTGACTACGAAGCGTGTCCGTTCGTCATGGATTGTGATCATGAGGTTACGTTGCGTGTGTGCGGGAAGCATCCTTTCTTGATCTTTCCGAGCGGGACCCGAAGGACGGTGTGGTGTCCGTGTGGCCCGCCTGGAAGGTGCGGGAGCCCGGCGAGGTCACGTCCTGGTTCCATGTGCGGCTGGCCTTTCCGGACGGTGCTCAGGTCGACGCCCTGGCCGTCGTGCGCGAGGGCTGCGTGTCGATCGAGGACGTCAGGGCCCAGCCGGCCCTGTCCCTCGCCGACCTCACGGTGCTAGCGGACTGGATCGAGGGGCCGCTGTTCGAGTCGTGCGGGGTGGAGCGTTCCTACGAGGGCGACGGCGGCGAGCATCCGGAGGAGCGGTGCGAACCGGAAGCCGACGACGAAGGGGCGGCCGGTGAGCAGGAGGTCGTCGAGCAGGAGGTCGTCGAGCAGGAGGTCGTCGAGCAGGAGGTCGTCGAGCAGGAGGTCGTCGAGCAGGAGGTCGTCGAGGACGAGGTCGGTGCAGAGGAGAGCGCGCTCGGTGTGGGGCCGCGGCGCGCCCGGCCGGTCTGGCCGCGCGGCATCGAGGGGCGTCGGCTGGTCGCACAGGAGTACCGTGCCGCACAGGAGGACGGCGGTGACCCGGTGCTCGCCGTGATGAGCGCGACCGGGCACAGCCGCCGCCGCTCCCTCAGGCTGATCGCCCAGGCACGGGACGCGGGATTCCTGACGCCCCGTCACGTACGCCGCGACTGAGGCCGCTTGCCGTCCTCACGGCTCACGCGTCCGTCACGACTGCTCGGCCGCTCCTCCGTCGCGAAGAACCGGGACAGGTCCTGCTCCCGTGCCTGCTTGCACTGCTCGCTCTCCGGCGGCACCCCGGACTCCCAGTCGAGCCCGTACCGCTGGAACAGTTCGGCCCGCAGCGCGGGGACGGGCATCGGTACTCCCGGCACCAGCGCCGCGTACACCGCGCCCATCAGCAGGGCGCGCAGCATCGGATAGTCGGCGGCGACGTCCTGGGAGCCGTACCGGGCGACGGTGTCGCTGAGCAGTTCCGACAGCCGGCGCTGCTCCGGGCACTGGACGAAGCCCTCCGCCTGCAGCAGCCCCGCCATGTGCTGCCGCATCAGCACCGGCCGGTCGCGGGCCAGGCCCAGGATCGCGTCGATGGCCCGGGCGAGGCGCTCCCGGCCGTCCTCGGTGTGCGGTTCCTGCTCCAGCGCCTCTTCCAGCGTGCGATGCATCAGCCGGTGCACGGCCGACTGCACCAGCTGGCGCTTGCCGGGGAAGTAGTACGACACCAGTCCGCGCGCCGAACCGGCACGGTCCGCGATGTCGCCCAGCGTGGTGGCCTCGAAGCCGTGCTCGTCGACCAGCTCCACGGCGGCCTGCAACAGCCGCTCCCGGGAACGCCGCCGCAACTCTTCATTGACCGAGGCGCTGCGCGGGGACATCCTGTAACTCCTGCGTTGACTGGCTGCCAGCCAACTATACTCACCGCAGTGGGTACCGCCATGGGCGGGCCCTGTCCAGGCTGCCGTCCGTCTGGGGCGACGCGGGGGATCGTCTCAGGCGGACGGCTTGGCAGTGAGCCCCTTTTTCCCGGCGTGCTCGAAGTGCCCGCAGTGTGCTGTCCGGCCCTGTCCGACCCGACGAGCGCAGCCTCCGCGCGGCGCTGTGCTGGGACCTGTCGCGGCAGCGCCGACCACGCAGGGTGGTGTTCTCCGGGGCCTCAGCCCACCAGATCCAGCACGGGCAGCAGCGCGTCGGGCCGGTCGGTCACCGGCAGGTGGTCGACGAAGTGCACCCGGCAGCCGAGCGCGGCCGCGCCACCGTCGGCCTCCTTGCTGTCGCCCACCATGACCACCCGCCGGGGATCGGCGTCCAGCGCCGCACAGGCGACCGAGAACAGCCGCGGGTCGGGCTTCTGCACGCCGTGCTCGTACGACAGGACGTACGTGTCCACATACCGGTCGAGGCCGTGCTCGCGGAACACCGGGCGCAGATCCCAGCCGATGTTGCTGACCACGCCCACGCCGATCCCGCGCTCGTGCAGCGTGCGCAGCACCTCGGGGGCGTCCGGGTACGCGGCCCAGGCGGCCGGCGTCTTGTGCCGTTCGTACAGCGCGTCGTGCAGCCCGGGGTCGGGCAGCGGCACCCGCCGGGACAGGCCCGTGTAGGCGGCCCGGTGCAGCTCCGCGCTCTCGTCCCGCACTGCCCAGACCTCGGCCAGGTCGGCCGGCAGCTCCAGCGGATTCGCTCCGCCCGGCAGCGCACCGGCCGTCTCCAAGGCCCGTGCGGCCGCCATCAGTTCGGGTTCGGACAGGGTGTGCCCGGTCTCGCTCAGCACCGCACGCAGCCAGGACTCGGTGGACTCGACGCGGAACAGCGTCCCGGAGAAGTCGAACAACACGGCAGTCATGTCCGTGACCCTATCCGGGCCGGTGCCCAGCGGTATGGACGTGACCGGGCCACGGCCACTCCTACACGATCACGGCCAGGGTCACCCCCGACGTCCCGAACAGCCGGCCGCCCAGCACGTCCGAGGGCCAGTGCACGCGCGACCCACGCCGAAGCGGTGCAGCAGCCACGGCAGCAGGCCGCACACCACGGTGGCCGTCATGGCGTGACCGAACGGGAAGGCCGCGTAACGGACGGAGTCGACGGGGGTCCGGCCACACCGGCCGAGGCCGGTCGACGGCCCCCTTCACCGACTGCTGCACCACCGCCGCCAGGGCCACGGTGACCGCCGGCCACAGCGCCGTCCACCAGGCTGCGTGCCGCGACACCAGCCACACCACGGCGGCCGCGCACACCAGGCGCAGCATCAGCGGGTCCCAGACCCCAGTCGGTCAGCACCCGCGGGAGAGGCCGCCGTCCCGACGGCGGCGGCGAGGAGGGCCGTGGCGCGGATGGGGCCGGGGCATGCCGCGATCCCTGTTGATCGGGAGGCGCGTGGCCACCATCCGGCCGGCCGCGCGGCGTACGGCGCCGACAGCCGACAGCCGACAGCCGACAGCCGACAGCCGACAGCCGACAGTTGTCGGTTGATCGGCGACAGTTGTCAGCCGAGCGCGCGCAGGCCCGGAATCAGGGTCACCAGTACCGGGATCACCGGCACCAGCGCCGCGACGGCCGTCAGACGCAGCCGGCGCAGTGCGGGGAGCCGGTCCGGTGGAGCGAGCAACCGGTGCACTCGCTGCGGCACATGGGCCTGCGGGGTCGGGCAGGGGCCGAACACGCCCCGTTCTTCGTTGAGTTCGACCAGCGCCAGCGCGGTCGTCAGCCGGCCGAA
The DNA here is from genome assembly GCF_055572075.1 of Streptomyces sp. NPDC030820. Taxonomy (NCBI): domain Bacteria; kingdom Bacillati; phylum Actinomycetota; class Actinomycetes; order Kitasatosporales; family Streptomycetaceae; genus Streptomyces; species Streptomyces sp. NPDC030820. Next base: position 344,088 of record NZ_JBVIEB010000007.1, read on the forward strand.
GCGCCGGGACGCCATGTCGTCCGCCGCCAGCTCGACCAGCCGGTGCATCTCGGCACGGAACGCCGCGAACACCGGCACCTGCGGAAACCCGCTGGCCAGCGCCGCCGAGCAGTGCAGCAGCCAATCGTGCCGGGCCTGTGCGTGGCCCTGCTCATGGGCGAGGAGCGCATCCAGTTGACGCTCTTTCAGACGGCGCAGCGCGGCCGTCGTGATGACCAGGCGGGGTGCCGTACCAGGCAGCCACCAGGCGTCGGGACGCTCGCCCTCCAGCACCACCAGCCGGCCGCCGGCGGGTTTCTCGCCCGGCAACAGCGGGGCGCGCACGAGGAGTTCGGACCGCCGGGTACGCCGCCGGGCCCGGGCCCGTACGACCTCGCGCACCAGCATCGCGAGGCTCCACAGGCCACCGGAGGCCAGCAGCAGGGCGGTGGGTGCCGCCCACGGGCCGGCCGTACCGAGGGCGTAGGCGTCCACGACCGCGCGCGGAGCCGGGGCGAACACATGGCTGCGCACCGCGTGCCAGGCCGCCGACGCGCTGAGCGTCATCGACAGCAGGCAGCACAGCAGGACGGCCGCGACCACGCACTGCCACACCCACAGGGCGAGGACCGGTTCGCGGTCCGCCCAGTCGGCCCGGGCGAGCAGCCCCGGGGCGACGACGGCGGTCAGGGCGCCGAGCAGCAGCAGGGTCACGGGGACCATCATGGTCAGCACCCTATGAGCGCGATCCCGCTCACCGGTACGCTCCGCGTCACCGAAGTGACGTAGACAACGCACCCCGCACGGACCCGGCTCACATGGCCAGCAGCATCGCCACCATGCCGATCCCCATCGACAGCCGGCAGGCCCGCGCCAGCTCCGGCCGGTCGCCCCAGCCGACCGGGCCGCCGCCGGCCCCGGCCACCGCGACGGCGGCCGGCACCAGACGGGCGCCGGCGAGCAGCACATAACCCGCGAAGTACAGCAGCAACAGGCTGGTCAGCAGCGGCACGCCCGAGCCGCCGTGCGCGTGATGGGCGCCGGGCGGAGCCGCGGCCATGACCACCGACATGTAGACCATCGCGGACGTGCCCACCAGGTGGTGCAGATGATGCGGGGCCGCGCGCGCGGCCCACAGCGCGCGCAGTGCCGCCGCGCCGAACACGGCCGCGTACACCGGCCACGCCCACCTCGGCGGCGAGAAGGCCGCCGCCGGTACGGCCATCACGGCCATGCCGAAGCCCATCAGAGCCTCGCCGCCCGCGGCGCTGCGCTGTTCCTCCACGCGGCTGCGCATCCGCAGCAGGCAGTAGGCCCCGGTCGCCGCACACAGGGCGACCAGCAACCACGCTGCCGGCACCGGTCCGTGCACGCGCACCTCCCCGATCGACGGTCGGTCGAGGGATGCGATGCCCACGCCGTGCGGAGCGCACGCGAGCGCAAGGATGTACACGAGGAGCGTTCGGCGGGGCACGGCAGGTGAGCGCGCCCTGGGGATTGTCGGACGACACCCGTGGCACCGCCGACGGCCACGTCCGGGCCCGGGCCGCGAGCGCCGCCGCGATCCACGCCGCCCGGCAGTCGCTGCTCGCCGCCGGCACCCGCCCCGACCGCACCCGGCGCGCCCTGGAACGGCTCCTCGTCCACGCCGAGGTCGCACTCGCCGCCCCCGCCGACACCGACCCCGCACGGCTGCGTGCCTGGGCCCGCGAGCTGCGCGGCGCCGGACGGATACCGCGCGTCGAGTCCCCGCGCGAGTCCGCCGGCGGACTCCTCGGCCTCGACGCCGAACCCGCCCTGGCGCGACGGCCGTTGCGGCATCGCCTGGCCCCCCTCGCCCCGATCGCCACGCGCACCGCGATCGGCTGCGCCCTCGCCGGTTACGCCTCCCTCGCGTTCGGCGTGGGGCGCCCCTACTGGGCCCTGGTCACGGCGGCCTCCCTGTACCAGGCCAACGTCACCCTCACCTGGAGCCGGGCCGTCCAGCGGGTCGTCGGCAACGCGCTCGGCGTCCTCGTGTTCGCCGTCGTCGCCCCGCTCGCTCATCTCCACCCGGTCGCGCTGGTGCTGTGCTGCCTCGCGTTCAACTTCGGCGCCGAGGCGCTGATCGCGCGCAACTACTGGCTCGGCACCGTCTGCGTGACCCCGATGGCCCTGCTCATCACCGAGTTCGCGCGCGCCCAGAACCCGGCCGAACTGATCACCGAGCGGGTCGCGGACACCCTGGTCGGCGCGCTGGTCGGCTTCGTCGCGGCCGTCGCCGTCACCAACCGGCGCGCGGGCGACCGCCTCGAACACGCGCTGACCGCGGCGGAGCGCGGAGAACGCCGCCCGGCTGCTGGCCGAGCCGCACCCGGCACCCCCGCGAAGACAAGGTAGGGCAAGCGCAGCGGCTCAGCCTTCCTCGTCGGCCTGGTGCACTCCGAACGCCGCGCCCTGCGGATCCCGCAACACCGCGATGCGCGGACCGTCGGGCACCGACACGGGCGCCACGACGACGGAGCCGCCCGCCCGCTGCGCGACCTCGGCCGTCGCGTCCACGTCGTCCACCGCGAAGTACGGCAGCCAGTGCGGCGGCACCTCGGGCGGGAACCGGTCGCCCATGTCGGCCATGCCGCCGAAGTCGTCCCCGCCGATGCCCCACTGCGTGTACCACTCCGAGGCGTTGACGCTCCAGCCGAACACCGTGGTGTAGAAGTCCCGGGCCCGCTCGGTCTCCCGGGTCGCCAGCTCCACCCAGCCGAGCGTGCCGGGCGCGTTGAACAGCCCGGCGCCGGGGAAGGACCGCGCCTGCCACAGCTGGAACGCCGCGCCGGTCGGGTCGAGGGCCACCGCGAACCGGCCCACGTCGAACACGTCCATCGGGCCCAGTACCACCGTCCCGCCGGCCTCCTCCACCCGCCGTACCGCCGTGTCCGCGTCGGTCACCGCGAAGGAGACGTTCCACGCCACCGGCTGGGACTCCTGGTACAGCGGGGTGAGCGCGGCGACCGCCGCGTCCCCCAGGTGCGCCACCGTGTACCCGCCGGCCTCCTGCCGCGGGTCGGTCTCCGGCCGCCAGCCGAACAACTCGGTGTAGAACCGCTTGGCCCCCTCCAGATCGCTGGTCCCGAGCTCGGTCCAGCACGGTCCGCCGGTCACCGGCTTGTCGAACTTCATGGGGGTTCCTTCCGGCCGGGGCGGGCCTGCCGCGCCCACAGGCGCTCTTCCGGCACGCTAACCCCGGCCCCCCGCCCCGGCCATCCGGGACGTCCCTGCGGGCGGCGAAATGGCTTGCTCGGGCGGAGCGGGGTGCGCGAGGGTTCCGGCCATGGAAACCGAGGACACCACGGCACCCTCGCTGGCCGAGGAGATCGCCGCGTACTACGGACGCGACCAGGAGGACGCCCGACTGCGCACCGGCGCCGGACGGCTGGAGTTCTGGCGCACCCAGGACGTCCTGCGCAGGCTCCTGCCGCCCGCTCCGGCACGGATCCTCGACGTGGGCGGCGGCAGCGGTGTCCACGCGGAGTGGCTCGCCGCCGACGGCCACGACGTGGAACTCCTCGACCCGGTACCCCTGCATGTCGAGCGCGCGGCCCGGCTGCCCGGCGTCCGGGCACGCCACGGCGACGCCCGGGCCCTGGAGGCGCCGGACGCGTCCGTGGACGTCGCGCTGCTCCTCGGCCCGCTCTACCACCTGCCCGAGCGCCCGGACCGGGTGCGGGCGCTCGCCGAGGCGCGCCGGGTGGTGCGGCCCGGAGGTCTCGTGGTCGCCGCCACGATCAACCGTTTCGCGGGGCTGCACGACACACTCGCCAAGGGCGTGTACTTCGACGCCGACCGGCGCCCGCACATCGAGGCGGCCGCCGAGGACGGGTGGCTGCGTCCGGGCCGCGGGCCCAAGGCGCTGTTCACCACGGCCTACTTCCACGCGCCGGAGGACGTCCCCGCCGAGTTCGCGGACGCCGGCCTCACACCGCACGCTCAGTACGGCCTCGAAGGCGCCGCCTGGCTGATGGGCGATGTCGCCTCCTGGCTCGACGATCCGGAGCGCCGGGCGCTGGTCCTGGCGGCGTTGCGGCAGACGGAGTCCGTGCCCTCACTGCTCGGTGTCAGCGGCCACCTGCTCACTGCCGGCAACCGCCCTGAGGATGTGTCCGGACTCTAGATCCCCGGCCGATAGCGCATCGGATGGTCCTCCGGGACCTCCACCACTGCGATGCGGATGCCGTCCGGGTCGGCGATCCACATCTCGACCAGGCCCCACGGCTCCTTCACCGGCGGCCGGACGATGTCGACGCCGTTGGCCTTCAGCTCCTCGTGCGCGGCCGTGACGTCGTCGACCTGGAGCCACAGCCGGACGGCGGGCGACTGCGGCGCCTCGGACCTCCCGGAGACCTCCAGGAAGCCGCCGCCGAGGAAGTAGACCGTCCCCCGCTCGGGGCCCGTACCGAACTCGCGGTAGACGGACAGCCCCAGCTGCTCGCCGTAGAAGGTCCGGGAGCGCTCGGGGTCGGAGGGGGTGAGCAGGGTCCGGCTGCTGAGTACGTGCACCATGCAGGCGCAGCCTAGTGGCAGGGTTACCCTCGACCCTGGCTCAGCCACGCCCGAGAATCGGAGATGCGCTCCATGGAAACCCCCGCCGCCGGCCCCACCTTCCGCGACGCCACCGACGCCGACGTCGACGCGCTCGTCGCGCTGATCGAGTCGGCCTACCGCGGGGACTCCAGCCGGGCCGGGTGGACCACCGAGGCGGACATCCTTCAGGGGCAGCGGACGGATCCCGAGGGCGTGCTGGAGGTCATCAAGTCGCCCGAGAGCAGGCTGCTGACCGTGGAGCAGGACGGCCGGATCATCGCCTGCTGTCAGCTGGAACACCGTGGCGATCACGCCTACTTCGGCATGTTCGCGGTCAGCCCCACCCTGCAGGGCGCGGGTCTCGGCAAGACGGTCATGGCGGAGGCCGAACGTCAGGTCCGTGAGATCTGGGGCGTCACGGAGATGCACATGACGGTGATCTCCGTCCGGGACGACCTGATCGCCTGGTACGAGCGCCGGGGCTACCGCCGTACGGGAAAGATGTCGCCCTTCCCGTACGGCGACGAGCGCTTCGGCATTCCGCAGCGCGACGATCTGCAGTTCGAGCTGCTGGTGAAGAAGCTCGGGTGACCGTCAGGCCGTGAACCGCCCCGTGCGCTTGATCTGCGGGTAGTCGGTCGTCGCGCCGTCCAGCTCCAGGGCGCGCACCAACCGCAGATGATCCTGGGTGTTGACGACCCAGCCGATGATCCGCAGTCCTGACTTGCGCGCGTGCTCGACGATCTCCAGGGTGAGCCGTCGGATGTTGAGGCAGACGGTCGCCGCGCCCACGGCGACGGCGCGCTCCACGATGTCTGTGGTGTAGCGGCTCCCGATCAGTGCCGTGCGCACGCCCGGCACCAGGCGGGCGATCTCGGCGACCGCGTCGTCGTGGAAGGAGGACACCTCCACCCGCCCGACCAGATCGCGATCGTGCATCACCGCCGCAAGCGCCCGGGCCGCAGCCACGTCCTTGATCTCGGCCTGCAGCGGCGTGCGCACCGCGTCCAGGACCTCCTCGAACACCGGTACCCGCTCCCCGCGGCCCGCGTCCAGGGAGCGCAGCTCGGCCAGGGTCTTGTCGGCGATCGGCCCGGTGCCGTCGGTCGTACGGTCCACCTCTGCGTCGTGCATGACGACCAGGGCGCCGTCCTTGCTCAGGTGCAGATCGAGTTCGATCAGATCGAGGCCGGCGTCCTGCGCGGCGACGAAGGAACGAAGGGTGTTCTCGGGTTCGACACCCATGACCCCGCGGTGACCGATGGTAAGGAAGTTCAAGGTTCGACTCCGTTCCGTCGACGGCGGCTCGGCACGCGCGGAACGGGCGGACTCCGTCGTCCGCGCGGGCAGAGTCGCAGCCTAACGGCCGGGCCCCGCGATGAACCCGCACGTGCATGGGGCATACGGGTGCGTGGCGGCCGTCGACTGGCCGGTACACGCCCCCGCCGTCACTCTGCCGTGGGCGAGTTCCCGCCCCTTCGGCGACCGATCGCTGTCGCGCCGGAAGCGGGGTGCTCGACGGAAGTGAGCGCCGTCACGGTTTACGGCAGGAAAAATGTCGGTGACCAAGGGGCTGCGCAGAAAAATTTCCCGGGCTGCCTCTTGCTGGCTGAAACCGGGTATGCATACGGTGTCCCTACTTGAGCTTCTCCCGTGGAGGATGGGACATGACGGAAATTCTTGTGCAGGCGGGTACGGAGGGACGCATTCCTTCGTCGACCAGGGTGGTTGAACACCCGGCCTGGCCCGTGCTCAAGGATGCCGTGGAGCAGATCCGGCCGTGGCAGTCGAAGGACGGATCCATCGACTTCGGGGCTGAGGGCGCCCCGGCCAGGGCGGACGTCGAGGCCGTCCTACGGCGTGTCGTCGACGCGGTCGAACAGCTGTCCCCGCTGCTCCCGCACGACGAGGCCTACCACCAGGCGCTGGTGAAGGATCTGCACCGGTGGGCCGAGGGCGGCTTCCAGGTGCCGGACTTCCTGGACTCCCTGCTGGCCTTCCAGCCCGCCGCGAACCGTGCGGACGGCCTGCAGCACCTGGTCGTCTTCCCGATGTACACCCAGAACGGCAACCTGGACCGCAACCTGGAGGCGGTCGTGCTGCGCATGGTCTGGCCCGACTGGCTGGCCGAGCTGGAGCGCACCCGCTACGACAACCCGCTGTTCTGTGGCATCACCTTCGAGGACTTCACGTCCGGCTACGACACGAACTCGGCCGTCCTCTTCCCGGAGACCATCGCCGTCCGCGAGGCGCCGGAACGTTTCTCTTGGGGTGGCATCTTCTGTGACCGCGAGGCCGCCCGCTTCCGCCGGGTGACCGAGGCCGCCGTCGGCATCCTCGGCCTGGAGCTGCCCGAGGACATCGCCGCGATGGTCCACGACCAGAAGCGCTGCGAAGAGGCCTTCGTGCTCTGGGACATGGTCCACGACCGCACCCACAGCCACGGCGATCTGCCGTTCGACCCGTTCATGATCAAGCAGCGTCAGCCGTTCTGGATGTACGGCCTGGAGGAGCTGCGCTGCGACCTCACCGCCTTCAAGGAGGCCGTGAAGCTGCAGGCGGACGGCGTCCCGCAGGCCCGTGACGTGCAGTACGCGGTGCTCTTCGACCGGATGTTCCGCTTCCCGGTCACCGGCGACCGCGTCCGCAACTACGACGGCCTCGGCGGCCAGCTGCTCTTCGCCTACCTGCACAAGCACGACGTCGTCCGCTGGACCGACAACAAGCTCTCCATCGACTGGGAGCGCGCCCCGCAGGTCACCAACCAGCTGTGCGCCGAGATCGAGAAGCTCTACAAGGACGGCATCGACCGCCCGAAGCTGGTGCACTGGTTCGCCGGCTACGAGCTGGTCGCCACCTACCTCGCCCCGCACCCCGGCTCCAAGTGGGCCAAGGGCCCGGACGCGCTGGACCTGACCCAGCCGCCGCGCAAGCTCGTGGACGACGTGCTTCCGGACGAGTTTCCGCTGAGCATGTTCTACGAGGCCCTGTCCAAGAAGCTGAAGAATGTGATCGCTTCCACCAAGGGCATCACGGCGGACAGCGCCGAGCGGATCGCCGCGTGAGCGACCGCGTCAACGAGAACACTGCTTCAGAGGGGAAGAACGTGGCGAACAACGGGTCTCTCAGCGGTGCGGTGATCGCGGTGGCCGGCGCGGGCGGACCGGCCGGACACGCGGCCCTGGTCCGGCTCGCCGAGGCCGGCGCGGTCGTCGTCGGCGCCGACAACAACCCCGAGCGCCTGGCGGAGGCCGTGGACGCGGCCCGCTACGCGCGCGGCGGTGCCACGGTGACCGGCGAGACGGTCGACCTGCTCGACCTTGACTCGACCCGTGCCTGGGCCGGCCGCATCGAGAAGGAGCACGGCAGGATCGACGGCCTGGTCCACCTGGTCGGCGGCTGGCGCGGCAGCGCGACCTTCGCGGAGACGAGCCTCGCGGACTGGGACCTGCTGGAGAAGCTGCTGATCCGTACGGTGCAGCACACCTCCCTGGCCTTCTACGAGGGCCTGCAGCGCAGCGACCGCGGCCGGTACCTGCTGATCAGCGCGGCCGGTGCGTCGAAGCCCACCGCGGGCAACGCGGCGTACTCCGCGGCCAAGGCCGCCGCCGAGGCGTGGACGCTGGCCATGGCCGACGGCTTCCGCAAGGCGGGGGGCGAGGCCGGTCCGCAGGCGGCTGCTGCCATCCTGGTGGTGAAGGCGCTGGTGCACGACGCGATGCGCGCCGAACGCCCCAACGCGAAGTTCGCGGGCTTCACGGACGTCAAGGACCTCGCCGAGGCCATCGAGGGCGTCTGGAGCAAGCCCGCCGCGGAAGTGAACGGAAACCGTCTGTGGCTGACCGAGAAGCCGTGAACCCTCCCAGGACCGACGCGCGTCGTCATCACGACCCCGAGGTCCGCGGTTTCGCCAGTGACAACTACGCCGGGGCCCACCCCGAGGTGCTGGCCGCCCTGGCCCTCGCCAACGGCGGCCACCAGGTGGCCTACGGCGAGGACGAGTACACCGAGAACCTCCAGCGGATCATCCGCAGCCACTTCGGGGCCACCGCGGAGGCCTTCCCGGTGTTCAACGGCACCGGCGCGAACGTGGTCGCGCTCCAGGCGGTCACCGACCGCTGGGGCGCGGTGATCTGCGCCGAGAGCGCCCACATCAACGTGGACGAGGGCGGCGCGCCCGAGCGCATGGGCGGCCTGAAGCTGCTCACCGTCCCCACGCCGGACGGCAAGCTCACACCCGAGCTGATCGACCGGCAGGCCTGGGGCTGGGAGGACGAGCACCGTGCCATGCCGCAGGTCGTGTCGATCACCCAGAGCACGGAGCTCGGCACCCTCTACACGCCGGCCGAGATCCGCGCGATCTGCGAGCACGCCCATGCGCACGGCATGAAGGTGCACCTGGACGGCTCGCGGATCGCCAACGCGGCCGCCTCGCTGAACGTGCCCATGCGGACCTTCACGAGCGCGGTCGGGGTCGACATCCTCTCGCTGGGCGGGACCAAGAACGGCGCCGTCCTCGGCGAGGCCGTCGTGGTCCTCAACCAGGACGCGGTGCGGCGGATGAAGCACCTGCGGAAGATGTCGATGCAGCTGGCCTCCAAGATGCGTTTCGTGTCGGTGCAGCTGGAGGCGCTGCTGGCGAAGGACCTGTGGCTGCGCAACGCCCGGCACGCCAACGAGATGGCCCAGCGGCTCGCCGAGGGCGTGCGCGCGGTGCACGGCGTGGAGATCCTCTACCCGGTGCAGGCCAACGGCGTCTTCGCACGGCTCCCGCACGACGTGTCCGAGCGCTTGCAGAAGCGCTTCCGTTTCTACTTCTGGGACGAGGCCGCCGGAGTGGTGCGCTGGATGTGCTCCTTCGACACCACCGAGGAGGACGTCGACACCTTCGTGGCCGCGCTCAAGGAGGAGATGGCGCGCTAGTCCTCAGTCATGCATAGGTATGCGGTCGCTCGAAAAGTCATTGACTGTCGGGCGGTCGCGTTCCTATGCTCTGCGGCCATGGAGCTGATCCAGAACACCGCCGATCTCTCTGCGTACTTGGCCGCGGACGAGGTCATCGACCATCACCATCCCGTGGTCCGCGAGACGGCCGGAAGACTGGCCGCCGGGGCGGCCGACTCGTATGCCTATGCGCGGGCAGCCTATGAATTCGTCCGGGACACCATCCCGCACTCCCAGGACTCCGGCGACCTGCGCGTCACCTGGCGCGCCTCCGACGTGCTCGCCCTGGGCACGGGCATCTGCTACGCCAAAGCCCACGCGCTGGCCGCGCTGCTGCGTGCCGAGGACATCCCCGCGGCCCTCTGCTACCAGCGGCTGACGGACGACGAGGGCGGCCACGCCGTGCACGGTCTGGTCGCCGTTCGCTTCCACGGCGCCTGGCACCGACAGGACCCGCGCGGCAACAAGCCGGGCGTGGACGCCCAGTTCTCCCTGGACGGCGAACGGCTGGCCTGGGTCCCCGACCCCGCGGCCGGTGAGCTGGACTACCCGGTCCTGTACGCCGAACCGCACCCGGTCGTCCTCGACGCCCTGAAGGCGGCCCCCGACCGGCCGTACCTGTGGAGGACGCTCCCTGACGCACTCTGAAGCCAAGGGACGACCGTCGCCCCGAGCGAGGACGGGGCGGCGCTTTTGGCGGGGAACCGGTCGCCACAGGCAAGTTGGCGAACGCGCCGCCGACGGCCGGGTGCTCGGCGGCAAGCGGTCAGCGATACGTCGATTGCCGCACACCTGAAACCGACGGCTCTTCAGCCCCCTGGGGGCGCGGGGAACTGCGCGACGAGCCCCCACCGGCCCGCAGCCGAAGAAACCGCCGAAGCCCCCAAGCCCCGGTCAAGGCGCCGCAGGTCACCTCGCGTCGGCCGCCCGCAGCTCCTCCACCGTCGGTGCCGTACCCCCCAGATGGGCGGGCAGCCACCAGGAGTCCGTGGAGTCCTTGGGGCGGCCCGGGTAGGCGCGCTGCGCGGCCTCCAGCAGCTCCTGGACGCTCTCGCGCAGCCGACGGGTGATGGCGCCCGCGTACTGGTCGCGGGGTGCCTCGACCGCCTCGCCGACGCGGATGGTGACGGGCAGGTGGTTGCGCCTGAAGTTGCGCGGGTGGCCCTTCGTCCACAGCCGCTGGGTGCCCCACACCGCCATCGGGACCAGCGGGACGCCGGCGTCCTGGGCGAGCCGGGCCGCACCGGACTTGAAGCTCTTCAGCGTGAACGACTGCGAGATGGTGGCCTCCGGGAAGACCCCCACGACCTCACCGGAGCGCAGCGAGTCCAGCGCGTGCGCGTAGGCCGCCTCGCCCTGTTTGCGGTCCACCGGGATGTGCTTCATGCCGCGCATCAGCGGACCGGAGATCCGGTGGCGAAAGACGGACTCCTTGGCCATGAAGCGCACCAGGCGCTTCTGCGGCAGGGCCGCCAGGCCGTTGAAGACGAAGTCCAGATAGCTGATGTGATTGCTCACCAGCACGGCGCCGCCCGAGCGCGGGATGTTCTCCGACCCCTGGCAGTCGATCTTCAGGTCCCAGACCTTGAACAACGTCTTGGCGAATCCGATGACGGGACGGTAGACCAGCTCTGCCATGGGCGGGACGGACCCTTTCTGCTCTGCTCGGGAAAGGGGGCTCCCGGCGGGTAAGTTACGCAGCCGTAGGTTTACGGCGTCTCGCAGATCGTGCCCGAAGAACGGACGGGTAGCCAGTCCTGGTGCCCGGCGGTGGCGAGATTCTCGTCACGTCGGCGTACATCCCACCTTGGATCTTTGAAGGCCTTTTACTCCGCCCGTACGGTGGCCCTCTTCAGAAGCAGGAACATCTCGCATCCCAGGCAGTAGCCGAACGCCGCGTTCAGGAACGCGGCGGCGAGAGCCGCGCCGGTCGCGGCCAGTCCCAGCCACTGCGGTCCCACGGTGAACCCGACGAGACCGAGCCCCGCGAACACCAGACCCACGGCCTGCGCGAACCGCGGCGGTTCCGGCGGCTCGAACTCCTTGGGCGGCCCGAGCCGCGGCCGTACGGCCGTACGGAACGCCCAGCCGTACGGCGAACGCTGCACGCCCGCGGCCGCGCCCACCGCGAACACCAGCGTCTGCCAGCCCAGCACCCAGGAGTTCTGCAGGATCAGTGCCACGGCCAGAACGGCCGTCATCACGGCCGCCCCGAAGCGCGGCCCCCTCACGTCGATGTCCATGAATCCAGCATTCCGCAACGGAAACTGCGGCGGGAGGCGGGAATCTTTGCAGTCTGATGAATGCTTGTGCAGATGATGACCGGAGTGGTGGTGTGCGTGGCGGTGCTCGTCGTGGCGAGCGCCTACGGAGTGCTGCACAAGCGGCGGAGCGGGAGAGTACGGGTGCGCGGGCGGGACGAGGGCAAGCGGCTGGGCGTCGCCGAGCTGGGCGGCGACCTCGGTGAGCGGGCCACGCTGGTCCAGTTCTCCAGCGCCTTCTGCGCGCCCTGCCGGGCCACCCGGCGTGTCCTCGGCGAGGTCGCCGGAATGGTCCCCGGAGTGACCCACATCGAGATCGACGCCGAGGCCCGTCTGGACCTGGTACGCGAACTGGAAATCCTGAAGACGCCCACCGTGCTGGTGCTCGACGCCGACGGACGGGTCGTACGGCGCGCCACCGGACAACCCCGTAAGGCCGACGTCATCGCGGCACTGGGCGAGGCCGTGTGAGGGGGCCTCAGGAGACAGTGCGGTGCCTTCCGCATCCCGGACCGTGCTTGACTGGGCGCACCAACTATCGTCAGCCTGACCGTATGCCGACCGAACTCCTTCTCCATGGGCGGGTCCACGTCGACCTCGCCCGCACCGCGAGCGCCATCTGTCCGGGCTGTTGAGACCCGACGGCCCAGTTCGCGACCTCCAGCAGAAGGACAACTCCATGACGGCCTCGCCCGACCTCGGCACTGTTCAGCTCGCCTCTCCCGACCTGTTGCGCTCCACCTTCCGTCGGCACGCCGCCGGTGTGGCGGTGATCACCGCGCGTGGTGCCTCCGGCCCGGTGGGCTTCACCGCCACCTCCCTCACCTCGGTCTCCGCCGAGCCCCCGCTCGTCTCCTTCGGCATCGGCACGGGCGCCTCCAGTTGGCCCGCGATAGCCGAGACGGACCACATCGGCGTCCACATACTCGGTGAGCACCAGCGCGAGCTCGCCGCCACCTTCGCCCGCAGCGGCGCCGACCGCTTCGGTGCGCCCACCGCCTGGCGCGAGGGCCCGGAAGGCGTACCGGTGCTCGACGACGTGCTCGCCTGGCTGGTCTGCCGGATCGTCGGCCGGGTCCCGGCCGGTGATCACCGGATCGTGCTCGCCGAGGTCGTCCTGGGCGATCCCACGGGCGCCGGTCGCCCCCTCCTCTACCACCAGGGCCGCTTCAACGGCTTGCGGGATTGATCACGCCGCCGTGTCCTGCGCGCGCGTCGAGTTCCGGTTACGCTGCGTTGCGAAGGTCACAGTTCAAAGCGCTTGCTTAGCGGGCATGAACTGGGTGTACTGACGAGTAATATTTCGGTCGGAGCGCGCGGACGCCCCGACCGGGATCGGCCGCTTGAGGCGCCTATGCTGCGTGCAAGAGGCAGCCCGGAAATGACGATGCAGTAGGAGAGCCGGCGTGAGCTTGAGGATCGTTGTCACTGTGAAGTACGTGCCCGACGCCACTGGCGACCGGCACTTCGCCGATGACCTGACCGTCGACCGCGACGACGTGGACGGTCTGCTCTCCGAGCTGGACGAGTACGCGGTCGAGCAGGCCCTGCAGATCGCGGAGAACGCGGACGACGCCGAGGTCACCGTTCTGACGGTCGGCCCCGAGGACGCCAAGGACGCGCTCCGCAAGGCCCTGTCGATGGGTGCCGACAAGGCCATCCACGTCGAGGACGACGACCTGCACGGCACCGACGCCATCGGCACCTCCCTGGTGCTGGCCAAGGCGATCGAGAAGGCCGGCTTCGACCTGGTCGTCTCCGGCATGGCGTCGACGGACGGCACGATGGGTGTCGTACCGGCGCTGGTCGCCGAGCGTCTCGGTGTCCCGCAGGTCACCCTGCTGTCCGAGGTCTCCGTCGAGGACGGCACGGTCAAGGGCCGTCGCGACGGCGACGCCGCCTCCGAGCAGCTGGAGGCCTCGATCCCGGCGGTCATCTCCGTCACCGACCAGTCCGGTGAGGCGCGTTACCCGTCCTTCAAGGGCATCATGGCGGCCAAGAAGAAGCCGGTGGAGTCCTGGGACCTGTCCGACCTGGACATCGAGGCCGAAGAGGTCGGCCTGGACGGCGCGCTCACCAAGGTCGAGGCCGCGAACGAGCGCCCGGCGCGCACGGCCGGCACCATCGTCAAGGACGAGGGCGAGGGCGGCAAGCAGCTCGCTGAGTTCCTCGCGAGCCAGAAGTTCATCTAAGGGCTCGCCCCCGCTGACCGCCCCTCAACTTCCGTTTTCGCAGGAGAGCAATCCCATGGCTGAAGTCCTCGTCTACGTCGACCACGTGGACGGTGCCGTCCGCAAGCCCACCCTGGAGCTGCTGACCCTGGCCCGCCGCATCGGCGAGCCCGTCGCCGTCGCCCTGGGCAACGGCGCCGCCGACACCGCCGCCACACTCGCCGAGCACGGCGCGGTGAAGGTCCTCACCCACGACGCCTCCGAGTACGCCGACTACCTGGTCGTGCCGAAGGTGGACGCTCTGCAGGCCGCCTACGAGGCCGTCTCCCCGGCCGCCGTGCTGGTCCCGTCCTCCGCCGAGGGCAAGGAGATCGCCGCCCGTCTGGCGCTGCGCATCGGCTCCGGCATCATCACCGACGCCGTCGACCTGGAGGCCGGCGACGAGGGCCCGGTGGCCACCCAGTCGGTGTTCGCCGCGTCCTTCACCACCAAGTCCCGCGTCATCAAGGGCACCCCGGTCATCACGGTCAAGCCGAACTCGGCCGCCGTGGAGGCCGCCCCGGCCGCGGGCGCCGTCGAGGCCCTGTCCGTGACCTTCTCGGACCAGGCGACCGGCACCAAGGTCACCGCCCGCACCCCGCGTGAGTCCACGGGCCGTCCGGAGCTGACCGAGGCCGCGATCGTGGTCTCCGGCGGCCGTGGTGTCAACGGCGCCGAGAACTTCTCGATCATCGAGGCGCTGGCCGACTCCCTCGGCGCGGCCGTCGGTGCCTCGCGTGCCGCCGTCGACGCCGGCTGGTACCCGCACACCAACCAGGTCGGCCAGACCGGTAAGTCGGTCTCGCCGCAGCTGTACATCGCCAACGGCATCTCCGGTGCGATCCAGCACCGTGCCGGTATGCAGACCTCCAAGACCATCGTGGCCGTCAACAAGGACCCCGAGGCCCCGATCTTCGAGCTGGTCGACTACGGCGTCGTCGGCGACCTGTTCGACGTCGTCCCGCAGCTGACCGAGGAGATCAAGGCCCGCAAGGGCTGAGCCTCACCCAGGCACGTCCGAGGCCCCGGTGACCGACGCGGTCACCGGGGCCTCGGTGCATCCTGGTGAGGATCCGTCGGGCCTCGACCACGGTGCGGACGGGGTGTTGACCAGCGAGAACCACCCGGATAACTTCATTCTACGGATTGTTGATTCCGTAAAGCGGAAAATTGGAGGGTGTGGGATGGGTCAGCAGGAGAAGGTGGCGACAAGCCTCGCGGGCGCCGTGAGCGAGGAGATCAGCGCCTCCCTCGCACCGGTCGACGCGGAGCTGGAGCGCCGCTACCCCGGGGACCCCGGCACCCGGCAGCCCGTCCACACCGTCTACGTCCCCGGTGACGCCTTCGCCGCCGACACGATCCGCTCCTGGGGCGAGCAGGCCCTCGCCGCCCTCGACGAACACGCCCCCGACGCCGCCTCCTTCGCGGCTGTCCTGGGCCTCTCGGACGAGCTGGCCGAGCCGGTCCACTCCCGCGTCCGCGCCAAGCTGGAACGCGAGCCGATCGAAGACCTGCGCGTCGACTTCGAGGACGGCTACGGCCCCCGCCCCGACGCCGAGGAGGACCAGGCGGCGGCCCGCGCGGCCCGGCTGATCGCGCAGGCGTACGAGAACGGCACGGCAGCGCCGTACATGGGCATCCGCATGAAGTGCATGGAGGCGGCGGTACGGGACCGGGGCATCCGCACCCTCGACGTCTTCCTCACCGGCCTGGTCGAGTCCGGCGGCCTGCCCGAGGGCCTGGTCCTCACCCTGCCCAAGGTGACCTACCCCGAGCAGGTCGGCGCGTTCGTGCGCCTGCTCGAGGACTTCGAGAAGGTGCATGGCCTGGACGCCGGCCGGCTCGGCTTCGAGATCCAGATCGAGACCAGCCAGTCCATCCTCGCCACCGACGGCACCGCCACCGTCGCCCGGATGATCCAGGCCGCCGAGGGCCGCGCCACCGGGCTGCACTACGGCACCTTCGACTACAGCGCCTGCCTCGGCGTCTCGGCCGCCTACCAGGCCAGCGACCACCCCGCCGCCGACCACGCCAAGGCGATCATGCAGGTCGCGGCGGCGGGCACGGGGGTGCGCGTCTGCGACGGCTCGACCAACGTCCTGCCCGTCGGCCCGACCGCGAAGGTCCACGACGCCTGGCGGCTGCACTACGGCCTCACCCGGCGCGCCCTGGCCCGCGCCTACTACCAGGGCTGGGACATGCACCCCGGCCACATCCCGACCCGCTACGCCGCCGTCTTCGCCTTCTACCGCGAGGGCTTCGAGCAGGCCGCCGGCCGCCTCGCCCGCTACGCCAACCGGGCCGGCGGCGACGTCATGGACGAGCCCGCCACCGCCAAGGCCCTCAGCGGTTATCTGCTGCGCGGCCTGGACTGCGGCGCCCTCGACATCGCCGAGGTCGCCCGCCTCACCGGCCTGACCCGCGCCGACCTGGAGGGCTTCGCCGCACCCCGGCGCGGTGACCTGACGGCATCCGCCAAGTAACGGCAGCGAACCGGTCCCCAGCCCCGGGCGGGCACCGCCGCGCGCTCCAGCGGGAACATCCGGTCGCCGTGCAACAGCCCGGCGTCGGCGGGCCAGGCGCCGGGACAGGGCAGCGGACGGTCGCGGGGAGCGTCGGCGAGGCCGAGTTCCTCCAGGCGCGGCCGGTCACGGGCGGTTCAGTCGGCCGGCGGCAGCTCGCCCGAGCCGCGCGTGATCAGCCGGGTGGGCAGTTCGATGCGCTCCGGTGCGACGAGGCCGCTGTCCAGCTGACGGAACAGGCGCTCGGCGGCGGTACGGCCCAGGGCGGCCGCGTCCTGGGCGACGACCGTGACGCCCGGCTGGAGCAGATCGGCCAGCTCGATGTCGTCGAAGCCGACGAGGGCGACCCGGCGGGACTGCTCGGCGAGCACCCGGATCACGGTGACCGTCACCCGGTTGTTGCCCGCGAAGATCGCGGTGACGGGGGCGGGACCGGAGAGCATCTCCTCCGCCGCCCGGCGCACCCGCTCCGGATTCGTCTGCCCCAGGGACATCCAGGCCTCCTCGACCGGTATCCCCGCGTCCTCCATGGCCGCCCGGTAGCCGCGCAGCCGCTCGGCGGCGGTGTGGATGCGCGGCATGTCGCCGATGAAGCCGATCCGGCGGTGGCCATGGGCGATGAGATGGGCGACACCGTCCCGGGCACCGCCGTAGTTGTCGGAGAGGACCACGTCGGCGTCGATGCGCCCGGCCGGCCGGTCCACGAAAACGGTCGCCACGCCCGCCCTGATCTCCGGTTCGAGATAGCGGTGGTCGTCCCCGGCCGGGATCACCACAAGCCCGTCCACCCGCCGTGCGCACAGCGCCAGCGCCAGCTCCTGCTCGCGCTCCGGGTCCTCGGCGCTGGAGCCGTTGATCAGCAGGGCGCCGTGGGCCCGGGCCACCTCCTCCACGGCACGGCTGAGCGGGCCGTAGAAGGGGTCGGCGAGGTCCTCCAGGACCAGGCCGATGCTCGCCGTACGGCCCTTGCGCAGCACCCGGGCGCTGTCGTTGCGGCGGAAGCCCAGCGCCTCGATCGCCTCCTGCACCCGGCGCTCGGTGTCCGGGGTGACGCCGGGCTCGCCGTTGACCACCCGGGAGACCGTCTTCAGGCCGACCCCGGCCCGCGCCGCCACGTCCTTCATGGTCGGGCGGTTGCCGTAACGGGTGCCGGAAAGGCTGTCTGTGCGGCGGGTGGTCTCGGGCACGATGCGGCGTCCTGTCCTGTCGTCCGTCTGGTCACGGAGCCGGTGCGTCCGGGCTGGTGCGCCGGTGCGTAAGGGGTGGTGCACCCCGGGTGATGCGCCGATCCGTGATTTGTATGAGGATGTGGCCTCGAGCATAGGGCCTGGACAACGTTGTCAGCTGCGCGAGAGACTGTCCATCGCTGTCTGTCGGCCTGCGCCCCACCGTGTGACCGGCCTGCGTGTCCTTGGTTCTCAAGCTTCAACGGGGAGATCTGACTCTGATGCACACCGACCTCGTGGCGGCCCTGGACATCGGCGGCACCAAGATCGCCGGCGCCCTGGTGGACGGCGGCGGACGGATCCTGGCCCGGGCCCAGCGCGGTACGCCCGCCCAGCAGGACGGCGAAACGGTCATGCGGGCCGTCGAGGGGGTCCTCGGCGACCTCGCCGGGTCTCCGCTGTGGGAACGCGCCGGCACCGTCGGCATCGGCAGCGCCGGCCCGGTGGACGCCTCGGCGGGCATGGTCAGTCCGGTGAACGTACCGGGCTGGCGGGACTTCCCGCTGGTCGAGCGGGTGCGCGCGGCCACCGGCGGTCTGCCGGTCGAGCTGATCGGCGACGGCGTCGCGATCACGGCGGCCGAGCACTGGCAGGGAGCCGCGCGTGGCCACGACAACGCGCTGTGCATGGTGGTGTCGACCGGCGTCGGGGGCGGCCTGGTCCTGAACGGCCGGCTGCACCCCGGGCCGACCGGCAACGCCGGGCACATCGGTCACATCAGCGTCGACCTCGACGGCGATCCGTGCCCGTGCGGCTCGCGCGGCTGTGTGGAGCGGATCGCGAGCGGCCCGAACATCGCCCGCCGTGCCCTGGACCAGGGCTGGCGTCCCGGCCCCGACGGCGACACCTCGGCCGCCGCCGTGGCCGCCGCCGCCCGCGAGGGCGACCCGGTCGCGATGGCCTCCTTCGCGCGTGCGGCACAGGCGCTGGCCGCTGGTATCGCGGCCACCGCGACCCTGGTCGAGATCGACATCGCCGTGATCGGCGGCGGTGTCGGCAAGGCGGGCGACATCCTCTTCACCCCCCTGCGCAAGGCGCTCGCCGACTACGCCACGCTGTCCTTCGTCCAGCGCCTGCGGGTCGTGCCCGCGCAGATGGGTACCGACGCGGGACTGGTCGGCGCGGCGGCCGCCGCGCTGGCGCGGAGGCCGGACGCTACGGCGGGGGTCTGAGCGACAGCGCTGCTCGCTGGAGCCACCGCACATCGGACACAACCCCGCGCCCCTGGGGAGTTGCAGCCGCCGCGCCCGTATCCGCGCCGCACCTGGGCAGGACGGCCCGCAGTCACAGTCAGCAACTCACTTGCGCGTCCGCCCAGTCCGCATGGTCCGAGTCGATGCCGTCGCCCGCGTCGGTGACGACCAGGCGGACCACCTGGGCGCCGGTGACGTCGGCGGTGAGGGGCTGGGCGGGCATCGCGTTGGTCAGGACGCCGGTCGAAGCGACCTTCGTGCCGTCGGCCCAGATCTCGAAGGTCACGGTGCCCTTGGTGCCCTTCTCGTCGTCGACGCCGACGTCCGCGGTGACCTTGCTGCAGGCTTTGCCGGTGTAGAAGGAGACGTCGCTCAGGGCATGCACGCCGAGGCCCTTGGCGTACACCGTGCCGCCGATGGTGATCGGGTGGCCGTCGCCCGCGGCGCTCTCCCCGTTGCTGGTGTCGCGCTCCACCGGCCCCCAGCCGCTGGTCGCCGACAGCCAGGGCAGGTCGCTGAGGTACGACGTCCCGGCCGGCGGCCGGACGACTACGGACGCGGTCAGCGCGAGGGTGCTGGTGACGCCTTGTCCGGCCGGTGAGAGGTAACGCGCCTGGAGGGTGAGGCCGTAGGAGCCGGTCGGTGTTCCGGCCGGAGCGGTGACGGTCCAGCCGGTGCGCAGGGTGCTGCCGGTGGCGAGGGCGTCGGCCGTGGTCGGCGACGAGGGCCGTACGGTCCACCCGTCGGGGCCGGTCAGGGACACGGACACCCGGCGCGCCGGAGTGCGGCCGAGGTCGGTGACGGTGCTGGTCAGCGTGGCCGGTGTAGCCGCTTCCAGCAACGGGCTGTCGTCCAGGCCCAGTTCGGTGGCGGGCGGGTGCGCGGCCCAGCGTGGGTCGGCCGAGACGCGCAGCAGGACCGTGCCGTGGGCGGGGACGGTGGCCGCGATGGTGCCGGCGGTGTTGTAGCTGCGGTGCTGCCACAGGTCGCGCAGGGTGTAAGCGGTGGCGTCGGGCAGGCCGACGGCGGATGTGGTGGTGGCGATCCGCTGGGCGGTGCCGGACTCGTTGAACAGGGCGACCGCGCGGCTGCCGTCCTTCATCTCCTTGGCGATGACCCAGCGTCCGCCCGCCGAGGAGACGACCGTGCCCTGCTTGCCCAGCGGGTCCTGGTCGACGGCGATGACCTCCTTGTTGTCCAGGATGTCGAAGGTCGCCTGGGAGGCCTTGCGCAGATCGGTCCCGATCAGCAGCGGTGCGGCCATGACCGACCAGAGGGAGAAGTGCGAGCGGTACTCGGTGCCCGTCATGCCGCCGTTGCCGACCTCCAGCATGTCGGGGTCGTTCCAGTGGCCGGGTCCGGCGTACGGCGCGAGCGGCAGGTTCTGCTTCAGGATGGACAGCATCGAGGACCAGTTGTCACTGATGTCGCCGGTGGTCCGCCACAGGTGGCCGATGTCGGACGCCCATTCCCAGGGCTTGTTCTCGCCCCACTCGCAGATGCTGTAGACGATGGGCCGACCGGTCGCCTTGAGGGCGTTCCGCATGGTGGTGTACCGCTGCTTGGCGTCGACGCCCTGGTTGTTGCAGTTGTCGTACTTCAGATAGTCCACGCCCCAGTCGGCGAACTGCTGCGCGTCGCTGTACTCGTGGCCGAGCGCGCCGGGGAAGCCGGCGCTGTTGCAGGTCTTGGTGCCGGCGCTGGTGTAGATGCCGAGTTTGAGCCCCTTGGCGTGGACGTAGTCGGCGACGGCCTTGATGCCGTTCGGGAAGCGGGCCGGGTCGGGCACCAGCTTGCCGCCGGCGTCGCGCTGCGGCAGGGCCCAGCAGTCGTCCAGGTTGACGTACTGGTAGCCGGCGTCCTTCAGGCCCTTCGCCACGAAGAGGTCGGCGATGCCCTTGACCATGCTCTCGTTGAAGTCCGCGCGGCAGTGCGTGGAGTTCCAGTTGTTGAAGCCCATGGGTGGAGTGAGGGCGAGGCCGTCGGCCAGTGCGGGAGCGGCCGGGTTCTGGGCGGGGCCTGCCAGCGCGGGGCCGGCGAGGCCCGCCGCGCACAGCAGGCCTGCGGTGAGTGCTCCCACGACTCTTCGGTGGGTTGTGCGGGCGTGGCGGGTCGTGCGGGTGTGAGGTTGACGCATCGTTGACGTTCCTCCGACTCGCGAATGGTGGCTGACGACAGGGCGGCGCCTGGGCGTCATATATGTGTCAGCTGTGCGCGATTACGGTAGGACGTGTCGGACTGTGTTGGAAGAGGTGTGTCGCCACTGTTCGATACGCCGTCAGAAACGCTGGGGGCAGGGCCGTTTCGTTCACTCACTGCTGTCGCGCGTTCGGATGTGTGCGCTTCCGGGGCTCATGCCCCGTCGTCGACGCGACCCCAGCCGGGCAGCGGAGGCTGGGGCCAGGCGGGTGGGGCGGGGAGGAGAGGCGCCGGGCTGTCCGTCGTCAGTACGCCGGCCGGAGTCCGTCCGCTGAGCCAGCCGAGCACCTGGTGCCCGGCCCCGGCGACCGAGGGCCCCTCCGCCGCCATGGACCAGCGCCGGCCGAGATCCACGGCCACCACCGAGGCGAGCGGAAAGCCCTGGGCGCGCAGCGTGGTGAGGGTGTCGTCCAGTGCCCAGGAGACATAGCTGTCGGGCCACTGCTCGGTGCCATGGCCGAGGCCCAGGTCGAGGCGGTGGGTCTCCAACTCCCGCAGGCAGCGCAGCAGGAGGTACCAGGCCGGGTGCCGCCAGCCGGCCAGTGCCGCGACCGGACGGTCCCAGGCGGGGGCGGGGATGTCGCGCGCCTGCGCCGTGAACCGGTCCAGGCTCTCCCGCAGCCGGGCCAGGAGCCGGTCGGTGGACAGGGCCGCGTCCCGCTCGATCGCCGCGGACAGCGTCGCCGCGTTCGCGCGTGGACCCGGTTCGCGGCCGGTGTGTGCGAGCCGCAGGAGCCACACATAGGCGTCGACGCTGTGGGCGACGTGGGCGAGCACATGGGCGCGCGTCCAGCCGGGCAGTTCCGAGGGGGCGCGGAGTCCGCCGTCGGACAGGCCGGCCGCGGTCCGTAGGAGCCGGTCGCCGGAGCGCCTGATGTCCTCGATGCGGTCGCCTCCGGCGGGGAAGGCGGCGAGCTCGCTCACCGGAACTCCCGCACGACTTCGATACGGCCGACGATATGGGCGTTGAACTCGTCCAGCTCCTCCGCCGGAACCCACAGTTCGAGGATGGTCTCGCCACCGGCCTGGCGGACCGGATAGCGGCCGAGGAACTCCGTGTCGACCTCGAAGCGGGTCACGAAGCCGGCGCCGTCGTGCTTGACGTTCCAGTCCCGGGCGATGCGGATCGCGTAGTCCTCGTTGAGGACCGGGTAGAAGATCGGCTGCTCCGGGAGCCGGGGCGGCCAGGCCCGCCAGCCGAGCGCGCGGACCAGCTCCAGCTCCTTGGGGCCCGTCGGTCGCCAGAGGGTCGTCGTCAGGGGCGGGCTGGTCATGATGTCGCAATTCTGGTCGGGGCCTGCCATGGCAGCGGGAGGGCCGGGACGTCGGACGATACCGGCCCCATCCGGGAGCGGACCAGCGGGTTTCGGCGGGACCACCCTCACGGCGCCGCGAACCGCCGTGCCAGGTCGCGGTGTTGGGCGGCTGCTCGCGCCACCCGGGGCCGGCCGACGGTCGCCCCGGCTGCCCGGCTGCCCGCAGGTGCCGGTCCCGGGGGTGCTCGCGGCAGGGCAGGCACCTGACGCGCTCGGGTGCCGTGAGACGAGAGCGCGGGGCACCCGCAACCCGTATCCCGTGGTGGCCTCGGCGGACAGCGTGCCGACCAGACCGAAGGCGGCGGTGACAATGCGCACCGCCGCCGCATCGCCGTGCGCCTCGACGTGGCGGCGACCGCCGGACTCCTCCATGCGCCCTCCCACCGGTCGTCACCCGGCTTTCCCGCGCGGTCGTCACTCCGGCTCTTCCATCGGAGGTCACCCGGCTTTCCCGCCCGGTCGTCACTCCGGCTCTTCCATCGAAGGTCACCAGGCCTTCCCACCCGGTCGTGACCCGGCCCTCCTTCCGGAGGTCACCCGGCTTTCCCACGCGGTCGTCACTCCGGCTCTTCCGCCGGACGTCACCCTGGCTCTTCCGCCGGGACGTCACCCTGGCTCTTCCGCCGGGACGTCGCCCGGCCCGCCCATCCGGTCGTCGCCCCGGCCTTCCCACCCGGTCGTCGCCCCGGCCTTCCCACCCGGTCGTCCCTCCGGCTCTCCCGTCGGACGTAACCCGGCCCTCCCACCGGAACGGCGGGTATCCGCGTGACCCTTGGCCGGATCCGCAGTTGGTCAGTGCATGAAGAAGCGCAGCATGCTCGCCATCGCCAGCCTGGCCACCGGATTCGTCGTGGCCGCCGTCACGCCCTCCCACGCGGCGGACCATGGACCCCTCAAGGACCTCAAGGTCTCGGACACTCTCGACACGGCCGGTCACCTGGCCGGCCAGGACAGCTTCGCCGTCGACGACGACGCCCTCGGCGGACAGGAGTAGGGCCCACGGCCCACGGCGCGCGTGCCGGTGTCCCCGTCGCAGGGGGCACCGGCACTGCCGTTCCGGCGCGCTCACCGGGGCGGGGTTTCCGTGGCAGGGTGGAGCGGGCAAGCCTCAGGGGGCCGACACAGGAGGGGGAGTCCGTGACCGTCGTCTGGATCAACGGCGCGTTCGGTGCGGGGAAGACCACCACCGCACGGGAACTGATCGAGCTGATCCCGAACAGCACGCTCTTCGACCCCGAGGTCATCGGCGCGGGGCTCAGGCACCTTCTGCCGGCCAAGCGCCTCGCCGAGGTCGGCGACCTCCAGGACCTGCCGATCTGGCGCCGGCTCGTGGTCGACACGGCGGCCGCGATGCTCGCCGAGCTCGGTGGGACCCTCGTGGTGCCGATGACCCTGCTCCGCCAGGAGTACCGCGACGAGATCTTCGGCGGCCTCGCCGCCCGCAGGATCGCCGTGCACCATCTGCTGCTCGCCCCGGCTGAAACGATCCTGCGCGAGCGGATGGCCGGCCGGGAGATCCCGCCGGACCTGCCCGACGGCGAGATACGGGTGCAGCAGTGGGCCTACGACCGCATCGAGCCCTACCGCGCCGCCCTGGCCTCCTGGCTCACCGCCGACGCGCACCTCGTGGACAGCAGCGCCCTCACCCCGTACGCCACCGCCGTCCGCATCGCCGACGCCGTCGGCAGCGGTGCCGTACCGCCCTGCGACATCGTGCAGACCCCCGAGCCGACCGCCGAGACCCTGGCCGCCGGGGTGCTGCTCTTCGACGAGCGCGACCGGGTGCTCCTCGTGGACCCCACCTACAAGCCCGGCTGGGAGTTCCCCGGCGGCGTGGTCGAGCGCGGCGAGGCACCGGCCCGCGCCGGGATGCGCGAGGTCGCCGAGGAGACCGGGATACGGCTGCGGGAGGTGCCCCGGCTGCTCGTCGTGGACTGGGAACGGCCGGTGCCGCCCGGCTTCGGCGGGCTGCGGCTGCTGTTCGACGGCGGCCGGCTGGAGACCGGCGAGGCGTCCCGGGTGCTGCTGCCGGGCCCCGAGCTGCGCGGCTGGCGTTTCGCCAGCGAGCAGGAGGCCGCCGAGATGCTGCCGCCGGTCCGCTACGAGCGGCTGCGCTGGGCCCTGCGGGCCCGCGAGCGGGGGACCGCGCTGTATCTGGAGGCGGGGGTACCCGTCGGCTGACCCGCCCCTGCGGGCAAGGACGACGAGCCGTCGGGTGACGGCCACGCCCACTGGTCAGTGGGTGTTCGCCACCTCGCGCAGCGCGGCGGCGGCGCCTCCTACCACCGCGTCCCCGTGTCCGAAGCACGCCACCTCCGCGTCCAGCTCGGCCAACCGGCCGAGGGAGGCGAGAAGTTGGGGCCGGTCGAGGTTGAAGACGCCCGGGATCACCGTGCCGTCGAGCGGTGAGGCCGCCACCGTGTCCCCGGTGAACAGCACCCGCTCGTCCGGCAGGAACAGGGCGATGCTGCCGTCCGTGTGCCCCGGTACGTGGACCACTCGGGCGCCGCTGCCGCCGAAGCCCAGCACATCGCCGTCGGCGACATCGGTGAGCGCGGCCGGAGGCATCGGTGTGCCCTCGGGCAGATGCCGGGCGACCTCCGCGTGGATCGGCAGCTCCCAGTCCTCGAAGCGCGGTGGCGGGCCGTTGAGTTCACCTCGCACGAACGGCGCGTCGAGATGGTGGGCCAGTACCTCCGCACCGCTCAGCGCCGCGAACTCGCCCGCCCCGCCCACGTGGTCCTCGTGGAAGTGGGTCAGCACGATCCGCCGTACGTCCCCGGGTGCGTGCCCCAGCGCCCCGACCGCCTCTGCGATGGCGCGGCCGGCACCGATCGTGCCCGCGTCGATCAGTGTCAACGCGTCGTCGTCGCGCCAGAGATAGGCCTGGCCGACGGGGAAGCGCAGGAGGTGGAGCCGAGGGAGCAGTTCGATGACGCCCATGCGCCGACCGTAGGCGGCGCCCCCGCCCGAGGGCGAGGGCGCTCTGCCACGGGCAGAAGGGATCAGCCCGCCGCGTAGTTGCGCAGGAAGAGGGCCTCGGCGACCGACAGCTGCTCCAGCTCCCCGGGGGACACGCTCTCGTTGACCGCGTGGATCCGCGCCTCCGGCTCGCTCAGGCCGATGAGCAGGATCTCCGCCTGCGGGTACAGGCCGGCGAGGGTGTTGCACAGCGGGATGGAGCCGCCCTCACCGGCGTACTGCATGGTCTCGCCCGGGTAGGCGACCGCCATCGCGTCGGCCATCGCCTGGTAGGCCGGGCTGGAGGCGTCGGCGCGGAAGGCCTGACCCTGGCCGATCTGCTCGGTGGTGACCCGGGCGCCCCACGGGGTGTGCGCCGTGAGGTGGGCCTCCAGCAGCTTGCTCGCCTGCCCCGCGTCCACGCCCGGCGGCACCCGCAGGCTGACCAGCGCACGCGCGCTGGAGTGCACGGACGGGGTGGCGCCGACGACCGGCGGGCAGTCGATGCCGAGGACGGTGACGGCCGGGCGGGCCCAGACGCGGTCGGCGACCGAGCCGTTGCCGATCAGCCCGACCCCGTCGAGCACCTTGGCGTCCGCGCGGAACTGCTCCTCGGGATACTCCAGGCCGTCCCACGTCCCCGTGGAGTCCAGCCCCTCGACCGTCGTCGTGCCGTCCTCGGCCCGCAGCGAGTCCAGTACGCGGATCAGTGCGGCGAGCGCGTCCGGGGCGGCGCCGCCGAACGAGCCGGAGTGCAGATTGCCCGCGAGGGTGTCGATCCGCACCCGGACCAGGGTCATGCCGCGCAGCGTGGTGGTCACCGTCGGCAGACCGACGCGGAAGTTGCCCGCGTCGCCGATCACGATGGTGTCGGCCGCCAGCAGCTCCGGGTGCTCCTCGGCGTACCGCTCCAGGCCGCCGGTGCCCTGCTCCTCCGAGCCCTCGACGATCACCTTGACGTTCACCGGGACGCCGCCGTTCGCCTTCAGGGCGCGCAGCGCGAGCAGGTGCATGATCACGCCGCCCTTGCAGTCGGCGGCCCCGCGGCCGTACCAGCGGCCGTCGCGCTCGGTGAGCTCGAACGGCGGGGTGGTCCAGCCGGCCTCGTCCAGCGGGGGCTGCACGTCGTAGTGCGCGTAGAGGAGAACCGTTTTCGCACCCTCCGGGCCCGGCAGGTAGCCGTAGACGGACTGCGTGCCGTCCGGGGTGTCGAGCAGGGCCACGTCGACGAATCCCTCGGCGCGCAGCGCGTCGGCGATCCAGTTCGCAGCGCCCTCGCTCTCGCTCTTCGGGAACTGCGTGAAGTCCGCCACCGACTTGAAGGCGACCAGTTCGGTCAGCTCCGCCTTCGCCCTGGGCAGCAGTGAGGCGACGGTCTCGGCGACCGGATTCGACGGCATGGGCACGCTCCTCGTGGGTGCGACGTTGAACAGCTTGAACAGGGTATGTGCCCCCGATACTCCCACAGCGGCCTGCGGCGATGGCCGCCGTAGGATGCGAGGGACACTACGGCAGCGGCTTGATCGGAGCGGTAGACCATCGTGAGCGGCGAGAACTCTTCGGCGGACGGCGTGGAGCGGGTGTGGGACGTCGTCGTGGTGGGCGCGGGACCCGCTGGGGCCTCGGCGGCCTACGCGGCGGCGGTCGCGGGCCGGCGCGTGCTGTTGCTGGAGAAGGCCGAGTTGCCGCGCTACAAGACCTGCGGCGGCGGCATCATCGGCCCCTCGCGCGACGCGTTGCCGCCCGGCTTCGAGCTGCCCTTCCGTGACCGGGTGCACGCGGTCACCTTCTCGAACAACGGCCGCTTCACCCGCACCCGCCGCTCCAAGCAGATGCTGTTCGGTCTGATCAACCGGCCCGAGTTCGACCAGCAGCTGGTCGAGCACGCCCAGAAGGCGGGCGCCGAGCTGCGTACGGGCGTCACGGTGCAGCGGGTCGAGCAGCACGGCTCGGCGGTCCCCGACCGGCGTACGGTCGCCGTGGTCCTGCAGGGCGGCGAGACGGTGCTGGCCCGCGCGGTCGTCGGCGCCGACGGCAGCGCCAGCCGCATAGGGGCGCACGTCGGGGTGAAGCTGGACCAGGTGGACCTCGGCCTGGAGGCGGAGATCCCCGTCCCGGAGCCGGTCGCCGAGGACTGGAAGGGGCGGGTGCTCATCGACTGGGGCCCGATGCCGGGCAGTTACGGCTGGGTGTTCCCCAAGGGCGACACCCTCACGGTCGGCGTGATCTCCGCGCGCGGTGAAGGCGCCGCCACCAAGCGGTACTTGGAGGATTTCATCGCCCGCCTCGGCCTGTCCGGCTTCGAGCCGGCCGTGTCCTCCGGGCATCTGACCCGCTGCCGCGCCGACGACTCGCCGCTGTCCCGGGGCCGGGTGCTGGTCTGCGGTGACGCGGCCGGACTGCTGGAGCCGTGGACCCGCGAGGGCATCTCCTTCGCGCTGCGCTCGGGCCGGCTGGCGGGGGAGTGGGCGGTGCGCATCGCCGAGGCGCACGACGCGGTGGACGCCCGCCGCCAGGCCCTGAACTACGCGTTCGCGATCAAGGCCGGGCTCGGCGTCGAGATGAGCGTCGGCAAGCGTCTGCTGACCGTCTTCGAGAGGCGTCCCGGCCTGTTCCATGCGGCCCTCACCGGCTTCCGCCCCGCATGGAAGGCCTTCCGGGACATCACCCAGGGCTCGACCTCCCTGGGCGACATCGTCCGCACCCACCCCATCGCCCAGCGCGCCCTGACCGCGCTGGACCGGGGGCCGGCGGTTCCGGTGGAGGACCCGGCGGCCTCCTGACCGCGCCGGACACGGCCTGCGACCGGGTCAGTGCGGACCGGGCCGGATGGGGCCAGTGCGGACCAGGCCGACTTGGCGCGAGAGCTACTCCGGTGCGGGGCGCGAGAGTCGGGCCGGTGCGGGAGAAGCACGGGAACCGGGCCGGTGGGGGGGGAAGCACGAGAACCGGGCCGTGGGGGCGGCGCCGGTCCCTGCCGAGCCGGGAGCGGGTTCCGGTCAGTTCGTGACCGTGATGTGGAAGACCGGGTGGTCGGGGGCGATGCGCCGCAGGTCCTCGTCCGGGGAGTCGGGGCCGACGCCGTTGAAGAAGACCCCGACCTCGGCCTTCCAGCGCTTGAGGTAGGCCCGCAGCAGCGGAACCTTGTCGTCGTCGGTGACCTCGGTGGCGGTGAAGACGTCCACGTTCTTGCCGAGCCGCAGCTCGCCGCCGCCGGCCGCCCGCATGTTGTGGGTCCACTGGACATGGCCGCGCGGGGCGAGCAGGTAGTGCTGCCCGTCCACCGTCAGCAGGTTCACCGGAGTGGTGCGCCACTCTCCGCTCTTGCGTCCGCGCACCGCCAGCACCCGGGAGCCCCAGATGCTGAGGCCGCGCCGGGTGAGCCAGGCCACGGCCCGGTTGAAGACGTTGACGGTGAACCAGCCCGGCTTCTTCACGTGTGTCGACATGCTGACCCCCACGGTTTGGGAGAGCGGTGCTCTCGCTTGACTCGATTGTGGCGCAGACGGGTGCTCCAAAGCAAGAGCGGCGCTCTCTTTTTTGTTCGGTGTTCTCTTTTGCGTGCACTGCTCTCGTTCGTGGCAGACTGCAAGCATGAGCACCGCACAGGGCGCCCGGGCACGGGCCAGGATCGAAGTCACCGCCGCCATCAAGGAAGCGGCCCGCAGACAGCTGGCGGAGGAAGGCGCGGCCAAGCTCTCGCTGCGGGCCGTCGCCCGCGAACTGGGCATGGTCTCCTCCGCGCTCTACCGCTACTTCCCCAGCCGTGACGAGCTGCTCACCGCCCTGATCATCGATGCCTACGACTCCCTCGGCGAGGCGGCCGAGCAGGCGCGGGACGCAGCGGCCGGCGCCGCTCCGGTGGCCCGCTGGACGGCGGTGTGCGAGGCGGTGCGCGGCTGGGCGCTCGCCCATCCGCACGAGTACGCGCTGATCTACGGCTCGCCCGTGCCGGGCTATGCCGCCCCGCAGACCACCGTCCCGGCCGCCGCCCGGGTCGGCCTGGTCTTCATCGGCATCCTCCGGGACGCCCTCGACGACTCCGGCCTCGCCGACCTCCCCGTGCCCGACGGGCTGCGCCCCGAGGCCGAGCGCATGGCCGCCGACCTCGCTCCCGATCTGCCTCCCGAGGCGATCACGGCGCTCGTGGCGGCCTGGGCCCAGCTGTTCGGGCTGGTCAGCTTCGAGCTGTTCGGCCAGTTCAACAAGGTGGTCGAGGACCGGGAGGCCTTCTTCCGGCACGCGGTCACGGGGCTGGCGCACGGCGTGGGGCTGCGGTAGGCGCAGGGCGGCACCCGATACCGAGCGCGCGGTCGGCGTCGTACTTCCCCGGGAGTACGCGTGATCACCTCGTCCGGCCGACGCCCGTGCCGCCCGGCGGCGTCTACCGTGGCCTGCATGGAAGAGCGGCGCGCCCCAGGTCAGTGGCGGCGGCACGGGCCGCCGTGGCGGGGCGCCCCCGACGAGACGGAGCCGGACCGGGCGCACTGGCCCTGGCGCACCACCGTGCTGCTCACCGCGTTCGTCCTCATCGGCACCCACTTCGCGGCCCACAGCCAGCCCCACCGTGTGCCCCTGGACGGTTACGCGCGCGTGCTGCTGCTCGTCGGCTCGGTCCTGCTGCTGTGGCGGCACCGGCACCCGGTGGCCGTGGCCTACGGCACCGCGGCGGTGACCCTCGGCTACCTGGCCGCGGGCTATCCCTACGGACCGGTCTTCCTGACCGCCGCCGTCGGCTTTTTCAGCGCGGTCGTCGCCGGGCACCGGCGGGCGGCCTGGGGAGCCGTGGGGCTGCTGTGGGCCGGGCACGCCCTGGTCGCCCTGTGGCTCTACCGCTGGCTCCCGCCCTCGGACGACGAGGGCGGCAGCGTCTATCAGGAGATCGGCATCGGCGCCTGGGTGCTGGCCGTCGTCGCCCTCGCCGAACTGGTCCGGGTGCGGCGCGAGCAGTGGGCGCGGGAGCGCGCCGACCGGGCGGAGGCGGCGCGGCGCCGCGCGGACGAGGAACGGCTGCGGATCGCCCGCGAGTTGCACGACGTCCTCGCGCACAGCATCTCGGTCATCAACGTCCAGGCCGGCATGGGGCTCGCCCTGCTCGACAGCGACCCCGAGCAGGCGCGGGCCGCGCTCACCACCATCAAGGCCGCCAGCAAAGAGGCGCTCGGCGAAGTGCGCCAGGTGCTCGACACCCTGCGCGCCCCGGGCGCCGCGCCGCGCGCCCCCGCCCCCGGCCTGGACCGGCTGCCGGAACTGCTGGAGCAGGCGGCCGCGGCCGGACTCAACGTGGAGATCGAGGGCGAGCCGCCGCAGCTGCCGCCGGGCGCCGACCTGGCCGCCTTCCGTATCGTGCAGGAGGCCCTGACCAACGTCGTACGGCACTCCGGATCGCGGCACGCGCGCGTGCGGTTCGCCCACGACGGCGAGGTGCTGCGGCTGCGCATCGACGACGACGGTCCGGCCACCGGCGCCGACGCCGGGGGCAGCGGCAACGGACTGGCCGGCATGCGGGAGAGGGCCGCCGCGCTGGGTGGCACCATCGAGGCGGGCCCGCGCCCCGACGGCGGCTTCCGGGTGCTCGCCGTACTGCCGTCGCACACCAGGGAGGACCAGTGATCCGGGTACTGCTCGCCGACGACCAGTCGCTCGTGCGGGCCGGTTTCAGGGCGTTGCTCGACGCCCAGCCGGACATCGAGGTGGCCGGGGAGGCGGCCGACGGCGAGGAGGCGGTGCGCCTGGTGCGCGAACTGCGGCCGGACGTGGTCCTGATGGACATCCGCATGCCCCTGCTCGACGGTCTCACCGCGACCCGGCGCATCACCGGTGACGCGGAGCTGAAGGACGTCAAGGTGGTCATGCTCACCACCTTCGAGCTGGACGAGTACGTCTTCGAAGCGATCCGCTCCGGCGCCTCCGGCTTTCTGGTGAAGGACACCGAACCGGACGAACTCCTGCGTGCGGTACGGGCGGTGGTCCAGGGCGACGCGCTGCTGTCGCCGGGCGTCACGCGCCGGCTGATCGCGGAGTTCGCGGCCCGCTCCAAGGAGCCCGCGGCGGCGGACGCGCTCGCCCGGCTCACCGAGCGGGAGAGGGAGGTGATGGCGCTGGTCGGCATCGGCCTGTCCAACGAGGAGATCGCCCGGCGGCTGGTGGTCAGCCCGCTCACCGCCAAGACCCACGTGAGCCGCACGATGGTGAAACTGGGCGCCCGGGACCGGGCCCAACTGGTCGTGCTGGCCTACGAGTCGGGTCTGGTGCGACCCGGCTGGCTGGGCTGAACCGCCCGCCGGAAGCGCACCAGCACGCTCACCACCCGGGCGACGAACACCACCGGTGCGACCGTCGTACCGAGCCGCAGCAGGACCTTGGACAGCAGCGGCGGCAGGTCGAAGAGCAGTGCCGGCCCGGCCACGGCCCCGAACAGCACGGCCGCCGCGAAGGCTGCGCTCACCAGCGCGTAGCCGATCTCCACCGTCGCCGCGTCCTGTCGAGCCTTGCGGCGTCCCCCGTATGCGTCCATTCCCCCAGCTTCACAGACGGGCGCCCGGCGGGGCAATCGGCCCCGCCGGGCGCACGGTTGGAGGCGTCCCCCTAGTCACGGACCGCCACGCGCTCCGCTTCCGCCTCCTCCACGGTGGACCTGGCGACCACGAGGGACCGCTGCGTACGACGGCTGCGCAGGCCGGTGAGGGTGATCAGCAGGCCCGCCGCCGCGATGCCCGTGACGACCATGAAGCCCGGCCGGTAGCTGTCGAGGACGGCCTGCGGGGTGGCGTGCGCGGGGGCGTCCGCGGTCACCACGGCGGTGACCACCGCCAGGAAGATCGCGCCGCCCACCTGCACCGAGGTGTTGAGCAGGCCGGAGACCATGCCCTGCTCATGGTCCTCGACTCCGTTGGTGGCCTGGATGTTGAGCGACGGGAAGACCAGCGCGCAGGCCGCGCCGATCAGCAGCATGGACGGCAGGATCACGGCCGCGTACACCGGGTCGAGGTCGACCCGCAGGAACAGCGCGTAGCCGAGGACCATGAAGGCGAAGCCGGTCGCGATCAGGCGCGGGGTGCCGAACCGGTCGACGATCGCGCCTACCTTCGTGGAGGACACCGCCACCAGCGCGCCCGCCGGCAGGAACGCGAGTGCCGTGTGCAGCGCCGACCAGCCGAGCAGGGACTGCATGTACAGCGTCGTCAGGAACTGGAAGCCGACGTAACTGCCGAAGAAGGCGATCGCGCCGAGCTGAGCGCGGACCTGGCTGCCCGAGCGCAGCACGCCCAGCCGGATCAGCGGGCTCGGCGAGCGCCGTTCGACCAGGACGAAGACGGTCAGCAGCACCGCGACGGCGAGGAAGGACAGCAGTGTGCGGGCCGAGGCCCAGCCGGCCTGGGGCGCCTGGACGACGGTGAAGACCAGCAGCAGCATCGCCGCGGTGCCGAGGATGGCACCGGGGATGTCGTAGCCGTCGTGGTTCTCCTCACGGGCGCTGCGCGGCAGCAGCCGCAGACCGGCGAGCAGTGCGATCAGGGCGATCGGTGCGGGCAGCAGCATGGTGAAGCGCCAGCTGGCCTCGGTGAGCAGGCCCGAGAGCACCAGGCCCATGGAGAAGCCGGTCGCGGCGCAGGTGGTGTAGATGGAGAGGGCGCGGTTGCGCAGCGGGCCCTCCGGGAACGTCGTGGTGATGATCGACAGGCCGGCCGGGGCCGTGAAGGCCGCGCTCAGGCCCTTGATGAACCGGCTGGCGATCAGCAGCGGACCCGAGTCCACGAGCCCGCCGAGCAGCGAGGCGAGTGCGAAGACGCCGAGGGCGACGAGGAACACCTGGCGCCGGCCGAGCAGGTCGGCGGTGCGGCCGCCGAGGAGGAGCAGGCCGCCGTAACCCAGGATGTAGCCGCTGACGATCCATTGCAGCGTCGACGTGGACAGGTGCAGGTCGGAGCCGATGGACGGCAGTGCGACGCCGACCATCGACACGTCCAGTGCGTCCAGGAACATCGCCGCGCAGAGCACCAGCAGGGTGCCCCACAGCCGGGGGGTCCAGCGAACCGTCGAGGACGGGGTCGCGGAGGGGGTGAGCGGAGAGGTCATGCGGAAGACGCTACATGCGCATGCATGAAATGCAAGTACATTTAATTCCGATGCAATAATCTTGTTTCTCTGCTACGGTGCGCCCATGGCGTCGAACAGGGCCGAGCAGGCGCTCGTGGAGCAGTGGCGGGGCATCCTGGGGCTGCATGCCCGCACCCAGTGCGAGCTGGACCGGGCCCTGCACGGACACGGCCTGTGTGCCAGCGACTTCGAGGTCCTCGACCTGCTGGCCGAGGGCGCGGCGACGGACGGCGGCTGCGCCTACCGCGTCCAGGAGATCTCCGAGCGCGTCCATCTCAGCCAGAGCGCGCTGTCCCGGCTGATCGGGCGCCTGGAGAAGGACGGCCTGGTCGAACGCGCCATGTGTGCCGAGGACCGGCGCGGGGTGCGCGTGGCGCTCACGGCGAAGGGGCGCGCGCTGCACGGCGAGGTACGGCCGGTACAGCGCGCGGTGCTGGCCCGGATGCTGACCGAGCGCGACTGACCGGGTGTCAGATTCCGCTCTTCTCCCGCCAGAGGGCGGCGAGGGAGCGATCACCTGACACGCTCGGCACGGGCTCCCGGTTCCACAGGGCGAGGTACAACCGGTCGGCGGGGCCCGACAGTTCGGCATCGGCCTCGTCCGCTGCGCCCGGGACGGTCAGCGGTGGCTCCGCCGTGAGCCGTACGGTCCACACGGCGTCCGGCCCCGCGTTCACCGCCCGGACCCGCAGCAGGCGCGGCTCGTCCGTACGGACGCGGCTCCTGGAGCGGGCGTGGAAGCCGCGCAGCAACTCGTCGATGCCGTCCACCGCGAAGTCCGGCTCGATCGGCGATGCCGTCCCGCCGCGCGCGGCCTGAGCGTCGTACCGGTGGACGGTCGTCTCGTGCGCCTGCCTGCGGGTCCAGAAGGCCAGCGCCGAGGGATTGGGCGCCGGGTGGAAGGTCCAGCACTCCAGGTCGGCCGGCGCGGCGGCCAGGGTGTCTACCAGCAGGCGGTGACTGTCCCGGTACCAGTCCACCAGTTCGGCACCGTCCAGGTCCGGCAGGTCGCCGAAGGGGCTGGGTTCCGTGCGCCCGTCGGCGACGATGGCCGCGGCCCACCGGTGCACCGTGCCGGTGTGCCGCAGCAGGTCGCGCACCTGCCACTCCGGGCAGGTCGGCACCTTGGCATCGGTCCCCGCCGCAGCGGCGGCCGCCGCGAGCAGCCGGCCCTCCCGGTCCAGGGTCTGAAGGAAGTCGGCAATGTCCATGGCCGTGAGTGTGCCGGATGGGCGCGCTCCACCGGGCGGCAATGTGCGACGCGGGGGCCGACCGGGCTTTCGGTGCGACGCTGACCGGGCGTTTTGCGGTGCGGTGGATGACCGGGCGGTTTCGGCGCGGCGTTGACCGGGCTCGCCGGGCCGGAGCCGGCCGGCGGCGTCTTCTCGGTGCGGTGAGGGTTCCGGTCGGTGTGGTGAAGGTTCCGGCGGATCCCGCTGCCGTGGCCTCAGGCGCCCATCGTCCGCCGCGTGGACACCCCGATGGCGGCGGCGACGGCGGCCAGTGCCGCGATGCTGGTGAGCGCGGCCGGCAGGGAGAACCAGTCGGCCATGAAGCCGATGGCGGGCGGCCCGAGCAGCATGCCGCCGTAGCCGAAGGTCGAGACGACGGCCACACCGGACGGACCGGTCAGTGCACCCGCCCGCTCCACGGCGACCGGGAAGAGGTTGGCGAGCCCCAGGCCGGTGACGGCGAAGCCGAGCAGCGCGGCCCACACGGACGGCGCGAGTGAGCCGAGCAGCATGCCCACCGCCGCGACGGTGCCTCCGGCGATCACCGTGCGGGCCCGGCCGAGGCGCTCCAGGAGGGTCGTGCCGGTCGCCCGGCCCACGGTCATGGCCAGCGCGAAACACGCGTACCCGGCCGCCGCCGTGCCGGACGACGCCGCGAGGTCCTGCTGGAGGTGGAGCGCGCCCCAGTCGGCCATGGCGCCCTCGCCGTAGGCCGTGCACAGCGCGATCAGCCCGAAGACGACGACCAGCCCGCGGCCGCCGGTCCGCCGCGCCGCGGCGGCGCGGTGCGTGTGCGGGGGTGAGGAGGGGGTGCGGTCCGCCGGGAGGGGCGGTTGCTGCCGCAACAGGGTGCGCCCGGCGACGGCCGTGACGAGCAGCCCGATCAGCGTGAGCCCGAACAGATGGCGCGTGGGGGAGAGCGCGCCGGCGACCAGACCGCCGACACCGGCGCCGATCATGCCACCGAGGCTGAACGCCGCGTGGAACGACGGCATGATCGGCCGCCGCAAAGCGGCCACCAGATCGACGGCGGCACTGTTGAAGGCGACGTTGATGCCGCCGTAGGCGGCGCCGAAGACAAGGAGTACGGCGCCGAGGGCGGGCGCGGAGTGGGTCAGTGGGGGCAGGCTGACGCTGAGGGAGAGCAGGACGGCGCAGACCACGGTGACCGGATGGCTGCCGTAACGGCGGCACAGCCGCCCGGTCAGGGTCATGGTGACGACGGCGCCGGCGGAGACGCCGAGCAGGGCCAGGCCCAGGGCGCTGGCGGAGGAGTCGGTCTGCTGCTTGATGGCGGGGATCCGGACGACCCAGCCCGCGAAGACGAAGCCGTCGAGGGCGAAGAAGGCGGTCAGGGCGATGCGGAGCCGGGAGAGACCGCGGCTGCCACCCGGCACGACGCTGTGCGTCGGTGGTTTGTTTATTTGCGGCACAAAGTGAGGCTAGGTGGCGGCGCGGGAGTGGGCAAGGGATATGCCGGGCGGTCGGGCAGGCCTGGTGGCGTGCCGGGTGTGCGGGAGGCGAGAGCAGGGCGTGTGTGTGCCTGCGGCGGTGTCCGTGCGCCCGCCTTCGGGTCCCGCCTTCCCAGGCGGGACGCTTGGCTGGCGATGCCGCCCGAGCCGCTCCAGTACCAGGGACACACGGCGATCGCCCGGTTCTACGGCGTCCTGCCCTGGTGGGGCGGCCGGGTGTTCCGCCTCGTACCCACCCGTGCGAACGGCCGGCCCGCGTTCGGCAGCTGTCTGCGCGAGCCCGGCAGCCCGGTCGCCCGCGCCTGCCGGCTTGTCGTTCTCACACTGCGAGACGACCGGATCTCCGCCATCACCCGCTTCGGCGACAACGGCCTCCTGCCGTGCTTCGGACTGCCGGACGCTGCGTGCCTGGAGCCCGAGTGCCCAGGAATCAACCGATGCGCCCTTGACCTGCACCGACTTGTGCTCGCTCGGGTCGACGGCGGCGTCAACACGGCTGCCCGCATGCCTCGTTCGGTGTGCTCCGAGGGCGTCCACACGCGCTCCGCGGTGGGATACAGGTCGGTTAATGCTTGCTCACGAGCTGGTTGCCGAGGGGTGAGCGGGCCATGATGGGCCCATGACGTTGGCCTCGCGCGCGCTCGCGCAACTGGCGACCTGGCCCGACCTGAGTCAGGCGGTCCCGAGCTGCGGCCTGGGACAGGCGGTGAGTTCGGCCCAGGGCGAGATCGCCCACTTCCACTCGGACCGCGATGTGGATCTGCGGCTGACCGACCGGGCGATCCGGCGCTTCGCCAAGGACCTCAGGGACTCGGGGGCGATCAGGATCGTGTCCGGTTCGCAGTGGGTGACCCTGCGCCTCGACGCGGCGAGCGACGTCGATCTGCTGTTGACCCTGGTGAGCGTGGCGCTCCAGGCCCAGCAGGCTTGGCCCGACCCGCTCGACCGGCCATCGACGGGCTGCAACGACCAGCGCGGCGCGGGGTTTGTGAAGGCCGACCGCGGCGGCATCTGAGGCGCACGGCCTGGCGCGGTGGCGTCGGATCCGAGCGGCGTCGCGGTGTGGCGTCGGATCCGAGCGGCGTGGCGTGGTGGATGCGAAGGCCGAGCGCGCCGCTGAACTCGCGTCGACTGCATGCCTTGAACTCGATGCCTTGAACTCGCGCCGGCTGCACGCCTCGAACGGCACCCGCAGTGCGGCGGGCAGCCGGCAGCCGGTGCCGGCGGACCGTTCCCCGCCCGAGCCGCGCCCGCCGTCACACCGTGACGACCCGGACGCCCGCCTCCTCGAAGCGGCGTACCGTCTCCGGTCCCGCCGCCGCGTCCGTCACGAGCGTGTCCACCAGCTCCGCCCCGCAGATCCAGGCGAACGCCCGCTGGCCCAGCTTGCTGGAGTCCGCGGCGACCACCACCCGCTCGGCGCGCTCGCACAGCAGCCGGTTGATCGCGGCCTCCGCCTCGTCATGGGCCGCCGCGCCGTGCGTGACGTCGAAGGCGACCACCCCGAGCACCGCCACGTCGAGCGTGATCTGACCGAGCACCCCGTCCGCGAGCGGGCCGATGAGCTCGTAGGACTGCGGGCGCGCCACCCCGCCCGTCACCACGATCTTGAACTGCGGCCGTACGGCGAGCTCGTTGGCGATGTTGAGCGCGTTGGTGACGATCGTCAGCGCGGGCGATCCGGTGGCCAGATCGCCGCGTACGGCGAGGGCGCGGGCCACCTCCGTGGTGGTCGTGCCGCCGGTCAGCCCCACCGCCTCGCCGGGCGCGACGAGTTCGGCCACGGCCTTGGCGATGCGCTGCTTCTCCGAGGCCCGGCGGGCCGTCTTGTAGCGCAGCGGGAGTTCGTACGACACCCCGTGCACCACCGCGCCGCCCCGGGTGCGCACCAGCATCTGCTGCTCGGCGAGCTGGTCGAAGTCCCGGCGGATCGTCGCCGCCGACACCTCCAGCTCGGCCGCCGCCTCCTCCACCTCCAGCCGGCCGCGCTCGACGAGCAGTTCCAGCAGCGCCTTCCAGCGGGCGTCCCGGGACATCCGCAGCCTCCGTTCCGAAGTGTTCCCGGTGACCCTAGCGCACCTCTCTCTGCGCTCGAATGCTTGATACTGCTCGAAAACTCGCTATATCTTGCAGGAACAATCAGCAAGGGGAGGGTGTGGCCATGAGCCATGTCGAGAACGAGCTGAACAGCCAGCCGGAGTGCTGGATACGGGCGGCCGAGGAGGCGGGGCGGTACCGGGACGCACTGCCGGGGCCGGGGGAGCGGGTAGCGATCGTGGGGTGCGGGACCTCGTACTTCATGGCGCAGGCGGTGGCCGCCCTACGGGAGGGCGCGGGCCGGGGCGAGACCGACGCCTTCGCGGCCTCCGAGTTCCCGTACGGGCGCTCGTACGACCGGGTGGTGGCCCTCACCCGCTCCGGCACCACCACCGAAGTGCTGGAACTGCTGGGCGAGTTGAGGGGCAGGATCCGGACCACGGCCGTCACCGGCGATCCGGACACCCCGGTGACCTCGGCCGCCGACGACCTGGTCGTCCTGGACTTCGCCGACGAGCGCTCCGTCGTCCAGACCCGGTTCGCCACCACCGCCCTCACCCTCCTGCGCGCCCACCTCGGCCTGCACACCGACTCCGTCGTCGCCGACGCGCGCACGGCACTGACCACCCCCCTGCCCGAAGGCCTGGTCGCCTGCACCCAGTTCACCTTCCTCGGGCGCGGCTGGACCGTCGGGCTCGCCAGCGAGGCCGGGCTGAAGATGCGCGAGGCCTCGCTGTCCTGGACCGAGGCCTATCCGGCGATGGAGTACCGGCACGGTCCGATCAGCGTCACCACCGAGGGCACGGCCACCTGGATGCTCGGCGAGGCACCCGGGGGGCTCGCCGAACAGGTCCGCACCACCGGCGGCTTGTGGATCGAGGGCGGGCTCGACCCGCTCGCCGAACTCGTCCGCGTCCAGCGGCTCGCGGTCGCCGTCGCCGCCGCCCGCGGCCTCGACCCCGACCGGCCGCGCCATCTCACCCGCTCGGTGATCCTCGCCCCCTGAGCCCCGACCCGCGCCCGGAAGGACACCTCACGTGCCCCTCGCGTCCACCGGCGAGCTGGTCACCGCAGCCGCCGAAACCAGATCCGCCGTCGCCGCGTTCAACGTCATCACCCTGGAGCACGTCGAGGCCGTCATCGCCGGCGCCGAGTCGGCCGGCGCGCCCGTCGTGCTCCAGGTCAGCGAGAACGCCGTCAAATTCCGCTACGGGCGGCTGCTGCCGCTGGCCAGGGCCGCCGTCGCCGCCGCCGAACGCGCCGCCGTTCCCGTCGCGTTGCACCTGGACCATGTGCAGAGCGACCACCTGCTGCGCCAGGCGCCCGACGCCGGGTTCAGCTCGGTGATGTACGACGCGGCCCGGCTGCCGTACGCCGACAACCTCTCCGCCACCCGGACCGCCGCCGACTGGGCTCATTCCCAAGGGCTGTGGATCGAGGCCGAGTTGGGCCAGATCGGCGGCAAGGACGGCAGGCTCCCGCTGGACGCCCACGCGCCCGGCGCCCGCACCGATCCGGACCAGGCCCGCGACTTCGTGGCGGGCGCCGGGGTGGACGCGCTCGCCGTCGCCGTCGGCAGCGTGCACGCGATGACCACCCGCACCGCCACCCTCGACCACGGCCTGCTCGAACGACTGTCCGCCGCCCTGCCCGTCCCCCTCGTGCTGCACGGCTCCTCCGGGGTTCCGGACGACGGCCTGATCGCGGCGGTCACCGGCGGCATCGCCAAGGTCAACGTCGGCACGGCGCTCAATGTGGCCATGACCGGCGCGATCCGGGACTTCCTCGCGGCTCACCCGGAGGCCGTCGACTCGCGCAAGTACCTCAGCGTGGGGCGGGAGGCGATGGCCGACGAGGTACGCCGGATCATCGGGGTCCTCTCCCGGACGGCCTAGGCCTTCTTGACGGCCCTCAGCACCACGAACTTCGGGTCGGAGGCCACCAGTTCGCTGTTCCCGAACAACCGCCTCAGCTTCACGTGATACCCGAGGTGCCGGTTCCCGATCACCCACAGCTCACCCCCCGGCCGCAGCGCGCGCCGCGCCCCCGTGAACATCCGCCACGCCGTCGCGTCGGTCGTGGCCTGGTGGGAGTGGAAGGGCGGGTTGTTCAGGACCAGGTCCACGCTGCCCGGCGCCACCCCGGCCAGCCCGTCGCCGACGCGGAACTCAGCATGTCCCGGCACCCCGTTGGCCTTGTAGGTGGCCTCCGCCGAGGCCACGGCCTGGAAGGACTCGTCCACGAACAGCACCTCGGCCGACGGATCGGCGAGCGCCACCGCCGTACCGACCACGCCGTTGCCGCACCCGAGGTCCACCACGCGGCCCGCGCCCGGACCGGGCAGGTGCTGCAGGAAGAAGCGGGTGCCGATGTCGAGGCGGTCGGCGCAGAAGACGCCGGCGTGGTTGACGACCGGGCGCCCGGAGACCGCCCCGACGCCGTCCGGAAGGACATAGCTGTACGGCCATGGGTTCGCCGGCCGCTCCAGGGCCGGGTCCGGGGTGCAGAAGATCAGCCGGGCCTTCTGCTGTGCCAGAGAGGTCCGGGTCGGTCCGAGGATCCGCTCGAACAGCTGCAGCGTGGAGGTGTGGATCTCCTTCACCATCCCGGTGCCCACGACCACCGTGCCGGCGTGCACGGCGCGCGCCAGACGCAGCAGCTGGTCCTCCAGCAGCGCCAGGCTCTTCGGCACCCGCACCAGCAGCACGTCCACCCGCTGCGGCGGCGGATCCTGGGTGGTCAGCAACTGGACGGCACCCGGCTCGACACCGGCCCGCGCAAGATTCGCCCGGGTCGCCTCCTGGCTCAGGAAGGAGTCGGTGATCTGCGCCGGCCGGTGCTGCGCGAGCGCCGTGGCCAGCGCGCCCCAGCGGTCCCCGACCACCACGATCGAGCCGGTGAGCGGCACCCCCTCCTCGGCCAGGTGGCGCAGCAGGTACGCGTCGGAGGCGTCCCAGGCGCGCAGCCGGTCGCGGGGATCGTCGGGGAAGCGGGACAGCTCGACCTCGCCCCACGGTGTCGTCATTCGGTCGCTCATCGTGCCTCCCAGGCTAGCGGAGCCGCAGCTCAGAGCTGCTGGGGCGGCCCTGCGGCAAGATGGAGCGTGTGGACGCGGAGCTGTTTCCCAGGGAGCGCGCTCAGGTCGCGCCGGGCGCCGTGCACGTCCCGGACTGGCTGGACGCGGGCCGCCAGCGCGAGCTGCTCGCCGCCTGCCGGGACTGGGCGCGGCCGCCGGCCGGACTGCGCACCGTCCGCACCCCGGGCGGCGGCACGATGACCGCCCGACAGGTCTGCCTCGGCCGGCACTGGGGTGTCGTGCGCAGGTGCCCGAACTGCGGGCGGGCCGTACGGGACAACCCCGACTGCCCCGGCCGGCACGCGTACCCGTACGCCTACGCCCGTACGGCCGTCGACGGCGACGGCGCCCCCGTGAAGCCGTTCCCGGCCTGGTTCGGCGAGCTCGGCCGCCGCGCCGCCGTCGCCGCGCTGGGCCCCCAGGAGCCGTACGCGTACGACATCGCACTGATCAACTTCTACGACGGCGACGCCCGCATGGGCATGCACCGCGACAGCGACGAGAAGGCGGACGCGCCGGTGGTCTCCCTGAGCCTGGGCGACACATGCGTGTTCCGCTTCGGCAACACCGAGACGCGCGCGAAGCCGTACACGGACGTGGAGCTTCGCAGCGGCGACCTGTTCGTCTTCGGCGGACCCTCCCGGCTCGCCTACCACGGGGTTCCGCGGGTGCACGGCGGCACCGCGCCGACCGAGTTGGGGCTGTCCGGACGTCTGAACATCACGCTTCGGGTCAGCGGCCTGTAGGCCGCCGCACCTGCGGATCATGGGAGACTCGCCCTCATGAGCGGCAAGGCGGATCCCCGGACGGCGGGGGAGAGGAACACCTCCAGGGCGCGGCTGGACCGAGGGCGCGGAGCGCTCGGGCCCGCGCTGGAGCTGGTGCACACCGGGCGGGCCCCCACCCGGGCCGTGCTCACCGCGGAACTCGGGGTCACCCGGGCGACCGCCGGTGCGGTGGCCGCCGAGCTGGAGGCGCTCGGACTGATCCGGGTGGACGCCCGGCCGGGCGCCGCGGCCGGTTCGCAGGGCCGCCCCTCGCACCGGCTGGAGGTCGCCGAGGACGGCCCGGTGGCGCTCGCCGCGCAGGTGCACGCCGACGGCTTCCGGGCCGC
This sequence comes from Streptomyces sp. NPDC030820, assembly GCF_055572075.1. Classification (NCBI taxonomy): domain Bacteria; kingdom Bacillati; phylum Actinomycetota; class Actinomycetes; order Kitasatosporales; family Streptomycetaceae; genus Streptomyces; species Streptomyces sp. NPDC030820. The sequence continues at coordinate 386,490 of NZ_JBVIEB010000007.1, forward strand.
GCTGGTCGGCCTCGGCGGGCGGATCGTGGCGACCGCGCCCGGCTGCGAGACCGTCGACGCCGACCCGGCGAAGGTGCTCGGCTCGGTCGTGGAGGCGGGCGCGGAGCTGCTGCGCACGACCGGCCGCCGCTGTGTCGGCGCCGGACTCGCCGTACCGTCCGCCGTGGCCGAACCCGACGGGCTCGCCCTCAACCCCTTGCACCTGGCCTGGCCGGTCGGCGCTCCCGTCCGGCGGATCTTCACGGAGTGCGTGCGCGCGGCGGGCATCACCGGGCCTGCCTTCGCCGGCAACGACGTCAACCTCGCCGCGCTCGCCGAGCACCGGCACGGCGCCGGCCGCGGCGCCCGGGACCTGCTGTGCGTGGCCACCGGACACCGCGGCGTCGGCGGCGCCCTCGTGCTGGACGGCCGTCTGCACACGGGAAGTTCGGGGCTCGCCCTGGAGGTCGGCCATCTCACCGTCAACCCGGAGGGCCGGCCCTGCCACTGCGGCAGCCGCGGCTGTCTGGACGTGGAGGCCGACCCGCTGGCCCTGCTGGCCGAGGCCGGCCGCGAGCCGGGCCCCGAGCTGTCGTTGCTCCAGCAGGCCAACGACCTGCTGGACACCCAGTACGACGACCCTGCCGTCCGCAGGGCCGCCGAGGCCCTGATCGACCGTCTGGGCCTGGGTCTGGCCGGCCTGGTCAACATCCTCAACCCCGACCGCATCATCCTCGGCGGCCTGCACCGCACCCTCCTGGACGCCGACCCCGGCCGGCTTCGCGCGGTCGTCGCCGACCGCAGCCTGTGGGGTCAGAGCGGCGGCGTGCCGATCCTTCCGTGCACCCTGGACCACAACAGCCTGGTCGGCGCTGCCGAACTGGCCTGGCAACCGGTCCTGGACGACCCGCTGGGGGCGCTGCGCTGACGGGGGTCCTGGTCGCCTCGGGTGACTTGGCCGTCACCCGGTGGCGGCGCTCGGCACCTCGGCCGGGCGGGACCGCAGCGCCGAGCGGACTGCCGGCGGCGCCGGGAGCCCCGCGCACCCGAACACGGCGCCCATACAGATCCAGCCCGGCCCACCCCGGGTGAGACAGAGCCAGGCCAGGACGGACGGTGGCGCGACGCCGACCAGGCCGCTGCCGAGGTGGAAGGCGCCGGAGTACTGGCCTGGGGCGCCGGAGCGACGCCGACCCCGAGCAGCCGGTCCTGACCGCGCCGAGGCCCATGCCGAGGCCGACCTGCGCCGCCGCAGGCCCACGGAGCGGGTGAAGTAGACGGCGGCCGTCAGCGTGGACACGCTCGGTCGCCGGAGCGGGAACCGTCCGGAGGGACAGGCATCGATGCGATCGGGCCACGCCTCTCCGCTCACGTCCAGTCGGCCGCGAACGCCCGTCCCGGATGCTCGGTGAGGATGCGGTCCACCAGGTCCGCGCCCAGCGCAGCGTCCAGCCGGGGCCGCAGCCGGCGCAGCAGGTACGGCATCCCGGGCCCGCCGTCGACCGAGCGGGCCCCGGCGACCACCGTGTCGCCGCCGAGCAGCAGCCGGTCACCGAAGCCGGCGTCCGCCAGCGCCCGTACCGCCTCCGGCATCTGCCAGTCGGTGGCGTGATGGGCGCGGGACGGCCCGTCGAAGGCCAGCCAGCAGCCGGACTCGGCGGCCTGCCGGTGCACCACCGGGTCGGGGAAGCGGTTCAGATGGCCCAGGATCACCCGCTCGCCGGGCACCCTCAACTCGCCGCACAGCAGGTCGAGTACGTCCGGCGCGCCGGTGCCCAGCTCCAGGTGCACGGCGATGGGTGCGCCGGTGGCGTGGTGCGCCTCGGCCGCGGCCGTCATGGTGCGGCGGGCGTGCGCGTCGAGCGCGTGGAAACCGCCCGCCACCTTGATCAGCCCGGCCCGCACCCCGCTCGTGCCGATGCCGCCGGTCAGCTCGGACACGAACAGCTCGGTGAGGCCGTCGGCGCGCAGCCTGCCGAGCAACTCGGAGTCGTAGTGCGCCGCTTGGTGCAGGCCCGTGGCGCAGACCAGCCGCACACCCGTGTCCCGGGACAGCTCCGGCAGGTCCGCCGCCCGCCGTCCCATGCCGTACGGCGTCCACTGCACGACGGCCGCTCCGCCCGCCGCCCGGAACGCGGCCAGCTCGGCCCGCGCGGCCGACAGGTCGTTCAGCTCCTGGCCCGGCAACCGCGGGCTGCGCAGGAACAGATGGTCGTGCGCGTCGCACACGCCCAGCTCATCGGGCCGTATGTCGCCGAGGACCGTGCGGACGCGGCTCACCACTGCCGCCCGCGCGGCAGCCGGTCACGGCCGGGCGCGGACAGGTGCAGCACCTGGTAGAGGTCTCCGTCGGCCTTGGGCGTGTCGTGCTCCCAGAGCGAGAAGTGGACCAGCTCCCACGCGCGCGTGTCCACGGCCGCCGCGGCGAGGACCGCGCCGTCCTCCGCCGCCAGCCGCCCGGTCTCGGCCGCCGCGTCCGCCATGAACGCGGCCAACTCCACGCCTTCCGGCACCGGTTGCCGCCGCCGCACGGCGAACGCGGGCGCCGCCCCGGTCGCGGTGCCCTCCTCGAACGCCAGCCCCGTCCACTGCCGGATCGCCGGCCGCCCGAAGTCGTCGACGGGCCCCTGGAAGGTTCCTCCCCACAGGAAGCTGTTCATGCCCTCCATGGTGTTCCAGAGGTAGAACGGCCCGTACTGGTTCACCGGCGAGCCGTGCACCCCGCGCTCGCGCAGCACATACGTCTTGATGCCAAGGCCGTCCCAGTCGTCCAGCAGATGCGCGACACGGGCGACGCGGGAGCGGATGACGCCCATGTCGTAGTCGGCGGGAAGGGCGAACTCGTACTGCATGGCGTGCATCTCGCGCATCCCTTTCTCAGGCGGGGTAGTCGGCCACGTGCGCGTGCCACTCGGTCGTCGTGCCGTTCTCGGCGGCCTCCACGACCGCGAGATGGGTCATGAAGGTGCGCGGCGCGGCGCCGTGCCAGTGCCATTCGTCCGGCTCGATCCACACCGTGTCGCCCGCGCGGATCGCCTCCACCGCACCGCCTTTGCGCTGCACCAGACCCTCGCCCTCCAGCACGTGCAGCACCTGCCCGTTCGGATGCCGGTGCCAGGCCGTGTGGGCGCCCGGAGCGAAGTGGACGTTGAACATGCGCAGCCGCGAGGGGGCGGCCGGGGCGGCTATCTCGTCCAGCCAGACCGTGCCGGTGAAGTTCTCCGCCGGGCCCTGCCTGGTGTCGGGACGCCGTCTGGTGATGTGCATGTGACTCAGGTCTCCTGTCCGGGGGTTCGGGGTGCGAGCAGGGAGAGCAGACCGCGCACCCCGGCGTCGAAAGCGGCGGGGGAGCCGGAGGCGCGGGCGAGGACATAGCCGCCCTGCACGGTCGCGAGGACGGCCGCGCCGATCTCCTCGCCGTCCAGCGAGGGTGCGAACTGCCCCTGCCGCTTGCCCTCTTCGACGATCCCGGCGATCCGCTTCCGGACCCACGCGATCGTCTCGTCCACCGGCGCGCGCAGCTCTTCGCTGGCGATGATGTCCGGGTCCATGGTCAGCCGCCCGACCGGGCAGCCGCGCAGCACGTCACGCTCGCGCAGCAGATACGCCTCGATGCGCTCGTACGGCGTGCCCGGACCGCCCAGGACCCGCTCGGCGGCGGCGCGCAGTTCCTCCGCGGTTCGCCGGATCGCCGCCAGGGCGAGGTCCGGCTTGCCCTTGAAGTGGTGGTACATGCTGCCCTGGCCGGCACCCGCGCGCTCCAGGATCGCCTTGGGGCTCGTGCCCACGTACCCGCGCTCCCACAGCAGCTCACGGGTGGACTCGATCAGTCGTTCCGAGGTGCTCATGCGATCACTGTACATACTAGTAGTTACAGTCCGCCAGCCCCAGAAGCTGCCCAGAGGCTCTCGAACTCTCCAGGGGCTCCTCGGGGAGCAGTCCGCCGCCCCTGTCGTACTCCCCGGGAGGTACCCGCACTGCCGCCGGCCGCACGACGACCCGGACCCCCTCCCGGAGGGACTCTCGTGGCGTCCCCAAGGACCGGGGACCTGGCAACCGACGAGGGAGATGACCCGAGATGCAGACCCTGGCCGACTGGGGCGGCGGCGGACCCGGCCCCTGGATCCTGTTCTTCCCGCTGATCTGGGCGGCCGTCGTGATCGGCGCCGTCACCTTCCTGCGCCGCACCGGTTGGCGCGGACGCGGCGGCCCCTGGCGGCCCATGGACGGCTCACGCCCCGCGGGTGACTCGCCGCTCGCGGTCCTCGGCCGCCGCTTCGCCTCTGGCGAGATCGACGAGGACGAGTACTGGCGCCGCCTGTCCGTCCTGGAGGAGCACTTCGGCCGTGCGGGCAAGGGAGGCGCTGCATGACCACGACCGCACTGCGGGCCGCGGCCCGTGTGGTGGACGCGGTGAAGGTGTACGGCGGTGGCGACACCGCCGTACGCGCCCTGGACGGTGTCGACGTCTCCTTCCCCGCCGGACGCTTCACCGCGATCATGGGCCCCTCGGGCTCCGGCAAGTCCACCCTCATGCACTGCGCGGCCGGCCTCGACACGCTCACCTCCGGCGCCGCCTACATCGGGGACACCGAACTCGGCGCGCTGGACGACCGCCGCCTGACCCTGCTGCGCCGCGACCGGGTCGGCTTCGTGTTCCAGGCCTTCAACCTGGTGCCCACGCTGACCGTCGCGGAGAACATCACCCTGCCCCTGGACCTGGCAGGGCGGCGCGGCGACCCGGAGTGGATCGACGCGCTCGTCGACGTCGTCGGGCTGCGCGACCGGCTGCACCACCGGCCCTCGGAGCTTTCCGGCGGCCAGCAGCAACGCGTCGCGGTGGCACGGGCGTTCGCCGGGCGGCCCGATGTGGTCTTCGCCGACGAGCCGACCGGCAACCTCGACTCCCGCTCCGGCGCGGAGGTTCTCGGCCTGCTCGGCTCCGCCGTGCGGGAGATGGACCGTACGGTCGTCATGGTCACGCACGACCCGGTGGCCGCCGCGCACGCCGACGAGGTGCTCTTCCTCGCCGACGGGCGCCTGGTCGACCGGATGGAGTCGCCGACACCCGAAAAGGTGCTGGACCGCATGAAGGCCTTCGAGGTGCGGTCATGAACGCCTCGCTGCGGCTCAGCCTCACGTCCTTGCGGGCGCACCGGCGCCGGTTCGCCGGCACCTTCCTCGCCGTGTTCCTCGGTGTCGCCTTCCTGACCGGCACCCTCGTCATGGGCGACACGCTGCGCGCCAGCTTCGACAGCATGTTCGGCGAGGCCACCAGCGGTACGGACGCCGTCGTACGCGGTGCCGACGCCATCACCACCCCCGGCGAGGCCCGGGGCGTACGGCGGCCCGTGGACACCTCGCTGGTGAAGACCGTCGAGCGGGTCCCCGGCGTGGCCGCCGCGGCCCCGAACATCCAGGGCGCCGGCCAGCTCGTCGGCTCCGACGGGAAGCCGGTCGGCGGTCAGGGGCCGCCCACGATCGCCGGCAACTGGATCACCGACCCGCGGCTCAACCCCTACCGGCTCGCCGACGGCCGTGTTCCCGCCAGGCCGGGCGAGGTCGTGGTGAACCGGGGTGCCGCGAAGAAGGGCGGTCTGAAGATCGGTGACACCACGACCCTGCGCACCCCGGACCCCGTGAAGGTCACCGTCGTCGGGCTCGCCACCTTCGGCGGCCAGGACGGCATGGCCCAGGTGACGTTCACCGGCATGACCCGGGCCGACGCCGAGAAGTACCTCACCGCGCGGCCCGGCCAGGCGGCGTCCATCGCGGTGCGGGCCGAACCCGGAGTGAGCCAGCAGGACCTGGTCCGGCGGCTGACTCCGGTGCTGCCCAAGGGAGTCGAGGCCATCACCGGTCAGCAGTCCGCGCAGGAGAACACCGACATGATCTCCAGCCAGTTCCTGACCATCTTCACCACCTTCCTGCTGGTCTTCTCCGGTGTCGCCCTGCTCGTCGCCACCTTCTCCATCCACAACACGTTCGCGATCGTGGTCGCCCAACGCACCCGTGAGAACGCCCTGTTGCGTGCCCTCGGCGCGGCCCGCCGCCAGGTGACCGCCGCCGCCCTCGCCGAGGCCTGCCTCGTCGCGCTCACCGCGTCCCTCACCGGACTCGCGGGCGGCATCGGTATCGCCGCAGGGCTCCAGGCGCTGTTCCCGGCGATCGGATTCCCGTTCCCCGACGGTGACCTGGTGATCAAGACCCTGTCGATGGTGCTGCCGCTCGCGGTGGGGATCGTGGTCTGTCTGGGCTCCGCGCTCCTGCCGGCCCGGCGCGCCGGACGGACGGCGCCGCTCGCCGCCCTGCGCGAGACGGCCGTCGACACCTCCGGTGCCTCCCGCGTCCGGGCGATCACCGGAGGTGTGCTCGGCGCGCTGGCGCTCGCCACGACCCTGACCGGCGTCCTCGTCTCCCCGTCCGTGTGGCTGGCGGGAGTCGGCGCACTGCTCGCCCTGGCGGCCTTCGTCGTCCTCGGCCCGGTTGCCGCCACCACGGCCGTACGGCTGCTCGGCGGCCCCCTGGACCGACTGCGCGGGGTCACCGGCTCCCTGGCCCGGCGCAACGCCCTGCGCAGCCCGAAGCGGACGGCGGCCACCGCGAGCGCGCTGATGATCGGGGTGGCCGTCGTGTCTCTGTTCACCGTCTTCGGGGCCTCGCTGAAGGCCACGATGGACCAGACGGTGTCCCGGTCCTTCGCCGGTGACATCGCCGTCAGCAGCCCGTCCTTCGGCGCGGGCGGCAGCGGACTCAGCCCCCGGCTGGCCCCCGCACTCCAGCGGCTTCCCCAGGTGGACACCGCCGTCGGCCTCGGCCGCGGGGTCGCCGAAGTCAACGGCAGGGGAAGGGCGTTGACCGTCACGGATCCGGCCGCGCTCGCCCGCACCTTCGACCTCGGCACGGTCACCGGCTCCCTGCGGGACCTCGGCACCGACGGCATCGCCCTCACCCGGAAGGAGGCCGACCGGCAGCATCTGCGCACCGGCGACAGGGCCAGGCTGACCTTCACCGACGGCAGGAGCGAGAACTTCACCGTCCGGGCCGTGTACGGCCAGTCCGAACTGGCCGGCGACTATGTCATCACCCGCGCCGCCTGGGCCCCGCACCGCACCCAGGACGCGGACACCCTGATCGCCGTCACCTTCAAGCACGGGGTGAGCGCCGACGCCGGCAAGGCGGCGGTGAAGAAGGTCGCCGCACAGTACGGCAATCCGTCCGTGCAGACCCGGGACGAGTACGCCCAGTCCTCGGCGGGCGGCATCGACATGATGCTCACCCTCGTCTACGCGCTGCTCGCCCTCGCGGTGGTCATCGCCCTGCTCGGCATCGCCAACACGCTGACCCTCGCGCTGCACGAACGCACCCGGGAACTCGGCCTGCTGCGGGCCGTCGGCCAGACCCGCGCCCAGTTGCGGGCCATGGTCCGCTGGGAGTCGGTCCTGGTCGCCGCGTTCGGCACGGTGGGCGGTCTCGGGCTCGGCGCCTTCCTGGGCTGGGTGCTGGTGAAGGCGTCCGACGGCGCGAGCGACACCGCGTTCGCCTTCGCCCTGCCGCCCGCCCGGCTCGCGGTGGTGGCCCTGGTCGGCCTCACCGCAGGCGCGCTGGCCGGCCTGCGCCCGGCGCGGCGGGCGGCCCGGCTGGACGTGCTGCGGGCCATCGCGACGGAGTGACTGCGTCGCGTCGGCCGGGGCGCCCAGCCGTTGGGTCGGTTCGGACCGTGGGCGGGTGCGGGTGCGGGTGCGGGTGCGGGTGGGTGGTGGGCTGGTCGCGCCCGCGCGGCGAAGCCGCATATCGACACAGCCCCGCGCCCCCGGGGAGTTGCGGCCGACCGCACCAAGATGCGCACCGTGGCTGCGCCGCCGCGTCGCGTCGGCCGGGGCGCGCCCACCCGCCGGGCCGGTTCGGACCGTTCGCGACTGCGGGTGCGCGGGGGTGCTTGCGCCTACGCGTCGGGCCGTGCGAAACCGTTCGCGACTGCGGGTGCGCGGTGGGCTGGTCGCGCAGTTCCCCGCGCCCCTGAGGGAGCTGTGGTTGCCGCCTGCCTGAGACAGGCCGTGGCTGCGGGCGGTCGGCCCATCAGGTGTGGCCGGCCGCAACTCCCCAGGGGCGCGGGGAACTGCGCGACTGGCCACAACGTACCCGCACCCGCGCACGGTCCGAACCGACCGGGCGGTGGGCGCACTGCCGCGAGGCCGGAGGCCCCGTCACCGCCCGGTCAGCCGGGAACGGCCGACCGGGCGGGAGCCTGCGCTCCGGCGGGAGCTTCGGCACTCAACGCGACCCCGGCGCCGACAGGTGTCCCCGCCGGTGCCTTGGCCGCCGCGCCGACGCGGACGGGTTCCGGCGCCGGCCGCACCTCGGCGGCACGGCGCGGGGCATGGGCCGGATACGGCCGTACCACCGCCGGGGCCGGCAGCGTGAACCAGACGACCTTGCCGTTCTCGCCGTCCGGCCGGGCGCCCCAGCTCTCGCTCACCGCCGCCACCATCGCCAGCCCGCGCCCGCAGGTGGCCAGCGGGCCACCGTCCGACAGGTCCGCGACGTCGGCCGGCACCGGAAGCCGTGGGTCGTTGTCGCGCACCGAGACCGTGAGGCGGTCCGGCGCCAGCTCCAGCTCGACCGTGCACGACTTGTCGGGCCTGGCATGCCGGTGGACGTTGCTGAGCAGCTCCGTCACACCGAGCGCGGCCCGGTCTATCAACGCGTCCATGTGCCAGTAGCGCAACTGCGCAGATACGATTCTGCGGACCTGGCCGATCCGCGACGGCAGGGCTTGGAGCTCCACCGTGCAGTGCCTGCTTGGGTGACTGATCACGGCTGCGACTCCCCGATGTAGAGGTTCGAAAGAACCGGAAGAACACGGAGAACAACGGATCCAGCAGGGTGCTTGCGTCCAAACGTCCGCCTGCTGCATGGCCGGCGGGCTGGTTCGCAGCGTTATCGCCGGTAAACCCAGAGTGACGTGAGACCAGCGTGACGCAGGGGATGCGGTCCCGCAACTCGCCGCGACGGACCGCTGCTCGGAGTAACACGACCGGCCTGCTCCCCGGCCGGCGGCCGTACGGCTGTCAGCCGCCGCGTCCGGCGGCCCGGCGCACCGCCTCGATGAACCGCCGTGCCGCGGGGGGACCCGGCTCGCCCGGGGCGGGGTCGTGCTCGCCCAGCGTCAGCAGGTACCGCTTGCCGTTGAGGTCGGCCAACGCCTTGTCGTCCGGCCGGAACCACGGCCTGGACGCGCGCACCGCCTGCACCGGCGCACTGTCGATCTCGCTGCCGTAGCTGGTGAGCAACTCCAGCCTGCCGTCGTTGATCCGGACCTGACCGGCCCGGGTGAGCGAACGCAGCCGCTTGCCGATCCGCACGCCCGTGGCTGTGAACTCCGGCTCCGCCATCCTTCGCCGCCCCCTTGCCCGTGTGCTTCCGCGATCCAGTGTGCGCTCGCGTCCGGTCCAGTGTGCGCCCGCGCCCGACGGCGGCGTGCGCCTGCGTTCGGGACGATCGTCCCCTGGCGTGCAGTCTGCCCCGATGCGGCCGGGAGCACCAGTACGTGCGTGGCGCCCGCGAAAGCCGCCCGGAGCACTCCCGCCAATGCGCCCCCGGATGCCTCGTGCGCCTGTGCCCCAGGGCGGCTTTGGGTCGCTCAAAGATGCGTTTATGCAGGTGGGAAGCGGTGTGAAAGATGCCTATGCTCAAGGTGCCGGCCGCGCGAGGCGTCGTCGGCGCCCAGCCTAAGGAGCACCGCCGTGAGCACCACCGACCAGACCCGGACCGGCGCCACCCTCGACGTCGACCGCAGCGACGCCGCCTACCGCGACTGGCTGAAAGAGGCCGTCCGCAAGGTCCAGGCGGACGCCAACCGATCGGCGGACACGCACCTGCTGCGCTTCCCCCTCCCCGAGCAGTGGGGCATCGACCTCTACCTCAAGGACGAGTCGACGCACCCCACCGGAAGCCTCAAGCACCGCCTCGCCCGCTCCCTCTTCCTCTACGGCCTCTGCAATGGCTGGATCCGACCCGGCCGCCCGGTCATCGAGGCCTCCAGCGGCTCCACGGCCGTCTCCGAGGCCTACTTCGCCAAGCTGATCGGCGTGCCCTTCATCGCGGTCATGCCGCGCACGACCAGCGCCGAGAAGTGCCGCCTCATCGAGTTCCACGGCGGACGGTGCCACTTCGTGGACGACTCGCGGAAGATGTACGAGGAGTCCGCCCGCCTCGCGGTGGAGACCGGCGGCCACTACATGGACCAGTTCACCTACGCCGAGCGGGCCACCGACTGGCGCGGCAACAACAACATCGCCGAATCGATCTTCCGCCAACTGGAGTTGGAGCGCTTCCCGGAGCCCGCCTGGATCGTCGCCACGGCCGGCACCGGCGGCACCTCCGCGACCCTCGCCCGCTATGTCCACTACATGCAGTACGACACCCGTATCTGCGTCGCCGACCCGGACAACTCCTGCTTCTTCGAGGGCTGGACCACCGGCGATCCGGACGTCACCTGCGACTGCGGCTCCCGGATCGAGGGCATCGGCCGGCCGCGCATGGAGCCGAGCTTCGTGCCCGGGGCGATCGACCGGATGATGAAGGTCCCGGACGCGGCCAGCGTCGCCGCCGTACGGGCCCTGGAGCGGGCCATCGGCCGCAAGGCGGGCGGCTCCACGGGCACCGGGCTGTGGAGCGCGCTGAAGATCGTCTCCGAGATGGTGGCCGAGGGTCGCCGGGGCAGCGTCGTCACCCTGCTGTGCGATCCGGGCGACCGCTACCTCGACAAGTACTACTCCGACGCCTGGCTCGCCGGGCAGGGCCTGGACATCGCGCCGTACACCGCAGCGATCGAGACCCTGCTGGCCACGGGCGTGTGGCCGGACTGAGCCGGTCCCCGTCCCTTCGGCGGCCGGTGCCCAACGGGCGGGTGACGGGGTTGTGAGGGTTTGGTGACGTCTCAATTGGCGTTCTGGGCAAGTCGATTGTGTCTGTGTGACTGATAAGATCATCCCACTTTTCGGTGGGCTGACGGCGTGTCATGAACGCGTACGGGGGGACAGTCTCAAAGGCACCATCGCGCTCGCACGATTCCGGCGCGATGCGACTTGAAGAGAGTCTCATGACGTCATTGACCACGGATCCACTGCTGTGGATCTTGCTGGTGGTGCTCGTCGCTGCGGTCGTCGCAGTGATGCGGGCCCGGAGAACCAATATGGCGCTCCGAAGAACGAGAAAGGACCTCGAGGCAGGACTGGGACAGGCCCGCGGCGACGTCGGGCAGCTCCACACGCACATCGCCGCGCTGACCGCACAGCATCAGCGTGACCTCGCCGACGTACGGGCCGACGCGGAGGCGTCGACCAAGGCGGTGCTGAAGTCCGCTATGGGCACGCTCCAGTCGCTCGCCGAGGAACAGCAGGTCCTCCTGGACAGCCTGCTGAAGAAGTACGGCGACACCACGGAGGTCCTGGCCGACCTGATGACGGTCGACCACACCGGCAGCCAGTTCGGCCGCCGGGCCAAGGGCATCTCCGTCCTGTGCGGCGGATGGCTGGGCAGGCGTGACGGCGCGGCGACCGTCTACGACGTCGCCCGCAGCGCCCAGGGCAGGATCAAGGACTTCGACCGGGTCAGCGTCCACTCGCAGGTCAGCATCTCCCTCGTCGGCAAGGCGGTCGAGCCGGTGGCCGTCGTCCTGGCCGAACTGCTGGACAACGCGACGAACTACAGCGCGCCCGGAACGCCCGTCGAGGTCAACATCCAGACCGTGCCGACCGGTGTCTGCTTCATCGTGGACGACGCCGGACTGGGCATGGACCAGGAGACCAAGGACCGGGCGGCGGCCCTGCTCTCCGTGGACGGTCCCGTCGACATCACCGGTCTCGGCGATCCGCCGCGGTTCGGCTTCGCCGTGTGCGGCATGCTCGCCGCCCGCTACGGCTTCGCCGTGTCCGTCGGCTCCGTGTCCCCCTACGGCGGAGTGCGTGCAGTGATTCGTGTGCCCGAAAGTCTCCTCTCGGCCGACACTCCTTCCCCGGCGGCCGATGCCCAGGACACCGCGGCCCCCGAGGCCGCCCCCCAGCGCCTGGCGCCGGTCCCGGTGGTGGGCCCCTCGCACGTGGTGGGAACGACCTCGGGAGGTCTGCCCAAACGCCGGCGGCGCAGCAGCCCCGTCACGGTGGTCCCGGCCCTCGACAGCGCCGGCCAGGAGGAGACTCCCGAGCCGGCCAGCGAGGTGACGGCCTCACGGCTCGGGGCGTTCGCGCGCGGAACCCAGCTCGGGCGGACCACGAACACCACGGAAGGACCTGACAACCAGTGAAGATCGACCTGTCCTGGGTGCTGAACGACGTGCTCGAAGTACGCGGAGCCCGGCACGCGATCCTCGTCTCGGGAGACGGCCTGCTGTTGCAGCGCTCGGACGACATCGCACGCGACGACGCCGAGACGAACGCCGCCGCGATCAGCTCGATGCAGTCGCTGAGCCGAGCCGTCGCGGGGTTCGTGGGAGCGGGGCACGGAATCTGGAAGCAGACGCTGCTGGAGTACGACGGCGGCTGGATCTTCCTGATCGCCGCCGGCCAGGGCTCGTACCTCGCCGTCTCGGCCGCGTTGGACGTCGACATGGAGGCCATGTCCTTCCGCATGCAGAAGACGGTGGCCGCCCTCAGCAAGGCGATGAGTGTGGCACCGCGGTCGGAGAACGGTGCCGGGGTATGACCACGCCCGGCGAAGAGGCCTCCGTCACCAGTGAGTTCGTCCGCTCCTACGTCATCACCGGCGGCCGGAGCCTGCCGGCCGCGGACGACCTGGCGCTGCACACCCTGGTCACCCTGGCTCCCGAGCGGACCCCTCCGCTGGGAGCCGGCCCCGAGGTGATGGCGATCTGGCAGCTGTGCGCGGGCGGCTACCTGTCGGTCGCCGAGGTCGCGGGCCACGTGGGACTGCCGGTGGGGGTGGCCCGGCTGCTGCTGACCGATTTATTCGAGCAGGGCCACCTCCTGCGCCGCGCCGAGCCGCCCCGGGCTCAGAACGTTGACAGAGCGACCCTCGAGAAGGTTCTGAATGGACTCCAATCCCTCATCGGCTGAGACCGCCCCTGGATCCATCTACGTCTCCAGCGCGGTGACCAACGCTGCCAAGATCCTGGTCGTCGGGCATTTCGCCGTGGGCAAGACGACCTTCATCGGCTCGCTGTCGGAGATCACCCCGCTGCGCACCGAGGAGAAGATGACGCAGGCATCCCTCCATGTGGACGACCTCAGGGGCGTGGGCGGCAAGACCACCACCACCGTCGCCCTGGACTTCGGGCGTCTGACGCTCAGCGACGACCTCGTGCTGTACCTGTTCGGCACGCCGGGACAGCAGCGTTTCATGCAGCTGTGGGAGGACATGGCCCGCGGCGCGCTGGGCGCACTGCTGCTGGTCGACCCGGGCCGGCTGGAGGAGACCTTCCCCGTCATCGACCTCGTCGAGCGGTACGGCCTCGAGTACGCCATCGCGGTCAACGGCTTCGATCCGGCCGCGGTCTACGAGGAGGCAGAGGTGCGCGAGGCCCTCGACCTGCTCCCGGACACCCCCGTCGTCTACTGCGACGCCCGCGACCGGCAGTCCTCCGCCCATGCGCTGATCGCGCTCGTCCGTCACCTGCTCACCCGAGCCGCCTGACCCGCCCATCCCCCCGGACCACCAGCCCGGAGCCAGCAGAAGGAACCCCATGGACCGCCAGTCAGTCCCCGCCCCCGCCGGCGCCAGATGCCCCATGCACGACGCCGCGTTCGCCGCCGCCCCCCACCAGGTCTACGACCGGTTGCGCGCCCACGGTCCGGCCGGACCGGTCGAACTCGCCCCCGGAATCGACGCCACCCTGGTCGTCGGGCACGAGACGGCCCTGCGCGTGCTGCAGAACTCCACGCTCTTCGCCCGGGACGCCCGCCGCTGGAAGGCCCTGGGCGAAGGGCACATCCCGCTGGACCACCCGGTGCTGCCGATGATGGCGTACCGGCCCAACTGCCTGTTCACCGACGGCGCCGTGCACCTGCGGCTGCGCAAGGCCGTCACGGACAGCCTCGCCCGGCTCAACATCACCCGGATCCGCCGCGACGTCGAGCCGATCGCCGACTACCTGATCGACCAGTTCTGCGAGCGCGGCCGGGCCGACCTCCTCAACGACTACGCCAAACTGCTGCCGCTGCTGCTGTTCAACAACCTGTTCGGCTGCCCCGCGGACATCGGTGACACCCTCACCAGCGCCATGTCGGCCATCTTCGACGGCAAGGACGCCCTGCGCGCCAACGAGGAACTCACCGCCTGCCTCATGCAGCTGATCGCCCTCAAGCGCCGGCAGCCCGGCGACGACGTCACCTCCTGGCTGATCCAGCACCCCGCGGGGCTGACCGACGAGGAGCTCAAGGACCAGCTGGTCATGCTGATGGGCGCCGGCGTCGAACCCGAGCGCAACCTGATCGGCAACGCCCTGCTCCTGCTGCTGTCACCCGACACCAGCGGACGCGACTCCGGGCTGCTGGTCGAGGAGGCGATCGATCACGTGCTGTGGAACCAGGCGCCCATCGCCAACTACGCCACCCACTACCCGGTCCAGGACGTGGACCTCGGGGGAGTGGTGGCCGAGGCGGGCACACCGGTCGTCATCAGCTTCGCCGCGGCCAACACCGATCCCGCGCTGGACGAGGCCCGCCGGAGGAACAGCAAGGGCGCCCACCTGGCCTGGGGAGCCGGTCCGCACGCATGCCCGGCCAAGGACCCGGCGCAGGTCATCGCCGTCACCGCGATCGAGAAGATCCTCAACGCCCTGCCCGACCTGACGCTGGCCGTCCACGAGAAGGAGCTGGAGTGGCGGCCGGGCCCGTTCCACCGGGCGCTGGTCGCACTGCCCGTGGCCTTCAGCCCGACCCCGGCCACCCATATCGCCGCCGCGCTGCAGGGCCGGACCGTCCCCGCCGCGGGGGAGCAGCCGCTCCCCACGGCTCCGGTCGCCGCCGCCCGTCAGGAGCCGGCCAGGAAGAAGGGCTTCTGGAGCACCTTCCTGGACATCTTCCGGGTCTGATGTGTGACATGCGGCGGTTTGGCGGGAGGCATGTGACAGGAGCAACACTGTCAGGCGCATGATCAGGGAGGGGGGAAGGGTAGGTTCCGGCGGTATCGGTAGCGCCCAGCCACAAAGGAGCTTCGCGTGACCGCCGTTGGCGTCATAAGCGGCACCACCACCGACCGCCGAGCCGTCATCCCTCTCCTTCGCCGGCTGCGTTCAGACGAAGGACAGGCCAACCCCCTCCCCGTCTGGGACGAACTGCGCGCACTGGGTGAGGTGGTGCCCGCTCCCTGGGGTGGGTACTTCGTGACCGGATTCGACGCCTGCAACCAGATCCTGCGCGGCAGGAACTGGCTGGTGCCGGACTTCGCCTGGCAGCAACGCCGACCCGACATGGCGCGCTGGCAGGACCCGGCGACCCAGGAGATGACGCGGACGCTGTCCCGCCTCAACCCGCCCGAGCACTCCGTGCGGCGCCGCGCCCTGGGCAACCTCTTCGACCGCGGCACCCTCGACGCCATGCAGCCGCAGATCGCCGCCCATGTCACCGAGCTCCTGGACCGTCTCGACTTACAGCTGCGCGCCCACGGCGAGGCCGACTTCGTCACCACGGTCGGCGACCGGCTGCCCATCCACACCGTCGGCCACTGGCTGGCCATCCCGGCCGAGCACTACCCGCACATCCTGGACTTCACCCACCGCCAGGTCCACGCCCAGGAACTGATCCCCACCAAGAGCGAACTGGCCGTCTCGGCCCAGGCCACCCTGGAGATGCGGGCCTACTTCACCGGCCTGATCGCCGACCGGCGCGCACACCCCGGCGACGACGTCCTCAGCGGCTGGATCCGCTACTGGGACGCCCAGTACCCCGACGACCGGGCGGCCGCGGACCAGATGCTGTACGACCTGACGATGTTCATCACCATCGCCTCCCTGGAAACCACCGCGACCCTGCTGACCAACGCCGTGTGGTTCCTGACCCAGGACCCCGCCCGGGCCGACTGGCTGCGCCGGCACCCCGAGCACATCGACGACGCGATCGAGGAGGCGCTGCGCTACGACCCGCCGATCCACCTCAACTCACGCTTCGCCGCCGACGACACCGTTCTCGCCGGCGTCCCCATCGCCAAGGACACCACCGTCCACGTCCTGTACGGCGCCGCCAACCACGATCCGCGCCGCAACCCGGACCCCCACCTCTTCGACATCCGCCGCAAGGGCGCCCACCTCACCTTCGGCGGCGGCGTCCACTACTGCCTCGGCTCCGGCCTGGCCCGCCTGGAGGCCCGTCTCCTGCTCACCCAGCTGCTGGAACGATTCCCCACCCTGCGGCCGACCGCGGGTCCGACGCATGCGAGCCGGATGGTCTTCCGGCGCATCACCTCCCTGAAAGTGACCACATGACCGCCCTCCCCCTCACGACCTTCCCGGCCGGTGCCGTACGGCGGACCCTGCGGACCCACCGGGAGGGTGCCGTCCTCACCGTCGAGCTGAACACCCCCGAGCAGGGCAACACGGTCACCGACGCCCTGCTGGACGACCTCCTGGCGGTCCTCCAGGACCAGGACCCGGCGGTCCGCGTGCTCGTGCTCACCGGGAGCGGCGACGACTTCTGCCTCGGCGGGGACCGCGGCGAGTCCGCCCGGCATCTCGCCCTCGACCCCACGGGCGGCGGGATCCGTATGTCGGGAACCAAGGCACGGCGCGTCTGCGAGGCGCTGACCGCGAACCCGGCCGTCACCATCGCACGCGTCCACGGCAAGGCCATCGGGGCGGGCTTCGCCCTCGCGCTCGCCTGCGATCTCCGGGTGGGATCCGAGGACGCGACCTTCCGCCTGCCCGAACTCGCGCTCGGGCTGCCCACCGCATGGGGCGGCCTGCTGCCCCGTCTCATCAACGAGGTCGGTGCCGCCCGCGTGCGCGAGATCGTCCTCACCGGCCGGGCCATCTCCGCGGCGGAGGCCCAGTCCCTGTCCATCCTGCAGAAGGTCGTCCCCGCGCACGAGCTGGACGCGGCCGTCGCCGACTGGGCCAGGCCCATCGTCCGCCGCCCCCAGGCGGCCCTGCGCGTCACCAAGACCCTGCTCAACTCGCTGTCCGCGGCCTCGCGTCTGGCCGATGTCTCCGCACTGGACGCGGAACTGATGGCAGCGGTCGTGACCGAGTCGCAGCACGCCCGCGGCGCCGGCTGATCAGCCGCTCGCCAGGCGCCGGTCCAGGGACGTCACCGCGTCGCGGAAGGCACGCCCGAGGCCCGCCCGGGCCAGCCCGAGGACGAACCGGAACGGCGCCGCCCCGTCCGCGGCGAAGGTCCACTGCACCCGGCTGCCCGCGCCCAGAGGAGTCAGGCGCCACTCCTCGACCAGGGCACGGACGCCCGGTGCGTTGGTGGCGTCGACGCGGTAGGCGTACACCTCGGGCGCCTTCGCCACGAGCACCGTCTCCTCGAACCGCGTCCCGCCCCTGAGCCGGATCTCACGCCCGGCGCCGCCGTCGGTGGCCCGGGCGAGCGTCACCGCCGAGAACCACTGCGTCCAGCCGGGCACGTCCTCCGCGAGCGCGCGGAAGACCTGCTCGGGGGACGCGGAGACCTCCCGGGCGAAGACCAGACGTACGGGCGCGGCCCCGACGAAGCCGAGGTCCACCGGACGCAGACGACGAGCCATGGACGTAACCCCCTTGTGCCACTCCCGCGGAGCGGTCGGCCGGGCGGCCCACCATAGCTGACAGACCCTCAGATGTCTGCGTCGTCCTCCCCGGGCTCGCCCGCCACCACCACCCGCAGGTGCTCGGAGATCTCCGCACGTGCCTCGGCGGGCAGGCCCGCGTCGGTCACCAGCGTGTCCACCTGCTCCAGCGCGGCGAACGAACTCAGGCCCACCGTGCCCCACTTGGTGTGGTCGGCGACCACCACGACCCGGCGCGCGGAGTGCACCAGCCGCCGGTTCGTCTCCGCCTCGGCGAGGTTCGGCGTGGACAGTCCGGCCTCGACCGATATGCCGTGCACACCGAGGAACAGCAGATCGAAGTGGAGGGCGGCGATCGCCTGGTCGGCCACCGGCCCCACCAGCGAGTCCGACGGGGTGCGCACACCGCCGGTCAGCACCACCGTGGCCGCGCCCTGCCGCTGGCCCGAGGTGCGCTGCGCCGCGTGGAAGACGTCCGCGACCCGCACCGAGTTCGTCACGACGGTCAGGTCCGGCACCTCCAGCAGCTGCTGGGCGAGCGCGTACGTCGTCGTACCGCCGGACAGGGCGATCGCCGTGCCCGGGGTGACCAGCTTGGCGGCGGCGCGCGCGATGTCCTCCTTGGCGGTCAGCTCCAGACCCGACTTCGCCTCGAACCCGGGCTCGTGCGTGCTGGCCTCGACCACCGGCACCGCGCCGCCGTGCACCTTCTCCAGCACGCCCTGGCGGGCGAGGGCGTCCAGATCGCGGCGCACCGTCATGTCCGACACGCCGAGCTTGCGGGTCAGTTCGTTGACCCGCACACCGCCCCGGCGCCGGACCTCGTCCAGGATCAGGGCGCGGCGCTGCTCCGCGAGGAGGTTCTGATTCTCACTCACGTACGCTCCGGTCCTTTCGCCGCCATCCGTCCGACACGCCCGGCGCACCGCCCCCGACCAGGAGATTCCGACCGGCCGAAGATGCGCGGGCGTCCCATCTTTTCACGGGTCGGCACCGGTTGCGCCACCACCTGTCACGACGCGCGCATGCCAGATCCGCCCCGGCCGCCCGGGCCACTGTCACACAGATCGGGGAGATTCCGTGACGTGAGGTGTGCGACATCCCCGGACCGGAGATCCTGAAACCCGCATCGGCACAGTGCTTCGGGCGCGTCACGGGGGGTGCGAGAACGGTGGACCGCGCACAGGAACGCCACGGCGAGCGGCAGACGGAGGCCGAGCTGGAGTTGCTGGTGCACGGGGTGGGCGGGACCACTCCCGAGAAGATGCTCGGTGACCCGCGCCCCGTCCGGGTCACCGGTGACGACACGGCCGCGATCTTCCGGCGCGCCGAGGACGCCGGGAACAGGAGAGAGCCACGGGACGGGCCGGTCCAGGAGGCGTATGTCTGGTGCAATCTCACCTCCGGCGACAGCAGCCGCGCCCTGTGGCTGTTGCTGCTGCCGTTCATGGTGGTCAACCTCGCCCACTGGATGCGCCCCGCCGCGGCCGGCCGGCACCGCACGGTCCGCCTGTACGGCCTCCTGGTCCGGCTGGCCGCCCTCACCCTGACCGTGCTGCTGGTGGCCGCCGCCTGCGAGGTGGCCCTGGATCTGGTGGCCTGGCAGTGCGCCGGCGTCCGGTCCTGCGCCCACCGCAACTCCTGGCTGGCCTTCCTCGCACCCCCGGCGTCCACGGGCCCCGGCGGGCACGGCACCTGGTGGAGCCTGCCCGGCCGCCGGCTGGCGCTCGCCGCACTGGTGCCGACCGCGCTGACGGGCCTGCTCTGGTACCTCTCCCGCCGGACCTGGAGCGCGTACGAGTCCCATCGGCCGATGACCCACGACCCCGAGCCGGACACCGACGGCAGCGCGCTGACCAGGCCCGGCTTCTGGTACGGGCGCCGCCTCGTGGCCCGGCTGCGCGCCGCGCACACCGCGGCGGCCCTGCTGACCGTCGCCGCCGCCGTCGCGGCCCCCGCGGTCCGCTTCGACCACCGGCCCGGCGGCTCCGCCGCCCTGGACGTCCTCGGCCGGCTGCTCACCGCGGCCCTGCTGGCCTGGGCGGCGACGGCCGTGGGTGTCGTCTGCTGCCGGGGCCGCAGCGAGAACCGCCTCGACCAGCGGCTCGACCGGCACGTCGTACGGCTCCTGCCGCTCGGCGCGCTCGCCCTGCTGCTGTTCACCGTGGTCTACGCCGGCTGGGCCCGGCCCGGCTGGCGGTCGGCCGGACGGCTGCCGGGCGACCCGGCCTTCGGCGCCCTCATGCTGGCCCAGGGGCTGCTGGTCGTCGCGCTCGCCGTCGTGGCCGGGTGCCTCCACCACCGCAGCCCCGATCCGCGCGCCGGCATGCGGGGCCTGGGCGGACCGGCCGTAGCGCTGCTCGCCTGCGCGCTGGGCGGTGTCATGTCCGGCGGGGTCGCACAGCGCGTCGCGGACTGGCTCGACGGCACCCACGCCGCACTCCCCGGCCCGCCGGTCCTGCTCACCTGGCAGGCGTCCACGATCCCGCCGGCCCTCGTGGTCCTGCTGCTCCTCGCCGTCCGGCTCGGGCTCGGCACCGCCCGGCTGGCCCGCGCCGAACGCGACCGGGTCCGCCACGAGCATCCCGGTGAACCCGAGGACCCGGGCCGTACCCGGGCCATCGCCCACGTCCGCGCCATGGCCACCCTCACCGACCGGGCGCCCCTCATCGTCGCCGTGCTCACCGCCACCACCCTGCTGCTCGGTGCCGCGGCGCTGGCCGGCGCGCTGGCCACCCGGAAGACCCCCGACGGAGCCGCCCGCCGCACCTACGACGCCCTGCAGGCCGTCGCCGAGACCTCGCAGGCGGTGGGCTCCTGGCTGGTCGGCCTCGGCTTCGTGCTCTTCGTGACCTGGGGCAGGCGCGCCTACCGGGACGCCTCGGCGCGGCGCACCATCGGCATCCTCTGGGACGTCGGCACCTTCTGGCCGCGCGCCGCCCACCCCTTCGCGCCACCGTGCTACGCCGAGCGCGCGGTGCCGGACCTGACCTGGCGCATGGCCACCTGGACCCGGCGCACCGGGGGCCGCCTGGTGCTCTCCGGCCATTCCCAGGGCAGTGTCCTGGCCGCGGCCGCCGCCTGGCAGCTGCCCCCGTCCGTCCGCGGCCGGGTCGCGCTGCTGACCTACGGCTCCCCGCTGGAACGTCTCTACGGCCGCTGGTTCCCGGCCCACTTCGGACCGCCCGCGCTCGCCGCCCTGCACCGCGACGTCGCCTGCTGGGGCAACCTCTACCGCGGCACCGACCCCATCGGCGGGCCCGTCCGCGTCCCCGACGACGCCACGCCGGATGTCGACCACGGCCCCCTGCAGGACCCGCTCGCCTACGGCCGCACGCCCGCGCACCCCCTGCCTGCGCCCATCCTCGGCCACTCCGACTACCAGGCGGACCCCGTCTTCTCCCGGGAACGCGCACGTCTGCTGGACCGCCTGCGCCCGGAGCTGCCGGGGCCACGGCCGGAGCCCACGCAGCACCAGGCGGACGCCGGTTAGGCCGTGTGCTCGACGTACTCCAGGACGACCCCGCCCGGGTGCCGCACCGTCGCATTGCGGCCGGTGGGCACCTCGCGCGGGCCGTCCAGGATCTCCCCGCCGTGGGCCGTCACGAGCGCGTGCAGGCCATCCAGGTCGTCCACGAGCACCGTGCTCTGCACGTCCCGGAACGGGGCGAGGGCCTGCTCACTGCCCGCGACCAGCAGGAAGCCGCCGATGCTCGCGACCTCCACAGCGCCGTGCGAGAACCGGGTGCGGACGTCCTGACCCGTCAGCTCGCGCAGTGCGGGCAACGCCCTGTCCAGGTCGTCCACGTAGAGCCGGGCGAGCGTCGTCAGGGCCTTCATCCACATCCTCCAGAAGCTCGTGCGCAAGGCCGGGGTGTCCGGGACCGGGCGGTCAGGGCAGCTCCGGAAGGTCCTCCGCGTACAGCAGGGTCAGATCGTCGGTGCTGGGGTCCGCAAGCTGGGCGACGCGGCTCGCGTGCCGTTCCACCATCGCCTCGAAGGTCTGCCGGGCGGTACGGCCGTTGCCGAACGCCGGGCCCTTCGGGATGGCCGTGAAGTACTTCAGCAGCGCCTCGCACGCGCCCGGCGCCAGCCGGTACTCGTGCTCGTCGGCCTGCTGTTCCACGATCCTGAGCAGCTCCTCGGGGCCGTAGTCGCCGAAGGTGATGGTGCGGGAGAAGCGGGAGGCGACACCGGGGTTGACGGAGAGGAAGCGCTCCATCTCCGCCGTGTAGCCGGCGACGATCACCACCACCGCGTCCCGGTGGTCCTCCATCAGCTTCACCAGCGTGTCGATGGCTTCCTTGCCGAAGTCGCGCCCGGCGTCCTCCGGGGACAGCGCGTACGCCTCGTCGATGAACAGCACACCGCCGCGCGCCCTCTCGAACGCCTCCTGGGTGCGGATCGCCGTGGAACCGATGTGCTCGCCGACCAGGTCCACCCGGGACACCTCCACCAGGTGCCCCTTCTCCAGCACACCGAGCGAGGCGAGGATCTCGCCGTAGAGGCGGGCGACCGTCGTCTTGCCCGTGCCGGGCGAGCCGGTGAAGACCAGATGCCGCTTGACCGAGGCCGCCTTCAGGCCCGCCTGCTGCCGGCGCCGCCCGACCTCGATCATGTCGGTCAGCGCCCGCACCTCGCGCTTGACGCTCTCCAGGCCCACCAGCGCGTCGAGTTCCCCGAGCACGTCCTTCGACGTCCGCACCGGCTTCGCCGGCTCGGCCGCGCCGACCAGCGGCTCCTGCTCCGTGCTGCGCTGCCCCGGGATGGAGCCGAGCAGCCCGGGGGAGTGCGACACCGTCTCGACGGCGGTCTCCCGGACCGTGGGCGGCCGCATGCCGCCGCTCTCGTCGCTGGTGCAGTCCTCCACGACCGGGCCCGTCCCGGACCCGGCGTCCGGGCCCGCGTCGGCGAACTCGTAACCGCCGCGCGCGCAGCGCTCCGTACGGCACTTGCGCAGCGTCGCCCGGCAGCCGTCGATCACATGGAAGCCGTAACCGCCGCTGCCGCTCACCCGGCAGTTCAGGAAGCTGCCGCGGCCACCCGCGGAGACGTAGAAGCCCGCCTCGGCGGGGGAGTCGACCGTGCAGCGCTCGATGGTCGGGTCGGCGCCCTTGGTGACGATGACGCCGGTCTGGGTGCCGTCCATGGTGCAGTTGTTGAGCGTGCCGCCGCTGCCGTGGTCGCGGAACCACGCGCCGGTCGCCGCTTCCCGGATCCGGCAGTCGTCGAGCTGAGCGGTCGCCCCGTCGCTCACCGACACCGCCGTGTTGCGCACCTGCGACAGATCGCTGTCCACGACGTCCGCGCGCGAACCGCGGTCCAGCACGAACAGGGCGTCCGGCACATCGTGCACCCGGCAGGAGTCGAGAACGGCGGTGGCGCCGTCGCTGACCCACACCGCCGGATAGTCGCCGGTGCTGTCGAAGATCTCGCATTGGTGGGCGTCCACCCGGGTCCCCGGATCCCACACCGACAGGCCGTTGCGCCCGAACTGACGGACCGTCGTCCGGGTCAGTGTGAGCACCGAGCGGGAGCGCAGGTCGACCGCGTTCTCCGGGATGTCGTGGATGTGACAGTCGGCGAGCGTGAGCACCGCGTCCGTGTCCAGGGTGACGCCGTCGGCCGTCGTACGGTGCACATCGCAGTCGGTCAGCTGCGCCGTCGCCCGCTGGGTCACCTGTACGCCGGAGCCGCGGACCTCGTAGATCTCGCAACCCACCGCCTCCAGCGCGGAGTTCTCGCCCGTGGCGGTGATCCCGGTGCCGGAGGCGTGGTGCACACGGCAGCGTTCCAGACGCGGATGCGCACCGCCGCGGACGGCCACGCCCGCCTGCCCGGCCGCGACGACCTCGCAGTCCTCGAACACCCCGCTCCCGCCGTCGAGTACGGCGATGCCGATGCCGGCCGGGTTGTCGACGGTGCAGCGGCGCACGGTCGGGCGGGCACCGCCGCGCACCTCGATGCCCGCGGCGGACCGGGTCACGATCCGCACGTCCATCAGCTCGGGCGTGCCCTCCTCGACCAGCAGCGCGGGTGCCGCCGCGTCCTGGCCCTCCACGTGCAGGTCCTGCACCACGGCCGAGGCGCGCACGGTGAGCGGCACCCCGTCCACGGGCGCGATCCGCACCGAACCGGGGGAGCCCTCCGGGCCACGGAGCGTCACCGCCCGCTGGATGACGAGGTTTTCCCGGTAGGTGCCCGGGGCGATGGTGAGGACGTCGCCGTCGGCGGCGGCCTCCAGGGCGGCGGCGAGCGATGCGTACTCGCCTGTGCGGCGCCGCCACCGCGACGTACCGGTGTGCGTCACCTGGACCGTGCCCTGTGCCATGGCGTTGCTGTGCCCCCACCTCGTCGTACTGATGGCTCGCTTGCCCGGGGGCACTTGCCGCCGGTGCCGGGACCGCGACCGTGCTCAGCCCCTGGGGCTGGTGCGCGTTCGCGCTTCCCGAAAACCTGCGCGTGCCCCTGCGGTTCGCTCACCCGCGGGTTGTCGCCGAAAGCGCTTCGGCCGGTCCACCGTAGCGTGTGCGTGCCTGGTGGGTTGACCAGAGCCGGAAGGCCGTCAGCAGCCGGTGCCCGCCTTGCCCCAGTCCGGGCCCGCCCGGTCCCAGGCCTGGTCCCAGCGTGCGTACCGTCCGCGGACCATGCGCCACACCGTCAGCCGTCTGCCGGCTTCGACCAGGCCCGCGACCAGCAGGGCCGCGCCGATTCCGGCGAGCACCGCGTGTGTCGTGGCGGTGGGGGAGTCCAGCGGGCGGGTCGTTATTCGGCCGTGCGGGTCCGTCCAGAGTCCGAAGCGGTCGCCCGAGTGCGGGGACTTGAGGTCGGCCAGGGCCGAGCCGTGCCTGCTGGTGCCGTCCGGCGCGGTCCAGCTGGCGAGGACACGGCTGCGGGACTCGCGCGCCGCGGTGGTGTCGGGGTCGGTCTCCAGCGGGGCCTCGCCCAGATCACGCACCACCGTGGCCGTGACGAGGTGGCGCGTGTGCCGCTGTTCGCGCACGGACCGCTGCAGCGAGTCCTGGGCAGCGGCACCGACCAGGCAGCCGACCACTGGCGCGGCCACGGCGACCAGCACCAGCGCCACGAGGGCCACCCACGCCTCGGCCAGGTCGGTCGCACGGCGCAGCGGATTGTGCCGCCAGCGCCACAGGCCATTGATCGCCCGCATCTCCCCACCCCCTTACGCCCCGTCATATCCCCCGGCGCGGGAGCGCATCCGCAGCCCGGAGCAAGAGAGAGCGACATCACGTCCACCGCGGACGGGTCACGCACGCGGCTTCTCACGAATCTCTCATGCCTCCCAACGACCGGGACCCGCCCCCGGTTCCCCGCCCGTGGATCCGCCGCCGGGCGCTACCGCAGCACCCGCACCGGGTCCCCGACCCTGATCGTGCCGCGCGAGAGGGGCACGAGGTTCTGGCCGAAGAGCAGCCTGGATCCGACCTTGCGGTGGCGTGCCAGGGTGCGCAGGGGCTCCCGGCCGCATACGGCGGTGTCCTGGTCGACGGTGGTGACGACGCAGCGTCCGCTCGTCTTCGCGACCCGGAAGACCACCTCTCCTACGGAGATCCGTGACCAGTGGTCCTCGGCCCAGGCCTCGGTGCCGGCGACGACGACGTTCGGCCGGAAGCGGTTCATCGGCAGCGGGCCCTCGGCGGCGTGCGCACCCTCGGCGATCAGGGAGTTCAGGGCGTCGAGGGAGGCCGTCGTGGCGACCAGCAAGGGGTAGCCGTCGGCGAAGCTCACCATCTCGCCGGGCAGGGCGTACTCGGGATCGACGGGGCGGCGGGTGGCCGGATCGTCCATGTGGACCAGGCGGACGTCCGCCCGCAGAAAGGCGCTGCACCAGGCGTGCGCGGCCGCGGACGCCGGGACCGCCTCGACCTTGGTGCCGAAGACGTTCACCGCCACGGTACCGGCCGGCTCGGGCACAGACACCGTCAAGGGCGCCTGGCCGGGCGCGGACAGACGAACGCCGCCGCCGGCCTCGGGCTCGGCGGCGGCCAGCGCGAGGCGCGGCTGCTCGCGCTGTGTGACGACCTTTCCCCCGTCGTCGATCAGCGTCCAGCGCCGGTCACCGGCCAGGCCCCAGGGCTCCACCACAGCCTCCCGGGGCGCGTGACCCCGGAACGCCTTGACCGGATGAACGTGGATCGACTGCAATGCGGCGTTTTCCATGCCGCCATCGTGCCAGCAGGCACCGACCGGCGGCTGGCGCGCCGGTCAGTAGCCGCGGTACTGCTGGTTGTTGTACGGGTCCTGGTAGGGAGCCGGCGCGGGCCGCGGCGCGGCCGGGCGCATGGCCTCGTAACCCGTGCCCATCGGGCGCTGCTGGGGGGCCTGCGGGCCGGGGTAACCCCGCGGCGCGGCGGCCTGCTGCGGGATGTACGCCGTGGGCGCCTGCTGCAACGGCGCGGGCTGCGGCGTGTGCGGGTAGCCGTAGGCCGGAGCCTGCGGGGAGGGTGCCGCCGGGAGGGCGGGCAGGGCCGACGGCAGAGCGGGCAGGCTGCTGCCCGTGTCGTAGGCGGCGGGGACCCGGATCGGGGCGATCTGCGGGGTACCGCGCTCGGCGACGAGCGAGTCGTAGATCGGGGTGTCCGGGAAGGAGGCGGAGTAGTAGCCGCCACCATAAGTGGAGCGGGGGGAGGTCATGGCACATAAGTTAAGCCCACGATGTGCTCGTTGGGGAGACCGATAAGAGGGTTGTTTTCCGTGTCCGCAGTGACCCGGGATCCCCAATCCGAGCGAACTTGGCAAAAAGGGACGTCGATCCGCGCTTTAATCGTGTAAAGGGCGAGTTCCTGCGGGGTTACCGGGAGTTGACCAGCGATCTTCCTGAGCCGGTCGTGGGGGTTCGCGGCACCGGCGAATAGGTTGTGCGGGTAGGGATGACGGGACGGCCGAGGGTGTACGGAAGCCGACACGGATGGGGGCGGGCATGTCCATGCTGAAGGGGTCGAACGCGCCGGTGCCGACCACGGCGCTGCGTGTCGAACTGGGCTGGCGCCCCGGACCCGGCGTGCCCGACGCGGACGCCTCCGCGTTGCTGCTCGCCACCGGGAGGGTCCGCTCCGACGACGACTTCGTCTTCTACAACCAGCCCGCCCATCCCTCCGGCGCGGTGCGCCACGAGGGCAAGCGGACGGATGCCGCGGCCGTCATCGACACTCTGTCCGTCGACCTCGCGCGCGTGGAGGGCGCGATCGAGCGGATCGTCCTCGCCGCCTCTGCCGACGGCGGGACCTTCGGGCAGGTCCCCGGCCTCTACATCGAGGTGACGGACGCCGTGAGCGGCCAGGCGGTCGCCCGCTTCGACAGTCCGGGCGCGACGGTGGAGACGGCCTTCGTGCTCGGTGAGTTCTACCGCCGTCAGGGCGGCTGGAAGTTCCGCGCCGTCGGCCAGGGCTACAGCAGCGGACTGGAGGGCCTGGCGACGGACTTCGGCATCACCGTGGACGAGCCCCAGCACGCCGCACCGGCCGCCGCGCCGCGCCCGGTGACTCCGCCCCCGCCCACCGCACCGGCCGCCGCGCCGCGCCCGGTGACTCCGCCCCCGCCCACCGCACCCGCCCCGATGACTCCGCCCCCGCCTCCGGCGCCGACCCCCGCACCGCCACTCCCCACCATGCCGTCCGCGTCCGCGCCCCCTCCGGCGCCTCAGCCCGTCCGCCTGTCCAAGGTCACCCTCACCAAGACGGCGCCCTCCGTCTCGCTCGCCAAGCAGGGCGGAACCTCCGGTGCCATGCGGGTGAACCTCAACTGGCAGATGCGTAAAGAGCTTTCCGGCTGGGGCGGCCGGTGGGGAGGCGGGCGAGGAGAGATCGACCTCGACCTGTGCGCCCTGTACGAGCTCGCCGACGGCCGCAAAGGGGTCGTACAGGCCCTCGGCAACGCCTTCGGTTCGCTGCACCGGCCGCCGTACATCCACCTCGACGGCGACGACCGCACCGGCGCCGTGGCGAGCGGTGAGAACCTCACCGTCAACCTCGACCACAGGCAGGACTTCCGGCGCATCCTCGTCTTCGTCACCATCTACGAAGGCGCGAACTCCTTCGCGGACCTGCACGCCACCGTCACCCTCCAGCCGCAGCACGGCGCCCCGATCGACTTCTCGCTCGACGAGTGCACCGTGCCGTCCACGGTGTGTGCGCTCGCCCTGATCACCAACACGGGCGGCGACCTCCTGGTGCAGCGCGAGGCGCGGTATCTGGTGCCGGAGCGCGGAGTGAGCCCGCAGCGGACCATAGACCGCGCCTACGGATGGGGCATGAACTGGACGCCCGGCCGCAAGTGACCGCGCTCAGCCCTCGTCGGGCACGGCATCGGGGCGCGCGTACGTGCGGCCCTTCCAGGCGGCCCCGCGCCCCCGGTAGTGCTGTACGGCCGAGTCGACCGTCATCAGCAGATACAGCGACGCGGTGAACGGCAGCAGCGGAGCGAGCCACAGCGGCTGCCGGTAGTAGCGCAGCATCGGCACGTACGTCCCCGCCATCACCGCCCACGCCAGAGCGCCGACGACCGCCGTCGCCGCAGCGCCGCCCGCCGCTCCCACGGCCACCGCGACGGGCGGCACCAGATACACCAGCGCCAGCCCGGCGACCGTACCGAGGAGCAGCAGCGGGTTGTGCCGCAGCTGGGCGTAGGCGCTGCGCGCGACCATCCGCCACAGGTCGCGCAGCCGCGGATACGGCCGCACGCTGTCCACCCGGTCGGCCAGCCCCAGCCAGACGTGCCCGCCGGCGCCCTTCACCGCGCGCGCGAGTGCCACGTCGTCGATGACGGCGTGCCGGATCGCGTCCGGGATGCGAGCCCTCTCCGCCATGTCCGCGCGCAGCAGGACACAGCCGCCCGCCGCCGCGGCCGTACGCGAGCCCTTCCGCCCGATCCGGCGGAAGGGATACAGCTGCGCGAAGAAGTAGACGAACGCGGGCACCACCAGCCGCTCCCACGCGCTCTCCACCCGCAGCCGCGCCATCTGCGACACCACGTCGAAGCCCCCGGCGCGGGCCGCCGCCACCAGCGCGCGCAGGCTGTCCGGAGCGTGCGCGATGTCCGCGTCCGTCAGCAGCAGGTATTCGGGGTCACGCGCGCGTGCCAGGCCGATGCCGTGCCGCACCGCCCACAGCTTGCCCGTCCAGCCCGCCGGCGGCTCGCCCGGAGAGCCCACGGTCAGCGGCAGTCCGCCGTGCCGCCGGGACAGCTCACGGGCCAGTTCCCCGGTGCCGTCGGTGCTTCCGTCGTCCACCAGGAAGACCTCGGCGCGCCCCGGATAGTCCTGCGCCAGCAGTGACGGCAGGCTCGCGGGCAGCACGGCGGCCTCGTCGCGAGCCGGTACGACCACACCGACGGACGGCCATGCGTCCGTTTCCCGGCGCGGCGGCAGCCGGACGTCCGTGCGCCAGAAGAAGCCCTGGCACAGCAGCAGCCAGCACCATGCGGCCAGCGATACGACGGTGATCCACAGCAGGGCGCTCACGCCCGCAGTCTGCCCCACCGGACCGGCCCGCAAGACCCGATCGTCTATCGTGGCCGGGTGAAGATCGCGCTCATGGACTCCGGAATCGGCCTGCTCCCCGCCGCCGCCGCGGTACGGCGACTGCGGCCCGACGCGGATCTCGTGCTCTCCTGGGACCCCGACGGGATGCCCTGGGGGCCGCGCACTCCCGAGGACATCACCCAGCGGGCCCTCGCCGTGGCCGAGGCCGCCGCCGCCCACGAGCCCGACGTCCTGATCGTCGCCTGCAACACCGCTTCCGTGCACTCCCTGCCGGTGCTGCGGGGCCGCTTCGAACCGGACCTGCCGATCATCGGCACCGTCCCGGCGATCAAGCCGGCCGCAGCGGGCGGCGGGCACGTCGCGATCTGGGCGACCCCCGCCACCACCGGAAGCGCGTACCAGCGGAATCTGATCGAGCAGTTCGCCGCCGGGGTGGCCGTCACCGAGGTGGCATGCCCCGGTCTCGCGGACGCGGTGCACCACGCGGACGAGAGCGCGATCGAGGCCGCGATCGCCTCGGCCGCCGCCCGCACGCCCGAGGACGTGACCACCGTCGTCCTGGGCTGCACCAACTACGAGCTGGTCGGCGAGCGCATCCGGGCAGCCGTCCAGCGGCCCGGCCGTCCGCCGCTCGCCCTGCACGGCTCCGCCGGGGCGGTGGCCGCGCAGGCCCTGCGCCGGATCGGCGCGGAGCCGGCCCCCGCCGCCGTCGCCGAGACCACCCTCGCGGTGCTCCTCAGCGGTCGCGAGGCCACGCTCCCGGAGACGGCGCTGTCCTATGCGGAAGGCCGTTTTCTGCAGGCGGTCAGCCCCGTCCGCTGACCGGCCGCGCGGCGAAGAGCGCGCCCGGCCCGGTCCGACCTCCCCGGCTCAGTCACTGTCTGCCACGCCCTGCCCGCGCAGGGAATCCTGAGTAACCTCATAAATATGAGGGACCACCGCCACACCGACGACGGCCCGAACCCCGAGATCTGGACCGGGCGCGCCACGAACCGGGTCCAGTGGCTGCTGGCGCTGGTCGGCGCTGCCTGCATGGCCCTCGGTATCGAGCTGGCCGTGGACTCGGCATGGACCTCCGGCATCGCCCCACTGGTGATGTCCGTCGTGGGCTGCATCGCCGCCGGTCTCCTGGTCCTCTTCGGCACGCTCGCCTTCGTGCACGTCGACCTCAAGCTCGACAAGGAGTGCCTCGAGGTCCGCTGTGGCCACATGGGGCTGCCGCGGCGCCGCATCCCGCTCTCCCATGTGGCCGGCGCCGACTTCACCGCCCTCGTCACACCCCGGCAGTGGGGCGGCTGGGGCTACCGCTGGCGGCCCGAGAAGGGCACGGCCGTGGTCGTACGCCGTGGCGAGGGCCTCGTGCTGCGCCTGTGGGACGGCCACACCTTCACGATCACCGTGGACAACGCCGAGTCGGCGGTACGGGTCATCAGGGCCCGGTTGCGGACGATCACTCCCGGTTCGGCCCGTTGAGGCCGCGCGCTACGCAGGTAGCGCGAGCCATGACACCGTTCAGAGCCGGGGCTCCGCGCCGTCGCGCGCCCACGGCCGCGCCGTCGCCCATCCGGCCAGCAGCCCGGCGCCCACGGTCACCGTGGTGAAGCTGAGCGCATCGCTCACCGTGGCGAACACCGCGAGCGCCGTCAGGGCCGCGCCGGCGGTCAGGGCGACCGGGGTGGAGCGAGGAGAGCGCCACAGCGCGTGCAGCACCCAGCAGAACGCGGCGACGAACAGGAGCGCCCCGACGACGCCCTGCTCCGCCGCCAGCTGGAGCAGGGCCGAGTGCGGCTTGCCGTCGGCGGACAGCGTCTGCGGAGCGGTGCCGCTCAGCTCGCCGAACCGTCCCGGACCGACGCCGAGCCCCGGGTTCCGGCCCGCCAGCCGCAGGGCGTCCTGCCACAGCGCGACCCGGTACGCGCCCAGCCGGCCTTCGAGCACCCGGGCGAGGCCGACCGGCACCACATCGGCGGCGAGAGCCCAGGCCGTGCCGGCCGCCAGCGCCGCCGCCACCGCCAGGCCCAGCAGACACACGCCCCGGCGGGACACCGAGCCCGCTGCGAGCGAACACAACAGTACGGCGGCACTCGCCACGCACCCGGCAGCCGAGCCCAGCAAGCCCCCGGTCAGCACGGTCCCGACGGCCAGCAGCCGCAGCATCAGCCTCAGCTCCGGTACGGACGTCGCCCAGCCGGCGCAGCACGCGGCACCCGTGGCCAGCGCCAGCAGTGCGGCCGTGCCACCGGCGTGGCCGAGCGGGGCGGCGTACCGGGGACCCGCGGAGAGACCGGGCAGGGCCACGGCCAGCGCGAGTCCGGCCGCCGCGCCGGCGCATGGTGCGGCCACCGGCAGCAGAGCTCCGGACACCCGGCCGACGGCATGACCGGCGACCACGGCGAGCACCGCGAGCAGCACGCCCTCGGGTCGTCCGTCATGCGCCGCCGCGGTGATCAGCGACCAGCCGGCGCAGGCGCCCAGCAGGATCATGCCCGCCCCGTCAGAAACGTTTCGTCTGACATTGACCGCGCCCGTGTCCACACCGGCCGCGGACTTCGTCCCCGTCGACCCCACCGCTGCCCCTCGTCCCCGGTCCCGACCCCTGCCCCCGCGGCCTGGCACGGCGCCGGATCCGGCCGCACTGCCGAGGCTGGGCTCACCGTAGCGGTTGATGACCGGTTTGGGCACGAGATGCGGCGGATGGTCGCGGTGGGGCGGGCGGAACGGCGTGGGGAGGGTGGGGCGGAACGCGCCCTCCGCGCGGCCGCCGCGAGGTGGGACGGTGCTCGTCGTGCGGCCGACCGCGAGTCGGTGCCGGCACCCGGCCGCCGGGACGGGTGCCGGGCCCCACACAGGCGCGTCGGCGACCAGGCACAACCAGGCCGGTGGCGTCGGTCCCGGCCTGCGAACCGCGCTGTCGGCGGCCAGGGCGGCGGCCGTACACTCACCCGGGTGACCGTCACCGCAACTTCCGTGGACCAGCCGGACCGGCTCCAGCCGTCCCCCGCGCCCAGCGCGTCCCGCGGCCGCCTGCTCCGCCTGTTCCCGGCCGTCGCCTCCGCGCTCTGCGGAGTGCTGCTCTACGTCAGCTTCCCGCCGCGCACCCTGTGGTGGCTGGCGCTGCCCGCCTTCGCCGGTTTCGGCTGGGTGCTGCGCGGCCGTGGCTGGAAGTCGGCCCTCGGCCTCGGCTACCTCTTCGGGCTCGGCTTTTTGCTGCCGTTGCTGGTGTGGACCGGTGTGGAGGTCGGTCCCGGTCCCTGGCTGGCCCTCGTCGCCATCGAGGCGATCTTCGTCGCCCTGGTCGGCGTCGGTGTCGCCGCAGTCTCCCGGCTGCCGGCCTGGCCGGTGTGGGCGGCCGCCGTCTGGATCGCGGGCGAGGCGGTACGCGCGCGCGTGCCCTTCCGGGGCTTCCCCTGGGGCAAGATCGCCTTCGGGCAGGCGGACGGCGTCTTCCTGCCGCTGGCCGCGGTGGGCGGCACGCCGGTGCTGGGCTTCGCGGTCGTCCTGTGCGGATTCGGTCTGTACGAGGCCGGCCGGCTGATCGCCGAGCGGCGCCGGACCCGGGCCGTGCGGCGAGGCGCGGCGGCCGCCGCGCTGCTGAGCGTGGCGGTGCCGGTGGCGGGCGCGGTCGCCGCGCGGCCGCTGGTGAGCGACAAGGCCGAGGACGGCACCCGGACCGTCGCGGTCATCCAGGGCAATGTGCCGCGCTCCGGGCTGGAGTTCAGCGCCCAGCGGCGGGCCGTGCTCGACTACCACGCCCGCGAGACGTTGAAGCTCGCCGCCGACATCAAGGCGGGCAAGACCCCGAAACCCGACTACGTGCTGTGGCCGGAGAACTCCTCCGACATCGACCCCTTCGCCAACACCGACGCGGCCGCCGTCATCGAGGGCGCCGCCAAGGCCGTCGGCGTGCCCGTATCGGTCGGTGGCGTCGTGGAGCGGGACGGCAAACTGCTCAACGAGCAGATCCTGTGGGACCCGGCCAAGGGGCCCACGCAGACCTACGACAAGCGGCAGATCCAGCCGTTCGGCGAGTACCTCCCGCTGCGCGGGCTGGTCGGCGCGGTCAACAAGGACTGGACCGGCATGGTCCGCCAGGACTTCAGCCGCGGCAGCACCCCGGGCGTGTTCGACATCGACGGCGCCAAGGTGGGCCTGGCCACCTGCTACGAGGCCGCCTTCGACTGGGACGTGCGGGACACGGTCACGCACGGCGCGGAGATGATCTCCGTGCCGAGCAACAACGCGACCTTCGACCGCAGCGAGATGACCTACCAGCAGCTCGCCATGTCGCGGGTCCGCGCCGTCGAGCACAGCCGCACCGTGACCGTGCCGGTGACCAGCGGCGTCAGCGCGATCATCATGCCGGACGGGAAGATCACCCAGCGGACCGGCATGTTCGTGCCCGCCTACCTCGTCCAG
Organism: Streptomyces sp. NPDC030820; assembly: GCF_055572075.1. NCBI lineage: Bacteria > Bacillati > Actinomycetota > Actinomycetes > Kitasatosporales > Streptomycetaceae > Streptomyces > Streptomyces sp. NPDC030820. The sequence continues at coordinate 420,109 of NZ_JBVIEB010000007.1, forward strand.
AAGGTGCCGCTGCGCACGTCCAAGACCCCCGCCACCGAACTGGGCATCCTCCCGGAGATCGCTCTGGTGCTGGTCGCCGCGGGCGGTGTCGGCTGGGCGATCGGGTCCGGGCTGCGCCGTCGGCGCGTCGGTGGCGCGTAGCCGTACGACCGGCATACGCCCCTGAAATGGTGCGTGCGCCCACTGAACCGCCAGGAGGACACGGGTCCGGCCCGTTAGGGTCGGGCCCATGGCTACTCCTGACTTCATCCGCACGCTCCGGGCCTCCGCCGGCCGGCAGCTGCTCTGGCTCCCCGGGGTCACCGCGATCGTCTTCGACGACGAGGGCAGAGTGCTCCTGGGCCGGCGGACCGACACCCGCAAGTGGTCGGTGATCGGGGGCATTCCGGAGCCCGGTGAGCAGCCGGCGGCCTGTGCCGTGCGGGAGGTCTTCGAGGAGACGGCGGTGCGCTGCGTGGCCGAGCGGGTCGTCCTCGTCCAGGCCCTGGATCCGGTCACCTATCCCAACGGTGACCAGTGCCAGTACATGGACATCACCATCCGCTGCCGGGCCGTGGGCGGCGCGGCGCGGGTCAACGACGACGAGTCCCTGGAAGTGGGCTGGTTCACGGTGGACGCGCTGCCCGAACTCAACGAGTTCGGCCACTTTCGGATCAAGCAGGCCATGTCCGAGGCACCCACATGGTTTGACCCTACGACTGTCGGCTGAAGTATGGGCGGTCACCACATGTGGTGACGGGGGAGTGCCGCCTAGGGTCGGCACATGACCTCGTCCAGCCTTTCGCCTGGCCTTCGCCCTCAGCCCCTCGCCCTGGACCTCGGGGGCCGCACCGCCCTCGTCACCGGCGCCGCAAGCGGCATCGGCCGCGCCTGCGCGCTGCGGCTGGCGGCCGCCGGTGCGCGGGTGCGGGCCGTCGACCGGGACACGGTCGGCCTGGCCGAGCTGGGCCAGCAGGCGGAACGAGCCGGTGACCTGCCCGGAACCGTCGAACCGCACGCCGTGGACCTCACCGACCTCGACGCCGCCGAACGCGCCGCCGCCGGCGCCGATGTGCTCGTCAACAACGCGGGCCTGCAACTGGTGCGCCCCATCGAGGAGTTCCCGCCCGAGGTCTTCCACACCGTGCTGACCGTGATGCTGGAGGCGCCGTTCCGCCTCATCCGCGGCGCACTGCCGCACATGTACGCGCAGGGCTGGGGCCGGATCGTCAATGTGTCCTCCGTCCATGGTCTGCGCGCCTCTGCCTTCAAGTCCGCGTATGTGGCCGCCAAACATGGTCTGGAGGGCCTGTCGAAGACGGCCGCTCTGGAAGGCGCCGCCCATGGGGTGACCTCGAACTGTGTGAACCCGGCCTATGTGCGCACACCCCTGGTGGAGAAGCAGATAGCCGACCAGGCGCAGGCGCACGGCATCCCCGAGGAACGCGTGCTGTCCGAGGTCCTGCTTAAGGACAGCGCGCTCCAGCGGCTCATCGAACCGGAGGAGGTCGCCGAGGCCGTGGCCTACCTGTGCAGCCCGCAGGCGTCCTTCGTCACCGGCACCTCGCTGGTGCTCGACGGCGGGTGGACGGCCCACTGAAGCGCCCGGCACCGCCCGGCCCGGGAGTTTTCCACAGGACTGCCGGGCCGGGCGGCCGATGCGGAATCCTGTGACCATGTCTCGCGATCACCTTCAGTCGGCACCCAGCGGCAGCATCGAGGCCCCGTACCTCGAGCTGCTGGCCCACGACGCCTCCGCGGAGGCGTACGAGCAGCCGGTGCTGCTCGCCCGTGCCGAGGGCGGGCCGGCCGACCGGACCGCCGCGCTGGAACGGGCCAAGCTGCTCGCCCTGCGGGTCCGGTCCGAGCTGGAGGGGCGTCGGCGCCGCGAGGCGGAGCTGTCCGCGCTCTTCGAGACCGCCCACGACCTCGCGGGCCTGCGTGATCTGGACGCGGTGCTGCAGGCCATCGTGCAGCGCGCCCGCTCCCTGCTCGGCACGGACGTGGCCTACCTCACCCTGAACGATCCGGCGCGCGGCGACACCTACATGCGGGTCACGGAGGGCTCGGTCTCCGCCCGCTTCCAGCAGCTGCGCCTGGGCATGGGCGAGGGCCTCGGCGGACTGGTCGCCCAGACGACACGGCCGTACGTCACGGACGACTATTTCAAGGACGCCCGCTTCCAGCACACCCTCACCATCGACGCCGGCGTCCGCGACGAGGGCCTCGTCGCCATCCTCGGCGTCCCCCTCATGCTCGGCCCGCATGTCATCGGCGTCCTCTTCGCCGCCGACCGCAGGGCACGCGTCTTCGAACGCGCGCAGATCGCCCTGCTCGGCTCCTTCGCCGCGCTCGCCGCGGCCGCGATCGACACCGCCAACCTGCTCACCGAGACCCGCGCCGCCCTGGCCGGCCTGGAGCGCGCCAACGAGATCATCCAGGACCGCAGCGCGGTCATCGAACGCGCCTCGGACGTCCACGACCGGCTCGCCGAACTCGTCCTGCGCGGCGGCGGGGTGCACGACGTGGCCGCCGCAGTCTCGGAAGTCCTCGACGGCACCGTGGAGTTCAGCGAGGCCGACGCGGCACCGGCCAAGGCGCTGGAGGCGTCCCGCGCCGAGGGACACGCCGTACGGCACGGCAACGACTGGATCGCGGCGGTCGCCGCGGGCGGCGAACTCCTCGGCGCGCTGGTCCTGCGCGGGCACCCCGGCCTCGACCCCGTCGACCAGCGCACCCTGGAGCGCGCGGCGATGGTCACCTCGCTGCTGCTGCTCGCCCGCCGCTCGGCGGCCGAGGCCGAACAGCGGGTGCGGGGCGAACTGCTGGACGACCTGCTGGACACGCGCGACCGGGATCCGCGCCTGCTGCGCGAACGCGCCGCCCGGCTGCACGCCGATCTGGACGCCACCCATGTCGTCCTCGCCGCACGCCTCGACAGTCCGGCGGCCGACGCCGACGAGGAGGCCGCGGCCCGCCGCCGGCTGTGGTCGGCCGCCTCCCACCTCGCCGCGACCAGGCACGGACTGGCCTCCGCGCGCGACGGCGGCACCGTCCTGCTGCTGCCGCTCACCACCGGCGACACCGCCACGGACCTGGCCCGGCGCACCGCCCACCAGCTGGGGACGGCCGTCCACCAGCCGGTCACGGTCGGTGCCTCCGCCCCCGTCACCGAGCTCACCACCCACCCCGAGACCATCGCCACCGCCTACGCCGAGGGCCGCCGCTGCCTGGACGCGCTGCACCTGCTGGGCCGGGCCGGGGACGGCGCGGCGGCCGAGGACTTCGGCTTCCTCGGCCTGCTCCTCGCAGGCGAACGGGACGTCTCCGGCTTCGTCGACCGCACCATCGGACCGGTGGTGTCCTACGACGAGCGACGCGGTACGGAACTGCTGCGCACCCTCGACGCGTACTTCGCCTGCGGAATGAGCCCGGCCCGCACCAAGGACGCGCTGCACGTCCACGTGAACACGGTCGCCCAACGGCTGGAGCGGGTGGGCCGGCTGCTGGGCGAGGACTGGCAGACCCCGGCCCGCGCCCTGGAGATCCAACTGGCCCTGCGACTAAACCGGTTGGCGGCCCCAAACAGACGCTGACCCCCGTACGGGCGCGCCGTACGGGGCTGGGCAGCGGATGTGCGTCGCGCAGGGCCACGGCGGTGGCGACCGCGCCGGTTGGGCGGATCCGTACTGGTCGGGCGGAGCCGCGCCGGACGGGCGGACACGCGCTGGCCGAATGGAGCCGCGCGCGCCGGTTGGGCGCATCCGTACCGGTCGGGCGGAGCCGCGTCGGTCGGGTGGAGTCGCGCCGGCCGAACGGAGCCGCGTCGGTCGGATGGAGTCGCGCCGGCCGAACGGAACCGCACCGGCCGAACGGAACCGTGCCGGTTGGGTGGACCCGTACTGGTCGGGCGGAGCCGCGCCGGCCGGGCGGAACCGCGCCGGCCGGGTGGAGTTGCGTGCGGTGGGGCGGAGTTGTGCCGGGTCAGGCCGTGTGCGCCTGTGCGGCCTGGCCGGTAGCGGTGGACTCGCCGCCCTCGGCCTCGACATGGGCGAGATCCCGGTGCCGCGTCTCCCGGGCCACGCCCACGGCGATCAGCGTCAGGACAGCGGCGGCGATCACATACAGGGCGATCGGAGTGGAGCTGCCGTAGTCGTCGAGCAGCGCGGTGGCGATGAGCGGGGCCGGCGCGCCGGCCGCCACGGAGGCGAACTGGGCGCCGATGGACGCACCCGAGTACCGCATCCTCGTTGCGAACATCTCGGCGAAGAAGGCGGCCTGGGGCGCGTACATCGCGCCGTGCAGCACCAGCCCGACGGTCACGGCCAGGACCAGGTAGCCGAACGACCCGGTGTCCACGAGCGAGAAGAACGGGAACATCCACAGGCCGACGCCGGCCGCGCCGAGCAGGTACACGGGCCGCCGCCCGACCCGGTCGGACAGTGCGCCCCAGGCCGGGATGACGGCGAAGTGCACGGCGGAGCCGATGAGCACGGCGTTGAGCGCTGTCTGCTTGGAGACGCCGGCCGAGGTGGTGGCGTAGACGAGGATGAAGGCGGTGATGACGTAGTAGCTGATGTTCTCGGCCATGCGGGCGCCCATGGCCACCAGCACGTCCCGCCAGTGGTGCCGCAGCACGGAGACCAGCGGCAGCTTCTCCGCCTCCTCCGCACGCCGGGACTCGGCCCGCGCCAACGCCTCCTTGAACACGGGTGATTCGTCGACGGACAGCCGTATCCACAGACCGATGAGCACGAGCACACCGGAGAGCAGGAACGGAATCCGCCAGCCCCAGGTCCCGAAGGCGTCGTCGGAGAGCACGGCGGTCAGCAGCGAGAGCACACCGGTGGCGAGCAACTGCCCCGCCGGTGCGCCGGTCTGCGGCCACGAGGCCCAGAAACCGCGCCGCCGCGCGTCCCCGTGCTCCGACACCAACAGGACGGCACCGCCCCACTCACCGCCGAGCGCGAACCCCTGGACGAGCCGAAGGGTGGTCAGCAGGACGGGCGCGGCGGCCCCGACGGTGGCGTGCGTGGGCAACAGCCCGATGGCGAACGTCGCTCCGCCCATCAGCACCAGGCTCAGCACCAGCAGCTTCTTCCGCCCAAGCCGGTCACCGTAGTGCCCGAACACGAGCGCGCCCAGCGGGCGGGCCGCGAACCCGACGGCATACGTCAGGAACGACAGCAGCGTTCCGACGAGCGGGTCGGAGTCCGGGAAGAACAGCTTGTTGAACACCAGCGCGGCGGCGGAGCCGTAGAGAAAGAAGTCGTACCACTCGATGGTGGTGCCGATGAGGCTGGCGGCGACGATACGGGGGAGGCTGGCGGGGGTTGGGGGAGCGGATGATGCTTCGGATGCCATGTGCGCCACTTCCTCGTGTGCGGTGGGGACGGGTACGTGTCGGCACACGGTAGGAAGATGCAGGTCAGGGGCACATGTGGTGGGGCACCATAGTTCGGGGGTTGGCTATGCGTGCGGCCACCATGCCCGCTCACGGAAGGGCGGTTCCGGGACTCGAAGGTGGTCGAAACGAGTCTCGTCCGGGACGGGTAGTTCGGGGTGATTTGCCGGCGCGGTGCCGACTCCCGTGCTGGTTGGGTGCTGACTAAAAGCCCACGTCATCACCCGTGTTCACCCCTCCTGTGCTGACTTGGTGCTGACTACGCTCCGTTGAACTCGGACATCTTGGGGCCGGTCGGCTCAGGGCCGTTGCGCGGTAGGCGACCTGATCGAGAGGTCGACCCGGCTTTGCCGTTTGGCTCTGCGGGCACGGACAAGGCGTTGCGCCTGCGCGTGGTACGCGTTCGGCCCAGCAGATTCTTCGTCTGCTGGTGGTTCAGCGCTTACGAGCCCCTGAACTGCAGGGTGTAAGCGGTGGCCTTTGCGTCTCGGTTGGTCCGCGTATGGTCCGGATCTTTCCTGTCCCTCGGCTTCGTGTGCGTGGGAGGGGACTGAGGGCAGGAAGGGCGACGCCTTATGGGAGTCGCCCGCGTGTGCGGTACCACATGGCACATGTCGTAGAGACCGTCCGCAGGCGTCCAGTTGGTGCAGGGTGGGCGCGTAAGGCGGTGCGGGCAGGCGGGTCGATGAGTCCGTGGGCTTCGTAGAGGCGTATGGCCTTGGGAGTGAGCCCGGTCTGGTGGGCGACGCGGCCCACGGTGAGCATGGGCGGCGGTTCCTTCGATGGGTGTGGCGTCGAGATCGCCGGCACGACTCGCGGTCCCGGCCGTGGTGCCGTAGACCGGGTGCATGGTGCTGCAACCGCCGGTTGAACCGATGCTGGCGCAGGCCCGTGACCAGCTGCCACCGCCCAGCGCGCTTCCGGGTGAGCCAGTGTTCCAGCCGAAAGGAGATGGTTCTCCAGACACTTGAAGTTGTCTCATCCGAGTGACAGCTCGGCGTCTCTCAGTACGCCTCCGATCGGCACCGGAAGGCTGCACAGCCCTGCAGCCTCGCACCATAGGCGTGGACGCGAACCGTGACGTCCACATAACATGTCACTGTTAACTTAACGGCGACAACCTGAGGGGCCGCGATGACCATCACCGCGCAAGACGTCTACAGCTTGGCGCCGTTCGCCAGGACGCTCGGGATACGCTTCGGATCCCTCAACGCCGACGCTGTCACCGCGCAACTCGCCTACACGCCCGAGCAGTCCACCGTCGGCGCCGCGATGCACGGCGGGGCACTGATGGGGCTGGCCGATGTAGCCGGCGCCGTGTGCGCCACGCTGAACGGGACCGCCGACAGCGTCCCCGCGACCATGGAATCCACCACCCACTTCCTGCGGCCCGTACACGGCACCGGCGCCTTCGCGAGCTCCCGCCCGCTGCACGTCGGCAAGTCAACGGTCGCCGTGGAAATCGACATCAGGGATGACAAGGACCGGCTCTGCGTCCGCGTCACTCAACTCGTCGCCCTCCGGAGGCGCCATGACTAAGGGACCCGGCCAGACCACGGCCGACGGCCGCGCCAGCACAACCGAAGGCCGTCGGCGCAGCCGCGCCAAGCGAGGCCACGGCGGCCGGCTGAGGGACGAGCTCATCGAAGCGGCCGGCACGCTGCTCGACGACGCCGGCGAGGACGGCGTGACCATCCGTGCGGTGGCACAGGCTGTCGGGGTCAGCACCCCCTCGGTGTATCTGCACTTCGACAACCGACTGGAACTGCTGCACACCGTGTGCCTCGGGGTCTGGGACGAGCTCGGCCGACGGATGCTGAGCATCAGCGCCCAGACCACCGACCCGTTCGCCGAACTCCACCAGCGCAGTGTCGCCTACATCAGGTTCGGGCTCGACCATCCCCTGCGCTACCGCCTGGTCGCGACCGGACCCGCGACAGCCGCCACTGAGCAGGTCGCCGACGCCTGCTTCCGATTCCTGCGGGAAACGGTGCAGCGATGCGCCGACGCCGGCGTGCTCCACGGCGATGTGACGGCGCTGACCCGGGCCATCTGCGCGTGCCTGCACGGTGCCGTCTCGCTGCTGATCCTCCAGCCGACCTCGAAATGGCCCGACGACATCCCCCAGTACGCAGACGATGCCGCCACCCTCGCCTGCCAGGGCGCCGCCGCCCTCTCACGCGCGCACCATGGCCGCTACGAAACGTGAACTGTTCTGCCCTGGGCAACGCTCCGCTTCGCCTCGCTGGCGTTCTCATCGGCCGACGCTTGGCGCAGCGGTCGACGGCCGGCCTGCGCGGGGCGGAAAAAGGGCTGGTCCTCCATGCCCTTGCGGTAGTGCTGGCGCAGTTCGCCGCGCTGTCCGAAGAAGATCCGCCGGGCCAGGCGGTGGCGGGCCTCGGCGGTGGTGAGCTGCTTGCCGATCATGCGCCGATTTTGAAGTGGCTTCGCGGCCCTCGCCACCGCTCGCGGCATGAGTGTCCGCGCCTACCTCGCGGAACTGGCTGTCGAGGAGGAGAACCAGGCCAAACTGTCCACGGCCACGGACGCCTTCCGCGCCGCCATTCGGCGCCCGGGCATCGCCGAGGCATTCGACCGTGACTTCGGCGGGCTTCCCGCCCGGGCCCCCCGCCGGGCGGCCTGACCTTGGAACTGCACATCGACATCCGCTGGCTCCTCGACGGACAGGAAGAACTCCTCGGCAAGGACCTCGCGGTACAGGACTACTCCGCCCTGGTCGCCGCTGTCGCCCGTCATCGGGTGAACACCCCGGCCCTGGGCGAGGGTTCGCCCGACGCCTACTGGCGAGCGGCGGCACTCATGGAACAGGTTGTGCTGCTGCGACCGCTGCCGGCGCGCAACGAGTTCTACGCCTACGGCGTCGCGGTGGCCTACAGCGAGGCGTCCGGAGAGACCGTGGATGCCCCATACGAACAGTGGCGGGACCTGATCACCGACATCCGTGCACTACGGCTCACTGTCTACGATATCGCCGACCGGCTGCGCTCCTGGCGCAGCAACGGGTGACAGCACCGCTCGAACCCCCACCCGGCGGGCCAGACACGTTCTCCACATCGGTCTGGCCCGCCACTTGCTGTCCGGATTGCCGCCGGGAGCTAACGATTGAACGTCTCCGCGTACTACCGCGTCGAGCGGCCCCACCTACGCAACAATCGGCCACACATGGGACGTTGTGTGGAATGTATGGAGGCCCAGTGAGTGCAGGCGCTGCCAGCCTCGGAGTGGTGTTCATCCATGGGCTCTTCTCATCCGAGAAGCAGCAGGAGCCCGACCTCCCGAGAGAGACGCGAACAAAGAGCGCAAGGCGCAACTTTGACGAAGCCCTGAGGGTCTACCCGGTGCTGGTCGGCGGTGGCATCTCGTTCCTTCTTTCCCCGGCGCGAGCGCCGGGTGGATCTCGAACTCGTCGAGACCCCCACCTTCGGATCGAGAGTCGTCCACCTGCGCCACCGCGTGGTGCGCCGGCCGACTCGAGCCGAAGGCATGGAACCGGGCCGCGGTGATGTTCGGGGCGGAGCTCGGCCCGGCGATCCTCGAATTAATCCGCGCGACAGGGCATTTAATCCTCCCCTTCGAACCTTGCTGCCGCTCTCCTCATGGTTCTAGCGTCTGGCAAAGGCTCACGGCAGGGCAAACGAGTGCCGAGTGGATCGAACCAGTAACCGCAATTCGGGATCGAGCGGCGGGACGCCGGCCGTGTCACACCATCCGCACGTAGCGCTTGGCCCGGACGAACCCAGCAAAGGAAGCTCCCATTCCAGCTAAGACAAGATCGGCCTCCTGGGTGAGGACCAGGCCGTTGCGGAGCAACACCCGGTGGGCCGTGGACCGCGTCGGCGCCGTCTCAGGTCCGCGGCCCGCGAGTTCGGGGAGATACAGCGGGCGCCCCACCGGGCAGGCCGGCGTCGCAACCGGCAGATCCCAGCATCAACCTCGGCGGACAAGCGCGCGGATTGCTCCGCGGGCGGCTGGAGCGCTCCGGCGGACACCGCTCCCAAAGGAAACGTGAGAGCGCGTGATATCCGGAGATGGTGACCAGGTGACCACGCGTTCGGAACGGGTGATCGCCGGACGGTATCTGCTTCACGACGTCCTCGGCAGAGGCGGCATGGGCACGGTCTGGCGCGCCCACGACCAACTGCTGGACCGGCCGGTCGCCGCCAAGGAACTGCACGTCCTCACCGACGGCGACGAGGACCACCGCGTACGGGTACGGCGTGCCATCCGCGAGGCCCGCGCGGTCGCCCGGGTGCCGCATCCCCATGTGGTGGGAGTCCACGACCTGGTCGAGTCCGAGGACCGGCTGTGGATCGTCATGGAACTCGTCGAAGGGTCCTCACTGGCGAATCGGACAGCCGAGACCGGACCGCTCACACCGCAGCAGACCGCCGCCGTCGGCCTGCAACTGATCGACGCGCTGGACGCCGTCCACGCGGTCGGGACTCTGCACCGGGACATCAAGCCCGCCAACGTGCTGCTGCGCCGTGACGGCAGCGCCGTCCTCACTGACTTCGGCATCGCGGCCCTGGACGACGGCGAGTTCCTGACGAGCACCGGTCAAGTGGTCGGCTCCGTAGAGTTCATGGCGCCGGAGCGCGTGATGGAAACAGAGGTAGGACCGGCCTCCGACCTGTGGTCACTGGGCGCCACACTCGCCACGGTGTGCTGCGGCGAGTCCCCCTTCCGCAGGCCGGGAGCACCCGCGACGATGCACGCCGTGGCGTACGAGGAACCCAGCCTGTCGGAGCGGCTCGGTCCGCTGCGCCCGGTCGTCGAAGCGCTGCTGCGCAAGTCCCCGGGCGAGCGTCCTTCGACGGCAGCCGTGCGTTCCGCGCTGCGAGCCGTCGTGGCCGGCGAGCCGGACGTCGAGTTCCTGCCGCCGGCGACCGTACTCGCGCACCGGCCTGCGGCCCCGATGGCCGACGCGAACACGATGGCCGCCAACCCCAAATGGCGCGTCCCGGCCGCGGAGACCGTGCCGCCGGGGCGCCACACCACGCCGCTCGAACTCCCACAGCCGCAGCCGCAGGCATCCCGCTCGGCGTGGCCGAAGCGGCTGCGATGGGGGCTGGCCGGAACGGCCATACTGGCGACGGGCCTTGCGGGCGGTCTCTTCCTCACCGGAACGCTGTCGCTCAAGGATGATCCGAAAACTCCGAACGCTCCGAAAACGGGGACGGCCCGTCAGGTCGTCGAGTCGACGGCCGGTTGGCAGCCGGTCACCGGCGTGTCCGTCCATCAGGGCGACCGGATTACCGTCCAGTTCGTGTCCGGAGAATGGACGGCCAACTCCCGAAAGCTGCCCATGACCGGGCCGGCCGGTTACGACCCGAAAACCAACCAGCTGCCGGAGGGAACGAAGGCCTGCAAGGTCAAAGTCGGGGCTCCGTTCGGCTCCTTGCTGGCCCGACTCGTGGGCGAGCAGGACTTCCCGATGCACATCGTCGGGCGGAAGCTGACTTTCCGGGCGACCGGCGACGCCCGCCTGCAACTGGGCATGAACGACGCCTCCGGTGCCTGCTCCCAGGACAACAGCGGCACGCTGACCGTGCAGGTGCACGTCACGCCTCAACCCTGACCCGGGCGGCGTCAGCCCCCTCCGGCGCGCGGCAACACCGCATACGCCCAGGTGTCCTCCCTCTGAGTGGCTCCACAGAATTCCCACAAAGACGCCCTCTAGCTTCTTGCGCCACGGGGGACGGACGACTGATCTCCGTCCCCTCACGCAACAGTTGTGCTCAAAGAGGGGGGCGCCTTCCGCCATGCTGACTGAGACGACGAGACGGGCCTCCAGCGCGCACGAGGCCCTGGTACTGAGCCTGCTGCGCGAGCACGGTCCGCTCACTCGGGGAGACTTACGGATCCTGAGCGGCCTGTCCCGCACCACGCTCTACAACGCCGTCGGGGCGCTGATGGACAACGGCAGCGTCCTCGCCTCGGTTCCGGAGGCGGCCCGGCGCAAGCGGGGCCGCCCGGCGGAGGTACTGACCGTGAACCCCGGTGCCGGCCGGCTGCTCGGCATCGAGTTCGCGCGACGGGCGGTGCGGGTGGCCGCGATGAACGCGGCGCACGAGATCGTCGGCACCACCGGCGAACCGCACGACCCCGACACCCCGTGGCAGACCCGCATCGACCTTGCGTGGCGACTGGCGGACAAGCTGACGCACGGGACGCTGCGACCGGGCGCCCTGAACGGCATCGGCGTCGGGGTGGTCGGACCGGTCGGCACGCCGGGGCAGGGCCCGCTGTGGGCGCCTCGGCACGACATCGTGGCGGCACGCGTGCGCGAACGCTTCGGCGCACCGGCACTGATCGACAACAACACCCGGCTGGCCACCCTGGCCGAGACGATCTGGGGTGCCGCCGCGGGTGAACAGAACGTGCTGTACCTGCGGTTGTCGCACGGCGTCGGCGGCGGACTCGTGATGGCCGGCACACTGCACCGCGGCGCCCACGGCCGCTCCGGGATGTTCGGCCACATCACCGTGGACCCGGGCGGCGCGCCCTGCGAGTGCGGTGCGATCGGATGCCTGGAGACAGTGGCGTCGATCGGGGCCGTACTCGACGCCTGCCGCACCGCGGGAACCGCGGCAGCGGACCTGCCGGAACTGGTGAGCGCGCTGGAGTCCGGCGACGCGGCCGCGCACGCGGTTCTGGAACGGGTGGGCACGCATGTCGGCAGGGTGCTGGCCGATGTGAGCCATGCCGTCGGACCCGACGTGATCGTCATCGGCGGCGAGCTGGTCGACGCCGGTCGAGCCCTGATGGCACCGATCGAGCACATGCTCGACACGCATGTCGCGCGCTGCTCGTACGGGGTGCCCCGAGTGATTCCGGCCGGACTCGGCGATACCGGCACCGCCCTCGGCGCCCTCGCTCTGCTCCGGCGGCACCCGGATCACGAAGCGCCCGGGCTGCGGGAGGCAACCCGGGCGCTCATACCGTGACACGGAGACGTCAGCCGCTCCGGCCGCCGGTCACCCCGTCTCTCTCAGAGGGTCACTTCAGCACCTTCTGCCGGACGACGATGTGACCGGCGTCGGGGTTGAGGCTCCCGCCGAGCCGCCTGAAGGCGCCGTCGGTCAGGTCCAGGCACTTGGGCTCCGCCTTCGTGTGCTTGAACGTGCCGCGGTCGTTGATGCGCACGACCAGGGACTTGCCGTTCGCCACGTTGGTGACCCGCACCCTCGTACCGAAGGGCAGCTGGGGATTGCGGGTGAGCGAAGTCGCCGCGGTGTTCTTGCTGTTGTCGAAGATGTCGCCGTTGGCGGTGGTGCTGCCGGCGGGTATCGGGCCGTAGTGCGTCGCCCAGCACTTCGGCCTCTGAGCCTGCGCGGAAGCGGTCGCGGCGGAACTCGCCGGAGCCAGGGCGACCATCGCGGTCAGTACGGCCGCACCGGCCGCGATGGAGGCGTGCAGGGTCCGCTTGCTCATGTTCTTTCCCTCGTTTCTCGTGATTTTGACTGATTGATCTTGTGTTCAGCCCGCGGAGCGATAGGCGACGCCCACCCGGTTGGCCGTCGCACCGTGGTAAAGGCCGGTGCCGTCGCCGTGGTCGGTGGAGAGGGTGAACCACGCGTAGCGCCGGACGTAGTCCAGGTGCTGGAGCATGGCCGTCGACTTCTTCACGAATGCGGCCTGTTGCGCCTTGGACGGATAGCGCGGGGTGCCGGACGAGAAGTCGATCAGGGCGTATTCGGTGAGCCAGATCGGCTTCTTGTAGCGCTCGTGCACGGCCTCGAGATAGCTGCGCAACTGCCCCGTCGCGCGCTGGGCGTCGAAGTCCGCGCCGTACCAGTGCAGGGGGATGAAGTCGACCTGGTAGTGGCGGGCGGCGGCGCCCTTCATGAACCGGTCCAGCCAGCCGCCGGCGACATCGCCGCCGGTGGCCACGGCGGGGGCGCCGAGCCGCAGACCGGTCGACTGGAGCCGGGGCCACAGGTCGAGTGCCTGCTTCACGGTCATGTGGGCCTGATCCGACCTGTCGGGCTCGTTGAAGCCGAGCAGGTTCTTGCCCTGCTTCTTGGCCAGGCCGAGCTCCTTGTTCGTCACCGAGCCCGCGTCATGGATCATGGGCACGAACTCGACACCGCGCGGCGGCTTGATTCCTCCCTTGCCCGACGACCAGGTGTAGAACCAGCCGGAGTTCGAGTCGGCGAGCGCCTTGGTGACGCCGTCGAACTTCCAGGCGCTGATGCCCTTCTTCTTCGCCGCGGAGGTGGCGGCAACGGAATGGCCGTCGGCCGCGAACGCAGTGGGCGTGGCGCTCTGGCTGCCGGCCACGAGCACGGCCGAGAGCAGGAACGGCAGGGCAAGGACGCGTACCTTCCGCATGACGCCTCCCTCAGCAGCTGAGGTGCGCGCCGGCGCCGACGTGGAGCATCTTGGTGAACTTCTTGTACTTGGCGACCCGGTCCTTCATCTCGGCCGGGTTGCCGCCGTTGCACTCGATGGCGCCGTTGATGCTGCGGATGGTCTCGCCGAAGCCACCGCTCTTGACCATCGCGTGGTGGGGCGTCATGGTGCCGGGGCCGGACTGGGTCATCCAGTACCAGAGCGCGAGCTTCCAGGTCACGACGGGGTTCGTCGCCGCGAGGTTCGGGTGGTTCAGCAGGTCGATGTGGACCGCGTCGCCGGCCGCCTTGTAGTTGTAGTTCCAGCTGATCTGGAGCGGGCCGCGGCCGTGGTACGCGGACTGGCCGGCCGGGCAGCCGTAGGGCTCTTGCTGGCAGTAGGTCGGCCAGTTGGCCTTGTTCTGCTCGTTGATGTAGATCAGCCCGCTGGTCTCGTGGCTGACGTTCGCGAGGAAGGCCGCGGCCTCACGCTTCTTGGTCTTGGCGTCGCCGGTGTGCGCGAAGGCCGGGAATGCCTTCATCGCCTTGACCAGGCCCTCGTAGGTGTAGAGCTTCTTGTGGTGCGGGAACATCTTGTTGTACTGAGCCTTGCTGACGACGAATCCACCGCTTTGCTCTGCGGCGGACGCCGTGTTGGTGCTCAGATTGGCCGCGGAGATCGCTATCAATGCGGCGGTGAGCACGGCGTAGACGGCACGTAGCCTTCGCATACGGGAAACTCCTTGGAGTAAAGGCGGGTTGCCCATCGGAACCCGGATACGAAGCTACCTGCCGCCGCCCGGAGAAAGGGCTCAGAAATTGCTTCGGGAACGGCAGTTGTTGCTCGCAGTTGTTGCTCGGGGAGTTCGAGCGCGACAAGCGCGTGCGGAACAGGCGCGCATATAATCCGGAGTAGCTGTCGCCATCCTCGCGATCGGGCGCCGGCGTTCTTCTGGAGGGGATTCATGCGACCGGTCATCAACCGTGCAGGACACGACTTCGAGACCGAAGCCCTGGTCATACGCACGGACTACTCGGACGACGAGGCGTGGCGAGCGGTCGTGGAGCTCCTCGATCAGTCCGACGGCGAGTTCGAAGTCCGCCACCATCTGGTGGACGACCGTGCCTATGCGGGAGCGAGCCCGGACGAGATGGCCCTCTCCGCCGTGGCCGCCGACCCGGGACTCGAAGTGGTGTTCCTGGCCGACGCCGCCACGATGACCGGCGACCACAGCCTCCTCGCGGTCTCCACCAGACCCGAGGAGCTGGAAGAGGGCGACGAGGAACTCGGCTGCGAGTTCCGACTGTCGCCCACGCTGGTCAACGATGTGCATGTGAACCTGGCCATCGGACACCTGGACTTCTGGGAGTTCGCGCACAACGCGGTGCGCGCCGAGGACTAGATCCTGCGCTGGTGACGGAGAGCCATAGCGGCCGGTCTTGAAGCAATTTAGGTGCGCTGTACCGGAAACGTCGCCGGATAGCTTGGAGTTACCGCTCTCGATTCCTGTCTTGATTGGGGAGAACTCTTGTCTGTTCACCCGGCACTTGGCGACGGCACTTGTGGGCACGGTCGCGTCCGCCGCGCTGCTGACCGCGCCCGCCTCCGCCGCGCCCGTCTCCACGTCCGGGGCCCCCAGTGCCGCCGCGATGCAGAAGGCAGTGGTTAAGCTGACCAACGCCGAACGCAAGAAGGCCGGTTGCTCGGCACTTCAAATCAGGCCCGCCCTGCACGTGGCCGCGCAGCGCCACACGGCGGACATGGCGCAAAACCACTACGTCGGGCACACCGGCTCCAACGGCAGCACCATGGTGGACCGGGTCAAGGCAGCCGGCTACACCGGCTGGAGCTCACTAGCGGAGAACGTCGCGGCCGGTCAGGCCACCGCCGCCGGTGTGGTCAAGGCGTGGATGAAGTCGCCGGGCCACCGGGCGAACATCCTCAACTGCTAGCTCAAGCACATAGGCGTCGGCTACGTGAAGGCGTCCGGCTCGGCGGGTGGCCCGTATTGGACGCAGGACTTCGGCGCGAAGTTCTGAACCCATGCCTTTGAACCGACGTGCCTGAGCCGACGCGTCCGAGCCGAATATGAGCCGGCCGCCCCGCGGGAGTATGCGCGGGGCGGCCGACTCGTGGAGCAGGGGGTCATGGGGTCATGGGATCACCAGAACGTCACGACGAAGCCCTTGCACTTGGCGCACTGCCGCATCGTCTTGTTGCCGGTCTCCTGGTCCTGCTTGGACCAGGCGTAGGCCTTGGGGCAGTGCTTCTTGATGGCATCGCTGTAGGCGGAGGTGGCATCCCGGTTCGGGTTCACGCACAGCACGGTCTTCCCGGCGGAGTTGTGCTGCCGGTCGGCCTTCGGGCAGTAGCGCAGCAGGTTCTTCCGGCAGCCCTGCTGCGAGCACGAGCCGTTCTTAGTGACCTTCTCGGCTCCCTTGGGCGCGATGGTGATGGGGAGTGAGAAGGCGTTGACGTAGCTGACGTCGTACCAGGGCGCCTTCGTGTCCTTCTTGTCGAAGTTGAACTCGGCGAGGCTGACCGGCTGTTCGCCCGTCTCGCAGCGCTGGGCGAATACTCCGCAGTCGCCGATGGCGCAGTGGAACGTGCTTCCCGACTTGCCCGAACATCCCTGGCGGGCGAAGAACTTGCCGCGCCAGTGGTGGGGGGCCTTGTCCTCCGGGATGGTCACGGTCGCCGACTGCCCGGGCTTGAGCACGGGCAGCGACTTCAGGTCCTTCGAATCTCCGTCGGGCTCGTCCTTGTTGACGGTGCTGCCGATCCACAGCTTCTTCCCGGACCGGTTGACGAACGTCACCGTGTGGGCGCCGACGGCCGCACTCGCCTCGGGTGCGGCGACGGTGGTAGCGGCGGGCACGGTGCGGGAATCGTCGGCCACGGCGGCATGCGCGGCTCCGGCGGACGCGACGCCCGGCATGAGACACAGCACGGCCGCGAGAAGCAACTCACGTAATCTCTTCACCTGGTACTCCCTCGGTGGTCGCTTGCTGCACGCAAGAGCGGGTGTCTCAGAACGGGGTCAGCGTCAGGTGCATGTGCTGGGGGCTGGGGTCCTCGATGTAGGAGGCCCAGTCGGCGACGTCGTCGAAGGCGAAGCCGTAGGCCTTGCCGTTGCTGGTCGCGGCGTGGATGGCCTTGGCGTAGTGGTTGGTGACGGCGGTGTCGTAGAAGGTGGCCGCGCGGGTGGTGGGCTGCTTGCTGTGGCTCAGCAGCGTCGAGCGGTTGAACGCGGCGCCCAGGGCGGCGGCGACGGGGCCGGTGATCCCGTCGTTGGGGGCGGCGAGCGCTCCGTCGCAGAAGAGCACGTCACGGGTGGAGGGCTTGGCGAAGGAGACCTGCGCGGGGCCGCTGAAGGTGAGCTGCTGGTTCCTGACCCGGCCGGTGAATGTGCCCGCGTTCGTCCTGACGACGAGGTTCTTGTTCTGGTAGGTGTGCCAGACCTTGTCGATGTAGTCGTCGAAGTAGTGCTGGGGGAACCGGCCGGCGTCGAGGCCGTGGCTCGGGGCGATGACGCGCCGGTCGGCTATGACGAGGTGCTTGAAGTCCGGGTGGTTCCTCAGGGCGTTGAAGACCTTCACGCGGCCGCCGGCGGGCAGCCGGCCGGTGCTGTGGTTCTTCGCTCCGTTCAGCCCGATCATCATCGGAACGCTGAACATGTCCACCATGGTGGTGTTGCAGTGCATGCCGGACGCGTCGTGGGTGAACTCCACGAAGTCGTGCAGCACGGAGAAGTTGGGGTCGGACTCCACCCAGCCGGCCGGCTGCTGAAGACCGATCTTGCCGTCGGCGCCCCTGACGGCCTTGAACTTCAGCTTGTGGCCGAGGGCCACGTAGATACGTCCGGACATCTGCGGCAGTCGCAGCTTGGTCGCGCCGTGGGCGGTCAGCGGGATGGAGTAGTCGGCGAAGCCGCCCGCGTGGTTGTCGGAGAGCTTGACGGGGGCCAGGGTGCCCCGCCGGGTGAGCCGTACCTGCCGGTCTCCCTTGCTGCCCACGACGTACAGGTGGACCTTGCCGTTGGCGAACTTGCCGCTGCTGTTGACGACCGTGAGCGGCAGCCCCCCTCGCGCGGCCTCGGCGGCCGGGTCGGCGCCGTCGGAGTCGGCGAAGGCGCGCGGGGCGGCGGAGACGATCGCCGATCCGGCTAGGGCACCCGCCATCGAGGCGAGCGCTCTGCGGCGGGTGGGCGGGTGGGCGTCGGACGAGAACATGCGGAAATTCCTCTCTCCAGTGCTGTGTGTGACGGAACACGCTGGGGAAACGGGCGCGCGCGGACGCCCGCCCACGCGGTGCCCTGGCCGCGGCGGGCGGCCAGGGCACCCGTGGGAAGCCCTGCTACGGGTGTCCGGCGCTCCAGCAGCCGTCGCCGTGGCAGTTCTTCAGCCCGGTCAGCGCGGCGTGCAGCTTCGCCAGGCGGGCCTGGCTCAGCTGTCCGGCGATGTTGTGCAGCTCGTCGGGGTCGGTGCTCAGGTCGTAGTACTCCTTCGCGCCGCTGTCGTACTCGACGTAGGTGTAGGAGTTGGTGCGCATGGCGTGGTAGTTCGGCGGGCTGACGCTCTCGGTGCCGTCGTTGTCCGGGTCGCCATGAGCCGGCTTGGCGTGGCGGTGCTCGATCAGGTTGGCCGTGCGCCAGCCCGCGTCCGAGCCGCCGTCCAGGAGGGGGAGCATGCTGTGCCCGTCCACCTTGGACGACACCGCGGCGCCGCCGATCTTCTCGAAGGTGGGCGCGAAGTCGATGTTCGACACCTGGGCGTGGCTCGTCCGTCCGGCCGCGACACCGGGTCCTGCGATCACCAGCGGCACCCGGACATCGGTGTCGAAGGCCGTCTGCTTGCCCGCCTTGAGCCGGTACTCACCGAGGTGGAAGCCGTTGTCGGAGCTGAAGACGACGTAGGTGTTGTCGGCGACGTGGGCGCTGGTCAGGCTCTGGCGCAGCTTGCCGAGCATCTTGTCGACCGCCTGGAGCGACTGTGCGCGCTTGCGGAACTTCTTGTCGATCGCGGTCTTCTCGCTCTGGGTCAACGGGTTCTGCCGGGCCAGCCACGGCGGCGCGTTGGTCGGGAGCTTGTCGAAGGCGGGGCCCTGCGGCGCCTTCAGGCCGGGGAAGTCCTTCTTGTCCCGGCGGGCCGGCGTGGACGGACCGTGCGGTGTGAAGAGGGCGACCTCCAGCATGAACGGCTTGTTCGCCGCCGCGGACTTCTTGATGAACGACTGACCCTTCTCGCTCAGGACGTCGGTCAGATAGTCCTTGTTCTTGTCGCCGTGGGGTTCCATCTTGTGGTTGTGGGCGAGCTTGTAGTTGTACTCCGGGTAGCCGTTGCCGACGACGTCCCACTGGCTCCAGCCCTGCGGCACGTACGGCTGCTGGCCGTCGACCGTGGACTTGGGGTCGTAACCGTTGAGGTACTTGCCCATCATCGCGGTGCGGTAGCCCTTGGCCTTCAGGGCGGCGGCGAAGGTGTCCTTCTCCAGGCCGTTGTCGTGGAAGGCCTTGAAGCCGCCGTTGGACCCTGCCGTGTTGCTGAGGACGCCGGTGTTGTGCGGGTACTCACCGGTGAAGATGGACGAACGGGACGGGCAGCAGAGCGAGTTGCTGACCACGAAGTCGCTGAACGACGTGCCCTGTGACTGGAGCTTCTGCACCTCGGGCATGTACTGGAGCAGGTTTGTGGACATGTCGTCGGTGAGTACGAAGACGATGTTCGGTTTGGCCGCTGCCGTGGCCGCGGCCGGCTTCACGGTGGGGGCGGTGGCGTGGGCTGTCGCCGCGCTCATTCCGCTCTGAGCGGCGAACACCATCGCCGCCAAGCCGGCTGTAAGTGTCAGCAA
Source organism: Streptomyces sp. NPDC030820 (assembly GCF_055572075.1). Lineage (NCBI taxonomy): Bacteria > Bacillati > Actinomycetota > Actinomycetes > Kitasatosporales > Streptomycetaceae > Streptomyces > Streptomyces sp. NPDC030820. The sequence goes on from NZ_JBVIEB010000007.1 coordinate 439,697, forward strand.
TTGACGAGTGCGAATCATGCTGGGAGCGTGGCAGCAGGAATCCGCCCCGGTCAATATCAGATTGCCTCCCGCCGAATTATTCCGTGCTCAGGCCAATTAATCCGGACCAGTCGCCTTGCGGCAGCCTCTGATTCCCCTGCACTCTATACACGGCACCTGCATCGAGAGCCGTGGAACCGGACGAGAGGAAACCGGGCGTTGGAGGTAACCAGCGGGGTGGGGAACAAAGCATGGAACTCCCTGCACGTGTGGAAGCAAACGTTCAAGAAGGGCGTCCACACGTTCCATCTGCCGTCGTCTTCAGGAATCAAACTGAATGCCCATCTGAGCGGGCTTCTGGAAATTCGCGAAGGTCACGGCACACGGACAGGGAAAGAGGCGTTCCCACTTCCCGACGACGTGTGCATCATTCCCCCGGGGCTGAGCCGGACGCTGGTCGTGGCACCGACCGGTGACGAGCCCGTGACGATCGCCACCCTCACCCTCCCGGTCGACACGCTGCGCCGGTTCATCACCGAGGAGGACCTGCGGTCGCGCGTCCCATATCTGTGGGATCCGCACCCGGTGACGCGGTTCGACCCGCTCCTCGCGGCCATGGTGAAGGCGGTGGCGGCCGCGAGCGAGGTCGGCGCTGACGACCTGTACGCGCAGTCGGCGGCGCAGTTCATCGCCGCCCACCTGCTCGCGCCGCACTCGTCCGGTTCGGGCAGGACAGCCGGTCTGCTGAGCTCAGGGCAGCTCGAGACGATTCTGTCCTATATGCGGGCCAACCTCGAACAACCGGTCTCGGTCGGCGACCTGGCGTCCCTGGTCTCCTTCAGCCGTTTCCACTTCGTACGCTGTTTCAAGGCCACCACCGGATTCACCCCGTACCGCTATCTCACCGAACTCCGGATCGACCTGGCCCGCAAGTATCTCGAGACCGGCGACGACACCATCGCCCGCATAGGACGGCGCTGCGGATTCTCCGGTTCCGAGCACTTCTCGCGGAGCTTCCGCCGCATCATGGGATGCACGCCGTCGCAGTACCGGACGAGGCGCTCCTGCGGTCTCGGGCAGAGCCTGCCCGTGCTTTGATCGGTCTCCTCCGGGCAAGCTCGTTCGACGCGGTGAAATCGAGGTGTGCATGGCAGGCAAGGCCGGGCGGGTGCTGGTGGTCGACGACGACGCGGCGATACGGCGGTCACTGGCACGGGGGCTGAGGCTGAGCGGATTCACGGTGACGGTCGCGGACGGCGGTCACACCGGTCTGGCGGAGGCCCGCGTCGGCCGCCCCGACATCGTCGTCCTGGACGTCAGCATGCCCGATCTCAGCGGCATCGACGTGTGCCGGGCCCTGCGCGACGACGGCGACGACGTACCCGTGCTGATGCTCTCCGCGCTGGACGAGACGGCCGACCGGGTGGCGGGCCTACAGGCGGGCGGGGACGACTACCTGGTCAAGCCGTTCGCACTCCAGGAGTTGGTCCTGCGGCTGCACGCCCTGCTGCGCCGCCGCCCGCCGGCCGCCACCGCCCCCCTCCGCGTCGGCGGCCTCGTCCTCGACCCGGCCGCCCACCAGGCCGTTCTGGACGACCGGCCACTGCAACTGACCCGGCGCGAGTTCGCGCTGCTGGAGATCCTGGCCCGCAACGCGGGCATCGTGCTCACCCGTGAGCAACTGCTGGACTGGGTCTGGGGATACGACTTCCAGGTCCGCAGTGACGCCGTCGACACCTTCGTCAGCTATCTGCGGCGCAAGCTGGAGGCAGGCGGCCGGCCCCGGATGGTGCACACCGTGCGCGGGGTCGGCTTCGTCCTGCGCGCGGACGGCGAGGACCGGAACACCGGGGGCGCGCCGTGAGACTGTCCACCCGCATCGCGCTCGCGGTCGGCGCGAGCGTCCCCCTGCTCGTCCTTGCCTCCGGCTGGCTGCTGCTGCACCTGGTCACCGGCGACCTGCGCGCACACCGGGACGACCAACTGCGTGCCCGCGCAACGGTCGTCGCCAAGAACGCCAAGGCATACCTGGACGTCGCCGGCACCGACCACCCGATCCTGGAGCAGGTCCGGCGACGGCGGCTGGTCAACTCCGCGCGGGACGTGGGAGTCCGGCTGACCGGTCCCGCCGACACGATCTCGGCAGGCCCGCAGCCCGACCCGTCCCCCACACTGCCCCGCAGTGCCCCGAGCCCGGTCACCGTGGCCTCCGGCGGCAAGGACTGGCTGGTGATGTCGCTGCGCGTCGGCGCGGCGAAGGAGGGCACCACTCCGAATCTCTGGCTGCTGTCGCCGGACACCGCCGAGGACGAACTGGCGCTGGTTCGCCGACGCGTGCTGACCGGGGCGCTGGTGGCCGCGCCAGTGTCCGGAGCCACCGCCTGGGCCATCGCGGCCCGGGCGGTTCTTCCACTACGGCGGCTGCAGCGGCGTACCAGCGGCCTCGACCCCAGGAGCAGCACCGCGCGCCTGGAGCACACCCCGAGTCGGGTCGTCGAGGTTGACGACCTGGCGTACACGCTGCAGACCGTGCTCGCCCGCTACGACGAGCAGGTCGCCCGCACCGGTGAGGCGCTGGCCACCGCCCGCGCATTCGCCGCAACCGCGTCCCACGAGCTGCGCACCCCGCTGATGAGCATGCGCACCAACCTCGACGTCCTCACCGACCACCCCGACCTCGGCCCCGAGGACCGGGAGGAGGTGCTCGAGGACCTCGGGCGCGAGCACGCCCGTCTGCTCGGGCTGTTGGTGATGCTGAAGTCACTCGCACAGGGCGACCTGATCGAGGCGGACGCGTTCACGTCCCTGGACTTCGCGGAGGTGGTGGACGCGTCGGTCTCCGACCTGCGGCGCGCGCACCCCGATGCTGACGTGTCCGTGCGCGCCGCCACAGGGGTGCAGGTCCACGGCTGGGAGCAGGGGCTGCGCTCCGTGGTGGACAACCTGCTGACCAACGCCTGGACCCACGGCCGCGCCGACGACGGCGTCGCCCGTATCGAGGTGACGCTGCGCCTGTCGGTCGATGCGCATCAGCCGACTGCGGTGCTCGTCGTGGACGACCACGGTCCCGGCATTCCTCCCGAACGCCGTGAGGAGGTCTTCCAGCGCTTCCGCCGGGGCCCGGACAGCCCGGGCTCCGGCCTCGGCCTGACACTGGTCGCCCAGCAGGTCGCCCTGCACCGAGGCCGGATCACCGTGCAGGACCGTTCCGACCGCCGCCCAGGCACACGCTTCGAGATAAGGCTGCCGGCCACCACCGTCCGGGACGTGGAGCACACCCTGCCGATCCTGCACCGGGACTGGCTGACCAGCACCGCCGGCGAACCACCCGATCCCGTTCGGAGGGCTCCTGACAGGACTTCGCCCGGCCAGTGCGCATCAGGCCGTTGACCTGACGGTGCTTCCACGTCGGCTACAGGGTTCAGGGAGTGCCGAGCCTGCTGGGGATGGACAGTGGTCGGGACGGCCTGACGCGTTTGGCCTGGTCGATTCCGGACCCGCCGCGAGGTCGGCGCCGACGCGGCTGGTCGAAGTACAGTGAGTGGCGATCTTTGGTGTTTGTCACCGGGCTCCAGCCAGATCGGGGAAGCCCTTGCGGCCCGCCCGCTGGGCTGTGATCGGGATCGCGGCAGCGATCGCCGCCTATGGGGCCGGAACCACCTACGGGCTCACCCTTACGAACCCGCTCGACGTATGCGGGGACAAGATCGGCGACGGCGTGTGCATGGATGCCGGACGCGACTACGGCCTGGCACCGGTGAACGTGTACCGCTTCCCTCCGTCCATCACCTGCCATGGCGTGCACCGCGAGCATCTGTTCACGCCAACCGCGCGACTCCTCCCGTCTCGAGGGCCGTCCAGAGAGCGCCGTCGGGACCCACGGTCATGCCGTGCGGTTCAGATGACCCTGGACACGGCTGCCGGCGAGGCCGCCTACGACAACGGCGTCCTCACCCTGCGCATCCCCCTGGCCGCACACACCAAGCCCCGCAAGATCGCCGTGTCCGGCGGCGCACCCAAGCAGCTGACCGCCTGAGAGCTGCCTGGCCCGCCCGTCCCATCGCATCGAGGAGGCTGAAACCGTGGGCGCCCTGCTGTGGCTGCTCTTCCCGCTCGTCGTCGGCATCGCCGCCAGCGTCTGGGCCTGGAGCACCGGACACCGCAACCCCAGCCCGCCCGACCACGACACCTGGGAAGGCCTCGACCGCTACCAGCGACTGCGGACCGTCCTAAGCGCCAACGAGCACTGCAAGGCGGCGTGAGACAGGTGATCGAGGGACCGAGCGAGACGCATGCGCTCCGCGGGGCTGCTCACTGCGGGGCGAAGTTGCCGGCGTCGATACGCGATGCCAGGGTCGCCCAACCGGGGCGCCATCGCGGGCGATCGACGGCCGCCGGAACCGTGCCGCGCCTCAGCCGGTGCCATACCCGGCGGATAGTCGATTCAGAAGCCCGAACTCCGTGGCCGCGGCCTCTTCTGGGCCTGCACGCACCCAGGACCGTGCGCGCCCGGCGACCACGCTCTGGTTCACAGGCTCTCCGCCCGGCTCGCTCGTGACGTAGGCCATGAGCGGGGTGTCGTCGGAAGTCCTTCCGGCTCCGCTCGGAGCATCGCAACAGTCACGGCCAGGCCATGGTGTTCGAACGATGCTTGGGGCACAGCGGCGGGCCGCTGGGGTGCTCTGGTCATGGCGAGCAATGCAGTGGCGAGGCGTAGCCCGCGGCCCTGACTCCGCCACATCCGTCCGGCCGCACGGCGTGACGAGGGGCTGAGGCTGTGACGTCCACCGCCGTCCCGGCAACTGCCGATGGCCGATGTTGGGGTTCGCCGAGTCCGCACCCGGCGTGCCCCGCGCGCGCGGGCCTTGCCGGACCTGGTAGCCAGCCTGCGCCCCGAGGGTCGAGCCGCACTTGCCAAGCGGGCGAGCCCGCCCCGGTGGGCGCGCTCGGTACGGCTGCCAGCCGGCGATCTGGATGCGTCGGGGCTTGGCCTTCTCGGCGTTGAGGACCTTGACGGTGAGCACGCCGTCGGCAAGCTCGGCGCTGACGTGTTCTTCGTCGGTGTCCTGCAGCCGTGTCACCCGGTAGTCGAACTGGCTCGATGAGACACCCCCAGTAGGAGAGACCGGCTCCGCCGGGACCGCCAACTGGATACGGCCGACCGCCCGGGGTCGGGTAGCCATGCGTCCTCGTCGCTGCTGCACTGCTGGCGCGGATGCTCCCCAACCCGTGCGCGGTCGAGGCCCTTTGCGATCTGCTGTGATCAGTCGGTGCTGACGGTGGTGCAGCCGTGGCTGTGGGCCCGGGCGATCGCCTCAGCGCGGGTGCTGACGCCGAATTTGGCGAACAGGTGGTTGACGTGGGTTTTGACCGTGGCCGGGCCGATGAGCAGTCGGCGGGCGATGGCGGCGTTCGGCAGTCCGGTGGCGAGCAGCCGCAGCACGTCCTCCTCGCGGGGGGGGGGTGAGCTGGAGGGCCGAGGGCGGTGCCTGCGGTTCGTGGTCCTGGTCGTGGCGGTCTGGTGGCCGGCGGCCGCGTACAGCTGCGGCCAGCAGCCGCTGCTGGACTTCGGGGTCGAGGGTGACCTGCCGGGAGACCGCCGCATGGCCGGCGCGGAGGCCACCCGCCGCATCCGCGCCGAGCACCCCACCGTCCAGGTCGTGTTGTTCACCGCCTGCACCGATGACGACAACGCCGTCCAGACGGCGCTCGCTGCCGGCGCACACGCTCAGCCGACCAAGGACGCCGGCGGGACCAGGTCGCGATGCCGCTCGTCGGCATCAGGACGCGTGAGGTCGCTGCAGTCCCTGGAGAAGGAGAGCGATCAGCCGTCGGGGCTCGTAGCGGGGGTCGTTGTCGCGTCCGACGCAGAGGTTGCCGATGCCGCGCATCAACTCATATGGCTGTGTACCGGGCCTGATGTCACCGGCCTCGACCGCAGCGTCGAGCAGTTGGGCGCAGACGGGCAGCAGGCGGTCGAGGAAGTAGGCGTGCAGCGCGGCGAAGCGGTCGTGGTCGGACTGCAGGGCGTCGGCGAGTCCATGCTTGGTGACGAGGAAGTCGACGAAAAGGTCGATCCACTGGCGCAGTGCGTCGAGCGGGGAGTCGGCACTGGCCAGCAGGTTCGGGCCGGCCTCGGCGCATGCCTCGATCTGATGGCGGTAGACGGCCGTGACGAGATCCGCCCGGGTCGGGAAGTGGCGATAGATCGTGGCCATCCCGACGCCCGCTTGGGCCGCGATCTGGCGGATCGGTGCGTCGACGCCGGAGGTGACGAACACCTCGGCGGCGGCAGTGAGCACCGTCTGCCGGTTGCGCTGGGCGTCGGCCCGCTTGCCTCGGGGCGGCGACTGCCCTGCGGGGGTGTCGGTGTCCATCGCGCACTCCTTCCACACCGATTGACAAACGGAGCGTTGCTCCGGATAGTAAGTGGAGCACCGCTCCGCTTCAGGTTAGTCGAAGCAGGATGCTCCTGACCACCTTGCCCGTCGTCGCTCGCAGGAGACCGGCGGACAGCAGGTGCCCACCGAAAGGAAACCCACATCGTGAGCGCATCCACTGTCACCTGCGCCGACGCCTTCGGCACGCCGGTCCCGGTGTTGTCCTTCAGCCCCGTAGTCCTCTCCGTGCCCGGACGTCCCGTGGACCTCCAGGTACGCGTCTCCGCACCCGCGAGCGGCACCGGTCTTGCCGTCGTCCTCCTCTCTCACGGCCAAGGCCACTCGAACAACCTCTCCTCGCTCAACGGCTACGCGCCGCTCGTCAACCTCTGGGCCGCCCACGGATTCGTGGTCATCCAGCCAACCCACCTCAGCTCCAGGGTGCTGAGCCACCTGGTCGCTGACGCCCCCGGGGCTCCCTTCTTCTGGCGCTCGCGCTCCGAGGACATGTCGCACATCCTCGATCGAATCGACATGATCGAGAAGGCCGTGCCGTGGCTCTCCGGGCGGATCGACCACACCAAGGTCGCCGTTGCCGGGCACTCGTTCGGCGGCTTCACCTCCAGCCTCCTGCTCGGTGCCCGGGTCACCGACCCCGACGAGGGGGGAGAGGTGAGCCTTCTCGAACCGCGGATCAAGGCGGGCGTGCTGCTCGCCGCGCCCGGTAGGGGTGAAGTCCTCAACGGACCGATGGCTGACGTGCTGCCGGTCTTGCGGACCATCGACTTCTCCACCATGACCACGCCCACGCTGGTCGTCGCCGGCGACGAGGACGACTCCCGGCACTTCACGGACATGGGGCCGGACTGGCACGCCGACCCCTACACCCTCGCCCCCGGACCCAAGACCCTGCTCACCCTGTTCGGCGCGGAGCACGGGCTCGGCGGGATCGCCGGATACGACGCCGCCGAGACCACCGACGAGAACCCCGAACGAGTCGCCGCCCTCGCCCGGCTCACCGCGGCCTACCTCCACACCCAGCTTCACCCCAGTGCCCCCACGTGGCAGGCCGAGTGCGAGGCACTGACGACCGACCCCGATCCGATAGGACGAGTCGAATCCAAGTAAGCCCCGCCCCTCGGCCGCGTCCCTCCTCGGACGGTCCGCGCCGTCGGGCGCATGGAGTCAGTCAGCAGGCTGGTGCTCAACGACGATGTCCGGGCAGCCAGCCGCCACGGTGTGAGTGCCTCGACACCAGGACCCTCAACCGTCATCGGCTGCCGTCGCGCTGCCCAGGCTCCTGCACTGTTCGAATCGCAGCCGACCGCGGGCGGTGCTCAAACCGGTGAATGCTTCACGCTGGTGCGCTGAGCGCCAGCGTCCCTCACTGAGTGTTTGGTGTGCAGGTGGTGTTGGCACTGTCTGCGGGGCACTCAGCGCACGAAGATTCCGACAACTGCGGTTCCGACAAACGACTTGCCTAGTGAAGGATCGCGTCTTTGGGCACTGTGCTGCCTGGGCCGGCGTCCGGGGCTAGGCGCAGCCGGTCGACGGCCACGTCGTAGGCGATGGGATCGCCAGACTCCTGGAAGTGCAGGGCGATCCGGGCTCGTGCCCGGTCCTGACTCTCGCCGACTCCGGCCACGGTCAGGGCGAGCCGCAACAGGACGCCGAGCAGAACGGACCAGGTGAACAGGATCCAGCTGGTGCCCAGCAGGGTGTCACCGACGATCGCCGCCCGGTCCTGCCGGCGCCGGCCGTGGCCGCGCACCATCCCGAGAGCTTCCCCTCCCTGACCAGGCTGCCGTCTCGCGCACTGTATCCGGTCGCCCTCGGGCCGCCCGGACCGGCGTTCATGGGTGAGGCCTTGGGGCGAAGGGTTCTCTGCGGTATGGCAAGCCTCCGCCGCAGACACCTCCCTTGGCATGAGCCGCGATCAGGGCGCTACTGCCCCGGCTTGGCACTGCCGCCAGTGGAGGGCGCGCCGGTGGGGCGATGGCCTGAGCCGATGATGGTGAAGCTACGTGACTTCTGGTGGCCGGTCAGACGGTGGCCGTGTCGATCACGAAGCGGTAGCGGACGTCATAGGCCTGGACGCGGTCGTACGCCTCGTTGACCTGGTCGGCGCGGATCATCGCGATCTCCCCGCCCACGGCCTGAGCGTGGAGTTCACCGACGTGAACAGTTGAGATCCAACTCTGACGGGCCCTGAAATGGGCGGTCCAATGCCTTCCCCCATGGCAGATTCCCATGGTCGACGACATGCGAGGCAGGCTGCTGGTTATGCCTCGTGCGGCGGCTGGGGCTCCGCTGGGTTCGGAGTTGTAGACACCGCGAGGCAGCGGAACTCGCCACTTGGGCCCTCCACCTGGGTGTATGGACGCCAGGCGAGCATGTAGGCGCCCCACAGCACTCGGGTGTTGTCCGGGAAGGAACCGCCGGCCCACAGCAAGGTGCCGCTCAGTTCGCGGCCGTGGTGGATGCGGAACTCCTCGTCCCCTGTGGTGGTGGCGTGGTCGGGGTGCCACAGGCCGAGGACGCTGTTGCCGTCGGAGCGAGCCGCCCAGGCGACGTCGGCGCAGACCTCGGCCGACTCCTTCCAGCGAGCGTCGAATTCCCGCAGATCGGCGGCAAGGCGGGGCGGGCAGAGGGGCAACGCGGCGTTCTGGGTGGCCCGGGCGCGCGCCCACACCAGTGCGAGGGCACGGCCGGGGCGGCGGACAGGGAGGCTCACCGGCCACCCTGGGCGTCGGCGACGTGGACGAGCTGGCCGAGGGCTGTGGTGGTGTACCAGCCACAGTCGATGACCGCATCCTGGTGGCCGGTGAGGTGGGGCAGGAGGTGATCCGCCATGGCCCGCAGGTAGATCATGCAGTCCGGGCAGCGGCGAGAGAGGTGCACGAGGTAGCGGGGATTGGGCGGTGATGAAGGTCTGCGCCCCGCCGTTGGGACCGCGCAGCCGCCACCCGTCCTCGTAGGTCGGTGTGTGCCAGGACGGAGCGACCGCCCGCACCGCGTCCCCCCACAGCTTGGTGCCGATTACGCCCTTGATGACGACCACCTGCTCGCCCGCCCGGAAGTGCTGATGCGTGATGTCCCGATCCGGGGTGAGAGAGTCGGGGGCGAGCTCCCCGTCGCCGGGCATGCAACCATCGACCATTCCTCTGTGTCTCACCCCATAACAGCATGACGATTTACCAAAGGGAACAAGGGGGCATCATGCGACGAATAGGGGCAACGATTGCGGCGCTCGCTGTGGCGGGTGCCGGGTTGGGAGTGGCGACGACGGCCGCGGACGCCGCAACGGCAGCCACTTCCCGTGTCACGGCCTGCCCGACCGGCTGGGGCAGCGGCGCGAAGGGCGGCGTCGCCACCGGAACCGTTCCGCTGAAAAACATCAGGACCGGTCGGCATGACTGCTTCGACCGCATGGTCTTCGACGTTCCCGGCGGCGGCGGTTCCATCGGCTACTACGTCAGGTACGTCGACCGGCTGTCCCAGAACGCCTCCGGTCGATACATCCCGGTCCGCGGCGGGGCCGTACTCGACGTCCATATCGACGCGCCTGCGTACGACCCGGCCAGTGGCGCGCCCACATACCCGGGACAGGTGGGCCGCCCCCTTCCAGGCGTGAACATCAGTGGGTACCGCACCTTCAAGGACACCCGGTTCGCTGGCAGTTTCGAAGGAGAGACGCAGATCGGCATCGGCATCCGCGCCCGTCTGCCGTTCCGGGTGATCCAACTGGGCGGCCACCTGGTGGTCGACGTGGCGCACAACTGGAGGGGCAGCCGCTGACCGCCTGATCGACCGCGGTTGCGGCATGTTGGAGGAGCCAGTTGGTGGGCGCTGCCCGTGGGAGCGGGCAGTGCCCATATCGGCCTGTCGTCGGCGGGCACAGCTCGGTCGCCCTGCGGCGGGCTGTGCGCTACGGCGAAAGGGCCGGCCGTGCCCGCTGCCTCAGCCGCGCGCGGCCACGTACAGGGTCTGGGTACTGCGGCCGAGCGGGCCTTTCTCGTCGTGCAGGGCGGACTCGGCGAGCCCAATGCCCGCGCTGTCCACGACCGTCCGGGCATCCAGACAGACCCACTCACCCTCGGGGTGCCGGTGCAGGCTGACGGTGGGATCGGTGTTGACGAAGATGTTGACGAAGACGTAACGGCGGACATCCCACTCGGCGCTGACGCCGTTGCCCGAGTCGGCAGCCGTCAGCACCCGGCTGAGCGGTGTGGTAGCCCTGCTCCCAGGGGACCGGAAAGAACGCCTTCGTGGGTACGGCCCCAGGTCCGGTCACCTGTCGGCCCGGCGACACCTCCGGTACGGAGTCCGGTGCGGTCTTCATCAGCAGAGCCGTCGCCCGCATCACCTCCTCGCCGCCATCGGGGGTCAGACCGAACTCCACGAGCTCGACGCTGCGCCTGGCGCGGAGCCCCGCGTGATCTCGAACGTGAGCCGGACGGCACGCATGTCCGGCCGTCCGCCCGGTCGTTGCTCAGCGGCCAGTCCGAGCAGTGCGGCCGGCGGACCAGCGTGCTGGGAGTCCACGCCCCAGGGTCCGCGGGTGTAGGTGGTGGGGAGGAACCGGTCCTGGGCCTCCCGCTCGTCGAAGGCCTCGGCTTGTGACGTTGACATGACTGTCCCTCCATGGCACATGGGCCACCGATCAAGACGCTTACTAAGCGCTTGCTCACCGTGCAGCCTACGACTGATGGTGCCGTCCGTGTCAGCGGTCCGGGGGGGGTGGGTCCTGCGGGATCCGGTGTAGCCGGGGCAGTGTCCTGCCGTACATGGCGCACGCGTCGAGGCCGTGACCGACCGAATGACGCGGCGTGCTGGGCGCACCGGCGTGAAACATTCCCGCACCGCGCCTCTGCGCGCTCTTCGCCCGGATCGCCTCCGGCGGGACGATTCCGAAGCCACCGCCACGGGCGGCCCTGGCCACGTGTGTGCAACGGGCCGGGACCGTCAGCGGTGGGACGGCTGGTCGTACACGCGAGTGGGAGGGCCGGTCATGCAGGACGAGAGCGACGGGAACGGCGAACACGGCGAGAAGAAGGAGCAGAGCATGGCTGTGGTGATGTCCCTGAGCTGGGCCGGGGTGACCCCGGAGCAGTACGACACGGTGCGCGACGCGGTGGACTGGGAGGAAAACGCCCCGGCGGGCGCTCAGGTGCACGTGGCGTGGTTCGACGCCCAAGGGCTCCACGTCATCGACGTCTGGGAGTCGGAACACTCCTTCCAGACCTTCTTCACCGAGCGACTGGCGCCCGCGATCGAGAAGGCAGGCATCAACGGCGCACCCGACAGCGCGTTCTCGCCGCTGCACAGGCGCTTCATCGCCCCAGGAGTCAGCGGCGCCGAGTGAACGGTTCAGGTGGCCAGGGGCAACTGAGCGCCGCCGACGACGAATTGCCCTTGGCCGCCGCCGGTTCCGCTGCTCCGCCTTCGCGTGCCTTGGCACGAGGCACGGCCGCGGGACGGCTGTTCGAGGCCGACACGTCTCCGGCCTCGCTGGTGATCCAAGACTGGTCGCCCGCACTGCGGGCATGGCGAGGTCGGACAGCGCTGCCACGTGTCCACCGCGATACCGGCAGACCGCACCGCCGCCAGCAGTGCAGCGCTTCCCCTGACATCCACGACTCACGTCGATGACGCCGCACAGGTAGCGTCCCCCACACTCTCATCGGGTTGGCGTAAGGCGGGGCGACGGCACCAGGACCGACCCCCGCATCCTGCGGGCACTGCTGCGCGACACGCAGCCCCTTGACTCGCCTATCGAGACCGCGTCTACTCGGCGATTTACCGGAGGCTGAGTCCCGGGGCGTCAGCGCAATGCAATCTCGCCTGCTTGGACAGCACGCATGGCGCGCTCGACGGTTTCCTGGTTTTCGCCGACCGGAGCCACATAGTCGATGACGTCGCGCGCCGCGTCCGCCCCGAGTATCCGGGTGATCACCCAGGTGGCGAGGTACTGTGACGCGAGGCAGCCGCCCGCCGTGGCAATGTTCCCCTCGGCATAAAACGGCGCGTCCAGCACGGTGACGTCGCAGGCTTCGACAAAGGGCCGGCTCTTCATGTCCGTACAGGCGGACATGCCATCCAGCAACCCGAGCCGCGCGAGCACCAGCGCGCCGGAGCACTGCGCGCCGATCAGCTGTCGCGAGGCGTCGAGCGGCAGCCTGGAGATCAGCCGGTCGTCAGCGACTACGTCCCGTGTCTTCACCCCGCTGCCGATCAGCACGACGTCGGCTTCGGTCACGAACTCCACTGGGCGCTGACCGGTTACCTCAACGCCGTTCATGGACGTGACGACCGGCGTCGGTGTCGTGATGAAGGCCTCCAACCCGTCCTTTCGGCACCGGTTGATCAGCGCGGAGGCGATGAAGCTGTCGAGCTCGTTGAATCCGTCAAAGGTGACGACGGCTACCTGCATGGCATCTCCTCAAAGTACGACACCGGAGGCGCAGCTTCTCAGGCGCGCTGTGCGCAGGTCGCGGGCCAATTCGCCATCGGTGGCTCATCTCTCAGCGCTGCGTTCGCTGCCGTGCTGTACAAAAGGGGCTCCGCTCGCTCGTGGGAGTCGAAATGCCCCAAGTCGCAGTGTTCGCTGCCCTCATGCCCAGAGGTGATGTCCAGTCCGGCCGCGGCAGTTCCTTGGCCAAGCCCACCGCAGGTGACCCCGTAACCATAAGGAGCTGCTGGCCAGCCTCAGCGACGACCTGGTGGCGCTCCCGGAGGCGGCCCATCGGGCACGGCGCATCGCCGAGATGCTGTACATGCAAGGCCGTCTGCATCCAGGAGAAACTGGTCAACGCCCGACGGAGGTTTGTCAAGGGCGCCCGACGCGAGGAGGGCCGGGACTACGCGACGGAAGCCGGGCTGCTGAACGACCTTATGCTGATCCGCCGGTCGATGCTCGCGCACCAAGGCCCGCTCACCGCCCGGGGATCGCTGGAACGGGCGATCCGAACCGCCTCGGTCTTCGGCCTGCACATGGCCACCGTGGACCGCTGTACTCGACGCCGCGCTGTCAGATCCCTCGTATCGGCGGCAGGTCCACCTACGCGGCGAAGTCCAGGAGGTCATGCTCGACTGTTCCGGCGCGAACCGCAGCGAGGGCATCGTGACCGCCCGATGGACCCACCATCAGGCACAGAAGCGGCTGTGCGAGGTGGCGGAGCGGTACGGGGCCCAGCTGAGCCTGTTCCACGGTGGAGGTTACGGCTCGTCAGCCGGAACCCTCGCGCCGTACCGCGGCCCCTCGGCAGGGGTCAACAAAGCGATGGAACCACCGGAGGGCACCTTCGACAGGTACGGGCTGCCCTCCATCGCCCGGGGAAACCTGGAACGCGCCCTGGCCAACGCCCTGGAAGCCTCGGTTCTGGGCACAGCAGATCGCGTACCGGCGGCTGGGTGTCCGGGTCTTCGTGTGGGCAGCGTCGACGGCATGCTGACCCACAAGCAGTCGCTCCCAACGGCCCCGGACCGGTTTCGGGACATGTCTCGCCGGTGGGGGACTCCAACAGTGTCGGAGTCCCCCACCGGTGGCCAAGCGGTCGCCTGCACTACGGCGGCGGACCACCGTAAGCCTGCTCGGCCTCCTGGTAGCGCTCCACCAAGAGTGGGTCCATCACGGTGGACCCCGGTCCGAAGAACTTGCCGAACCGCTCCCGGTACTGCTGGAACCAGTGCGGTCGCTCGGACAGGAAGAAGACGTCGTGCAGGGCGATGGCGCGGATGGCGAACAGGGGCAAGGGTGCCTTGCTCACCGCGAAGCGGGGGTTGCGGGCGGCCGTCACCTCGCAGTTCTCGTGGAACTGGCCGATCATGAGCCCCTGTGCCACGAAGGCGTCCTTCACCCGGGCATGGGCTTGGTCGAGCAGTCCGGTGTCCTCGCTGCGCAGGTCGGGAAGTGCGACCACCATGGCCCGCAGCATGGGATTGCGGCCTTGCCAGGTCGTCAGCTCGTACTCTCGCAGACTGCTGCGGGCGATCTCCTCGATCAGCTCGAGGGTCGGCGCGTGGCCGGCCAACCGCAGGCGGATCTCCATCGTCCGGTTCTTGCGCGAGGGTGCCACGAAGGGACAGATGGGCCCCGTGCGGCCGATCTCCGGATGGCTCGCTGAGATGTACTCGGTCAGCCATTCCTCGACCGTCTCCAGCGCTGACGCGAAGTCGACCAGGGATGCCGTGGACGTCATGACGCACCGGTCGGTTCGGTGACGCGGTCGACGGCGATGCGTGCGAGCCGCTGGATCTCCGACTCGTCCGGGACACGGGCGTTGACGAAGGTGAGAATGTCGTCCTTCGCGACGATCACCCAGGCGGTCTCGATGCGGAAGTGGTCGACGGTGGACAGCCACCGCACCAGAAAGCCGCCGTCTCCCAGCTCGACAGGCCCCAGGTCCACCCTCGAGATGTCGAGCTGCACGCCGTCGTTGAGTTCCATCCGGTACTGCGCGCAGGCGTGCACCGCGTCGAAGAGCTCCTGGTAGATCTGCCGGCAGGTCCCGTGGCCGAACTGGGCGACATGGTGGAACACCACCGATCCCACGACGTTCGTGAACAGCGCGGAGGCGTGGTGCACCGTCTCGGGATGCGTGCCGTGCGTGAGCATGTTGGTCAGGTCGACGATGGCCCGCCCCGACTCGTCGCCGGAGACGAAGGCGGGATCGTAGGCGGCGCTCGGCTCCTCGCCGTAGAACGACTCCTCGAGGTCCTCCTCCCGTAGCAGCAGCAGCTGGAATGCGGCGTCGTCCATCGAGTCTCCTATCGGCGCACGAGGCTCAGCGGGCGCATGTCGGTCCAGTGCTCCTCGACGTAGGCGAGGCAGGTCTGGCGGTCGCTCTGGCCGAGCGCGACCGTCCAGCCCGCGGGCACCTCGGCGAACGAGGGCCACAGCGAGTGCTGGCCCTCGTCGTTGACGAGCACCAGGAAGGTGCCGTCGGGGTTCTCGAAGGGGTTGCTCATCATCGCTCCCTGCGCATGTGGTCGGATGGGGGGGCCAGGTGTGCCGGTCAGTGCTCCTGCGCGACCCTGGTCACGTAGGTGTGGATGCCGTCGATCGAGGTGAACTGGGCCATGTCGTCGAACTGCGGGTCGATGACCACGCCGTGCCGCTCCTCCAGGACGTGCTGAAGGACCACCAGGGTGAAGGAGTCGATCACCAGCTCGGCGTCGTCGGTCAGTTCCTCGGGCGGCCCGAGTCCCGCGTTCTCGGTCAATATCGCCCTGAGGTCGTCTTTCGAGATCACCGGTCCCCCTGTGCCCGCGAGGGCGATTCCGACAGGACGCGTCCGTGCATCAGCGCACGGTCGCGGATCAGCTTCCCCATCGAGTTCCGCGGCAGCAGTCGCGTGACGTGGAACCTCTTGGGGACCTTGACGGGGCTCAGCCGCTCCCGGCACCAGGCCGTCAACTCGTCCGCGCCGACGGCGGGGTCGGCGCCCACGAACGCCTCGATGACCTCTCCGTGCGTCACGACGGCTTCCGTCACCCGGTCGTGGGTCAGGAGGACGTTCTCCACTTCCGTGAGGTCGACCTTCAGTCCGCCGATCACGGCCAGCGAGTCGGCCCGGCCGAGCATGCTGAGCACCCCGGTCGCAGGGTCCTGCCGCACCCGGTCGTAGGTCCGCAGCCAGCCGTCCGTGTAGCGGTCCGCGTGCTCGCCGTACAGATACGGCGAGTGGTCCATCCGCACATAGAGCTCCTCGTCGACGACCTTGACCTCGGCCCCCGGCACCGGAAGCCCCAGCTGCGGAGGGGCGGACGTGCCGGACAGGTCACCCGCGATCAGTCCGATCTCGGTCAGTCCGTAGACCGGGCTGATCGGCAGGCCGAAGCGTGCACGGAAGTTTTCGTACGTCTCCTGCGGCACCCGCTCGCCGCCGGACACCGCAAGGCGCAGTGCGGGCAGTTGGGGCCGGTCGGCGACGCGGGACAGCAGGTCGTAGTGGACGGGCGTTCCGTAGACGGCGGTCGTCCCGGTTGCTGCCATGAGCCGTACGACCTCGGCCGGGCGCAGCGTCGGCGGGATGATCAGCGTCGCCCCGGACGCGAGCGCGTGCAGCACGCCGCTGACCAGGCCCATGTTGTGCATGACCGAGTTCAGCAACATCATCCGGTCGCCCGCGCCAGGGATTCCGGGGAGGGCGGCATGCCGGTCGATTTCGGCCAGCACGGAGTTGGCGGGGCGGCCGATCACCTTGGGCCGGCCGGACGAGCCCGAGCTGAACTGCACCAGTCGGATGCCGTCGACGGCGGGCCGGCCGTCCGGCAGCTGCCGGACCGTGAAGTCGGACTCCTGACGGAATCCGGCCACCGGCCCTCCGGCGCCGGACGCGGCGACGAGGTACTGCGGACGCACCAGCTGCGCCAGCGGTTCGTACTCTGCCGGTTTCAGCCGGAAGTCGACCAGAACCACCTGCGCCCCACGGCTCCACAGGGCCAACAGAACCTGAATATAAGTGATACTCGGCGTCATCCTCAGGAGAACCGAGCTGCCTTCGCCGATTCCCTGGTTCCGGAAACGCTCCTCAAACTCGGCTACCGCACCGCGTAACTGTCCCCGGGTGACCGAAGCGCTCGAAACGGCCCACGGGTCGTCGTCCGCGCCACGGTTCAGCAGATGACTTACCCACTGCGTTTTTGCCATACGGGTTTCCTTTTGTGAAACAGCCTCGGGAAACGTGCGATCGGCATTTGTGGAAAGTGAAGCTAACACCGTCGAGAAACGGCGGGCAAGAGCCCGTCGATCAAGGCGAACCGCCCCGCGATCGACGCGCGGGTCCCTACGCCGGTCGCCGCACCGGCAGGGCGCAGCCCGCGGGAAAGGACTCCGTCCGGCGTGTGGCGAGCATCGGCCACGCTCCGCCGCAAGCGCGGGCGGCGGTACTCCACCAGCCAATCCGGGGGCAGTTGGTCGCCAGGCCGCATCGGCGGACACCGCGGCCGATGCCGGGCGTGCGCGCGGGTCCCGCCGGGTTGTCCCGCGTGTCCCGCCGGCGGGACACGGCCCGGACATGCACGTGGCATAGCCAATTGATCTCCTTGACCCTCCGGATCTCCCGGGGTTAAGTTCCCTCTGTCGCGTTTCCGGGCGGTTACGTCCGGCTCCTGTACACACACGGCGATCCACGTCGCTCCGACAGAGCGGAGGTCGCCGTTTCACTTCTGCGCGATCGAATTGACGACGCGTTTTCCAGGACATTGTGAGCTTTTCATTCCTGCCTCTCCGGCCGTCCGCGCGGGGGAATTCTCGGAGGTGGAGACTTGTCCGTCAGTGCCGGCACCACGCTGCCCCTCACGGCTGCGCAACGCGAAATATGGATCGCCGAGCAGCGGCTGGGGAGAGGGAATCGCGTTTTCCGGGTGGGGGAGTACCTGGAGATCCACGGAGGCGTGGACCCGGCGCTGTTCGCGCAAGCCCTGAGACTCGTCGTCGCCGAGGCGGAGGCGCTGCACGTCCGCTTCGTCGAGGAACCTGGCGAGGTCCGGCAAGCCCTCCAGGAGCCTGCCGACTGGCCGCTCGCGGTCACCGACCTGAGCGCGGAGCCGGACCCCGAACAGGCCGCCCGCGCCTGGATGGACACCGCGGTCGCCCGGCCCATGAACCTGACCGAGGACCCGCTGTTCGAGTACGCGCTCCTGAAGCTGAGCGCCGACCGCTTCTGGTGGTACCAGGGCTACCACCACGCCGTGATGGACGCCTTCGGGTCCTTGCTGATCACACGCCGGGTCGCCGACGTCTACACCGCACTGGCCGGAGGCGGCACGGTAGGAGCGAGCCCATTCGGCACGCTGTCCGACCTGATCACGGCCGAACAGGCTTACCAGACATCGGAGCAATTCGGTCAGGACAGGGCGTACTGGACGGAACGCTTCACCGACCGTCCGCAGTCGGCCGGAATCGTCGGCACGCCTTCGACCACGCCGGAGCGCTATCTCCGGCACACCACCGCATTGGAGCCGGCGGAACACACGGCGCTGCGCGACGCGGCCCGCCGGGCCCGCGCCCCCTGGTCGCACCTGGTCATCGCCGCCGCGGCCCTCCACGTCCACCGGACGACCGGCACGGCCACCGTCGTCCTGGGCCTGCCGGTGACGGCCCGCCTCACCCAGGTGGAGCGCCGCACCCCCGGCACGGCCGCCAACGTCCTACCGCTCCGGCTCACGCTACGACCGGAGCTGACGCTCGGCGAACTCCTCGCCCAGATCGGCAAGCGCGTGCGCGAACTGGGCGGCCACCAGCGGTACCGGGCCGAGGACATCCAGCGCGACCTCGCACTGCCCGGCCGCCTGGGAACGTGGTACGCACCGGTCGTCAACGTCATGTCCTTCGACTACGCGATCACCTTCGCCGGACTGCCGACCACCGCGCACAACCTCTCCTCCGGCCTGGTGGGCGACTTCACCCTCGCCGTGTGGGACCGACGCGACGGCGCCGGGCCGGCCGTCGACGTGAACGCCCACCCCGAACTGTGCACGCGCGACGAATTGGCCGTTCACCACCGGCGTCTGCGCACGGCCCTGCGAGCCGTCACGGCAACGGATCCCTCCCGGCCGATCGGGCGGATCGATCTGCTCTCCGCGGAGGAGCGGGCGGCTGTGCTGGCGGTGCCTTCGGTTGTTGTGCCGTCGCGGGCGACGTTGCCGGAGTTGTTCGAGGCGCGGGTGGCGGCGGCGCCGGGTGCGGTGGCGGTGGTGTGGGACGGGGCCACGCTGTCGTACGGGGAGCTGAACGAGCGGGCGAACCGGTTGGCTCATGAGCTGCTGGGGCGTGGTGTCGGTCCGGAGGACGTGGTGGCTCTGGCTCTGCCTCGGAGCGCGGACCTGGTGGTCGCCGTCCTGGCGGTGCTG
This sequence comes from Streptomyces sp. NPDC030820, assembly GCF_055572075.1. NCBI lineage: Bacteria > Bacillati > Actinomycetota > Actinomycetes > Kitasatosporales > Streptomycetaceae > Streptomyces > Streptomyces sp. NPDC030820. The sequence goes on from NZ_JBVIEB010000007.1 coordinate 458,914, forward strand.
AAGGCGGGCGCGGCCTACCTCCCTCTTGATCCGGCCTATCCGGCTGCCCGTGTGGCCTACATGGTCGCCGACGCCGGGCCGGCCCTTGTGCTGACGACGAGCGAGCACCGTGCCTCGGTAGAGACGGCGAGCAGGACGCCCGTACTGCTGCTGGACAGGCTCGACGTGACGGATCAGTCCGCGGACAACCCTGTCACCGCACTCGCGCCCGATCATCCCGCGTACGTCATTTACACATCCGGTTCCACCGGCCGACCCAAAGGCGTCGTCGTCGCCCACCGCAACGTGGTGCGGCTCTTCGACGCCACCCGGAAGTGGTTCGGCTTCGGCCCCGACGACGTGTGGACGCTGTTCCACTCGTACGCCTTCGACTTCTCCGTCTGGGAGCTGTGGGGAGCGCTGCTGCACGGCGGCCGGCTGGTCGTGGTGCCCTACGAGGTCAGCAGGACGCCCGGCGCCTTCCTGGACCTGCTGGCCGATCACGGCGTCACCGTCCTCAACCAGACGCCGTCGGCCTTCTACCAGTTGGCACAGGCCGACGCCGACGCCTCCCCGCCGGGCCGTGGACTCGCCCTGCGCACCGTGGTGTTCGGCGGCGAGGCACTCCAACCGTCCCGCCTCGCTGACTGGTACCGGCGCCACCCCGACGACGCGCCGGCCCTGATCAACATGTACGGCATCACCGAGACCACGGTCCACGTGACGTACCAGCCGCTGACCCGGGAGCGAGCAACCGCGGCGGCGGCCAGCGTCATCGGCGTCGGGATCCCCGACCTGCGGACGTATGTGCTCGGTCCGGGGCTGGAGTTGGTGGCGCCCGGCGTGGTGGGGGAGCTGTACGTCGCGGGGGCCGGTGTCGCCCGCGGCTATCTGGGCAGGCCCGGCCTGACGGCCGAGCGGTTCGTGGCGGATCCGTACGCGGCTCAGCCGGGCACGCGGATGTACCGCACCGGTGACCTGGTGCGGTGGAACAAGGACGGCGAGCTGGAGTTCGTCGGTCGCGCCGACCACCAGGTCAAGATCCGTGGCTACCGCATCGAACCCGGCGAGATCGAGAACGTGCTGACCGACCACCCGGACGTCGCCGAGGCGGCGGTGGTGGTCCGCGAGGAGCAGTCCGGCGATGCCCGCCTCATCGCTTACGTGGTGGCCCGGGGAGCCCTCCGCGCCGGGGACGTACGGGAGTTCGCGCGGGGCCGGCTGCCCGACTACATGCTGCCGGCCGCCGTCGTCGTACTGGACCGCATGCCGCTCACCGCCAACGGCAAGTTGGACAAGGCGGCGCTCCCGGAGCCGGACTTCACCGTGCCCAGGTCGGCACGGGAGGCGCGCACGCCGCAGGAGCAGATCGTCTGCGATCTGTTCGCGCAGGTTCTGGGGCTGCCGCGGGCCGGCGTGGACGACGACTTCTTCGACCTGGGCGGGCACTCGCTGCTGGCCACCCGTCTCATCGGTCAGATCCGCGCCGCGTTCGGAGTCGAGCTGGAGCTGCGCGCACTGTTCGACGGGCCGACGCCGGCGGCGGTGGCGGCACTCCTCGACACCGCGGGACCCGCTCGGCCGCCCCTGGCGGCGCGGGAACGCCCGCCGGCCCTTCCCCTCTCGTCCGCCCAGCGGCGGCTGTGGTTCCTGCACAAGATGGAGGGGCCGAGCGCCACCTACAACATCCCTCTCGTCGTGCGACTGACCGGCACGTTGGACCGTGACGCGCTGCGTGCCGCCCTCGGCGACGTGGTGGCCCGGCACGAGAGCCTGCGGACGGTGTTCCCCGAGGCCGACGGCGCTCCGTACCAGCACGTCCTCGACAGTGCGAGCGTCGAGTTGCCCGCCACCGACATCACCGAGACGCAGCTGCCGGACGCCCTGAAGTCAGCGGCCCGGTACGCCTTCGACCTGGCAGCCGAAATCCCCCTCCGCGCCGCGTTGTTCACGGTGTCCGAACACCGGCACGCGCTGCTGCTCGTCCTGCATCACATCGCGGGTGACGGGTGGTCGTTGGGCCCGCTCGCCGCCGACCTGACCCGTGCTTACACGGCGCGGGTGGAGGGGCGGGTGCCGGAGTGGCGTGCGTTGCCGGTGCAGTACGCGGACTACACGCTGTGGCAGAACGAGCTGCTGGGTGATCAAGAGGACCCGGAGAGTCTGTTCGCCACGCAGATCGCTTACTGGACCGGGGCGTTGGCGGGTCTGCCGGATCAGCTGACGCTGCCTACGGACCGTCCGCGTCCGGCTGTGATGACGTATCGCGGCGATTACCTCACGGTCGATATCGACGCGGATCTGCACCGGCGGTTGTCGGATGTAGCGCGGGCGTCGGGTGCGAGTCTGTTCATGGTGTTGCAGGCGGGACTTGCGGCCTTGCTGACCCGGTTGGGGGCTGGTGAGGACGTTCCGGTGGGCAGTCCGGTGGCCGGCCGCACCGACCAGGCGCTGGATGAGCTGATCGGGTTCTTCGTCAACACGCTGGTCCTGCGCACGGACACGTCCGGTGATCCGACGTTCGCCGAGCTGATCACGCGGGTGCGGGAGAGGAGCTTGGCCGCCTACGCGCACCAGGACGTCCCCTTCGAGTACCTGGTCGAGCTCATCAACCCGACCCGGACCCTGTCGCACCACCCGCTGTTCCAGGTCATGCTCGCGCTCCAGAACGCGCCCGAGACCGAGCTCGAGCTTCCGGGGCTGCGAGCCGGGGTCGAGTTGGGCAGGACGGGTACGGCGAAGTTCGACCTGTTCTTCAGCCTTGCGGAGCAGCGCGGGGAGCACGGCGAGCCACAAGGCCTCACCGGTGCCGTCGAGTACTCCAGCGACATCTACGACGCGCCCACCGTCCAGGCCCTGTTCGACCGTTGGTTACGGCTACTGGACGCGGCCGTGTCCGATCCCGACCGCCCGCTGGCCGACATCGACATCCTCACCCCCGACGAACGCTGGCGTGCCGTAGTCGACTTCAACGACACGGCGCATGCCGTGCCGGATGCCTCGTTGGGCGAGCTGTTCACACGACAGGTGGCTGAGACGCCCGATGCCCCGGCGGTCACCGACGGCGCCGCCACGCTCACGTACGCACAGCTCGACGCGCGTGCCAACCACTTCGCGCACGATGTGATCGGCAGGGGAGTGCGGCCCGGTGACGCGGTCGGCGTTCTTCTGGAGCGTTCGATCGAGACGGTCACCACGGTCCTTGGCCTGATGAAAGCCGGCGCCGTGTACGTGCCCCTCGATGCCCGCTATCCGGCCGAGCGCATCCGCCATGTCCTGGCCGACACCGGCGCGCGCTTGCTGATCACCGACGAACGGTCGGTTCCGGAATCAGGTGCTGAAGCCGTGGAGTTGCTCCACATCGAGTCTCCTCGGCCCTTCGCGTCCGACCCCGGTGATCCCCGAGTGGGTGTGCGGTCGGAAGATGCGGCGTATGTGATGTACACCTCTGGTTCGACGGGTGCGCCCAAGGGGATCGTGGTGACGCATCGCAATGTCGCCGCTCTGGCTCTGGACCCGCGTTTTGACCGCTCGGCGCACCAGCGGGTGTTGCTGCACTCGCCGGCCGCGTTCGACGCCTCCACCTACGAGCTGTGGGTGCCGCTGCTGAGCGGCGGGACCGTCGTCGTGGCCCCGGCCGGGGACCTGGACGTGTCTGCCCTGCACCACACCATCACCACCCAGCGTGTCACCGCGTTGTGGCTGACCAGTTCCCTGCTGAACGTGATCACCGACCACGCTGCGCAGGCGCTGTCGGGGGTACGACAGGTGTGGAGCGGCGGCGAGGCTGTTTCCGGGGCCACGGTGCAGCGCCTGCACGAGGCCTGCCCCGGGCTGACGGTCGTGGACGGGTACGGGCCGACGGAGACGACCACGTTCGCCACCCACCACCCCGTGCCGCGGCCCTACACCGGCGGTGCGACGGTGCCGATCGGTCGTCCGATGGCCAACACCCGTGTCTACGTCCTGGACGCACGCCTGCGGCCGGTCCCGCCGCAGGTGACGGGCGAGCTGTACATCGCCGGGGCCGGTCTGGCCCGCGGCTATCTGAACAAGCCCGGTATGACGGCCGAGCGTTTCGTCGCCGACCCTTACGGTCCCGAGCCCGGTGATCGTATGTACCGCACCGGTGACCTCGTGCGTGCCAACGCCGAGGGGGATCTGGAGTACATGGGCCGCGCCGATCACCAGGTGAAGGTCCGCGGCTTCCGTATCGAACCCGGCGAGATCGAGAACGTCCTGACGGGCCATCCGGCGATCGGCCAGGCCGCCGTGGTCGCCCACCACGACCAGCCCGGCAGCACCCGCCTGATCGCCTACGTCGTCCCCGACACCGACGAAACACCGGCAGACCTGCGTGAGTTCGTGCGGCAGCTGTTGCCCGAGTACATGGCGCCGTCCACGTACGTCACCTTGGACCGGCTGCCGTTGACGGCCAACGGCAAGCTCGACCGGGCCGCGCTGCCCGAACCCGATCCGGGCGCGCGGGCGGATGTGCCGCGTCGTGAGCCGCGGACCGAGCGCGAGCGACTGCTGGGGACGCTGGTCGCGCAAGCCCTGGGCGTGGACAAGGTCGGGCCCGACGACGACTTCTTCGCGCTCGGCGGAGACAGCATCGTCTCGATCCGGCTGGTCAGCCTCGCTCGCTCGGCGGGTGTCGGACTCGCGGTCCGGGACGTCTTCGAGCAGCGGACCGCGGCCGGACTGGCCGAGGTCGCTGATGAACTGGCCGTGTCGGCACCCGACCCCGACGACTCCGGCGTGGGAGGGATGGAACCGACCCCGATCATGCGCTGGTTCGACGCGCGCGGTGGCGACATCGACGCGTTCCACCAGGCGATGCTGCTGGAGGTGCCGGCCGAGCTGCGCCAGGACCACCTCGTCGCGGCCGTTCAGGCACTCGTGGACCACCACGACGCGCTGCGGTTGACCCGGACACCGGGCGGTCAGGGCAACGGGGCGTGGTCGCTGGAGGTGGGTCCGGTGGGGTCCGTGTCGGCCGCGGACCTGGTACACCGTGTCGAGACCGCCGCCGTCGACGCGACGCTGGTCCGCGCACAGGCGGAGGCGGCGTCCGCCCGCCTGTCGGCCGAGCGTGGCCTACTGGTTCAGATGGTCTGGTTCGACGCCGGACCGGCCGCACGGGGCAGGCTGCTGGTCGTCGTCAACCATCTCGTCGTCGACGGGGTGTCCTGGCGGATCCTGCTTCCCGATCTCATCGCCGCCTGCGAGGCCGTCGGGGGCGGTCGTCCCCCACGGCTGGACCCGGTGGGCACCTCCCTGCGCCGCTGGGCGAGTCTCCTCACGGTCGAGGCCCGGCAGCCGGCCCGCACCGCCGAGGCGGCGCTGTGGAGCGAACTGCTCACCGCGGCCGACCCACCGCTGACCAGCGGCCGGCTCGATGCCGCGCGGGACACCGTGGGCCGCGCCCGCGAGCTCACCCTCTCCCTGCCGCCCGAGGTCACCACCCCGCTCCTGACGACCGTGCCCACGGCCTTCCACGCGAAGGTCGACGACGTCCTGCTCACCGCGCTCGCCCTGGCGGTCGCCCAGTGGCGCCGGACCCACGCACGCGGGCGGCACACGGCTCTTCTGGTGGACGTGGAGGGACACGGGCGCGAGGAGATCGTCGAGGGCATGGACCTCTCGCGCACCGTGGGGTGGTTCACCTCGCTGTATCCCGTCCGCGTCGACCCGGGCCCCCTGGCGTGGGAAGAGGTCGTCGACGGCGGGCCGCCGCTCGGACAGGCCCTGAAACGGGTCAAGGAACAGGTGCGCTCCCTGCCCGACCGGGGCATCGGCTACGGCCTGCTGCGGCACCTCAATCCGGAGACCGGGCCGGAGCTGGCCGGGCTCGCCGTACCGCAACTCGGATTCAACTACCTCGGCCGGTTCCCCTCGGCGGGCGCCCCGGTGGTCCCCGGCCGCCCGGAATGGACCGTGGCCGCCGAGACGGGCCTGCTGAGCGGCGCCGACCCGGCGACCGCCCTGGCGCACGGGCTCGAGGTGAACAGCATGGTCCGCGACGCCCCGGACGGGCCGGAACTGGAGGCCGTCTGGACCTGGGCACCGGATCTCTGGACCGAACGGCACGTCCGAGCCCTGGCCGACCACTGGTTCCGAGCGATCCGCGGACTGGTCCGGCACGGCGAGCGCTCCGGCACCGGCGGCCACAGTCCCTCGGACTTCCCCCTGACCGAACTCAGCCAGCACGACATCGAGCAGCTCGAAGCAGCGTGGAGGGTGCAGAAATGACGTCGTCGGACCTGGAAGACATCCTCCCCCTCTCCCCGATGCAGGAGGGGCTGCTGTTCCACTCCCGCTACGAGCAGGACGGCGCGGACGTCTACGCGGTGCAGCACGTCTTCGCCATCGAGGGCGCCCTCGACGCGGCGCGGCTGCGGGCCGCCGTGCTCGCGCTCGTTCAACGGCACCCGAACCTGCGCGCCGGCTTCCGGCAGGTGGACTCCGGCCGGACCGTGCAGCTGATACCACGTCAGGTCGACGTTCCCTGGGACGAGTTCGACCTGTCGCCCCTTCCCGATGCCGACGCGGAGGGGGAGCTGGCCCGGCTCGCCGCCAAGGAGCACGCCCGCCGGTTCGACCTGGCCGAGCCGCCCCTGCTGCGCTTCTCCCTGGTGCGCCTGGCCGCCGAACGCCACCGCCTCATCATGACCACCCACCACATCCTGCTCGACGGCTGGTCGACGCCACTGCTCGTGCGCGAGTTGACCACGCTGTACGACAGCCAGGGCGACGCCACCGTGCTGCCCCGAGTGGCCCCCTACCGGCAGTATCTGGGGTGGCTCGCGCAGCAGGACCAGCCGGCGGCGGAGGCCGCCTGGCGGGAGGCGCTCGGCGGACTCGAGCAGCCGACGCTGCTCACCCCGGTGGATCCGGGCCGCCCCGGACTGATGCCGGAGCGGATCACGGTGGAGCTGGACGAGGACCGCACGGCAGCGCTGGCCGACTGGGCGCGGCGGCACGGGGTGACCCTGAACACCGTGCTCCAGGCCGCCTGGGGGCTGGTGCTGAGCCGGCGCACCGGCCACGACGACGTCGTGTTCGGGGCCGTCGTGGCAGGGCGCGACCCTCAACTGCCCGGCGTCGAGAGCATGGTGGGTCTGCTGATCAACATGGTGCCGGTGCGGGTGTCCCTGGACCCGGCGCAGTCACTGCTGACCACCGTCGAACAGGTGCAGAGCGCGCAGTCGCGGCTCACCGGGCACCACCACCTCGGGCTCGCCCGCATCCAGCAACTGACCGGGATGGGCGACCTCTTCGACACCTCTCTGGTCTTCGAGAACTACCCGTGGGACGAGCCCGGCGAGCGGCCGGAGACCGGGCTGCGGATCACCCCTGACCTGGGCCGCGGGCGGGACGCGACGCACTATCCACTGACCCTGATCGCCGCCCCTGGCCGCCGTCTGTACCTCCGCCTGGACTACCGCGACGACCTGTTCGACCGGGTGACGGCCGCCGGGTTCGTCGACCGGCTGATCCGGGTGCTCGACCTCGTCGTCACGGATCCCTCCCGGCCGATCGGGCGGATCGATCTGCTCTCCGCGGAGGAGCGGGCGGCTGTGCTGGCGGTGCCTTCGGTTGTTGTGCCGTCGCGGGCGACCTTGCCGGAGTTGTTCGAGGCGCGGGTGGCGGCGGCGCCGGGTGCGGTGGCGGTGGTGTGGGACGGGGCCACGCTGTCGTACGGGGAGCTGAACGAGCGGGCGAACCGGTTGGCTCATGAGCTGCTGGGGCGTGGTGTCGGTCCGGAGGACGTGGTGGCTCTGGCTCTGCCTCGGAGCGCGGACCTGGTGGTCGCCGTCCTGGCGGTGCTGAAGGCGGGCGCGGCCTACCTCCCTCTTGATCCGGCCTATCCGGCTGCCCGTGTGGCCTACATGGTCGCCGACGCCGGGCCGGCCCTTGTGCTGACGACGAGCGAGCACCGTGCCTCGGTAGAGACGGCGAGCAGGACGCCCGTACTGCTGCTGGACGGGCTCGACGTGACGGATCAGTCCGCGGACAACCCTGTCACCGCACTCGCGCCCGATCATCCCGCGTACGTCATTTACACATCCGGCTCCACCGGCCGACCCAAAGGCGTCGTCATGCCCGCGGGTGCGCTGGTGAACCTGCTGGAGTGGCACCACGAGGCGGTCGGTGGCGAACCCGGCACGAGGACTGCGCAGTTCACGGCCATCAGCTTCGACGTCTCCGCGCAGGAGATGCTGTCGGCCCTGATGTACGGCAAGACCCTGGTGATCCCGGACGAGGACGTCCGGCGGGACGCGGCCCGGTTCGTCGAGTGGCTGGACGAGCACGAAGTGGAGGAACTGTTCGCGCCCAACCTCGTGCTGGAGGCCGTCGCCGAGGCCGCCGTCGAGCAGGGACGTGCGCTGCCCCGGCTGCGGACCATCGCGCAGGCCGGCGAGGCCCTGACGTTGAGCCGCGTCGTCCGCGAGTTCCACACCTCGGCACCAGAGCGCGTGCTGCACAACCACTATGGCCCCACCGAGACCCACGTGGTCACGGCCCACACCCTGAGCGACGACGCCGACAGCTGGCCGCTCACCGCGCCGATCGGCGGGCCTATCGCCAACACCCGGGCCTACGTGCTGGGTTCGGGGCTGGAGTTGGTGGCGCCCGGCGTGGTGGGGGAGCTGTACATCGCGGGATCCGGTGTGGCCCGTGGCTACTTGGGCAGGCCCGGTATGACGGCCGAGCGGTTCGTGGCGGACCCGTACGCCCCCGAGCCCGGTGCTCGTATGTACCGCACTGGAGACCTGGTGCGGTGGAACAAGGACGGCGAGCTGGAGTTCGTCGGCCGCGCCGACCACCAGCTCAAGATCCGCGGCTTCCGCATCGAGCCCGGCGAGATCGAGAACGTCCTCACCGAGCACCCCCACATCACCCAGGCCGCCGTAGTCGCCCGCGAGGACCAGCCCGGCAGGACCCGGCTGGTGGCCTATGTCGTGGCGCGGGAGACCCTGCGGCCCGAGGAGGCACGGGAGTTCGTGCGCGAGCGGCTGCCCGAACACCTGGTGCCCTCGGCCGTAGCACTCCTGGACAGCCTGCCGCTGACGGCCAACGGCAAGCTGGACCGGGCCGCCCTGCCCGCGCCGGACTTCGCGCCGACCGGATCCGGACGGGAGGCACGCACGCCGCAGGAGCAGATCGTCTGCGATCTGTTCGCGCAGGTGCTGGGGCTGCCCCGGGTCGGCGTGGACGACGACTTCTTCGAACTCGGCGGCCACTCGCTGCTGGCCACCCGTCTGATCGCCCGCATCCGGGCCGCCTTCAGCGTCGAGATCGGCCTGCGCACGCTCTTCGAGGCACGGACCGCGGGCGCGGTCGCGGCCCGGCTCGACACCGCCGGGCCCGCACGGCTCGCCCTGACCAAGCAGCAACTGCCCGACGCGGTGCCCCTGTCGTTCGCCCAGCGCCGGCTGTGGTTCCTGCACAAGATGGAGGGGCCGAGCGCCACCTACAACATCCCACTGACTCTGAGGCTGAGCGGTGAGTTGGACCGTGACGCGCTGCGCGCCGCTCTCGGTGACGTGGTGGCCCGGCACGAGAGTCTGCGGACGGTGTTCCCCGAGGCCGAGGGCACCTCTTACCAGCACGTCCTCGACAGCGTGAGCGTGGAGCTGCCCGCCACCGACATCACCGAGACGGAGCTGCCGGAGGCCCTGAAGTCAGCGGCCCGACACCCCTTCGACCTGGCGACCGAAATTCCCCTGCGTGCCGAGCTGTTCCGCCTCGCCCCCGACCGCCACGTCCTCGTCCTGGTCCTGCACCACATCGCGGGCGACGGGTGGTCGCTGGGCCCGCTCGCCACCGACCTCACGCGTGCTTACACGGCGCGGGTGGAGGGGCGGGTGCCGGAGTGGCGTGCGTTGCCGGTGCAGTACGCGGACTACACGCTGTGGCAGAACGAACTCCTCGGCGACCAGAACGACCCTGACAGCCTGTTCGCCACGCAGATCGACTACTGGACCGAGGCGTTGGCGGATCTACCTGATCAGCTGACCCTTCCCACGGACCGGCCGCGTCCGCAGGTGATGACCTACCGGGGTGACTACGTCACGGTCGACATCGACGCGGATCTGCACCGGCGGTTGTCGGATGTAGCGCGGGCGTCGGGTGCGAGTCTGTTCATGGTGTTGCAGGCGGGACTCGCGGGTCTGCTGACCCGGTTGGGTGCGGGTGAGGACGTTCCGGTGGGCAGTCCGGTGGCCGGCCGCACCGACCAGGCGCTGGACGAGCTGATCGGGTTCTTCGTCAATACGCTGGTCCTGCGCACGGACACGTCCGGTGATCCGACGTTCGCCGAGCTGATCACGCGGGTGCGGGAGAGGAGCTTGGCCGCCTACGCGCACCAGGACGTCCCCTTCGAGTACCTGGTCGAGCTCATCAACCCGACCCGGACCCTGTCGCACCACCCGCTCTTCCAGGTCATGCTCGCGCTCCAGAACGCGCCCGAAGCGAGCTTCCGGCTCCCCGGCCTGACGATCGACGTCGCTCCTGGGCGTACGGGTACGGCGAAGTTCGACCTGTTCTTCAGCCTCGCCGAGCAGCGCGGTGCCCACGGTGAGCCGCAGGGCATCAGCGGTGCCGTCGAGTACTCGAGCGACATCTACGACGCGCCCACCGTCCAGGCCCTGTTCGAGCGTTGGCTGCACTTCCTCGACATCGCCACCGCCCACCCCGACCAGCCCCTCAACCACATCGACATCCTCACCCCCGACGAACACGGGCAGCTGCTCGGCACTTGGCTGGAGACCGAAACCGAGATCGGCGAGAAGCTGCTGCCGATCCGCTTCGCCGAGGAGGCCGCCGCCACCCCTGACGCCGTGGCCCTGATCGCCGGGGACACCTCCCTGACCTACGCGGAACTGGACCGCCGCGCCAACCGCCTCGCGCACGTCCTGCTGCGCCGGGGCGCGGGTCCGGACCGGGTGGTCGCGCTGGCTCTGCCACGTTCGGCAGAGCTGGTGGTCGCCCTGCTGGCCGTGCTCAAGAGCGGCGCCGCGTACCTGCCGCTGGACCCGGACCACCCGGCCGGCCGCCTCGCCTACGTACTCGAGGACGCACGGCCCGCCCTGCTGCTCACCACGCTGTCGACGGACTCGCGGACGCCGAGCGGTGGTTCGGCGGAACGACTGGTGCTGGACTCCCCGGACGTACACGCCCTGCTGGCCGCCTGCCCCGACACCGACCCGGTCGAGACCGGCCACGCAGGGCCGCCGGCCCCCGAGGCCGCCGCGTACGTGATCTACACATCCGGCTCGACCGGTCGCCCCAAAGGCGTGGTCGTCCCGCACGCGCCGCTGCTCAACTTCCTGGAAGCCATGCGGCGCACGGTCCCGCTCCGGACGGGGGAACGGCTGCTCGCGGTCACCACGGTAGCGTTCGACATCGCCGCGCTGGAGCTGTACCACCCGCTCCTGTCGGGCGCCACGGTCGTCCTCGCACCCAAGGAGTCCGTCCCTCAACCGTCCGCCGTGCTCGACCTGATCGCCCGGCACGGCGTCGCGGTCGTACAGGGCACCCCCTCGCTGTGGCAGCTCCTGGTGGCGCACGAGCCGGAGGCGCTGCGGGGCCTGCGCATCCTGGTCGGCGGTGAGGCGCTGCCCACACCGCTCGCGGAGTCGATGCGCACGCTCACCGACGACCTGACCAACCTGTACGGCCCCACCGAGACCACCATCTGGTCGACCGCCGCGGACCTGGCCGGCGGCGCGGGCGCACCGCCGATCGGCCGACCGATCGCCAACACGCGTACCTACGTGCTGGGTTCGGGGCTGGAGTTGGTGGCGCCCGGTGTGGTGGGGGAGCTGTACATCGCGGGATCCGGTGTGGCCCGCGGCTATCTGAACAAGCCCGGCTTGACGGCCGAGCGGTTCGTGGCGGACCCGTACGCTCCCGAGCCCGGTGCTCGTATGTACCGCACCGGTGACCTGGTGCGTTGGAACCAGGACGGCGAGCTGGAGTTCGTCGGGCGCGTCGACCACCAGATCAAGATCCGAGGCTTCCGCATCGAACTCGGCGAGATCGAGGAGGTCCTCACCGATCACACGGACATCGCGCAGGCAGCCGTCGTCGTCCGCGAGGACCAGCCCGGTGACACCCGACTCGTCGCCTACGTCGTAGCCGACACCTCGGCGCGCGACCACGACGAGGCTGTGGAGCAGGACCAGCTCAGCGAGTGGCAGAGCCTGTACGACGCCGTGTACATCGCTGCGGAGCAGACGGCCTTCGGCGAGAACTTCGCCAGTTGGACAAGTAGTTACGACGGCCGGCCGATCCCGCTGACCGAGATGCGGGAGTGGCGTGACACGACCGTCGACCGCATCCGGTCCCTACGGCCGCGCCGCGTCCTCGAAATCGGTGTCGGCACCGGCCTGCTCCTGGCCCGGCTGGCGCCCGAGTGCGAGGAGTACTGGGGCACCGACTTCTCCCGCACCGTCATCGACGAGCTTCGGCGGCACGTCGACGCCGATCCCGTCCTGGCCACGCGGGTACACCTCCGCACCCAGCCGGCCCACGACTTCGGCGACCTCCCGCAGGGGCACTTCGACACGATCGTGCTCAACTCCGTTGCCCAGTACTTCCCGAACGCCGGCTACCTGGAACAGGTCGTCCGCCACGCGCTCCGCGCCCTCACCCCAGGTGGCGCCTTGTTCCTGGGCGACCTGCGCAATCCGCGGTTGCTGCGGACCTTCGCCTCCGGTGTGCAGACGGCGCGTGCCGAGGACCCGAGCGACACGGCGGCGATCCGCCGTGCCGTCGAGCAGAGCCTGGTCCTGGAGAAGGAACTCCTCGTCGACCCCGAGTACTTCAGCGCCCTCGCCCACCACGTCCCCGACCTGGCGGGCTCCGACATCCAGCTCAAGCGCGGCACCGCCCACAACGAACTCACCCGCTACCGCTACGACGCCACCCTCTACAAGACCGGTGTCACCGCCCACTCTCTCAACGACACCCCCATCCGCCCATGGCTCGCTCACGCCGACGCCCAAGCCAACCTCACTGATGTGAGGCAGCAGTTGGCGGCCGAACGGCCCGCGGAACTTCGCCTGACCGGCGTCCCGAACCCCCGCCTCGTCCACGAACTCGCCGTGCGACAGGCCCTCGAAGACGGCACACCCCTGCCCGACCGCCCCACCGCATCATCAATCGGCCTCGAGGCCTTCCACGCCCTGGGCGACGAGCACGGCTACTGGACCGGCATCACCTGGAACACCCAGGACACCGACGCCGTGGACGTCGTCTTCGTCGACCGGAGCCGGCTGTCCGGCCGCGCCCCCGTCGGCACTTACGCCGCGCTCCCCACCAGCGCCTCCACCGCACCCCTGTCCACGTGGGCGACCAACCCCGCCGCCCGCCGCGGCACCGGTGCCTTGGTCACCAAGCTCCGTGAGCACACCCGCGACCATCTGCCCGACTACATGGTCCCGTCGGCCATCGTCCCCCTCGACCGGCTCCCCTTGACGGCCAACGGCAAGCTGGACCGGGCGGCCCTGCCCGCGCCGGAGTTCGCGTCGGCCGGGTCGGGACGCGGGGCGCGCACGCCGCAGGAGCAGATCGTGTGCGATCTGTTCGCGCAGGTGCTGGGTCTGCCGAGGGTCGGCGTCGACGACGACTTCTTCGACCTGGGCGGGCACTCGCTGCTGGCCACCCGGCTGATCGCTCAGATCCGTGCCGCGTTCGGCGTGGAGCTGGAGCTGCGTGCGCTGTTCGAGGGTCCGACGCCGGCTGCGGTGGCGGCACTCCTCGACACCGCCGCCCCCGGACGCCTGGCCCTCACCGTCCGTCGGCGACCCGAGGTCATGCCGCTGTCCTTCGCCCAGCGCAGGCTGTGGTTCATCCACAAGATGGAGGGGCCGAGCGCCACCTACAACATCCCGCTGGCCCTGCGGCTGAGTGGCGAGTTGGACCGTGACGCGCTGCGGGCCGCTCTCGGTGACGTGGTGGCCCGGCACGAGAGTCTGCGGACGGTGTTCCCCGAGGCCGAGGGCGTCCCCTGCCAGCAGGTGCTGTCACCCGAGGCGGCCGTCCCGCACCTCGCTGTCCACCCCACGACCGAGGCCGAGCTGCCGGACGCACTGAAGTCAGCCGCCCGCTACGCCTTCGACCTGGCAACCGAAACCCCGCTGCGCGCCGACCTCTTCGAACTCTCGGCGCAGGAGTACGTACTGCTGCTGGTCGTGCACCACATCGCGGGCGACGGGTGGTCGCTGGGCCCGCTCGCCACCGACCTCACCCGTGCCTACACGGCGCGGGTGGAGGGGCGGGTGCCGGAGTGGCGTGCGTTGCCGGTGCAGTACGCGGACTACACGCTGTGGCAGAACGAACTCCTCGGCGACCAGAACGACCCTGACAGCCTGTTCGCCACGCAGATCGACTACTGGACCGGGGCGTTGGCTGATCTACCGGATCAGCTGACCCTTCCCACGGACCGGCCGCGTCCGGCGGTGATGACCTACCGGGGCGATTACGTCACCGTCGACATCGATGCAGACCTGCACCGGCGTCTGGCCGATCTCGCGCGGGCCTCGGGTGCGAGTCTCTTCATGGTGCTGCAAGCCGGACTCGCGGGTCTGCTGACCCGGTTGGGTGCGGGTGAGGACGTTCCGGTGGGCAGTCCGGTGGCCGGCCGCACCGACCAGGCGCTGGACGAGCTGATCGGGTTCTTCGTCAACACGCTGGTCCTGCGCACGGACACGTCCGGTGATCCGACGTTCGCCGAGCTGATCACGCGGGTGCGGGAGAGGAGCTTGGCCGCCTACGCGCACCAGGACGTCCCCTTCGAGTACCTGGTCGAGCTCATCAACCCGACCCGGACCCTGTCGCACCACCCGCTCTTCCAGGTCATGCTCGCGCTCCAGAACGCCCCCGAGGCGAGCTTCCGGCTCCCCGGCCTGACGATCGATGTCGCTCCTGGGCGTACGGGTACGGCGAAGTTCGACCTGTTCTTCAGCCTCGCCGAGCAGCGCGGTGCCCACGGTGAGCCGCAGGGCATCAGCGGTGCCGTCGAGTACTCGAGCGACATCTACGACGCGCCCACAGTCCAGGCCTTGTTCGAGCGTTGGCTGCACTTCCTCGACATCGCCACCGCCCACCCCGACCAGCCCCTCAACCACATCGACATCCTCACCCCCGACGAACACCGGCGTGCCGTGGTCGACTTCAACGACACGGCGCATGCCGTGCCGGCTGCTTCGCTGGGCGAGCTGTTCACACGACAGGTGGCTGAGACGCCCGATGCCCCGGCGGCCACCGACGGCGCCGCCACGCTCACGTACGCACAGCTCGACGCGCGTGCCAACCACTTCGCGCACGATGTGATCGGCAGGGGAGTGCGGCCCGGTGACGCGGTCGGCGTTCTTCTGGAGCGTTCGATCGAGACGGTCACCACGGTCCTTGGCCTGATGAAAGCCGGCGCCGTCTACGTACCTCTCGATGCCCGCTATCCGGCCGACCGCATCCGCCATGTCCTGGCCGACACCGGCGCCACGCTGGTGGTGACGGACGACGCGTCTCAGCCGCAACTCCCGGCGGATGCGGCAGACGTGTTCGTCATCGACTCCACACCTGAGGGAGAGGAGCAGCGCGAAGCGCCTGGGGTGGGTGTGCGTTCGGGGGATGCGGCGTATGTGATGTACACCTCGGGTTCGACGGGTGCGCCCAAGGGGATCGTGGTGACGCATCGCAATGTCGCCGCTCTGGCTCTGGACCCGCGTTTTGACCGCTCGGCGCACCAGCGGGTGTTGCTGCACTCGCCGGCCGCGTTCGACGCCTCCACCTACGAGCTGTGGGTGCCGCTGCTGAGCGGCGGGACCGTCGTCGTGGCCCCGGCCGGGGACCTGGACGTCCCTGCCCTGCACCACACCATCACCACCCAGCGTGTCACCGCGTTGTGGCTGA
Organism: Streptomyces sp. NPDC030820; assembly: GCF_055572075.1. Lineage (NCBI taxonomy): Bacteria > Bacillati > Actinomycetota > Actinomycetes > Kitasatosporales > Streptomycetaceae > Streptomyces > Streptomyces sp. NPDC030820. Next base: position 474,820 of record NZ_JBVIEB010000007.1, read on the forward strand.
CCAGTTCCCTGCTCAACGTGATCACCGACCACGCTGCGCAGGCGCTGTCGGGGGTACGACAGGTGTGGAGCGGCGGCGAGGCTGTTTCCGGGGCCACGGTGCAGCGCCTGCACGAGGCCTGCCCCGGGCTGACGGTCGTGGACGGGTACGGGCCGACGGAGACGACCACGTTCGCCACCCACCACCCCGTGCCGCGCCCCTACACCGGCGGTGCGACGGTGCCGATCGGTCGTCCGATGGCCAACACCCGTGTCTACGTCCTGGACGCACGCCTGCGTCCGGTCCCGCCGCAGGTGACGGGCGAGCTGTACATCGCCGGGGCCGGTCTGGCCCGCGGCTATCTGAACAAGCCCGGCATGACGGCCGAGCGTTTCGTCGCCGACCCTTACGGTCCCGAGCCCGGTGATCGTATGTACCGCACCGGTGACCTCGTGCGTGCCAACGCCGAGGGGGATCTGGAGTACATGGGCCGCGCCGATCACCAGGTGAAGGTCCGCGGCTTCCGTATCGAACCCGGCGAGATCGAGAACGTCCTGACGGGCCATCCGGCGATCGGCCAGGCCGCCGTAGTCGCCCACCACGACCAGCCCGGCAGCACCCGCCTGATCGCCTACGTCGTCCCCGACGCCGGCGGACCGACGGGGGACGAGGAGGAGCGGGACCAAATCGGCGAGTGGCGGGATCTCTACGACTCGCTGTACTCAGCGTCCGGTTCGACGCTGGGCGAGGACTTCTCCGGCTGGAACAGCAGTTACGACGGCGAGCCGATCCCGCTGCCCGAGCTGCGGGAGTGGCGTGCGGCCACGCTCGAGCGGATCAGGGCGCTCCAGCCCGGCCGTGTCCTGGAGATCGGTGTCGGCACCGGTCTGCTGCTGTCCGGACTGGCGCCCGAGTGCGAGGAGTACTGGGGCACGGACTTCTCCCCGGTCGTCGTGGAGGAGCTGCGGCGTCATGTCGACGCCGACCCCGAGCTGGCCCGGCGGGTCAGGCTCCGGGTGCAGGCCGCCCACGAGCACGGCGACCTTCCCCAGGGGCACTTCGACACGATCGTGCTCAACTCCGTTGCCCAGTACTTCCCGAACGGCGGATACCTGACGCAGGTCGTCGAGCAGGCCTTCCGCCTGCTCGCGCCCGGTGGCGCCCTGTTCCTGGGCGACCTGCGCAATCCGCGGTTGCTGCGGACCTTCGCCTCCGGTGTGCAGACGGCGCGTGCCGAGGACCCGAGCGACACGGCCGCGATCCGCCGTGCCGTCGAGCAGAGCCTGGTCCTGGAGAAGGAACTCCTCGTCGACCCCGAGTACTTCAGCGCCCTCGCCCACCACGTCCCCGACCTGGCGGGCACCGACATCCAGCTCAAGCGCGGCACCGCCCACAACGAACTCACCCGCTACCGCTACGACGCCACCCTCTACAAGACCGGCATCACCCCCCACCCCCTCGACGACGCCCCCGCCCGACCCTGGACCCGTGACCTGGGTGCCCTCGCCGATCATCTGGGCAGCGCGCGGCCCGACCGGCTGCGCGTCACCGGGGTACCCCACGTGCGCATCGCGGCCGACCTCGCCGCACAGCGCGCGCTCGAGTCCGGGACGGCACCGGACGTCCGGGACACGGCCGGCGTCGATCCGGAGGACTTGCACCGCCTGGGCGAGAAGTACGGCTACTGGACGGCGATCAGCTGGAACGGGCACGACCCGGCCGCCCTCGATCTCACGTACGTCAAGCGCGAACTGCTCGGCGAGGGCGTGCCCGTCGGTGCCTACGCGCCCACGGGCGCGGCCGGCCCCGGCACGCCGCTCTCCTCCTGGACCACCAGTCCGGCCACCGGCCGGAGCACCGGCGCCCTGCTCATGGCCGTACGGGAGCACCTGCGCCGTCGGCTGCCCGAGTACATGCGCCCCGCCGCCGTCGTTCCGCTCGACCGGCTGCCGCTCACCTCCAACGGCAAGCTCGACCGTGCCGCGCTGCCGGCGCTCGAACCGGAGCGCGCCGACATCGGGCGGGCGCCGGCCACCCCGCAGGAGCAGGTGGTGTGCGAGCTGTTCGCGGAGGTCCTCGGCCGACCGGTGGTCGGTGCGAGCGAGGACTTCTTCGACCTGGGCGGGCACTCGCTGCTGGCCACCCGGCTGGTGGCCCGGCTGCGCGCGGCCTTCGGCGTCGAGCTGGGCGTGCGGAGCCTGTTCGAGGCGCCGACACCGGCGGGCATCGCGGCCCGGCTCGACGTCGACGACGCGGACGGCTCGTACGAGGTGATGCTGCCGCTGCGCACCGCGGGCAGCAGGCCGCCGCTGTTCTGTGTCCATCCGGGCGGAGGCATCAGCTGGTCGTACAGCGCGCTCATCAAGCACCTGGGGCCGCAGTACCCGCTGTACGGCATCCAGGCGCGCAGTCTGGCCCGGGCGGAACCCCGGCCCGCCAGCATCGAGGAGATGGCGGTGGACTACGCCGACCAGATCCAGAGGGTGCAGCCGCACGGGCCGTACCACCTGGCCGGTTGGTCGTTCGGCGGGCTGTGCGCGCACGCGCTGGCCGCGGAGTTCCAGCGGCGCGGCGAACCGGTGGCGCTGGTCGCGGTGCTCGACGTGATCCCCGACTGGCAGGGCCTGACCCACGCCGACGTGCCCGCCCCGGACGACCGGGTGATGCTGCTCTACCACGTGGGTCTCGTCGACGACGGCAGTCACCACGACGACGAGGAGATGACCTTCGCCAAGGCGCGGGAGATCCTGCGCCGCCAGGGCAGTGTGCTGGCCAACCTGGAGGAGGACCGGCTCACGACGATCACCGAGATCTCGGCGAACAACACCCATCTGACCGTCGACTACCGGCCCGGCCCGATCGACGGAGACCTGCTGCTGATCGCCTGCTCGGAGGAGCAGGACCCGCCGGTGACCGCCGGGGCCTGGCAGCCGTACGTGCGCGGCTCCGTCGAGGCCCATGTGGTGCCCGGCGACCACGGGTCGATGCTGACCCGCCCGGACACGCTGGCCGAGATCGGCCGCATCCTCTCGGCCAAGCTCCACGACCTCACCGGCGACGAGTGACCTTCGCGGGCCGCCCACCAGGAACCCGCCGTCCGCTGTCCGCGAGGACCGACACCCGAGGACTGACACTGATGCTGACCGACGTGCTCTCCGTCGACGTGGCCAAGGCCCTGGCCGCCGTGGACGAATGGCTGAGCGAGTACATCCGCCGACCGCACGGCGAACTCGGACGCACCGGCCCGGTGTGCCCGTTCGTCGAACCCGCCCAGCGTGCCGACGCGCTGGAGTTCCGCGTCAGACTGGTCGGCCCGACCCCGAGCCAGACCCTGATCGACGAGATCGTCCGCTGCGGCCTCGACGAGTTCAGCGAGGTCGACTGGAAGTCCGGGAACCCGAATCTGCGCTCGCTGCTGCTCGTCCTGCCGGACCTGCCGGCCGAGCACCTGCACCTGTTGGACGCGGCGCACACCGCGCTGAAGCCGGAGAGTGTGCGGCGGGGGTTGATGATCGCGCAGTTCCACGAGAAGTGCGAGGAGAAGGCCGCGCGCAATCCGGCGTTCGAGGTGAGCCACGCACCGGTGCCGATGATGGCGATGCGGTCGATGGCGATCCACGACGTGCTGTTCCTGGCCGACCGGCGGGAGTGGTTCGAGGAGTACGCGAGCCGTTTCGGAGCCCGCTACCGCAGCGGGTCGCACGGCATCGACCCGCTGCTGACCGAGGTGTACGAGCGGGCCCGCGCCGCCTACGCTCCGGGGAGCTGAGCGCATGCGCGACGCACCGCCGGCCGAAGCTGCCGTGTACCGGGGCATGGACCAGGCCACGCTGGACCGGCAGTACTCGCCGAGTTCCCGCGTGGCGAGCCTGGACGCCTACCTGCGCGAGTACGAGCGGCTGAGCGAGGCCGCCCGCCGGGCCCACCCGGTGCGGACCTCTCTCGCCTACGGCTCGCACCCGGCGGAGAGACTCGACTACTTCCCCGGACCGGGAGCCGGGCGGGCGCCGCTGCTGGTGTTCGTGCACGGCGGGAACTGGCAGGCACTCGGCCGCGCCGAATCGGCCTTCCCGGTGCCGCCGTTGCTGGCCGCCGGCGCGGCGGTCGCGGTGATCGAGTACGGGCTGGCGCCGGACGTCGGCCTGGACGCCATGGCGGGCATGGTGCGCCGGGCCGTGGACTGGCTGCTGCGGCACGCGGACGGGCTCGGGTTCGCCCCGGACCGCCTCCATCTGTGCGGCACCTCGGCCGGTGCGCACCTGGCCGCCATGGCCCTGCTGCCCGATGCGTCGGCCGGCCCGGACGTGTCCGGCCGGATCGCCGGGGCGGTGCTGCTCAGCGGCATGTACGACCTGGAGCCGGTCCGCCTGTCCTACGTCAACGACGCGCTGCAGCTGGACGAGGCCGCGGCTCGCCGCAACAGCCCGATCCTTCGACTGCCGGCTCGGCTGCCCGAGACGGTGGTCGCCCGCGGCGGGAACGAGACCGAGGAGTACGTCCGCCAGCACGACCGGATGGTGACGGCGCTGCGCCCCCGGGCAGCGGTGACGGAGGTCGTCGCCGATCGGCGCGACCACTTCGACCTCCCCTACGACCTGGGCGTGCCGGGCACCGGGCTGGGCGGCGCGGTCCTGGCGCAGATGGGACTGGAAGGAACGACCGCATGACCACCGAACAGACCACCCGGAGCCCCGCGTGCCCGCTGTCCGTCGGTTCCCCGTCGGACACCACCCCGTACGCCCACTACGCGCGGATGGACGAGCTGCTGGCGTTGCAGCATCCGCTCAGCTCGGCCCGTACCGAGCCGGGGTTCATCATCATGAGCCAGGTCAAGGAGCTGCTGTTCAAGCTGCTGCACACCGAATTCAGCACAGCGCGCGACCAGTTGGCGGACGACCTGCTCGACGACGCGCTGTGGACGCTGCGCCGCGCCGCGCGGGTGCAGCAGGTGCTGCTGGTCTCGTGGGAGACGTTCTCCGTGCTGTCCCCGGTGGAGTTCGCCGAGTTCCGGGACGTCCTGGGGTCGGCCTCCGGCTTCCAGTCGGCCGGCTACCGGCGCCTGGAGTTCCTGCTCGGCAACAAGAACCCCGCGATGGCCGCGCCGCACCGGAACACGGCGGGCTACGACGCGGTGGTCGGCCAGCTGTACGAGCCGAGCCTGTACGACGCCGCGCTCGCGCTGCTGGCGCGCCGCGGGCTGCTCACGTCGGACGACTCCACGGACCGGGACGTCACCCGGCCGTACCGCGGCGGCGTGGAGGTCGAGGAGGCCTGGCGGTCGGTCTACCGGGACCCCGTCCGCCATCGCGACCTGCATCTGCTCGCCGAGGCGCTGATGGACACCGCCGACCAGTTCGCGCGCTGGCGCTACACCCACCTGGTGACCGTGCAGCGGATGCTGGGCGCCAAGCCCGGGACCGGCGGAACCGAGGGCGTGGCCTGGCTCGCCCGGATCAGTGAGCACCGCTTCTTCCCGGAACTGTGGTCGGTGCGCTCCACGCTCTGACCGGGCGCCCATGGCCTCCCCGCGGACGGCGAGGACACGCGGACACGGACGACACGAGACAGAAGGAGGGCCGATGGTGAGCGGGATCCCGCGCACGGTGGCCGAGGAACTGGACGCGGCCGATCCGCTCGCCGCGTTCCGCGAGCGGTTCGTCATCGCCGATCCGGAGCTGATCTACCTGGACGGCAACTCGCTGGGCCCGCTGCCCGCGGCCACGCCGGAGATGCTGCGGGAGGTGGTCGAGGAGGGCTGGGGCAGGGGACTGGTGCGGTCGTGGCAGGGCTGGATCGACTGGGGCGCCCGGCTCGGCGACCGCCTCGCCGAGCACGTACTCGGCGCCGCACCCGGCGAGGTGGTGATCTCCGACTCCACGTCGGTCAACCTCTACAAGCTGGCCGCCGCCGCCCTGGACACGGCACCGGGGCGCGGCACCGTCCTGATGGACGCCGAGGACTTCCCCACCAACCGGTACATCGTCCAGGGCCTGGCCGAACAGCGCGGGCTGCGGCTGGTGCGGCTGCCGTCCGAACTCGACGGCGGCCTCGACCTCGACGCGCTGCGCTCGGCACTGAACGGTGACGTCGTGCTGGTGGTGCTGTCCCTGGTGTCCTACCGGAGCGGCGCGCTGCTGGACATGGCGCAGGTGAACGACCTGGCCCACGCGGTCGGCGCGCGGGTGGTGTGGGACGTGTCGCACGCCGCCGGAGCCGTCCCCGTCGACCTGGCCGGCACTGGTGCGGAACTCGCCGTCGGCTGCACCTACAAGTACCTCAACGGCGGCCCGGGTTCACCCGCCTTCCTCTACGTGCGGCGCGACCTGCAGTCCCGGCTGCGGCAGCCGGTGTGGGGCTGGTACGGGCAGCGCGGGCAGTTCGAGATGGGGCCCGACTACGACCCGGTGCCGGGCATCGAGCGGTTCCTGGTGAGCACCCCGCCGCTGGTGTCGCTGGCGGCGATCGATCCCGCCCTCGCCCTGGTCGAGGAGGCCGGTCTGGCACGGATCCGGGCCAAGGGGCTGCGGCTGGGCCGGCTGGCCGACGATCTGGCGGACGCCTGGCTCACTCCGCTGGACTTCCGGCCCGCCTCGCCCCGCCCGCCGGAGCGGCGCGGTTCGCATCTGTCCCTGTACCACCCCGACGCCTGGCGGATCTGCCAGGCGCTGGCCGCGGACGCGAAGGTCGTCTGCGACTACCGGGTCCCGGACCGGCTGCGTATCGGTCTGTCCCCCCTGGTCACCCGGTTCACCGACGTCTGGGACGCGTTGGCCCGTATGCGCGACGTCGTGGCCGAGGGCGCCTACGCCTCCCGGCCCGCCGGCCTCGCCCGGGTGACCTGACCTCCGCCTCCCCGCACACCACCCTCTCCACCTCAGCCGATTCGGAGTGCCCATGGCTCACGCATCCCCGCTCACCACCGACGGACTGGTACAGATCCTGTTCGGCTCCTCGGCCTTCCAGATGCTCCGCGCGGGCAGCGACCTGGGCCTGTTCACCCTGTTGCACCGGCGACCGGGCCTGACCCCGCCGGAGATCGGCCGGGAACTCGACCTGGAGGAGCGGCCGGTGCAGATCCTGCTGCTCGGCACCACCGCCCTCGGACTGACAGTGCGTCACGGTGACGGCTACGAGAACGCCGACGTGCTGAACGGTCTCTTCGCGGAGGGCACCTGGGAGATCATCGAGGATCTCGTCGAGTACGAGGAGCGGATCGTCCGGCCCGCCGAGGTGGACTTCATCGCGTCGCTGCGCGAGAACACCAACGTCGGCCTGCGACGGATCAAGGGCACGGGGGAGGACCTCTACCACCGGCTGTCCGCGGACCCCGAGCTGGAGCAGTTGTTCTACCGCTGCATGCGGTCCTGGTCCCGGCTGTCCAACCCCGTGCTGGTCGAGAAGGCCGACCTCACCGGAGTGCGGCGCGTGCTCGACGTGGGCGGCGGCGACGGCGTCAACGCCATCGCCCTCGCGCAGGCCAACCCCGGCGTGGAGTTCACCGTCCTGGACCTGCCCGGCACGGTGGAGATCGCCCGCAAGAAGATCGCCGAGCACGGCCTGTCCGACCGGATCTCCGTGCGAGCCGCGGACATCTTCGCCGACACCTACCCGACAGGCCACGACTGCGTGCTCTTCGCCAACCAGCTCGTGATCTGGTCGCCACAGGAGAACATACGGCTGTTGCGCAAGGCGCACGCGGCGCTGCCGGACGGCGGGCGGGTGCTGGTGTTCAACGCCATGTCCGACGACAGCGGGGACGGCCCGCTGTACGCGGCCCTGGACAACGTGTACTTCGCGACGCTGCCGGCTGCCAGCAGCACGATCTACCGGTGGGGCCAGTACGAGGAGTGGTTCGCCGCGGCCGGGTTCGTGAAGCCCGAGCGGCTGCCCGGCGGCCGGTGGACGCCGCACGGCGTGATCAGCGCGGTCAAGTGACGCCCCAGCGAGTACCGGAGCCGACCATGTCTTCCACGTTCCAGGACGCCCCGCCGGCCGGCGGGGGAGCGGCGTGCCCCGCCGGCCCGCACATGATGGACCCCGACCTGCTCGCGGACCCCTTCGGCGGTTACGGCCGGCTGCGCGAGCAGGGCCCGGTCGTCCGCGGCCGGTTCGTGGACGGCACTCCGGTGTGGTTCGTGACCCGCTACGACGACGTCCGCGCCGTGCTGCGCGACCCACGGTTCGTCAACACCCCCTCCCACGTGCCCGGCGCACAGGGCGCGGATCCGCGTGAGGGGATGATGGAACTGCTCAAGGTCCCCGAGCACTTACGGATCTACCTGCTCGGATCCATCCTGGACAGCGACCCGCCGGACCATCCGCGGCTGCGCCGCCTGGTGACCCGGGCATTCACGGCCCGCCGTATCCTCGATCTGCGTCCCGCCATCGAACAGATCGCCGACCGGCTGCTCGCCGAACTGCCCCACCGGGCGCAGGACGGAACGGTGGACCTGCTGGAGCACTACGCCTACCCCCTGTCGATCACGGTGATCTGCCGGCTCGTCGGGATCCCCGCGGTCGACCTCGAGCGGTGGCGGGAGTGGGGCGGGGACCTCGTGTCGATGCGGCCCGAACGCCTACAGCACTCCTTTCCCGTGATGATCGACTACTGCCATCAATTGATCGAACAGCGTCGCGCCGCGCTCAGGGACGATCTGCTGAGCGAGCTGATCCGGGCACAGGACGACGACGGCGGACGGCTCAGCGACACGGAGATGGTCACCATGGTGCTCACCCTGGTGCTGGCCGGCCATGAGACGAGCACGCATCTGATCGGCAACGGCACCGCGGCCCTGCTCACCCATCCCGACCAGCTGGCACGGCTCAGGGAGGACCCGGCGCTGCTCCCGAGAGCGGTGCACGAGCTGATGCGCTGGTGCGGCTCGGTGCAGGTGGCCCGACTGCGCTATGCCGTCGAGGACCTGGAGATAGCCGGCACGCGCATCGCCCGCGGTGACGCGGTCCAACCGGTGCTGGTCTCCGCCAACTTCGACCCGCGGCACTACACCGACCCGGACCGGTTGCACCTGACCCGTCAGCCGGACGGGCAGGCCGAGAACCACGTGGGCTTCGGCCACGGCATCCACTACTGCCTGGGTGCGACGCTGGCCCGGCAGGAGGGCGAGGTGGCGCTCGCCCGGCTGCTGGCGCGCTACCCGGACCTCGCGCTCGCTGACGGCGATCCGGAGCACGACCGTGCCCGGCTGCCCGGCAGTTGGCGGCTGAACGCGTTGCGCCTGCGGCTCGGAGCATGATCCGACCGCAGCACTGAGGGCTCCACGGTCTGCACCGTGGAGCCCTCAGCCCTGGGGGGTGGCGGGAGTTGTGCCGTCAGGCGTCAGGTGGGTCGTTCCCCACGGCGATGGCCTGGACGGGGCAGGACAGCGCGGCCTGGGTGACCTGCCGCGGGGTCGCCGTCTGCGCCCCGTCGGGTACGAGCGCGGCGTACCCGTCGTCGTCCTGGGTGAACACGGTGGGTGCCGTCAGGGTGCACTGCCCGGACCCGATACAGGTGCGGTGGTCGATGTGGATCTTCATTGGGGGCCGTCTCCGGTGGTCGGGCGGGGGCGTCAATGACCGAGCTCGTGCGCGGTGGCACGGTCGAGCGTCAGCAGGACCCACTCCTCGAAGTCCCGGTCTCCCCTCGATGCGGCCTCCCGCCAGCGCTGGACACGGTCACAGGGGGCGCTGATCCGGAGCTGGCTGGCCCGTGCGGGTCTGGCCGGTCGGTTTCCTCTGCGGCTCTCCCGCAGCCGCAGTCGGAGCTGGTTCCGTGACCAGCCGTGCTGCTCCGCCTGGTCGAGCCAGGTGTCGGCCTCCGCCGGCGGCAGGGAGGCGACCTCGGCGTGGTGGCCGAAGCTCAGCGTCTCGCGCCGACGCCAGAGTTCGAAGTGGCGTGCCACCCACGCGTAGTTGCGCAGCGTCTGGTAGTCGAGTCCCGCGGCCTGCACTCCGGTCTGGTAGCGGTCGGCGTAGCGGTCCTGGCCGTAGACGAGCCAGTCGCCCAGGCACCAGGCGGAGGAGTCGGCGATCTGGAAGATGTGCTGCCCGGCCTTCTCCCATCGGTCGTACGTGAGGCTGGTCGGTATCTTGAGGCCGACCCGAGTGGTGAAGATTCGTTCCTGCTCGCCCGGCCTGCGAGGGCGGGCCGCCTCGGTCGCTCGGCGGCCGACTGGTAATTGACGGTCACTCCGGTCGTACTTGGCGATGTGCTGCACCGGCTTTCTCCTGAAATCGGGGCATGATGCATCTCGCACCATTCATCGCGCCCTCGAGCCATCAAGGGCGCAAGCTCAAAAAACGGTAGTCACCGTCCGAGATACCGTCAATGAATATTTCCGGCCGGAGATGGCCGATCGGGGGCAATCGGCTTCGACGCCGATCGCTTCGGGAGTGCGGCACGTGCCGAATCGTGCGGGCCCGCACGACCCCGTCAGGGGGTGCCGGCCGAGGCGTGGAGCGTGCCGTCGGAGTCCGTCCGCACCGCCGCCTCGACGCCGTCGAGGATCAGGTCCAGGCCCACCCGGAACGCCTCCCTCGCCTCCTGCTCCATGTGTGACGCGGCGCCACCCGCCTCCGCCTCGGTCATGGCGGCGAGACTCGCGGTCGACTCCAGGGCCGCGAGGGCGGGGAAGCGTTCGGTGAAGTCCGGCGCGAACTCCGCCATCAGCGCGGACCGCTGCGCCCACCACTCCTCATCGGGCACCCCGGTCTCCGGCGCCGCCTGCCGGTGTTCCGTCGCGACCAGGGCCATACCTCGCACGAACTGGAACAACACCGCGATGACCCGTCTGGTGTGCAGGGGCTCCAGGCCGATTCCGCCCAGGATCCGCACCACCGTCTCCAGTCGCGCGTACTCGTTCGGCCCGAGTACGGGACGGGCCTGCGAGACCTGGAGCACCCAGGGGTGGCGCAGATAGAACGCCCAGGTGTCGTCGGCCCAGGCGGTGATCGCCGGGCGCCATCCCGCGCTCGTGTCGTACTCCGTGGGCAGTTCGGCCAGCACCCGGTCGTGCATGAGGTCGACCAGTTCGCTCTTGCTCGGCACGTACGTGTAGAGCGCCATGGCGGTCCGCCCGAGCCGGGTACCGACCGCCCGCATGGACAGGGTCGCCATTCCCTGTTCGTCCGCCACCGCGACACCCGCGGCCACGATCGTGTCCACGTCGAGTCCGGGTTTGGGACCGGGTTTGGGAGCAGGCCCACCCGATTCAGCCGATCGCCAGAGCAGGGACATGGATCGGCGGGCATCGCCCTGTCCGGCGAAAACAACCACCTTGCAACTCCTTACTGCATAAAGTAACCTCACCGGCACATCTCTTTACGCTGTAAGGATATCAGCTGGGCGTCCGCCCGCCCGGGTATGCCCGTACGTTCGTGGAAGGTTTTCGATGGCAGAGCTCCCCGTCACGTTCATCCAGGTCACCGACATCACACGCATCACACCGCGGATGGCCCGCGTGACGTTCGAGGCCGACCACCTCGACGACTCCGTCGGCCTGACCCCGGACCAGCAGCTCAAGCTCTGCTTCCCCCGGCCCGGCCAGGCGCGCCCCGTCCTGCCGGAGCAGAGCGACGACGCGACGGGCTGGTACCAGGCATTTCTGGCCATTCCGGAGGACGAGCGGCCCTGGATGCGCAGCTTCACCCTCCGCCGGCGCGTGCCGGGGACGAACACCGTCGAGGTCGACTTCGTCCTGCACGGCGACAGCGGCCCGGCCAGCGCCTGGGCCGGCTCCGCCCGCCCAGGCGACCGGCTCGGCATGGTCGGCCCCTCCGCGCTCTACGCCGGACCGGTATCCCTGACGGACTCGATCACCTCCGCCGACTGGCTGCTGCTCGCGGGCGACGAGACGGCACTGCCCGCCATCGGCACCCTGCTGGAGGCCCTGCCCGAGCGGACCCGCGCCCAGGTCTACATCGAGGTCGCCGAACGCGCCGAGCAGCAGACCTTCCGGACGGCGGGCGACGTCACCCTGCACTGGCTGCACCGCGACGGGACCCCGGCCGGCCGCAGCGAAGCCCTGATCGACGCCGTCCGCGGCGCCGAGTTCCCGCCCGGGCGCCCCTTCGCCTGGCTGGCCGGCGAGGCAGGCGTCGTCCGGACCCTGCGGCGCCACCTGGTCAACGACCGGGGGCTCGACAAGCGCGCGATCGACTTCAGCGGCTACTGGCGCGTCAACCTCACCCAGGACGACGCCCCGACCGCCGACGACATGGCCGAGGCGCAGGAGCGCCTCGCCGAGTACCAGGCGGCGGCCGATGGCCAGTCCTGACGATCCGCGCGCCGGAGCCGGCATCCCGGCCGGGCGCCGCGAGTCGGCCGGACGACTGCCGGGCCGAGAGAAGGATTTCATGATCACAGTACGAGGGCTCGCCCGCCGGTTCACCGTGCGCGGCCAAAGTGTCGAAGCGGTCAAAGGAATCGACTTCGACGTGGCGCCCGGGGAGGTGGTCGGGTTCCTCGGCCCCAACGGAGCGGGCAAGACCACGACCTTACGGATGCTCACGACCCTGCTGCGCCCCACCGGCGGAACCGGAACCGTGGCCGGCTGCGACCTGCTGACGGACCCCCAGGGCGTGCGGCGCAGGATCGGCTGCGTCCACCAGGGCGGCGCCACCTGGCCCGAGTCCAGGGTCGCCGAGGAGATCGAACTCCAGGCCCGGCTCTACGGCCTGTCCCGGTCCGAGGCCAGACGGCGCGGGGCCCTGCTCGCCGAGCGGCTCGACCTCGTCGGCCTGGACCAGCGCCCCGTCAAGACGCTCTCCGGAGGTCAGCGCCGCCGGCTCGACATCGCTCTCGGACTGGTCCACGAACCGACGCTCGTCTTCCTCGACGAGCCCACCACCGGGCTCGATCCGCAGAGCCGGGCCAACCTCTGGGACCACGTCCGCCGCCTGCGCTCCGAGCAGGGCACGACCGTCTTCCTCACCACGCACTACCTCGACGAGGCGGACGCGCTGTGCGACCGGATCCTCGTCACCGACCACGGCACGATCGTCGCCGAGGGAACCCCCGACGCACTCAAGGCCCGGGTCGCCGGCGACGCGATCACCATCGAGGTGACCGACCAGGTCGCGGAGGCGGCCGACGTCGCCGGGCGGCTGACCGGCGCGACCGAGGTCAGCGTCGACGGCGACACGGTGCGCTTCCGGGTGCCCCGCGGCGACGCCGCCCTGCCGGAACTGCTGCGCGCCCTCGACGGCCGGGGGATCACCATGGCCTCGGTCAAGGTCAACCGGCCTACCCTCGACGACGTGTTCCTCAGCCTGACCGGACGCTCCCTGCGGGACGGCGACCCCGCGCCCCAGGCCAGGGAGGCCGCCCATGCTGCGTGACACCCAACTGATCTTCGCGCGGGACATGAAGCTCGCGCTGCGCAGCCCGACCTGGCTGCTCATCGGGATCATGCAGCCGCTCCTGTACCTGTTCCTCTTCGGACCCCTCATGGTGTCCGTGGTCGACCACACCCCCGGTTTCCCGCCCGGCGGCGCCTGGGAGGTCCTCACCCCGGCCCTCATCGTCCAGACGGCACTGTTCAGCGGCTCCTTCGCCGGGGTGGGACTGCTCACCGAGTACCGGGTCGGCGTCGTCGACCGCTTCCGCGGCACGCCCGCGAGCAGGGCCGCCCTGCTGTTCGGCAAGGTCCTGGCCCAGGCCGTGCAGGCCACCGCGCAGTCCGTACTGATCGTGCTGGTGACGCTGCTCGTCTTCGACCTCGACGCCTCACTGACCGGGCTGCTGCTCAGCCTGGCGATCGCCGCGGTCCTGGCCATCACGCTGTCCTCGGGATCGTACGCACTGGCGATGGTTCTCAAGAGCGAGGCCGCGTTCCCCGCGCTGATGAACGCCGTGCTCCTGCCGCTTCTGCTGCTGTCCGGGGTGCTGCTGCCGGTCTCCGAGCAACTGGCGCCCGGCTGGCTGTACAACCTGGCCCGGATCAACCCCCTGACCCACGTTGTCGACGCCGAACGCGCGGCGTTCCGGGGGGACATGAGCGCCACGGGGCTGCTGACCGGCTCCCTCGTGCTGCTGGTCATGGCGGTCCTCGCCCTGCTGTGGGGCACGCGGACCTTCCGCAAGGAGAACGCCTGACGGCACCGCCCGCAGGCCCACCCGAGACCGGGCTCCCCCTTACATCCCCCGGAGGGGGAGCCCACCCGCACCAGCAAGGAGCACACGTGAGTGTTCATGGTGATGTGGGAGAACAGCCGGTGCTCGATCCGGTTCCACTTCGAAGTCCCGGGAGGCAGGTGGCAGACGGTGATCGTGAGGCCGGACTCAGCGGCGAACCGGGCGAGTTCGGTCTTCCACGTGCGGGTGCGATACCCGTTGGAGCCGCCGGCATCGGCAGTGATCAGCAGTCGGCCGGCCGTCGGGTAGGTGGCCCGCCCGGCTCCGTTCCACCAACGGTGGATCGACTCGACGGCGAACGCGGCGGTGTCATGGTCGGTGCCGACGTCGACCCAGCCGGTGTTCGCGGCGACGTCGTAGATGCCGTAGGTAACCGCCCTGCCCAGCTCGCGGTCGGGGAAGTCGTGGGTGTCGACCCGCACCGGCTCGCCTCTCGGCTCCCATTCACGGCCGTTGTTCTTGAACGGGCCGACCAGCTCTTTCATAAGTTCGCCGAGCCGATGGTCATGGCGATTGGATGCGCGGCGATGTCCGGTTCGACCGCTGGAAGCACGTGAGCCGGGCGGGCGCCAGCACCCCCGCGGGAGTCGTTCGTCTGGGTTGGGCGACGGGGGATTTCGCCGGCTGGCAGGATGCCGGCTCCGGCAGGGAACGTGTGGACCGGTGAACCTTCCACGTCCGGCCCGCGTCTTCCCGCGCGACCGCCACCACACGCCAGGAGAACAGACCATGGCCGACAAGGAGGTTGAGCAGGCCGACGAGCGGGGTTACGACACCGGGCTCTGGTAGGCGGGCCTCGGGACGTGGGGGGGGGTGTCGCACTGATCGCCTTCGGGGGTCTCGCGGCAGCGTGGGTCTTTTTCCGGCTGCCCGGCACCCCAGAGGAGCCGGCGTCCGGCTACTACCAGGCCGCCAGGGTCATCGCCATCGGCCTGGTGGTCGCTGGAGGCACCTTGCTGAGCCGCCGTCGTGCCCGGACCGCAGCCACCGAGGAGACGAACGAGCCGGAACGCATCTGACGCCGTCGGCCGTGCTCGTTCCGGCTCAAGCAACCCTCGCGTGCGCCGGTCGGTCTTGCCGGATGCCGGGGGCGGGGCAGTGCCCTTGCCGGACGCCGGCATAGGGGCAGAAGACGATGTGCCGAGTGCCTGAGTGAGGGTGGAGATGACGAATCTGAACACCGTGGTGACGTGGGTTGACGCACGCGAGAGGCTGCCTCGGAGCGGTACACCGGTGGCAGGCGCGATCACAGGCCGGTATCCAGCTGACAGCGCCACTGAGTCCGAGGTCGATACGGCGCTGGGTGAGGAATTCTGGCTGGTGAGGCCGATGGTCTTCACGACTCTGCACTGGAGTGAGGACGGGGCGGAGCACAGGGACTGCTTCGTCGACTCCGACGGTGTCGTCCGTATGCCTTACGGCCTTGCCGGTGATGAGACCGTGACTCACTGGGCTGAGCTGCCCACCCTGCCAGGCGGGATGACGCACCTGGTCCTTGGGGACGGCGTACAGTCAGCCCTCCAGAACGCGTGGGATGCTCGCCCCATCACCTGAGCCATAGCGGACGCCCCGAGCGATCGCGTCGCTCTCCCGATGGGCCCGGGCCGTGGCCATCAGGCCGTCCAATGCGGCCCGGGTCCGCACGAGTTCGTCGATGTGCTCGGAGAGCCGGTTGCGCTCCTGCGCCATCCGCTCAAGAGCGGCATCGTAGTTGCCCTCGCTGGGCGTGTCGACGCAGGGCAGCAGCTCGGAAATCGTACGACTGGACAAGCCCGCCGCGTACAGGCGCTGGATGAATCGCACCCGCTCCACCTCGGCCTCCGTGTAATGCCGCTGCCCACCGGCGCTACGACTGCTGGTCAGCAGCCCCTGCTCCTCGTAGTAGCGCAGCGACCGGACGCTGACGCCGGTACGCGCCGCGAGCTCGCCGATCCGCACGACTGCCTCCCATGGTGAACCACGCCACACCGCTTGCCTCTGACATCCATGTCAGGTTTTAGCGTAGCGCTGTGCCCGGCATCCGGGCACGCGATACTCGCGGAGGAGCCCGACGTGACGACGTTGTTCAGCAGCTACCGACTTGGCGACCTGACCCTGCCCAACCGGATGGTGATGGCCCCGATGACCCGCGTCAGGGCCGCGGCCGGCGGCCTCGCCACACCGTCCATGGCGGCGTACTACGCGCAGCGCGCGACGGCCGGACTGATCGTGTCCGAGGGAGTCCAGCCCAGCCTCATCGGGCAGTCCAACCCGGGCACGCCCGGACTGCACACCGATGAGCAGGCCACCTCATGGCGTGCCGTGACCGACGCCGTACACATCAACGGCGGGCGGATCTTCGCCCAGATCATGCACGGCGGCCGGGTCTCGCACCCCGACACGACCGGCCACCAGCCCGTCGGCCCCTCGGCGATCCCCGCAGTGGGCGACGTCTTCACCCCGACCGGCCCGCAGCCCGCGCCCGTGCCCCGCGCACTGGACACCGCCGAGGTGCCCCAGCACGCCCACGCCTACGCCGAGGCGGCCCGCCGCGCGATCGACGCGGGCTTCGACGGAGTCGAACTCCACGGCGCCAACGGCTACTTGATCTCCCAGTTCCTCTCCTCCAACGCCAACCGGCGCACGGACCGCTACGGCGGCACGATCGCGGGCCGGATCCGGTTCGCCGTAGAGGCGGTGGCCGCGACGGTGGACACGATCGGCGCGGCCAGGACGGGCATCCGACTCTCCCCTGGGGGCGGCTTCTGGGGTGTCGAGGAGACCGACGCGCTCGCTCTCAACATCGCGCTGCTGACGGAACTGGCCAGGCTCCAACTCGCCTACGTCCACCTGGAGTTGACCACGGATGAGGAAGTGCTCGTGGGTCTGCGCCGCGCCTGGCCCGGCACCCTGATCGTCAATCCGGTCCTCCCCATGGGCCCCAAGCAGACCGGCCGCGCGGAAGCCGACCACTGGCTGGGCCTGGGCGCCGAGCTGATCAGCTTCGGCCGCGGCTTCCTGGCCAACCCCGACCTCGTCGAACGCCTCCGCACCGGCCTGCCGATCGCCCCCGTCGACGAGGCCACGTACTACCAGGGCGGCGACACCGGCTATCTCACCTATCCGACCTACCAACACACGGCATGACGCCCACGCGGGCGGATCGACAGAGACGGCCCGGCCAGCCATGCGCTCCCACTGCGGACGGCGGAACAAGCCCAGCACCGCGCCCTAACTACCCCCAGGACCGCGGGCCTGGGCTCAGCGGGGTCGGCGGAAGCCGGGTGGCGTACGCAGCCGCATGGTGCTGACCAGGGGAAACAGCACCACGCGACATCGTCAGACACTACGCGGTAGGGATTCGACCCCGCAGCGCAGCAGCCTCCGAGCACCGGCCGCGTTCGGCGAGCCGGCGCCGGGCTCCTGGCTGCGTGCCGCGCTGACGAGGCAGCAGGCGGCGGCCAGTGCGAGCAGAGCAGCAATGGCGACGTACGAGTGGGTCCACCTCCTTCACCGCCGAAGGTGTAGATCGTCGTGCCGATGGCTGCCGCCGCGATGCCGCCGCGGGCCGTCGGCATGGAGGCGCGTCGGCCCCACCGACGGGTGCGCAGGTCGAGGGCATAGACCTCGCCCCGTACGTGGGCCTGCCCCCGGTCACGGCCACCGACGACGTAAAGGGTCGCCGGGCTGGGGCGTCAGTGTCCGCATCCCACCCGCGAGGTAGATCTTCGGTCCGTGTAGCCGACGGCGGCGCTGCCCCGCTCGGTGCCCGGCGGCATGAAGGGTACGGAGGACCACCGGTTCGTGCACGGGTCGAAGACACAGGCGTCGCGCAGCGCCTGCCAGGATTCCCCACCGGACAGGCCGCCGAGTACGTAGATCCTGCCGCCGACCGCCGCCGCGTTGGGGTGATTCATCGCCACCGGCAGCGGAGCGACGTCCGACCAGCGCCCGGTCCGGGAGTCGTAGACCTCGACCCGGTTGGTGGTGGAGAAGCCGCCGCCGGGTGTCGGGGCCATGCCCGCGATCACGTAGACCTTGCTGCCGAGGGCGACGACACCGTGCTCCTGCCGGGCGCCGCCTCCTATGGACGGCAGTGCCTGCCACCCGCTGCGGTACTAGTGCGGGACCGGTGAGCTCGGAGTGCCCGGTGAGCCTGGTGGTTCTCCGGGTCCGGGATGGGCGTGGGCCGGCGCCGACGGAGGTGCGGTCAGCCGGCGGGCGGCTGCTGGATCTCGGCGGCGGTCAGGACGTGGCCGCCGATGCCCCAGCCGCCGTCGGGCACCTCCTCGACGAGCACCAGTGTGGTGGCGCGGGCACGTTCGCCGTAGATCTCGGTGTACAGGTCGGTGGTGCGGGTGATGATCTGCGCCTTCTGCGCGTCGGTGAGGGTGCCTGCGGGGACCTTGAAGTTCGCGTACGGCATCGGGTTCGCTCCTGCCGGGGTTCGGACGGGTGGGCCGCGACGTCGTGCGCTCGTCGCCCACCCACCATCACCCGGTCTGCGGACGGCAGCCAGGCTGTGCACACCCTGGGGTTGCCGCCCCCTGGTTCGCACGCGTCGTACACGGCACGATGCGGGCATGGACCTTTCCGAACTCGCCGCGTTCCTCAAGTCCCGGCGCGCGCGGATCCGGCCGGCCGACGTCGGTCTGCCCGCGGGGCCCCGACGCCGGGTACCCGGGCTGCGGCGGGAGGAGGTGGCTCAGCTCGCGGGCCTGTCGGCGGACTATTACACCGAGCTGGAGCGCGGGCGCGGCACTCAGCCGTCGGCGCAGGTCCTGGCCGCCCTCGCCCGTGCGCTGCGCCTCGGCGGCGACGAGCGCGACCATCTGTTCCACCTCGCCGAGCGTCCCGTGCCCCCGGCCGCGGGCGGGCTGACCGCGCACATCACGCCGGGGCTGCTGGCGCTCCTTGACCGGCTCGCGGCGACACCCGCGCAGATCATCACCGACCTGCATGAGACCCTCGTACAGAACGAGGCGGCCATCGCGCTCGTGGGCCGGCAGCCGACCGGGCGCGGGGCCAAGGCGAGCTTCATCCACCGCTGGTTCACCGATCCCGCCTCCCGCGCGATCTACCCCTCAGACGAACACCCGCACCATTCCCGGGTGTTCGTCGCCGATCTGCGGGCTGTCGCTGCTCGGCGCGGCCGTGATGCCGAAGTGGACGGTCTTGTGGGCGTGTTGCGGCGGCACAGCGAGGAGTTCGCCGCGCTGTGGGACACCCATGATGTCGGCCTGCGCCGGTCGGACCACAAGCGCATCGTCCATCCGACCCTCGGTGTCATCGCGGTGGACTGCAACAGCCTGTTCAGCGAGGACGGACGCCAGCGCCTGCTGTGGTTCACCGCCCCGCCCGGCACCGAAGCCGCCGCGCAGCTGGAACTGCTCTCCGTCATCGGTACGCAGGACATGGCGCCGAAGCCCGCCGTGGCGCCGCACTGATCGAGCCGGGCGGGAAACGTGCACGCCCGTGGCCGCGACGTCGGCAGCCTGCTCAGGCGGATCCGCGCGGCCCGCCAGGCCGGCGAAGGCTGAGTGATGGTCGGAGACTTCAACCTCAACATCCGCAATGCGCACCGACCACCAGGCGCGCGAGCGCTCCCCGCGCCTGCGGCCCGTTGAGCAACTGGCCAGGACCGGCCGCAGCTCCCACCAGAGCGGCGGCGAACCGGACTACGCCATCACCTACCGCACCCCGCGCTTCGCAGCGGAAATCCCCGAGGCCCGGGGCTCGGACCACTGGTACTACTTCGGGTCCGGCGGCAGTGGCGGCGCGGCGGCGAAGACGAGCATGGCTGCGAGGGAATGCCCGGCATCACAGTGCCCGCGTCCCCGAACCTGGTGACCCTGCGATCGTGCTCCGACGCCATGGCGCGGTGGCGCCCCGAGGACAGGGGCGAACCGGGCGGCCCGCTGCGTCGGCGCAACTCCCGGTTCCCCCAGTTGTGCCTGACCGGCGCGTCACGGCGAGGCCCGGTGACGGCCCTGCCCTGTAACGACAGCACCAACCAACTGTGGTGGGACAACTCCCGTTCCGTGCCACCGGACGGCTGGGAGGGCGGTGACGAGAAGGTCCGGCTGCATGCGATGAACGGCTTCTTCCTCCAACGACGAAGACCGACGGTCCGATGCCCGGCCGGTCGATCGGCAGGGAGTGCCGCCGGACAAGAACCAGTGGCGCGCGGTGGCGTGAGCGCTGCCGGGCGCCGGGGGTGTTACGCGGCCGGCGCGAAGGCCCTGCGCAGATACGATGAGTAAGTGGACCACAGCTGCCACACGAGGCGCAGGACGAGCGCCTCGACGAGCGCAACGACGATCTTCGTTGCCACGGCTGCCAGTATCTCGGCCATGTTGGCTGACTTTCTGTTCTCGGATACGGACCCTACTGCCGTTCCCTCGCAGCCCGTGTTCGGCCAATGCCCGGACGACCAGGGGCACGAAGCCGTCCGCAGCGGCGCCTGTCAGGGGATGAGGCCGACATCGGCGAGCGCTCGGTTCAGCCCGGTCTGGCAGGGCCCTGTTCGAGATCGTTGGTGAACGCGGCGTCCAGGAGCCCCACTTCGAGCGCGTAGCGCATGGCGGATGCCCTGGTCGGCACCGTGCGGAAGCGGGCTGCAGACCGGCTCAGGGCAACGATTCAGCTGAGCACCTTCACTCGTACCTACCCGACCACGTTCACGAGCGGGCCAGGGGACACGCCCAGGGCCCTCTCCGCTCCATGCCGACATCGGTCGCTGTCAGCGGCTCTCGGCGGTCGTGGGCGCCAAGGCCGGCGCTGGCTCCATGCGCGCCGTGTGCGTGGGGTGCGCTCGGTCGCGACGGATGATGACATGTGCCGTCTCCGCTGCGATCAGACCGAGCGCGATGAGCGCGGCGCCTACGGGGCCGAGCCAGTGTGCGCCGAGCCATGCTATTCCGGCCTGCCCGATCGGCGGTGCGATGGAGACACCGACGTACAGCGTCGCATTGTTGAGGCCGGTGAGCATGGGGGCCGCCGACGGCATCGCCCCGATGAGGCGGTGGGTCTGCGGTGCCAGGAGTCCGAATGCGCAGATCCCCCACGCCACCAGTGCCACGACGGCTGTAGCCAGGTGTGCGCTCGACCAGGGCAGCAGGGCGAAGTCGATGGCAAGGACGACGATCGCGGTGTTGATGACGCCTCGGGCACCAAGGCGGTCCACAAGATGGCCGGTGCTGAGCGTTCCGACGGTGGCTGCCACGCCCCAGACGAACAGCAGGACCGCGAGGGTGGTGCCGCTGCCGCCAGTGGCCCTGTCCAGGGTCTCGGCAATGTAGGAGTAGACGATGTACAGGCCGGTGAAGACGAGGAGGGTTGTCAGCAGGGTCAATCCGATGCGGCGGTCGCCGAGCGGGGCGAGGCGGGCGCGCAGCGGGACCAGCGGCGGGTTGGGGATCTTGGGCAGCAGCAGGGCGATTCCGGCGGCGGCGAGCACGCCGAGGACGGAGACGAAGAGCATGGTGGCGCGCCAGCTGCCGGCGAGGCTGCCGATCGCCGTGCCGATGGGGGCGCCAAGGGCGGTCGCGGCGCTGAGGCCGGCCAGGACCGTGGCGATGGCGCGTCCCCGTCGCTCCGGCGGCGCGAGCGCGGCGGCCGCAGCGACGGCGGTGGGGCTGACCATGGCGCCGCCGAGCCCGGCGACCGCCCGTGAGGCCAGGGCCACGCCGAAGACGGGGACGAGGGCCGTCAGGAGGTTGCCCACGACGAAGATGCCGAGCCCGGTGAGGAACAGCCTGCGACGCGGCCACCGCGTGGTGGCTGCTGCCATGACGGGGCCGAGGACGGCGTAGGAGAAGGCATAAGCGGTGATCAGCCATCCTGCGGTGCCGACGCCGACGCCGAGGGAGTGGGCCGCGCCCGGCAGGATCCCGGCGATCACGAAGCTGTCGGTGCCGATGGCGAACATTGCAGCGGTCAGTACGAGGAGTGATCGGTACACGTTGGAGGTTCCACCCTGATGTAGGGGATCGGATACGGAAATGGCCCGCGGCGAGGCCGATCACATGCGGATCGGCCTGTATGAAGGGGCAGTCTGCGCAGGGGGTCACGCGATCGACGACCCCTTCGAGCCACGGCGATGGTCAGGAGACCTGGGCGTAGCAGCCCACGGCAACGGCTGCCGAAGGCGCTGCCAGCGCTATGGCCATGAAGGGTTTGGGTATGTGCATGAGATTCTCGGCTGGGCGGCCGACACGGCTCACAGGCAGTAACGCACGAGCCATTCGTCGGGGTTGTAGGTGTGCTTCGCCGGGTCGGGCATCATGACGGGCCGTTCTTCGACGTGGTTCTGCGGCCAGGTTCTGGCGTCGGACGGGGCTCAGCCCAGATAGGAGTCCCTGCGAGCGGCCACGAACTCCTCGATCGACTGGGCGGGGGTGCCGGTCACGCGCTGGACGCCGTCGGCTGTGCGGTCGTAGCGGTTCTCCCGGTGGAGCCGGGCCATGACGGCGATGTGCCGCTCGACGTGCGGCGGCAGGCCCACCTTGGCGAGCGCCTCGGCCTCCCACTTCTCCGGGGGCACGTCCACGTAGGTCACCGGCCGTCCCAGAGCGCGGGAGAACTCCTGCGCCAACTCGTTCATGTCGACCGACCGGGGCCCGGTCAGTTCGTAGACCTGCCCGATGTGCGGGGCCGGGTCGCGCAGTACGGTGGCGACCACCCTGGCGACGTCGTCCACCGCGATGGGAGAGGTGCGTCCGGTGCCGAACGGCAGCGCGATCGTGCCGTTCTCTTGGATCGTCCGCGCCGCCAGTGAGGTGAAGAGCGGATTGTCCAGGAACGATGTCGGCCGGATGTGGACCACCGGCAGGCCCGACCAGTCGAAGACCTGCTCGGCCAGCCAGTGCAGCCGCTGCTGGTGCGACTCCGAGGTGCTGGTGGCGGTCATCTGCGACACCGTCATCTGCGACAGGTCGACCAGCGCGTCCAGCTGTCCGTACTCCCGCGCGACGGAGGCCACCACGGTGGCCGCCAGCAGGTGGTCCGGCGACACGGGCATCGCGAAGTACATCCGTGACACGCCCTGCAGCGCGGCCGCGACGGTCTCGGGCCGGGTCAGATCGCCGATGACGACCTCCGCGCCGAGCCTGCGCAACTCGGCGGCTCGCTCGTCCTCGCTGCGGACCATGAAGCGCACCGGTACGTCCTGCGCGCGCAGATACTCGAAGACGCTGCGGCCTACGCCGCCGGCGCCGGGAATGAGAACAAGATTGCTGGTAACCATCAGTTTGTTTTCCTTGATGACTCATCGAGAACATGGCTGCGGCGGTGCCGGAGCAGGGCGGTGCCGCAGCAGGGCCGCTGAGGGCTCTGGGAGAACCGCCTACTTGGTCGTGCCCCAGAGCTGGCTGGCGGGCACGTGGTAGGGGGAGCCCGTGAGCCTGGTGACCCGGATCTGCATGGGTGCCGTGGTCTGGTGGCGGCCGCGCGTGGAGCTCCTGTGGGTGGCGGTCATGGCGTAGGGGTGGGTGAAGTTGGTGGTCGAGCCGCTGACCAGGGGGAAGTGTCCCTGGGGGGCGGTGGAGGGTGAGTCCGCGGTGTCGATGATCCAGACGGTCTTGGCGGAGGTGCCGCACTTCTGCAGGGTGAGGCCCTCGTTCTGGTACGCGCTGTCGGCCAGGCCCGGGCACAGGCCGGTGCGCTTGCCGTGCGGCGCGTACTCGACCTCCACCGCGGTCAGGTTGCCGTAGTGCCTGTTCACCTCGGCGGACACCAAGCCGTCCTTGTAGAAGTCGGTTACCAGGCCCTTGCGGTGGCCGACTATGTCCCCGGCCGGGTCGGTGTTGCTGACGGGGTACATCGCGGTGGGCCGGCCGACCTTGGCTACTCCCTGGTACACGGTCTCCACGAGGTTGGGCTGCTCGGAGGTGCCGAACTCGGTGCTGTAGATCTTGATGCAGCTGTCGCCGCACTCCGGGGTGGCCGCACTCGCGGACAGCGTTCCCGCCACACCGAGGCCACCCATCATGGTGACCGTCGCCGCCGCAGCGAGCACCTTGTTGGTGAGCACCTTGTTCTCGACAGACATAGAAGATTCCTTCGCTGGTACCGCAGTCGCGCTCTGCGCGCTGCCCTGCTGGATAGGGCCAAAGCCGCTAGATAGGGCTCAAGTTGCTGGATAGTGATCAAACAGCTGGATAGGTCTCAAAACTGACACACTGCTCCCGGACACCCACCCGGCTCCCGCTGTGCCGCACCAGTTGCTGCATCCTCGCGGGAAGGAGGAGGTCCGCATCGACACTTAGGAGCATATGCTCGTATCTGGGAGGTGGCAAGTTCCGCGTTCACTCTCCGGCACACCGGCACACACTGCTTTGCCTCAAGACCGGGGGCCGGGAGCGGGAGGTGGTCGCGGCTCAGTGAGCGTGGTCGTGGCCGTCGGAGTGGTCGTGGCCTGCGGGGCGTTGCGCCAGAGCTCGGGTGCGCGTGGTGACCTCGTCAGGGGACACGGCGCACAGGCCGGCGAGGACGTCCTCCAGGGCGGCCAGCCACAGCTGGTAGTAGTTGTACGGCTCACCTGGGGCTGCCGCGGTTTCCCAGGCCGTGATCCGGGCGATGAGCGCGGCCCGGAATTGCGGCCAGGTGAACTCGCCCGCCTCGTACAGGCTGACGACCATGCCGAAGGCGCGGCTCTCCCACGGCTCGGCGAAGACGAGCTCCCCGTTGGAGCGGGGCGGTGCGGCCGGGCCTTCGATGTCCAGCGGCGCGCTCACGGTGCCGCCACCTTCGCCACTCCCACCATCGCGTCCCGCGTCACCAGCGGCACGAGCTCCCGCTCGGTCAGGTGCTCGGTGCCGGCCGGACGCTCGGGCAGGACCAGCCACCGCACCTCGCTGGTGGAGTCGCGGACGGTGATCTGCACGTCGTCGTCCAGGTCGAGCCCCATCTCGGACAGCACCGCGCGGGGCTCCTTCACCACGCGCGCGCGGTAGGCCGGATCCTTGTACCAGCCCGGCGGCAGACCCAGCACCGGCCAGGGGTAGCACGAGCACAGCGTGCACACCACTACGTTGTGCGTGGTGGGGGTGTTCTCCACGACGACGATGTGCTCGCCTTGAAATCCTCCGAAGCCCATTTCCCTGATGGCCGCCGTGCCGTCCTCGAGCAGCCGGCGACGGTACTCCGGGTCGGTCCAGGCCCTGGCAACGACCTTGGCGCCGTTGAGCGGGCCGACGCTGGTCTCGTAGGTGGTGACGATTCCGTCGATCATCTTCGGGTCGATCAGGCCCCGCTCGGTGAGCAGTTGCTCGAGCGCCTCGGTGCGCAGGGCTGGGGGAAGGGTCTCGTCCGGTCCGCTGGTCGTGGTCATGAGGTGGCATCCAGGTAACTCTCGAAAAGCTCTACGGTGAGGTCGAAGGACTCGGCGTCGGCGCCCCACAGCTCGTGGGAGTCGAACCGCACCGAATAGACGTACTGCGGGTTCTCGCCCAGGAAATGGGCGTTGGTGTCCGGCAGCACGCCGGCGGGCTGAACCATGTCGACAACGCCGACATGCCCTCGTACATAGCGCGGCAGCCTGGTGTGTCCGGGCGGCGACATGTCCTTCGCGCGCACGTGCTCGCCGACGCCGAACGCGGGCGCAGTATCTATGGAGCGCAGCGTGCCCTCGGCGGAGGGCGCGTAGTCGGGCTTGGCCGGCTCCGGGATCGGGGGCTCCTCCACGTGCTCGCCGCGGAGGTTGCGGGCGCGGGTGTCGACCGCACCAGGTGCCAAGATGGCGCTGTCGAGGAGTCTCAGTTCTCCGGCGTTGAGCCAGCGACCGTAGTAGCCCTCCTCGAGGTAGGCGGTCCGGTCCAGGCGCTCCAGCGCGTGCCGGAAGGAGTCGAGATTTCCCCCGGACACCCGATTGGACAAGATTGCCAGAGCGAATGCCCGGCCCTGCCAGGGCTCCGCGAAGACGGGTTCGTTCTTCTTCGGTGGCTGCACGGGACCCCAGCCAGGGGTTCCTCCCATGTCGGCAATACCATCCATGACATCACCTCTCACGTGTCCGTGATGACGGATACGCGCGTTACTGACTTTATGCTGATGGTGCCTTCGGCGTCTTGGCCGGGCCGGGCCCGAACGCGCCATTGCGGCACATGCGACAACGTTCGGCGGGTGCGTCGATTCGCCGACGGCCGGGGGTATCGGCGTCTGAACCATGAGCCCGCACCATTACGAGCATATGCGCGTATTCGCGGGATGGCAAGCCCGGGCGCTTCGGTCCGAGCGGCCCGGTCGCCCAGGGTGGTACGACGTGACCGAAAGGGCTGCGCCCCGATCATGCTCAGCGAGGACGGGCGCTACCCCCGTAGGCGCGAACTGAGGGCCCCTTCACATCTGCGAGCACATGCTCCTATCATGGGCGTGCACGCTCTGGAGGACAAAGATGACCGCGGCACCGACCCACCTGAACGACCCCTGCAACAACCTGGCGCTTCGCAAGGCGTCCCGGTACCTCAGCGCCACCTACGACAAGGCCCTGTCCCCGGTCGGACTTCGCGCAACCCAGTTCAGCATCCTGCAGAAGCTCAGCACGCACGACGAGATGACGATAACCAGCCTTGCCGACACGATCGCCATGGATCGCACGACGTTGGCCTCGAACCTCAAGCCGCTCGCGCGGGAGGGCCTGGTGACCGTCGAGCCATCGGCAACCGACCGCCGCGCACGAATCGTCACGCTCACACCTGAAGGCCTCGCCCGAATGAAGGCCGCGCTTCCGCTGTGGCAAGCCGTACAAGCCCAGTTCGAAGAGCGCTTCGGAGCCGACGAGGCGGCCCAACTGCGCACATCCCTCGGAGCCGTCCTCCAGACCGGCTTCGAACCCTGGGCCGAGTAGGCTCGGCACGCCATCGAGGCCGATCGCAGCCATCCAGGCGTGACACCGGACACGAGCGGTGTTCACCACCGGGGCAGGACGCGTCCGCCAGAGCCTGCGCACCGCATCCGGCTTCTGCAATGCGGCGGGCGACCGTCTGGTCCGAGCCGCCGCCACGGCTGAGGTGCACACCGGGCGATCCGGAAGTCGTGACGTGAGGTGGCACCGACGTGGGAGCCGACCACCGCGACCAGGACGGTGACGCCGATCGCGGCGGAGATCTGGCGGCCTGTCCGGGCACGTCGCGCGATGCGCGGGAGCGGCGCGCAGGAGCCAGGCGCAGTCTGGATGGTGGAGGTGGGTTGCCCCGGTTCGCGAGGTAGTCCGGGCGTCACGGCTTTCGGGCAGTGCGACCAGGCCGAGGAACGTGGCCATGCCGTTCGCCTCCATCGCAACCATAGAAGCGAAGGGCCGGGTCTCTGACCTGTGGGCACGTACACGAGCAACGCTGCGACCTGCGACTTAGCTGTCGGCGGTTGTCAGCGTTGGTCGTCGTTGAGGGTCATTGAGGTCAGGTGGGCTGGTCAACTGGTCGTCAAGGACCGTTGGCGGTCGGTGGCGGTCGTGGTGGTTGCTGTACTTCACTGCTGTACTGCACTGGGTCGTTCCCCTAGGCCAGAAGTGCTGCGTGACCGCATATCGAAGGACATCGAGACGCCGCACTCATCACAGGTCGATTGGTCAACCGATGGCGCTATGCCGTCAGCGGGTTGACGTTTGATTGAGATCAAGGCGGCGTCGTCGTCGAGTCGGCCGCCGACGTGGTTGAGAAGGTCGCCGCGGAGGTGGTTGAGGAGTGCCGTGGGATGGCGGTGGTTCTGGTGGGTGAGTCGTTTGGCGAGCGGGTAGAACTCGCCGTCGGTATTGCGGGCTTCGATGGCACCGTCGGTGTAGAGGAGGAGGGTGTCTTCGGCGCGTAGGGCGAAGGTGTCGAGGTGATAGGGGGTTTGCGTCAATGCGCCCAGTCCCAGCGGGGGCGCGGGCTGGCCGGCTTCCAGGGTCACGACGTCGTGCGCTCGTAGGAGTAGCGGTGGGGGGTGTCCGCAGGTGACGCTCCGCACGAGGGGCTCGGCGTCGGGGATTTCGAGGAGAGTGGCGGTGACGAACGCCTCTTCGGTCTGTTCGGGGCTCACTGCTTCGGATGCGTTGCTGCGGAGACTTGAATCCAGGTAGGCGGCGAGTTCCGGCAGCGTGGTCAGTCGGCGTGCGGCGTCGCGGAACGTGCTGATGGTGTGGGCAGCGTTGCCGACCGCCGCCAGGCCCTTGCCTCGAACATCGCCGATGATCAACCGTGTCCCCGTGGGCGTGCGCACGGCGGCGTAGAGATCTCCGCCGATGCGTGCTTCATCCTCTGCCGCCAGGTACGTCGAGGCCAGGCGAAGGGGGCCGAGTCGGTGGGGGAGGGGAGGCAGTATGGCGCGTTGCGCGGCCTCGGCGACTGCGCGCAGCTGGACCAGCTTTCGCTGTCCGTGTTCCGTCAGGTATCGGGCGATCACGACGGCCACCGAGGTCGCAAGGAGGGCAGCCGCCTGTGGCGGGTTCACCGATTGGCGGACCAGGAAGATGGCCATCAAAGCCGACACGGCCATGATGGCGACAAGTGAGGTCACCCGGGAGCTCGCGTACCAGGAAGTGAGTACAGGCGCCATGATCAGCAAGTCGCCGAGATGAACTGAGCCAGGCACCTGAAGATCGATGAGCGTGATCGCCAGAATGAACAGCAAGGCGACTGTCAGCACGGATCGTGGTTGCGGCAAGGTGCGCG
This sequence comes from Streptomyces sp. NPDC030820, assembly GCF_055572075.1. Taxonomy (NCBI): domain Bacteria; kingdom Bacillati; phylum Actinomycetota; class Actinomycetes; order Kitasatosporales; family Streptomycetaceae; genus Streptomyces; species Streptomyces sp. NPDC030820. Next base: position 503,563 of record NZ_JBVIEB010000007.1, read on the forward strand.
AGTGAACGAGTGACGGCCTAGCTCGGTGATGCATCAGGTGTGGCTCCTGCACGCAACCTGGAGCCGTACACGCAGGCTCGAGGAACGTGAATGCCATGTGCTGCTCCGTCTCTAAGGGATCATATCCTCGGTTCTGATGATTCTATCAATTAAACGGACATATGTGGGCATGCAAGGTCATGTGCGGCAGGTCACAAGCATTGTGGATGCCGGCCAGGCTTGATCAGGGCGAGTCTCCGCCGCTGGGGTGACGACTGACCCGCCGTCCCTCGTGGTGCACGGTGCCGAGCGGTCGACGTAGCGACTTTGGCCGGGAGCTGCTTTGGCGCGAGTGATCATGGCCCGGTAAGCTTCCGGCGCGTTGGGCAGTCTGTGGACCTGCCCGGTAAAGCACGACGTTGGGGCCATGATCTTCGAGGCTCGCGCCAAAGTGGCTGGCTAAAGTCGCGGAGCCGACCGCCCCGGCCACGATGGTTCTGACCTCATGCACTGTGTGCCTGCCCGCCCGGAGGAGCGAAGCGACGACGGGTGCTTGATGAGGTTGAGGAACCTGTAACGGGCTGCTGGGATCCGACAGTGTCTTGTCTCGGTTGATGCTTGACGTTGTGGCTTCACCTGATGCTTGACACCGCTTGCCTCGGCTTGGCTGTGCGCGTCTGATCCGCGTGCAGGGAGGGCCGGGGCCGTGCTGGTGGA
>NZ_JBVIEB010000008.1:0-140334 GCF_055572075.1 Streptomyces sp. NPDC030820
TGATTTTTGGCACGCTGTTGAGTTCTCAAGGAACGGCCGCTTCCTTTGTACTCACCCTCTCGGGCTTTCCTCCGGGCGCTTCCCTTCGGTGTTTCAAACTCTACCAGGGTTTTTCCGTCTCTCTGACCACCCCTCTGCGGACATGCAGAAGCGGATCCAGAGATAGGATCTGACGAGTTTGGGTTCTGCTGAGCGAAAGTACCTTCGCGGCGCTCCGCCCCAAGCAGGAGTACGACTGTACACGGAGCCTCGAAGGCCGTGCAAATCCACGGGCTGGTGGTCTAGACCACTAACTGGTAGCTTCTTATACGGAACCGCCAGTTCATCTGACATACGCTGCTGCAAGCGCCGTCCGGAACAGGCGGTGACGGCCCGTACGCAGCTCCACTCCTTGGGAGGCTTCCCATGACCACCGTGACGTCCCCGCTCGCTGGACGGGCCATCGGACTGGCCGAAGTGCCGGATCCGGTCTTCTCCGGGGCCATGGTCGGCCCGGGCACCGCGATCGACCCCGTGCGTGAGCCGTCCGAGGCCGTGGCGCCCGTGGACGGCGTCATCGTCTCCCTGCACCCGCACGCCTTCGTCGTGGTGGACGAGAGGGGGCACGGCGTGCTCACCCACCTCGGGATCGACACGGTGCAGCTCAACGGCGAGGGTTTCGAGGTGCTCGTCAACAAGGGCGACACCGTGACGCGCGGCCAGGCCATCGTGCGCTGGAACCCCTCCGCGGTCGAGGCCGCCGGCAAGTCCCCGGTGTGCCCCGTCGTCGCCCTCGAAGCCACGGCCGAGTCTCTCTCCGACGTCCGTGACAGCGGAGACGTGAAGGCCGGCGACAGTCTCTTCGCCTGGAACTGACGGCAGTGCCGTCCTCGGACGGCGATCAGGAAAACCACCGCGGCGGCGGGACCCGCCGCACTATCGGAGACGGGTGAGATGGAGACAACGCTGCGAGGCGTCGGCGTGAGCCATGGCGTGGCGATCGGCGAGGTTCGGCACATGGGTACGGCGGTGCTGGAGCCGCCGGCCAAGCAGATCCCGGCGGAAGAGGCCGAGCGTGAGCAGGGGCGCGCTCGCCAGGCCGTGGACGCCGTGGCCGCCGATCTGATGGCGCGCGGCAATCTGGCCGGGGGCGAGGCCCAGGCGGTGCTCGAGGCGCAGGCCATGATGGCGCAGGATCCTGAGCTGATGGCGGACGTGGACCGGCGGATCGCCGTCGGCAGCACGGCCGAGCGTGCGGTGTACGACGCGTTCGCCGCATACCGGGAGCTGCTGGCCGGTGCCGGTGAGTACCTCGCCGGCCGCGTGGCCGACCTCGATGATGTGCGGAATCGTATCGTCGCCCGGCTGCTGGGCGTTCCGATGCCGGGTGTCCCGGACAGCGACCAGCCCTATGTACTCGTGGCTCGGGATCTCGCTCCCGCCGACACCGCGCTGCTGGATCCCTCCCTGGTGCTCGGTTTCGTGACCGAGGAGGGCGGGCCGACCAGCCACAGCGCGATCCTGGCGCGGGCGCTGGGTGTACCGGCGGTCGTGGCGCTGCCCGGTGCCGGTGAGCTGACCGAGGGCACGGTGATCGCCGTGGACGGCAGCACCGGCGACATCTTCGTGAACCCGAGCGAGGCGAAGAAGGCGGAGCTGGCGGCCGCGGCCGCCGCGCGCAAGGCCGCGCTGGCCGCCTCGACCGGGCCGGGTGCGACCGCGGACGGGCACAAGGTGCCGCTGCTCGCCAATGTGGGTGGTCCGGCGGACGTACCTGCCGCCGTGGAGGCCGGGGCCGAGGGTGTCGGTCTGTTCCGTACCGAGTTCCTGTTCCTGGACGACAGCAAGAACGCTCCTTCCGAGGCGAAGCAGGTGGAGGCCTACCGGCAGGTGCTGGAGGCGTTCCCCGAGGGCCGTGTGGTCGTGCGGGTGCTGGACGCGGGTGCGGACAAACCGCTGGACTTCCTGACTCCGGCCGACGAGCCGAACCCCGCGCTGGGTGTGCGGGGTCTGCGGACCCTGCTGGACCACCCCGAGATCCTGCGCACGCAGCTGGCCGCGCTGGCCAAGGCCGCCGAGGGGCTGCCGGTCTACCTCGAGGTCATGGCGCCCATGGTGGCGGACCGCGCGGACGCGAAGGCGTTCGCGGACGCCTGCCGTGCGGCGGGGCTCCAGGCGAAGTTCGGCGCGATGGTGGAGATCCCGTCGGCCGCGCTGCGGGCGCGTTCGATTCTGCAGGAGGTCGAGTTCCTGTCGCTGGGGACCAACGACCTCGCGCAGTACACGTTCGCGGCCGACCGGCAGGTGGGCGCGGTGTCCCGGCTTCAGGACCCCTGGCAGCCGGCGCTGCTCGACCTGGTCGCACTGTCCGCGGAGGCGGCCAAGGCCGAGGGCAAGAGCTGTGGTGTGTGCGGTGAGGCCGCGTCCGACCCGCTGCTGGCCTGTGTGCTGACCGGTCTGGGTGTCACCTCCCTGTCCATGGGTGCGGCGTCGATTCCTTATGTCCGGGCGGCGCTGGCGAAGTACACGCTGGCGCAGTGCGAGCGGGCCGCGGCGGCCGCGCGTGCCGCGGACAGTGCCGAGGAGGCGCGCGGCGCGGCTCAGGCGGTGCTGTCCGGCGAGTAGCCGTACCGGCGGCGCGTCGCGTGTGCCGGGTGCAGGGGCGTCCCGCCTTCGGGTGGGGCGCCCCTGGTGCGTCCGGCGTGCTGTCGGCGCGGTCGGCGTGGACCGGCGCGCCGGTGCGGTCAGTGCCGGTGGCCGGGTGCCGTGTTCTCGTCCCCGAGGTCGGGGGGCTCGCAGTAGTCGACGCCGGATTCCGGGGAGATGAGGTCGCCGGACTCGATGTCGGTGCAGTAGGCGTCGAACACCTCGGAGGCGGTGAGTGGTTCGAGGCCGCCGGAGCGCAGTCGCCAGCCGTAGACGCGGTCGGGCGTGTCCGGGGCGCTGGTGCGCAGGACGAGTCCGCCGGGGCTTCGGGTGGCGAGGCCGAGGGCGAGGACGCTGGTGAATTCCAGGGCCTCGGCCTCGTCGAGGCGGATGCCGCCGTCACCGTCCTGGTCGCCGTGCAGGACGGCGACGAGGGTCTCCGGTGGTCCGGAGACGCTGCAGACGAGGTGCCGGTCGCGGGGTGGTGCGGTGTCGAGGATGCGGACCAGGAGGTCGGAGGCGCGGGTGAAGGCCGCCCTGCCGATGTCCTCGCCGCAGGTGGGGCAGGGTCCGAGGCGGGACAGCAGGGTGGTGGCGTACTCCCACGTCGCCTGTCGTACGGCTTCGTCGACGAGGGCGGGTACGAGTGTGGCGAGGGGCTGGCCGTCGTAGGGGATGGTGGGGCCCGTGGCCGCGAGTTCGGCGGTGAAGCGGGTCCGGGTGGTCGGGGCTTCCGGGTCGAGGCCGGTTTCCGCGCAGTAGACGGCGTAGTCCTCGGGGTCGAACAGGGCGAGTGTGGTGTGGGTGCCCTGGGCCGCGCGGGCCTTGAGGACGGCCTCGACCTGCTTCAGGTAGGTCGCGTGGTCGTCGAAGGTGAAGCTGCGGTAGCGCCGCATGGCGCGGAAGTCGTGTTCGTCGGTGAGCAGGCCGATGGTGCCGGCGATCTCTCGGCGCAGGATGCGTCGCATGGTCTGGTGGTCGGTGTGCGCCATGTTTCCCCCTAAGTGCACGGTCGATCAATGCTCACTCACCGTAACCGGCGGCACTGACAACGTGCCTTCTGGTCTGCCGTGGGAAGCGTCTCCGTGCTCAGCTCACGGGCGGGCGGCGATGGGTCCAGGGGTGTGCGAGTTCGAGGGTGCGCGACACCTGGAGCAGGAGGTCTTCCCGCCATGGTGCGGCGACGATCTGGACGCCGACGGGCAGGCCGGTGGCGTCGTCGTGGTGGATGGGGACCGAGATCGCCGGTTGGCCGGTCACATTGAACACCGACGTGAACACCCCCATCGGATAGCTGTTCAGCAGCGCCGTCAGGGGATCGTCGTCGGTGCCTGCCCGCCAGGCGCCGACGAGCGGCGGGAGGCACGCCATAGTGGGTGTGACCAGGAGGTCGAAGCGGGCGAGGAAGCCTTCGACGATGCGCCGCGACAACTGCTGGGTCTTCCTCACCCCTTCCGCGTAGGACCACGAGTCGATCGATCGTGCCGCGTCGCGCAGGGCACGATTGTGGGGCTCGACACGGTCCGGGTCCGCGAGCTCGATCCCGGCAGCGCCGACGTTCCAGATGGTCGTGAACGCCGCCACCAGCTCGTCGGTCGAGGGCAGCGGAAGGCGGGTGTCGACGATGTGGTGACCCGCCGATTCGAGCGTCCGAAGAGTGACGGTGACGGCTTCAGCACACGCCGGGTGCACCCGTATCCCGTCGATCGGAGAGTCGGTGAGCGCACCGATCCGCAGCCCGGTCGGCGGGTCCGTCTCCATCACGGTGGCAAAGGACCTGTGCGGGGTCGGGGGTGACCACCACGCGGCCGGGTCGTGGCGTGCAAGCACATCGAGGGCGGCCGCGGTGTCTGCGACCGTGCGGGTGAGCACGCCGCTGGTGCCGAGGCCTTCCACGCTGACGGTCGCGTTGGTGACCAGGCCGCGGGTGGGTTTGAGTCCGACGAGGCCGTTGCATGACGCGGGGATGCGGATCGACCCGCCGCCGTCTTCGGCGTGGGCGATGGGCGCCATCCCGGCGGCGACGGCAGCGCCCGCTCCGCTCGACGACCCGCCCGGTGTGCGATCCGGGTCCCACGGGCTGCGCGAGATGCCCAGGGCTTTGCTCTCGGTGAAGGGAAGGGCACCGAACTCGGAGGTGGTGGTCTTGCCGAGCAGGATGAAGCCCGCGTCCACGAACCGTTGCACGACCGGGTCCGATGCTGCGGCCGGCGCCTGCCTGGCGCCGGCTGACCCATGGGTGGTGGGCCATCCGGCCACGTCAAGCAGGTCCTTGATCGGCAGCGGGACGCCAAGGAACGGCGGGAGGTCCTCGGGTGACGGGGTCCGCGCTATCGCGTCAGCCGCGGCAGAAGCGGCTTTGCAGACGTCGTCGTCGGCCCGGTGGCAGAAGGCGTTCAGCCGAGGGTCGAGCTCGTCCATCCGCTCAAGACAGCAATCGGCCACCTCGACCGGGCTCACCTCCTTTCGGCGCATGGCTGCGGCGAGTTCGACGGCCGGCGTGAACGGGTCGATCGGCGAGGGCATCACGAGCGGTCCTTTCTGGTCCGCGGTGCTTGCAGGAGCCGTCAGTGTCGTCGCGTCTGCGGCATCGCGTCTTGGACGAATGTCGCGTAGCTTGCCGACATGCGATCAGCCGAGTCGGCTCATGACGCTGCGGCGGTGTGGGACATCGCCACCCCGTCGCGGCCCGGCCTGCTGCCAGGCGTCAGCATGGCCGGATTCCGCGCTCGCACCACGGACTTCGTCGACCTGGGCGTTGTCCCGTATCCGGCTGTCACGGTGGCCATCGACCTGGGCGAGGGACCACTCGCCGTCGATGACATCAGCGGCTGCCGGCAGAACGGCAGTGTCGTCGTCGGACTTGTGCCCAGCGGCGTTCGAGGGCGCGGCCGTGACATCGAGTGCCTGCAGGTGCGGCTGTCTCCGGTGGTCGCGCACACGGTGCTGGGCGTCTCTTCGGAGTTGGGCGGGATGGTGGCCTCCCTCGATGACCTGTGGGGCCGCGATGCCGCGCGAATCCAGGAGCAACTGCGCGCTGCCGGGTCATGGGACGAGCGGTTCGCGATCGCGGAGGCCGCGCTCGTTCGACGGCACGAGGCAGGCCGAGCGGTCGAGCCCGAGGTCGCCTTCGTGTGGGGGCAGATGGTGACGAACCTGGGAGGGGTTCGGGTCGAGCGGCTGGCAGCCGAGGTCGGCTGGAGCCGTAAGCGTCTGTGGTCCCGGTTCCGGGCCCAGATCGGTCTCAACCCCAAGCGCGCTGCGCAGCTTGTCCGTTTCGACCACGCGGTCCACCGTCTGGCCGCGGGCCACAGCGCCGCACGGGTGGCGGCGGAGATCGGCTACGTCGACCAGTCCCACCTCCATCGGGATGTCATGGCCTTCGCCGGTGTGACGCCCACGGCCGTTGCGGTCGCGCCATGGCTTGCGGTCGACGACGTCGCGTGGGGCGCCTCCGCATACCGGTCCATGGCTTGACACACGGTGTGCACCCGGCACGCGAGGCCGGTGGCTGGCGCTGGTCAGGGGGACATTTCTACAAGACGCCCGGCAGGTGGGCTCGTGACACTGCGAGTATGTCCAAGGATCAGAATGACTCCCCACTGCCGCGCCTTCACTGGCCGCGCTACGGCGTTGACGCTCCAGCGTTCCCGGCGGTGACCGGCGCCGCCGGCACGGCCTGCTGCCTGGCCGCCGGCCGGTGGCGGCCGGGACGAACCGCGATGGTGGCTGCGGGGACGGTACTGCTTGCCCACACCGGCATTTACCTGCACACCACACTGCACGGCAAGCTGCGCATCTGGAGGCGGGAGCTGGACCGGGCCGGCTTGAAGGGTGACGAGCAACTGCTGGACCTGGGCTGCGGTCGCGGCGCGGTGCTGATCGAGGCGGCCAGAAGGCTGCCGGCGGGCCGCGCCGTGGGGGTGGACCTGTGGTCCGGGCAGGACCAGAGCGGCAACCGGCCCGAAGTCACGCTCGCCAACGCCGCTGCGGCAGGGGTCGCCGACCGGGTGGAAGTACATACGGCCGACATGACCGCGTTGCCGTTCGCGGACGGCTCCTTCGACGTCGTGACGAGCGCGCTGGCGATCCACAACATCCCCTCGTTCGAGGGCCGATACCGTGCGGTGGACGAGGCCATGCGGGTACTGCGCTCGGGCGGGCGGTTGCTCGTCGCCGACTTCTGGAACATGGCCAGGAAGTACGCCGCGCACATCGGCCAGGGCACGCTGCGCGGACTCGGCCCCGGGTACTGGTACGGCGGCCCGTGGCTCGGCATCACACTGCTGCACGCCGTCAAGGAGCGCTGAGCATCCCCGGCGTGGCCGGGCTGCGGCGACTTCGCGATGCGCGGTCACCGAAGGGGACGCCGACGCGGTGCAAGTGCGTCCATCACCGCCGGCGCCGCGCGGTGGGCCTCGGACTTCGTCGCCGTGCCGGGCGAGTCCGAGGCCACCTGCGGGGGTCAGGCGCGCTTGCGGGCGAGATCCTCGTAGAAGCCGAGCAGGGAGAGGTTGTCGATGGAGCCCGGGTTGACCGCCTTCTCCAGGGGTGTGCCCTGCAGGAGGCGCTTGACGGGGACCTCGATGCGCTTGCCGGTGAGGGTGTGCGGGACGCCCGGTACCTCGATGATCTCGTCGGGTACGTGGCGCGGCGAGAGCTGTTCGCGGATGGTCTGCTTGATGCGGTTGAGCAGTGCCTCGTCGAGGCAGGCGCCGGGCGCGAGGTGCACGAACAGCGGCATCCAGTAGCCGCCGTCGGGCTGCTCGATGCCGATGACCAGGGACTCCCTGATCTCGGGCAGGCGCTCGACGACCTCGTAGATGTCGGCCGAGCCCATGCGTACGCCCTGCCGGTTGAGGGTGGAGTCGGAGCGGCCGTGGATGATCACGGTTCCGCGTGAGGTGACCGTGATCCAGTCGCCGTGCCGCCAGACGCCGGGATAGGTGTCGAAGTAGCTGTCGTGGTAGCGGGTGCCGTCGGGGTCGTTCCAGAAGCGGATCGGCATGGAGGGCATGGGGTTGGTGACGACCAGCTCGCCGACCTCGTCGATGACGGGCTTGCCGCTGGGGTCCCAGGCCTGCAGGTCGGTGCCGAGGCCGGGCGCCTGGAGTTCGCCGGTGTACACCGGGAGGGTCGGTACGCCGCCGGCGAAGCAGGAGCATACGTCGGTGCCGCCGCTGACGGAGGCGATCCACAGGTCGGCCCCGCTCTCTGCGAACTCGTCGTGCAGCCAGCGGAAGCCGTCGGGCGGCAGCGGGGAGCCGGTGGTGGCGACGCACTTCACCTTGGAGAGGTCGTGGTCGCGCGCGGGGTGGACGCCGGCCTTGCGGCAGGCCATGACGTAGGCGGCGGAGGTGCCGTAGAGGGTGGCGCCGGTGCGTTCGGCGACCCGCCACTGGGCGCCCGTGTCCGGGTAGCCGGGGCTGCCGTCGTACAGGACGATCGTCGTGCCCGTGAGCAGGCCGGAGACGAGGAAGTTCCACATCATCCAGCCGGTCGAGGTGTACCAGAAGAATCGATCCTCGGGGCCGAGGTCGCAGTGCAGGCCGAGCTGCTTGAGGTGCTCGACCAGGATGCCGCCCTGGGACTGGACGATGGCCTTGGGCAGGCCGGTGGTGCCGGAGGAGTACAGCACCCACAGCGGGTGGTCGAACGGGACCTGCTCGAAGACGGGCTCGGTGTCCCCCGCCGTCAGCGCCGACCACTCCAGGGCGCCCTCGGGGGCCTCGGTGCCGAGCAGCGGGATGTGGACGACGGCGCGCACGGTGGGCAGCTCGCGGCGCAGTTCGGCGACGATCTCGCGGCGGTCGTGCTCCTTGCCGCCGTAGCGGTAGCCGTCGACGGTGAAGAGCACGACGGGTTCGACCTGCTGGAAGCGGTCGAGCACGCTGCGGGCGCCGAAGTCGGGGGCGCAGGAGGTCCAGACGGCACCGACGGCGGCCGTGGCGAGCAGGGCGACGACGGCCTGCGGGATGTTGGGCAGGTAGCCGCTGACGCGGTCGCCGGGGCGGACCCCGAGGGCGCGGAGTTCCGCGGCGAGGGAGCCGACCTGGCGGCGCAGTTCGGACCAGGTCACCGGGCGCGGTTCGTGGATCTCGTCGACGTACAGGAGGGCGGGTTCGTCCGGGCGGTCGGCCGCGGCGCGCAGGGCGTGCTCGGCGTAGTTGAGGGTGGCTCCCGGGAACCACTGGGCGCCGGGCATGGCGCGGTCGCCGAGCACGCGCGCGTAGGGCGTCGAGAAGCGGACGTCGAACCACTCCGTGACGGCTTTCCAGAAGGTGTCCAGCTCGTCGACGGACCACTGGTGGAGGGCGGGATAGCCGCCTTCGGCGGGGGCGCCGTGGTGCTCGGCGGCCCAGGCCTGGAACTGGGTGATGCGTGCCTGGGCGATCCGCTCGGGATCGGGCTGCCAGAGCGGCTGGGGGTTCGCGGTCGTCATGGGGGCGGCTCCCGGGCTGTGCGCGTCGTGTGCGTCGGTCCGCGCACGGGCTGGGGTGTGCGCGTGACGCGGCTGACAGGGACGATGCCATGTGATCGACTTCTGCACCAGGGTGTACCCCACATAGTCGGTGTCGTGAAGATGTGGCCCCGGCACGGGTGAACGGCAGTTGAACGACACGCGCGCGTAGGGTGCTCAGTGGCAGGGTGAGCAGCATGGACGGTCGTGACCTGGTGCGTTCGGTGAGTGTCATGGGTTCGGGGAGGGCGGCTCGGGGGTTGCGTACCGTACGGGCGGCTTGGCGCAGGCGGCGGATCGACGCCGCCGGGTTGCCGCGGCGGGGTGCCGAGCGGGCGCGGGTTCCGGGGCAGGTGGAGAGCGTGGAGCCGGGGCCGGGTGGCGGGCTGATCCGGTTCGGCCGGTCCGAGCTGCGGATCACCGTGGCGGTGAACGGGGCGGTGTTCTGGGGGTGGGACGGGGCGGATCCGCAGCCGTCGTACGGGCTCGCGGGAGGCTGTCCGGATCCGGATCCGCGTGCGGTGCTGGAGCCGGACAAGGACGGTGGCTGGCGGGTCGTGGCCGAGCGGGTGACGGTCACCGTCTCGCGGCACGGCGCAGTGGCGGTGTGCACGCCGGGCGGCGTGACCCTGCGGCGGGATCTGCCGCCGCGCTGGTGGGAGCCGGTCGACGGGGGCACGGCGCGCTGGATGCAGCGGTCGGAGGTGGCGGCGGACGCGCGCTTCTTCGGTCTGGGCGGCCGGGCGTCCGGGCCCCGGCTGCGGGACGGCACGTACCGGCTGTGGAACACCGACCCCGGCCGGGCCTTCGGCCCCGGCGACGATCCACTGTACGTGACCATGCCGGTGCAGCTCGTGGTGGCCGACGCGGGCACGCATCTGGTGTTCCACGACACCACGTGGGACGGCACGGTCGTGCTGCGCGAGGGCGAGGAGGGCGCCGGTTCCGGGCACGACCGGGCGGGGCGCTGCGAGCTGCGGATGGACGGCGGTCCCCTGCGCTGCTGGGTGATGGTGGGCACCCCCGCGCGCGTGCTGCACACCTGGGCCTCGCTGACCGGGGCGCCCGCGCTGCCGCCGGCGTGGGCGCTCGGCCACCAGCACGCGCGGTGGGGCTTCGGCAGCGAGCAGGAGGTGCGCCGGCTCGTCGCCGGTTACCAGGAGCGCGGGCTGCCGCTGGACGCCGTGCACCTGGACATCGACCACTACGACGACCACCAGGTGTTCACCGTCGACCGGGAGCGGTTCCCGAAGCTGCCGCAGCTCGCCGAGGAGCTGCGCCGGGACGGGATCCGGCTGGTGTCGATCGTCGACCCGGCCGTGAAGGCGGCGCCGGGCAACGCGGTGTACGACAGCGGTTCGGCCGTGGACGCGTTCGTGCGGGACGCCTCCGGGCGGACGGTGCGCGGTGTGGTGTGGGCCGGGGAGTCGGTGTATCCGGACTTCACGCACGCGCGCGTGCGCAAGTGGTGGGGCGGACTCTACGAGGAGCGCCTCGGGCAGGGCTTCGCCGGGTTCTGGCACGACATGAACGAGCCGACGTCGTTCAACGCCTTCGGGGAGCTCACCCTGCCGCGGTCGGCCCGGCACGCACTGGAGGGGCGCGGGGGCGACCACCGGGAGGCGCACAATGTGTACGCGCTCTGCATGGCCCGGGCGGGCTACGAGGGGCTGCGCGAGCTGTCGCCCGGGGAGCGGCCCTTCCTGTTCTCCCGGTCGGGCTGGGCGGGGATGCAGCGGTACGGGGGCACCTGGTCCGGGGACGTGGCGACCGGCTGGCCCGGGCTGCGGGCCTCGCTGTCGCTGGTGCTGGGGCTCGGTCTGTGCGGGGTGCCGTACTCGGGCCCGGACGTGGGCGGTTTCGACGGCAGTCCGTCGCCGGAGCTGTATCTGAGGTGGTTCCAGCTAGGCGCATATCTGCCGCTGTTCCGCACCCACGCGAGTCTGCGGGCGGGGCGCCGGGAGCCCTGGGAGTTCGGTGCCGAGGTGCTGGAGTACGCGCGCGTGGCGCTGCTCGAACGGCGGCGGCTGCTGCCGTACTTCATGACGCTGGCGCATCTGGCCAGGCGCACCGGCGCGCCCTTTGTGCGGCCGCTGTGGTGGGGGGCGCCGGAGGACCGGGCGCTGCGCGACTGCGAGGACACGTTTCTGCTCGGGGATGCTCTGCTGGTGGCTCCGGTGCTGGATCCGGGTGCCGACCGGCGGGCGGTGCAGCTGCCGCGGGGCCGCTGGTACGACACGGCGACGGAGGAGGCGTACGAGGGGCCGGCGCAGGTGCTCGTCGACGCGCCGCTGTCTCGGATACCGGTGTTCGCGCGCGCGGGTGCGGTCATCCCCGTGCGCGGCGCGGACGGCGGCGTCGAGCTGGAGGTGTGGGCACCCGCGCGTGGCCGTACGGGCGGGGGCCTGGTCGTGCCGGACGCGGGCGGCGCGTGGGACGAGCCGGAGATCGAACGATACGTCGCCCGGCGGCAGGGCCCTCGGGTGGTGGTCACCCGCGAGCGGGAGCGCGGTTCCGCCGAGCCCCCCTACCCGGTGCGGGTGCGGGGGCTCGGCTGAGCCACGTCGCTCAGTACCGGCCCTCGAACCAGGCCCGTACGGCCACGGTGTGCAGTGGGAAGGCGAGTTCCTCGGGCCTGCGCAGCAGCTGCCAGCCCTCGGTCTCGTCCGTGGGGTCGGCGGGCGGGAGCCCTTCCACCGGGCGCTCCGGGAGGAGTCCGAACAGCAGCAGGTGACCGTCGGGTGAGCTCATGGCGTCCACGAGCCGCACGTCCCGGGCAGCCGCGTCGATGCCGGTCTCCTCCTTGAGTTCGCGTACGACGGCCTGCCTCCAGTCCTCCCGGTCGTCGATGTAGCCGCCGGGCAGTGCCGTGCCCCCGCGCGCGGGGGCGACGGTCCGGGTGATGACGACCAGGGCCGTGCCCTTGGTGTCGTACACGGGCTGGAGCGCGATCGCCACCGGCAGCGGATTGCGGTAGGCGACGGTCCCGCAGGACGGGCAGGTGCGCGGCCAGCCGGAAACGCCCTCTCCAAAGGGCGCTCCGCAACTCGAACAGTGCGAGTCCGGTGCGAAGTTGTCAGTTGAGTGCTGAGTTTCGGACACGCGCGGACTGTATCCGATCAGAGGAGGGACATCTTCCGGAGGTTGCTCACTGGCCGCCGACGAGCGACTTCGAGGACACGGGGAAGTCGAAATAGGTGTCCGGGTAGGGCTCGGGCTTGTACGTGTAGTGCCACCACTCCTCGGCGAGGTTCACGAATCCGAGGCTCTCCAGGGTGTTCTTGAGCAGCAGGCGGTTGGCCCGCTGTGCGCCCTGGATGCGCGGGTCGAGCGTGTGCGCGAGGGTGTCGAAGCAGTCGAATCCGGTCCCCATGTCGACGGAGTTGTCGGGGAAACGCTCGTCCTTGGGCGCGAAGCACGGCACCAGCGGCTGCCCGGGGTGGTAGGGCCGGGTCGGCCTCGCGGGGAGCTTCACGATCGTGAGGTCCATGGTCGAGCCGCGGCTGTGGCCGGATTTCTCGGCGATGTAGCCGTCCGCGAACAGCCGGGTCTTGTCGACGTTCGGGTAGAACTCTCCCTTCATCGCCTGGTCGTCGAGGTCCTTGGCCCAGCGCACGAAGTGGTTCACGGCCCGCTGCGGCCGGTAGCAGTCGTAGACCTTGAGGGTGTAGCCCTTGCGCAGCAGGGTGAGCTGCGCCTTGTGGAGGGCTTCGGCGGCGGGGCGGGTGAGGATGCACATCGGCTGCTCGTAGCCGTCGATGCGCTCGCCGACGAAGTTGTGCGGGGTGAAGTAGCGCATCTCCTGGATGATCGTCGGATCCACGGTTCTCAGGGCCACGAAGTCCTTCGGCGCCTTGGGCTCGGTCGCCGCCTGGGCGGTGGCCGAGGCGGCGGTCATGACCAGCAGGGCGGCGAAGGCGGTGATCAGCCCCCGTACTGCACTGGTGAGTCGTGTCATGTCTCCTGCACTGCCCAATTCCGGATGTCCGTGACACACTTCTGACGCTCCGTCAGATATCGCGACAGGGAGGGCCATGTCTCACACGCGCGCGCCTGTGGTCGACGGATGGTTCGCCGGCGCAGGAGACGATTTCAGACTCCTCGGCACCCGGTGCGGGGCATGCGCCTCGGTGTTCTTCCCCCGCGAGGACACCCACTGCCGAAATCCCGGGTGTTCCGGCGGAGATCTCGAGGAGGTGCCGCTGTCGCGACGAGGGCGGGTCTGGTCGTACACGGACAGCCGGTACCGTCCACCGTCACCCTATGTGAGCAATGCGGAACTTCCGTGGGAGCCGTACGCGTTGATCGCGGTGGAGCTGGTAGCCGAGCGGATCGTGGTGCTGGGACAGGCGGCTCCCGGGGTCACCGTCGCCGATCTGGCGGTGGGCATGGAGGTGGAGGTCGTCCCCGGAGTGCTCCACGAGGACGCGGAGACGACCTGGACGACCTGGCACTGGCGGCCGACGGGGGTGAGGGCGTGACGATGGACGTGGCGGTGCTCGGTGCGGGCATGCACCCATGGGGCAAGTGGGGCCGCTCCTTCGTGGAGTACGGGACGGCGGCGGCCCGGGCGGCGCTCGCGGACGCCGGTGTCGACTGGCGCGAGGTCGGCTCGGTCGTAGGCGCCGACACGGTGCGGGGCGGGTATCCCGGGTATGTGGCGGGAGCGACCTTCGCCAGGGCCCTGGGCTGGCAGGGGGCCAGGGTCGCCAGTGTGTACGCGGCGTGCGCCTCCGGGGCGCAGGCGATCGCCACGGCCCGGGCACAGATACTCGCCGGGCTCGCGGACGTCGTCCTCGTGGTGGGGGCGGACGCGGCACCCAAGGGATTCTTCCGGCCGGCGGGCGGCGACCGGCCGGACGATCCGGACTGGCTGCGCTTCCGGGTCCTGGGAGCGACCAATCCGGCGTACTTCGGGCTGTACGCGCGGCGGCGGATGGCGGTGCACGGGGACACACCGGAGGACTTCGCCCTGGTCAAGGTGAAGAACGCCGCCATGGGCGCGCTCAACCCGTACGCCCGCTACCGCAAGCGGGTCACCGCCGAGGAGGTCGCCGCGTCCGCGGTGGTCGCCGATCCGTTGCGTCTGCTCGACATCTGCGCCACCTCCGACGGCGGGGCCGCCCTGGTGCTCTCCAGCATGGAGTTCGCGCACCGGCACGGGGTGACCCGGCCGGTGCGGATCCGGGCGGTGTCGACGGTGACCCCGCGCTTTCCGAACACGGTGCTGGACCTGCCGGACATCGCCACGGACTCCACCGTGGCGGTGGGCGCCCCCGAGGAGACCTTCCGGGCCTCCATCGCCCGGGCCGCCTACGAGGAGGCCGGCCTCGGCCCCGGCGACCTGTCCCTGGCCGAGGTCTACGACCTGTCCACCTCGCTGGAGCTGCAGTGGTACGAGGACCTGGGGCTGTGCGGCGCGGGCGAGGGCGCGAAGCTTCTGCGGGAGGGCGCGACGGCCCCGGACGGCCGCATACCCGTCAACGCCAGTGGCGGCCTTGCCTCCTTCGGGGAGGCGGTGCCCGCCCAGGCCATCGCCCAGGTCTGCGAGCTGACCTGGCAGTTGAGAGGCACGGCGGGCGACCGGCAGATCGCCGGGGCGCGCGTGGGGATCTCCGCCAACCAGGGGCTCTTCGGGCACGGATCGTCGGTGGTCGCGGTGAGGTGACGGGTTGATCAGGCGGCGTACGACACCAGAGGCCACAGTGGTTTTCCACGCTGTGTGATCACCCCGGAATCCTGCGTGAACGTCTCATGAACTGCGCCTGGGCGCACGCGGGCAGCGCAATCATGCTCCCGTGCACTCCTGGACGGATACTCTCCGCTTCGCCTTCCAGCCGGTGGTCAACCTGAGGACGGGCGCGGTCACCGCACTGGAGACACTCGCCCGCCCGGAGACCGGTGACATCCTGGCCGAGGCCCGCCGAGACCCCGAACTCGACGGCAGACTCACGGTGTTGGCGCTCCGTGCCGCCACGCGCAAGGAAACCCTGCTGCCGCTGCACCTCAACGTGTTCGCGGCCACCCTCGCCGACCTCGGCGGCCTCGCCCCGCTGCACGACGCCGTGCGCGCGGCCGGGCGCCTGCCCTGGGAGGTGACGCTGGACGTGGTCCCGCCCTACACGCACGTGCCGCAACGGGCCCTGCTGGAGGCGGTGGCCGCGCTGCGCGAGCAGGGCTTCCGGATCAGCGCGGACGGCATCGGGGACGGCGACGTACCGCTCCGGCTGCTCACCGACCTCTCCCCCGACCTGGTCAAACTCGACTCCTCGCTGCTGTCCCGGCCGGCCGCGGTGCGGGCCATGCGGACGCTGTGCGAGGAGCTGGGTGCCCTGGTCGCGGTGGAGGGCGTGGAGACCGAGCTGCAGTATGCGGCGGCGCTGTCGGCCGGGGCGCAGCTGGGCCAGGGCGAGCTGTTCGCGCCGCCGGCCCGGATCCCCGCCGCGGACGTATACGTTCCGCCCCGCTCCCCCGGCACCGTCGGTGTGCCCCGGTCCGGGCCGTCGGTGCGGGAGTTCCTGCGCCCGGCCGCCGTACTGCCGGTGACCGCATCGGCGGGGCAGGTGCGGGCGCTGCTGACCGGATCGCCGGACGTCTCCGGTGTGCTGCTGGTGGACCAGGCCGGCCGGCCCGTGCGCTCGGTGCACCGCTCGCGCTTCCTGCTGTCGATGTCCGCCCGCTACGGGCACGCGCTGTACGCCGACCGGCCGGCCTTCAAGCTGGGGGACGCGCCCCGCACCGTCGGGGTCGACGCCACCGCCTGGGAGGTACTGGACGTCGTCGCGATCGGCGGCCGGGACCGGACCTCCGACGATGTCGGGGTGGTCGACCGGCACGGCCGGTGCGTGGGCGTCGTGCGGCTCGCGGACCTGGTGCGGGCGCTGGCCGAGAGCCGGGTCGAGGAGGCCGCCGGGCTCAATCCGCTGACCCGGCTGCCCGGTTCGGACGCGATCACCAGCGAGGTGGACCGGTGGATCGCGGCCGGCCGGACGTTCGCGCTCAGCTGGCTGGACATCGACCATTTCAAGCAGGTCAACGACGGTGCCGGGTTCGCCATGGGCGACGAGCTGATCCGGTCGGTGGGGCGCGCGCTGCAGCAGGCGGCCTCGGGGCACGCGCGCGTGGGGCACATCGGCGGGGACGACTTCCTGGTGCTGGCCGACGAGGCGGGGCTCGACCCGCTGGTCACGGCCGTGCTCGACGCGCCCTGGTCGGCGGGAGGCCGGCCGGTCACGCTCTCCCTCGCGACCGTGGTGTGCGCGCCGGGAAGCGTGGTCGACCACCGGCAGGCCGCCGCCCAGCTCGCCCCGCTGAAGCAGGCGGCCAAGGCCCTGCGCGGCGCGAGCTGGGTGCTCGGACGGGCCGGGCTGCCCGGTCACGAGGTCCGGCGCGGCTCCGGGGCGGCGCCGGCGCCGGCCGGGTACGCAACCGTCGAGCCGGGCCGGTGAACATCCGTCCCGACGGGGTCCGTTGCGCCCCGGTGGCGGTGACCTGGGCATCGAGTGCATCACCGGCACCGTCGCCGCCGGGCCGCAGTGCGAGTCGCCGTCACCGTCGCCGTCGGCAACCTTGACGCCCCCGGGGCGCCGGTGAACACTTCCCGGTGTCAGCCGACATCGCCGTACATTCTCGGCGTTATCTGGCGCACTGCGCCACGGGTCCGTCCTGCTCCACGGACCGTCCCTGCCCGGCGATACGGCTACGACGGCACGCTCGTCACGGACGCCGGGCGGGGCGCGGGGCTCCCTGCCTACGGCTGAGACGCCAACCGAACGTTCCTGCACGGAGGGCCGGGGGCCGACCGCCCCCAACCGGCGCCAAGGGAGCCGCCATGAGCAACGGAGACATCTTCGTCGGCGAAGTGATCGGCACAGCGATCCTGATCCTCTTCGGTGCCGGAGTCTGCGCCGCCGTCACTCTCAGATACTCCAAGGCGCGGGCCTCGGGCTGGGTCGTCATCGCGTTCGGCTGGGGCTTCGGCGTCCTAGCGGGCGCGTACACCGCCGCCCCCCTCTCCGGCGGCCAGCTCAATCCCGCGGTCACCCTCGGCATCGCCATCGACACCGGCAAGTGGGGCAAGGTCTGGGTGTATCTGCTGGGCCAGTTCGTCGGCGCGATGCTCGGGGCCGTACTGGCCTATCTGGTCTACCTCGCCCAGTTCCAGGCCAACGTCCGCAAGGAGGGCACGACGGAGGGGACGGCGGACGAACCGGTGCCCACGCTCGGCATCTTCTCGACCATCCCGGAGATCCGGAACCCGGTCGCCAACCTCATCACCGAGATCATCGCGACCATCGCGCTGGTGCTGCCGATCCTCGCGTTCGGACTGACCAAGGGGCTCGGCGAGTCCGGCACCACCGTGCTGGTCGTCTCCCTGCTCGTCGTCGGCATCGGGCTCTCCCTCGGCGGGCCCACCGGCTACGCCATCAACCCGACCCGCGACCTCGGGCCGCGGATCGTGCACACCTTCCTGCCGATCCCCAACAAGGGCACGTCCGACTGGGGTTACGCCTGGATACCGGTCGTCGGGCCCCTGATCGGCGGGGCACTCGCCGGCGTCATCTATAACGCGGCGTTCTGATCACCCGTACGTCACTTCCGCGAGCCGTACGCCAGGTTCCGTACACCCAGCGACCCAGGGGACTGCCATGACGGACACCGCCGACACCTACGTCGCCGCCATCGACCAGGGCACCACGTCCAGCCGCTGCATCGTCTTCGACCACAGCGGCGCCATTGTCGCCGTCGACCAGCGCGAGCACCGCCAGATCTTCCCCAAGCCGGGCTGGGTGGAGCACGACGCGACCGAGATCTGGTCCAAGGTGCAGGCCGTGGTGGCCGGAGCGCTCGCCAAGGCCGGGCTGCGCGCCGACCAGCTGAGTGCGCTCGGCATCACCAACCAGCGGGAGACGACCGTCCTGTGGGACCGCGCCACGGGCAAGCCCGTGCACAACGCGATCGTCTGGCAGGACACCCGTACCGCCGCCCTGTGCAACGAACTGGGCGGCACGGACGGCCAGGACCGCTTCCGTGAGCAGACCGGGCTGCCCCTGGCGAGCTACTTCTCCGGGCCCAAGGCGGCCTGGCTGCTGGACCATGTGCCCGGCCTGAGGGAGCGGGCCGAACGCGGCGAGATCGCCTTCGGGACGATCGACTCCTGGCTGATCTGGAACCTCACCGGCGGCACCGAGGGCGGCCGGCACGTCACCGACGTCACCAACGCCGGCCGCACCATGCTGATGAACCTGGAGACGCTCCAGTGGGATCCCGCCATCCTGTCGGCCATGAACGTGCCCCAGGCGGTACTGCCCGAGATCAGGTCCTCCGCCGAGGTGTACGGCACGGCTGTCGGGCAGCTCGCCGGGGTGCCGGTGGCCTCCGCGCTGGGCGACCAGCAGGCCGCCGTCTTCGGGCAGGCCTGCTACGACGTGGGCACCGCCAAGAACACCTACGGCACCGGCAGCTTCCTGCTGCTGAACACCGGCACCCGGCCGGTGCCGTCCAAGAGCGGGCTGCTGACGACGATGGGCTACAAGATCGGCGGGGAGGCGCCGGTGTACTGCCTGGAAGGGTCCATCGCGATAACGGGCGCGCTGGTCCAGTGGTTCCGCGACCAGCTCGGGATCATCAGCAGCGCCGACGAGATCGAGAGGCTGGCGGGGAGCGTCGAGGACAACGGCGGCGCCTACATCGTGCCCGCGTTCTCGGGCCTGTTCGCGCCCTACTGGCGCTCCGACGCGCGCGGCGTCGTCACCGGCCTCACCCGGTACGTCACGAAGGCCCATCTCGCACGCGCGGTGCTGGAGGCGACGAGCTGGCAGACCCGGGAGGTCGTGGACGCCATGTACCAGGACTCGGGGGTGCGGATCACCACCCTGAAGGTCGACGGCGGCATGACGAAGAACAACCTGCTCATGCAGCACCAGGCGGACGTCCTCGGCGTCCCGGTCAGCCGGCCCCGGGTGTCCGAGACCACCTGCCTGGGCGCCGCCTACGCGGCCGGACTGGCGACGGGCGTGTGGAACGACCTGGACGAGCTGAAGTCCCACTGGCAGCAGGACGCGGAGTGGACACCGGCCATGGAGCCGTCGGTACGCGACCGTGAGTACCGCAACTGGCGCAAGGCCGTGGAGAAGAGCTTCGGCTGGCTGGAGGAGGAGGACGGCGCGTGACGGTGCGCGGCACGCGCGCGTGAGGGTTCATCCCGTGGCACGCGCGCGTGAAGGCTCCCGCGGCACGCGCGCGTGAGGGCTCTTCACCGGACCACGGCCCGTACCCCGGTCGGCGGGGGTACGGGCCGTGCCCGTGGGTCAGCCGAGGACGGCCTGGCGGCGGTCGGCCGCGTACTCCATCGCATGCCGGACGACTCCGACGAGCACCTCCTTGACCGATTCCCGCTCCCGCGCGTCACAGTGCAGGACGGGTACGCCGGCGTCCAGGTCGAGGGCCTGCCGGACCGCCTCGGCCGGGTAACGGGCCGCTCCCTCGAAGCAGTTGACGCCCACGAGGAAGGGAATGCCACGCCGCTCGAAGTAGTCGACGGCGGCGAAGCAGTCCTCAAGGCGCCGTGTGTCGGCGAGGACGACGGCGCCGAGCGCGCCTTCGGACAGCTCGTCCCACATGAACCAGAACCGTTCCTGTCCGGGTGTGCCGAAGAGGTACAGCACCAGGTCCTCGCGCAGGGTGATCCGGCCGAAGTCCATGGCCACGGTGGTGGTGTGCTTGCCCTCCACACCGCTGGTGTCGTCGACCGGGCGGCCGGCCTCGGTGAGCAGTTCCTCGGTGCGCAGCGGCCTGATCTCGCTGACCGCGCCGACGAGGGTCGTCTTGCCCACGCCGAAGCCGCCGGCCACCAGGATCTTGAGCGTGACGGGCTCGACCGGGGGCTTGCCGCGCTCAGAACGCCCGAGGATCATCGGTTTCTTCTCCTGCTCGGGGGGTCTTTCCGGATTGGGGTCACAGCGCGCGGAGGCCGTTGATCACGTCGCGCAGAATGCTCTCGTCCGGCAGCTCGGCCGGTGGCACCGGGCGCGTGACATGGACGAGTTCCGCGTGCACCAGGTCGCCGATGAGCACCCGTACCACGCCGATCGGCAGGTCGAGTCCGGCGGCGAGTTCGGCGACGGACTGCGGTTCGCCGCGGCAGAGCCCGACGATCTCCACGTGCTCGGGTGACAGCGCCGGATCCGTTTCCGGGTCGCCCCCGTCGGGTTCCGTGACGACCACCGCGATCAGATCGAGCCGGTGCTGGGCCGGACTCGTGGTTCGGCCGCGTGTCATGGCGTAGGGACGGACGACCGGTCCGGCCTCGTCGTCGAACCAGTGGTTTCTTCCCTGACCGTCTGCGCTCATGTCATCCCACTACCCGCCTGCGGGCAGATCGGTGCGCGGGGCGCTGCCCAGATGCACGCCGACCCGCTTGACCAGGAGCGTCATCTCGTAGGCGACCTGTCCGACGTCGGAGTCGGCGTCGGACAGGACGGCGAGGCAGCTGCCGTCCCCAGCGGCGGTGACGAACAGGAAGGCGTCGTCCAGCTCCACCACCGTCTGCCGGACTCCGCCCGCGTCGAAGTGGCGGCCCACGCCCTTGGCGAGGCTGTGGAAGCCGGACGCGACGGCGGCCAGATGCTCGCCGTCCTCCCGGGTCAGATCCTTGGACACCCCCGTCGCGAGCCCGTCGCCGGACAGGACGACGGCCTTGCGGATGCTGGCGACCCGGTCGACCAGGTCGTCCAGAAGCCAGTTCAGCCCCCCGTTGTCGGTCGCCGTGTGGCCGGTCGCCTTCGGTGCGGTCATCGACCGTCCCCCTTAGTCGTTCCTTGTGCTGTGCCGTTGTGGTCTGCGTCGCCCTCGGCGTTCTCCTCCCGGCCGCGCTGCCAGCCGCGCTGCAGCGAGGCCATCCGGCTGCGGACCTCCTCGGCGTCGCGGTCGGCGGGCTGCGCCGCACGCTCGGCGCGCCGGGCGGTGTCCTGCTTGAGCTGCGGGGCGAGGCTGGCCTGACGTACGCGCCGGGGCAGGGGCCCGGTGGCCGACTCGTCGCCCGACGCTTCGGCGGGCTGGCTGGGCGTGTGGCCGCTGGTGTCACCGGGCCGTGACTCCTCGCCTGCGCACTCGACCCGGCCGGCGCCGGACCGACCCGGGGCACCCGGACCATCGCCGGCCGGGGGCTCGGGCGGCCGGGCACGCCGGGGCAGGGGCGGGACGTCAGGCGTCGTAGCGGTGTCGTCGGCAGGGGTCGCACCGTGTTGCCGGACTCGGCCGGAGAGTTCGGCGGTGGCCGCATCGCGCTCCTGGACCTCATCCGTCACTTCGGCGGAAGCCGCATCGCGTTCCCGGACCCCATCCGTCACTTCGGCGGAAGCCGCATCGCGTTCCCGGACCCCATCCGTCACTTCGGCGGGGCGGCGGGAGGTGGTGGTGCGTCGGCGGGAGGGCAGCGGGGCCGGGCCGCCCCTCTCGGGGCGACGGGAGGCGGCGGGGGACTGCTGGTCCGGTTCGTCGCGGCGCGGGCGCTGGTCGGTGACGGGCTTGCCGTGCGAGCTGACCAGTTTGGGTGTCTGCCGGCGCGGCAGCGGTATGGGGCCGCGGTCGCCGGCCTCGTCGCGTGACGCGCGGCCGGCGGACGGGGACGCCTGGTCGTCGGCGCCGGTGCGGGAGCGGCGGGGCCGGAACAGCCCCCCGCGCTCGCTGTCCTCGTCCCCCAGGACGCCGGGGAAGTCGTCGATGGCGTCGAGATCCACCGGCGCCTCCAGCTCGACCGGGCCGTCCAGCAGTGAGGTGGGCAGGCCGGGCAGCTGCGCCGGTGCCACCGACCGTCCGGCGCCACGGCCCGCCTGCCCGATCCCCCTCGCGGGGCGGTCCCGGTCGAGGCGGAAGCCGAGGCCGTTGGTGTCCGGTACGTCGTCGCTCAGCAGCGCGTCGGGGATGAAGACGACCGCGGTGGTGCCGCCGTAGGGCGACGGCTGGAGCGAGACCCGTACGTTCTGGCGCTGAGCGAGGCGGCTGACCACGAACAGGCCGAGCCGGTCGGTGTCGGACAGTTCGAACTCGGGGGTCTCGGCGAGACGCAGGTTGGCGTCCAGCAGCGCCTCGGCCGTCATACCGAGACCCCGGTCGTGGATCTCCAGCGTGAAGCCGTTGGCCACCCGCTCGCCGAGGACCTGGACGGCGGTGTGCGGGGGCGAGAAGACCGTGGCGTTCTCCAGGAGTTCGGCCGCGAGGTGGGTGAGGTCGGCGACGGCCGGACCGGTGACGGCGACCCGGGGCAGCCGCCGTACCTCGATGCGTTCGTAGTCCTCGACCTCGGCGACGGCGGCGCGTACGACGTCCATCAGCTGCACCGGGCGGCGCCACTGCCGGGAGGGGGCGGCGCCGGAGAGGATCACCAGGCCCTCGGCGTGCCGGCGCATACGGGTGGTGAGGTGGTCCAGGCGGAAGAGGTCGGCGAGTTCGTCGGTGTCCTCGGTGCGGCGTTCCATGGTGTCGAGGAGCGTGAGCTGCTTGTGCAGCAACACCTGGCTTCGGCGGGCGAGGTTGACGAAGACCTCGGAGACACCGGAGCGCAGTTCGGCCTGTTTGACGGCGGCCTCGACGGCGGCCCGCTGGAGGGTGTTGAGGGCCTGGCCGACCTCGCCCATCTCGTTCTTGTCGTATTCCAGGCGCGGCACCTCCGTCTCGACGTCGACCTGCTCGCCCGCGGACAGCCGGCGCATCACGCTGGGCAGCCGGACACCGGAGGCCTCGTGCGCCTCCAGCCGCAGCTGGCGCAGGTCGCGGATGAGGCCGCGGCCGATCCGTACCGACAGGAAGACGGAGAACACGAGCGCGACCAGGCCGAGCAGGCCCGCGACGGCCGCCTGCACGATGACGCCCATGGCCACCGGGTGGGTACGGCCCTGGAGGCGGTCGCCGACCTGGTCGTCGAGCTTGCCGAGTTCGTCCAGGACGCCGGCGGCCGCGGAGTCCCAGCTCTGCGCCGTGACGCCGTGAGGCGTGCCGGAGTCCGTGCCGATGACGGTCCGTTCGGCCGTGCGCAGCGGCGCGGTGGTGGCGTCCTTCCAGAAGCGTTCGTAGCGTTCGCGGTCGGCGGCCGGCAGCAGGGGCAGGCTGACGTCGTACAGGACGCTGCGCTGGGCGGCGAGGTCGGAGATGTCACGGGTCTCGTCGCGGGTGAGCCGCCCGACGACGAGGGAGGAGCCGAGCAGGGCGTCCTCGCGGGAGAGCAGCTCACGGGCGCGGCTGACGTTGACCAGCGCGCGCTCCTGCGCGTCCAGTTCGACGTTGTCGATGCCTTCGAGGGCGGCGAACAGCGTGAAGCATGGGTCGACCAGGCGGTTGTAGAGGCCGAAGGCCTGAGCGCGGGTGACCGTGCGCTGCTCGACGTCACGGCGCAGGGAGCCGAGGCCGTCGAAGGCGTCGAGGACGGCGGTGAGGCGTTCGCTGTCGTCCGCGTCCATGTTGTCGACGACGTCGTGATCGCGGGCGTTCTTGCGGATCGTGGCGATCGCCCGGTCGGTGGCGGCACGAGTACGCTGCAGCGCGGACAGGCTGTCGGCGGCTCTCGGGTCGGCGAGGTAGACGAGGGTCTGGCGGCGCTCCTGCTGCAGTACGCGGACGGTGTCCTCGGCGGGATAGCCGATGTCCTGCTTGACGTCCGTCACCTGGAACAGGCGGGCGACCTCGCGCCCGGTGAGTACCGTGGCGAAGCCCCAGATGGCGGTCAGGGACACCAGCGGCACGAGAAGCAGCGCCACGATCTTCCGGCGGATCGACTTCCCGCGAAAGCGCATGGCCTCCCCCAGCTCGACCCCCGCCGGCCGGGGGTGCACATGTCCGTCAACAAACGGCGCGAGCCTACTACCGCCTGACAGGTAACTCGAAGACATGTCCGGAGGGTGAACTTCCGCTCGGGCGGCGAGAGATGGCGAGTTGTCCGGGCATTGCGGGAGATTGCCACCGCGTTCCGGCGGCCGCGCCCGGCCGGACGGAGATGCCCCGACCGGGCGGTTGGCTGGAATTTTTCCCCGGTCGGGAATCATCGGGCGGGGTCGTTCGTCCTTCTGTACGGGAAATGGGGGCGGAATGGGCCACAGGTGTCGCATCCCGCATCCCGGCGGCGTAAAACAGCGCAAGCCGGGCAGCCACTGGGGAGCCGGAGTCTTGTGACACCGGGGCGAGCGGTCTGCTGGCGGTGGGGAGTGATGCGGGTGATGGGCACGGCGGAGTGGCGCGAAGCGCCCGAGGAGAGCGTGGCGGGGCGCTCGGCGGCCCGGCGGGGCCTGGAGGCACCGGATCGCGACATTCCGGCGCAGAGGCGCGCCAGGGAGTCCACCGGCGCACAGCAGCCGGACCACCGGCCGTTGTGGGTCGAGGAACCTGCCAGACGCCATCCGATGCCGGATCCGGTGCGTACGGCGGCGGTGCGGGCGCTGCTGATCATCGCGGTGACGCTGATCCAGGCGATGGTGGCGTTCCTGTGCACGCTGGCCGATTCCTGGCTGGCCTTCCCCATGGTGATCAGCAGCGTGGCGAGCACGGTGGTGGCGACCTGGGCCGTGGTCGACGTGTGGGTGACCCGCCAGGTGTGGAACCAGCGGTACGGCGTGGTCTCCGAGCCGAGCAGCACGGCCCGCGCACTGCGCCGAGAGCGGCGCGCCCGCCGGCGCGAGGAGCGCGCGGCCCTGCGCGAGCAGGAACGCATACGCCGCCGGGGCGGCACCGGGCAGCTGTCCCACCTCTGATGTCCCGCCCGTGAGCTCCCAGCGGCTCGCTGCTACGGCGTGTTCGGCGCCGGCTTCTTGAACATCCGCGTCGCCGTGATCTCGCTGTGCACCGCCTCTCCGGCCTGCGGCTGCTGGGGCAGTCCGGGCCGGAGGTGTTCCTCCACGCTGATGTACTTCAGGCCGGCCCTGAGGTCGGCGTCATTGCGCAGGCGGATGACCAGCGGGAACTCGGCCAGGGCGGTCGTGTCGAACAGACCGGTGGTGTACAGCAGCTGCACACCGAGCGCGTCCGACACGGCCCGCTGCAGCTCCAGCAGGTAGGTGGCGTTGGCACGGCCGATCGGGTTGTCCAGGAACAGCGTGCCGGCGTGCCGGTGCTTGTCCCGGCCCCGGTCGTTCGAGCGGAGGGCGGCCATGGTGCAGTACAGGGCGATCGCCGCGGTGAGCAGCTGGCCGCCGGAGAAGACGTCGCCCATCTGACCCACGGGCACGCGCTCGGCGCGCAGTACGGCGTCGGGCTTGAGGATCTCGACGGCCACGCCCTTCGGCTGAAGTGCGGCCGCGACTCCGCGCAGCAGCAGCGACATGCCGTCCCGGCGCAGGTCGGAGTTCTTCTTCACGGCCGCGCGTGTGGCGTCGTCGATGACCTCGCCGAGCCGTTCGGTGAGGGTGGCCTGGTCGGGCTCCTCGAAGCGGATGCGCAGGAACTCCTGGCCGGACCACTCGCCGAGGCCCTCGGGCAGCCGGGACAGCCGCTGGGCGGACCGCAGGGTGGCGAGAGCCGACTCCACCAGGCCCCTGAGGCGGTCCACGATCGAGTCGCGGTTGCGCTCCAGCTGGGCCAGCTCGTCGGTCAGGACACGCAGCCGGGGCGCGAACGCGTCCGCCCACTTCTGCGCGTGCTCGGGCAGCGCGGACGCGGGCAGTTCGCGGATCTGCTGCCGGGCGGGGGTGCGGACCTGCTCGTAGCGCGTGGAGTTGGCGTGCCGGACGAGGACGTCGCTCGCCTCGCGCACGGCCGCCTCGGCGGTGGACAGGTCGGCTGCGCAGCCCCGCAGCGAGCGGCGGGCCTCGGCGGCGGAGTGCCGGGCCTCCTCCAGGCTGCCGGGGTACGGCTCCGGCTCCTCCTGCTCCTCCTCGGGGGCGTGCTCGCGCAGCAGGTCGCGGAGCATCGCGGCGATCTCGTCGAAGCCGCCGGCCGCGTCCTCGGCGGCCCGGTGGGCCTCCAGCAGCTCCGCGTGTGCCTCGCGGGCCCCGGCCAGCGCCTCGGTGCGGGCGGCGAGCTCGCCCGTCGCGGTGCGCAGCAGCGCCTGGGCGTGCTCGGCGTCACGCGGGACGAGTTCCTCGGGCAGCTCCGTGTGCGCCTCACCGTCCTCGGGGGCGTGCCGTTCGGCCTCGCCGCGCAGCCTGCCGAGCTGCTCGCTCGCGCTGGACATGCGGGTCTCCAGGAGCTGCACCAGCTCCTCCGCGCGGGCGGCGGCGGCCTGCCGGGAGGGTCCGTCGGAGCCGTCGGGCGACTGAAGCAGTTGCTCGGCGCGGGTGCGGACCTTGTTGCTGAGCCGGTCCAGCTCGGCAAGGGCGGCGCTCTCGTCGCTCTCCGCGCGGGCCTGCTCGGCGCGCAGGTCGGCGCCGACGCCGACCTTCTCGTACACCTGCGAGGCAGCCCGGTAGGCCTCGCGGAGGGCGGGCAGGGACGCCTTGGGGGCGTCCGCGTCCTCGACCGGTACGTCGTCGGGGGCTCCGGCGATCTCGGAGCGCTCGGCGCGCAGGGCTCGTGCGGTGCGGCGGGCGTCGTCGGCGGCGCGCTGGGCGGCGCGGCGGTCCTCGTCGGCGGCGCGGGCGCGCTCCAGGCAGGCCTGGGCGCGGGCCTCGGACTCGGCGGCCTCGTCGGCGAGTTCGCGGAGTTTCACCTGCCAGCCGGCGCGCTCGCGGAGCCGGTAGGCCAGTCCGGCGAGGGCGTCGGCGGCGCGGCGGGCCCTCTGCGCGGCCTCCTGCCGCTCGTCGCGGACCTGCGCGGCCTCGGCGGCGGCCTCGTCGGCCTCCGCGCGCACCGTACGGGCCTCGGCCAGCTCGGCCTCGGCCTCCTCGGCGAACTCGCGGGCCTCCTGAGCGGTCTGAGCCAGTTCGAAGAGGCGGCCGACGGGGCAGCCGGTGCGCCAGGAGGCGAGCCGGGCGGCCAGTTCGCGGTCCTTGCCGAGGCGCGCGGCGAGCGTGCGGATCTCCTCGTCCCGTTCGGTGGCCCGCGCGCGCAGCGCCTGCCGTTCCTCGTCGGCGGCGTGCTCGTCGTGCATGGCCGGGTTCGGCGGCACGAGGAAGACGTCCCCGGAGGCGGCGCTGTCGGCGGGCGGCGGGGCGAGCAGGGCGGCGGCCGTACCGACGGCGACGGCGGAGCGGGGCAGCAAGGCGGCGTCGCCGAGCGCCTCGCGGGCACGCGCGTGCGTGTCGGGGTCGGTGATGATCACACCGTCGACCAGTTCCGGGCGGGCGGCGAGCACGCGCGCGTGGTCGGCGGGGTCGACGGCCTGGGCGAGATAGCGCCAGCCGGGCAGTGCCGGGATGCCGTGCTCGCCGAGGAACTCCACCGTGGCCAGGACGTCCGGGCCGGGCGGCAGCAGTCCGCCGTCACCGAGCGCGCCGAGGATCCGGGAGTCGTCGGCGGCGGCGGTGCGCAGCTCGAAGAGGTGCCGTTCGGCGGTCGAGACGGCGTCGTCGAGGAGTTCGCGCAGTTCGTCGGCGAAGCGGTCGAGTTCCTCGGGGGTGAGGGGGCCTTCGGCCGGGGGCCGGCCGTGCGGGGCCGTCCCCGCCTCGGAACGCGCACCGGACGCGCCCGCGCCGGAGGTTGCCGTGCCGGCCCGGCCGCCGGGGTTGTCGTCGGCTCCGGTCCGGGGGCCGGGCACGTCGGCCCGGCCCGTCCCGGACGCACCCGGCAGGCTGAGCAGTTCCGCCAGCCGTTCCTCGGCGGCCAGGGACTCGGCGAGGCGCCGTTCGGCCTCGTAGGACCGCTCGGCCGCCGTCGCGGCGTCCGCCGCGCGGGCGGCGGTCAGTTCCGCGCGGGACTCGGCGGCGGCCGCCTCGCGCGCGTGCTCGGTGGCCTTGCGGGCGGCCTCGCGGGCCGCGTCCCAGGCGGCGACGGCGCTCTTCTCGGCGTCGCTGGCGGCGAGGGCGGCCCGCGCCGGGTCCGCGTCCGGGGCGCTGTCGTCGAGCCAGCCGGCGCGGACGGCCTCGGCCGTCTCCTGCTCGACCTCGGTGAGGCGCTGGCGCAGATGCCCGGCCTCGCTGCGGGCGCGCTGTGCCTCGGTCGCGGCGGTGGTGGAGTCGCGGTAGGCGGAGTCGCCGGTCTCCTGGAGGGCGGCGGAGCGCTCCTCCTCCTCGTTGGCGAGGGACTCGGCGCTCTCGGCGGCCGCGTGCAGGGCCCGTACGAGGTCCACGGCGGCCTTGGCACGTGCGGCGAGGGCGGGCGCGGCGTCCCGCTCGGCCTCCTGGATGGCGGCGGACACGCGCGCGACACGGTCGGCGGCGGCGCGGTGGCGCAGCACGGCCTCGGCGGCCTGCCAGGCGGAGTGCAGGGTGCGGGCGTCGGCCAGCTCGCGCTTCTGGGCGGCGGCGGACTTCTCGGCGGCGGCGAGGGCCAGGGAGGCGTGCCGGTAGGCGAGTTCGGCCGCGATCAGCGCGCTGCGCTCGCGGGCGCCCTCGGAGTGGGTGACGGCGTAGGCGGCGGCCGTGACCCGCTGGGCGAGGTCGGCGGCGCGCACCCGCTCCTGCACCGCCCGCGCGGACAGCCGCCGGGCGAGGGTGCGGGTGCGGCGTTCGGCGCCGGCGTGGACGTCACGCGCGCGTGAGCGTGCCTCGGCGGCCTCGACGATCCGCCCGAGCAGGTCGACGGACCCGGCGGTGAAGTCCCGTTCGGCGATCAGTTCGGCGCGCCGGCCCAGCTTGTTGCCGAAGCCGCTGACGAGGTCGGCGAGGCCGTCGGTGTCACGGGTGTCGGTGACGGCGCGCAGCAGCAGGTCGGTGAAGTCGGAGTCCTTCTTGACCGCGAAGAGACCGGCGGCCTCGCCCTCGTCGGCGTTCATCTCCCGCTGGTAGCGGAAGAGTTCGGGGTCGAGGCCGAGGTCGCCGAGGTGCTCGATCCAGCGGTCGTGGATCTCCTCCCAGTGCACCTCCAGGTGCGGGTAGGCCTTGCCGGCCTCGGTGAGGGCGTCGCGGAAGCCCTTCATGGTGCGGCGCCGGCCCCGGGCGCCCGAGGTGCCCTCGACGGGCGGCCGTACGGCGGTGGACTCGGCGACGGGCAGGTTGTCCAGGCTCAGTCCGGGGCCGGGCCGGAAGGAGTACCAGGCCTCGGCGAACTTGCGCGGGTCGTTGGACACCTGCCGTCCGCGCCACTCGCTCACCTTGCCGACGACGACGCACTCGCCGGTCTGCACATGCTGCCACTCCAGCGCCACGTGCCCGCAGTCGTCGGCGAGGAGGAACTTGCGCAGCACACCGGAGCTGGCGCCGCCGAGGGTGTTGCGGTGGCCCGGCAGCATCACCGAGAAGATCAGCTTGAGCAGGACGGACTTGCCGCCGCCGTTCTCCAGGAAGAGCACGCCCGCGGGGGCGGGGCGGCGCGGCGGGCCGGACGGCTCCTCCTCGAAGAACTCCGCCTGCGTGGGCGCCGGGTCGGGCACGGGCTCGCCGACGCCCCGCAGGTCAAGCACGGTGTCGGCGTAGCGTGCACCGGCGGGACCGATGGAGTAGAGGCGGACCCGGGACAGCTCGTACATGGCGGACTCTCGTAAGTCTGGTGAAACGTGCGGTGGTTCAGGAAAGGTGCGGGGCTCGGCGGCCGGCCCTCAGGAGTGGAAGGGCAGCCCGGCGTCGGCCACCAGCTCCAGGTCCTCGGTGTCCTCGGCGGGCAGCAGGCTGGCCGTGCCGTCGGTCACCGGTACGACGCCCAGCTCGAGCAGTTCGGCCATGGCGGCGCTGCCGGCCATGTCGCGGACCTGGAGCTGGTAGCGGGCCGTGGTGCGGTAGGTGCCGCCGCCGTCGTCACCGGTGCGCTGCAGGAAGCCCGAGTCGGTGAGGAAGGCGAGGGCCTTGGCCACGATTCCGGTGGTGGAGGCGGCCGGGCGGCGGGCGTCCTTGGTGGCGCCGGTGGCGCTGCGTCTGGCCCAGATGCGCCAGGCGGCCTCGAGGCCGGGCGCGTCGGTCGCCGGGTCGGTGTTCTCGCCCAGTTCCTCGGCACGCTCCTCCAGGCGTCGGCAGGCCTGCCGTACGAAGGCGTCGACGCCGTTGACGGTGACGCGGCCGATGTAGGTGTCGTCGGCCAGGTCCTCCGGGCGCGGGAAGGCCAGTGCGGCGACGGCGAGATGGGCGAGCCCGTGCAGGAAGCGGTCGCCGGAGTCGGCTGCGGTGCGACGCGCGTAGTCGCCCATGCGGACGGCGAACACCGAGTCCTCGGCGGCCGTCACGGCCATCCCCGCGCGCGGGGACACCTCGAGTACGACGAGACCCAGGCCGGCGGCGACGGCGTCGGCGAGCCGCGCGAATGCCGGGTCGTCGCGGTACCGGCGCAGCAGCTCCGTGTACTCCTGGTCCCGCGCGGGCTGCAGCTTGGGCTGCAGCCCGAAGGCGACGAGCCGCGCCGCGTCGGCGGCGTCGGCGGGGGTGACGGCGGCGGGCGCCGACGGTGCCGACGACTCCGCCTCACTCCACTCGACGTGCTCGCTCACGGTTGGGGCTCCTTGTCACGCTGTTGTCGACTCATGCTGCTTCCGTCCGGTCCGCCGCCATCCCGGCCGCGTCCAGCAGGGCGGTCCCCACGATCAGATCCGCCCCACCGAACTCGGGATCGTCCAGCTCCGTCCCGTCGTCCACGGCGAACAGCAGCTTCTCCTCACCCTGCCGGTACGCGGTACCGACAGCCGGACTGGCCGCGTGCACCGCCAACAGGGCCACCAGATAGGCCAGATCGGGGTCCCCGGTGCGCCGGGCCTCGGACAGCAGCCCGGACAGCCTGCGCGGCGCGTCGGCCGGCAGGTCCAGCAGGTCCATCGCCGCGGCCAGCTGCTCCTCGCTGAACCGGCTGTCGTCCGGCGTGGCGATCAGGTCGGGCTCCGGCATCTCCGCGCCCAGGTGCTCCCGCTCGACGGGGGGCGTCAGCAGTATGTCGACGAGGTCCGCCACCCGGACGGACACCGGCGTGCGCAGGCCCGTGCCGTGGGCGAAGAACGCGTCCGTGACCCGGATCGCCTGTTCCAGGGGCAGTGGGAGGACGGGGGCGACGAGATGGCCGTACAGGTCGATCCCGGACGTCGTCGCCGGTGTGGCGAAGGCCTGCCGGTCCTGCTCGGCGCGGAACAGCGGGCCTGCCTCCAGCAGCCGTGACTGGAGCTGGGTGTGCCGCCGGATGCAGTCCTTGACGATGTCGACCAGCTCGGCCGCGCGGCGCTTGTGCTCGGGCTCCTCGGTCTCGTCGCGGGCCTTGCGGATGTTGGTGAGGATCGCGTTCTCGTGGCGGTAGCGGTCGGCCACGTGGTCCAGGGCCTCCGCGATCATGTCGGGCACGGCGCTGAGCCAGTCGACCGCGCGGACGTTGCGCCGGGTGGCCTCCAGGGCGCGGCGCAGGCTCTCCGAGTACTGCACGGTGCGGTAGCGGGCCTGTTCGGCGGCGAGCTGCGCGTCGGCGAGCCGGCCGCGGCTGATCAGCACCTCCAGCTTGACCTCGGCGGCGATCTGGGCGCTGGTGACGTCGGTGTCGAGGGCGCCGACCAGGACGTTGACCGCCTCGTCCGTCGTGCGCAGGTACACCGTGCCGCCGGGGCCGGGGACCTCCTCGATCAGCTTGAAGTCGTAGTCCCGGCGGACGTATGTGCCGTCCGGCGCGAAGGTGCCGTAGACGGCGCGGAAGCCGCGGTCGACGCTGCCGACGTTGATCAGGTTCTCCAGGACCCAGCGGGCCACGCGCTCGTGCTCGGCGGTCGGCCGGTGCGGGGCCTGGGCGGCGATGCGCGGGACGAGCCGGGCCACGATCTGCTCGTGGTCGGCGCCGGTGTCGAAGTCCATGTTGAGCGTGACCAGGTCGATGGCGGCGAGGGCCACCTCGGCCATGCCGTACACCGAGTACTCACCGGCCAGGTTGGCCTTGCGCGCGTCGAGGTCGTGCAGCGGCGCGGTGCAGGCGAGCGCGCGCAGCCGCCGCGCCAGTCCCTCGTCGGCGGCCGGGCCCAATGCGGGGCGCGGCCCCGCGCTGAGCTGGGGTGGAACGCTGTCCGTCGATGCAGGCGAAGTCACGGTGCACAGACTAGGTCCTGGGTCTGACATCGACCCAAACGAGAGGCTCAGCCGGTTTGTCGACACGGCCGTGTGTCGCTACGGGGCGACCCGTCGCCGGTACACCTCCACCATCCGCTCCAGTGAGTCCGCGAGGTACGTCTCCAGCAGCCGCTCGGCCTCGCTCTTCGCACCGGCCTGCAGTGCCTGCAGGATCTCGCGGTTGCGGGCGAGGTACGGCTCGTGCAGCCGGCGCGGCTCGTCGACCACGTGGAAGGCGAGCCGCAGCTCGGCGAAGACGCTGCGCATCAGTTCGTCGGTGCGTTCGCTGCCCGCGAGGGCGACCAGTTCCCGATGGAAGTGGATGTTGGCGGTGCCCAGCGCCTTCCAGTCGTTCTCCGCGGCCGCCAGCTCTCCCTCGGCGACCGCCGCGGCGACGCCCTCCAGCCGGTACGGCGGCTCGCCGAGCCCGCGCACGACGGCGCACTCGACCAGGGAGCGTGTCCGGTGGATGTCCTCGACGTCCTCGACGGTCAGGACCCGCACGAACACCCCGCGGTTGAGCTCGTGGACCAGCAGGCGTTCGTGTGTGAGCAGCCGGAACGCCTCACGCAGGGTGTTGCGGGAGACCCCGAGCGCCCCGCCGATGCCGTCCTCCGACAGCCGGGTGCCGGGCGGGAAGTACCCGTCGGCGATGCGGCTCCGGAGGATGTCCGAGACCCGCTCCGCCGTGCTGGTACGCCCCAGGAGCGCACGGTCGTCGGCCAGTGCCGTCAGCTGCTCTGTCATGCCGGGAATTCAATCGCACAGTCCAGGACGAGACAACATGGGTATTGAAGGATCGTTGAACGATCCTCTACCTTTCGGGAAGGCGGCATTGCTCACATTCCGAGGAGCCGGCATGACGCAGACACCGCGTACCGAGGACCTCCCCGTCACAGCGGTCGACCAGCGCGCGCACACGTGGAGTCCGGAAAGCGCCCGGGCTCGGTTCCGGGAGGGCCTCGCGGGTCCGACGGCCGGGGTCGCGGCGGGCCACACACAGGCCAACCTGATCTCGGTGCCGGTCGACTGGGCGTACGACATGCTGTTGTTCTGCCAGCGCAATCCCAAGCCGTGCCCGGTGCTGGACGTCACGGACGCGGGCTCCACGTCGACCGTTCTCGCCGAGGGCGCCGACCTGTGCACGGACCTGCCCCGCTACCGGGTGTGGGAGGACGGCGAGTTGGTCGAGGAGCCCACCGATGTACGTGCGCACTGGCGGGACGACCTGGTGTCGTTCCTGATCGGCTGCAGCTTCACCTTCGAGTGGGCGCTCGCCCGGGCGGGCGTGCCGATCCGGCATGTCGAGCAGGGCCGCAACGTGCCGATGTACCTCACCACGCGCGCGTGCCGGGCGGCGGGCCGACTGCGCGGGCCCATGGTGGTGTCCATGCGGCCGGTGCCACCGGAGCACATCGGCGCCGCGATCCGGGAGAGCAGCCTGTTGCCGGCCGTGCACGGCGGTCCGGTGCACTGCGGTGACCCCGCAGCCCTCGGTATCGAGGATCTGGCCCGCCCCGACTTCGGCGATCCGGTGACCGGCGCGCCCGATGACATCCCGGTGTTCTGGGCCTGCGGAGTGACCGCGCAGGCGGCGGTGATGGCCTCCCGGCCGCCGTTCGCCATCACCCACGCCCCGGGCCAGATGTTCCTGACCGACGCCCGCGACGAGCAGTACCGGCTGGCCGGCATCGTCTGAAGCCGGCCCCGGCCCGGTCCCCGCGGGAGCACGCACGCGAGGTGGGCGAGACGAGGCGAGTAGGTGTGGTGTATCGGAGTGGGGGCGGGTCCGGCCTGGTGAGCCTGCGACGGGGCCCGGCCCTCGGCACGGACCAGGCCCCTCGGACAGACGTCCGGTCACTTTCCCGCAGTGCCCACCGACCGCCGGGAGTCACCCGGTGACGGCAGTCGTCCACGCCGCTTGCGCCCTGGCGGCCGCGTGGGCGTTTCCGGCACCGTGGCCCCCGGACGCGCGCAAGGTCGCCTTCCCGGCCGGCCCTCCGCCCCGTCGGGCACTACCCGGTGACCACGGTGGTCCGCCCCGGCTGCGCCCCGGGCGCCGGGGCCTCGCAGCCCGAATCCGCCACCGCGGCCGAGCGGACCGGCAGCGCCGGCCTCGCCTCAACGGCCACACCCACCGCCGAGACCGCACGCACCGCACCGGCACCAGGCTCTCCGGCCCCGCGGTCCGTCACCGCCCGCCTCGCCCCGCCAGCCACACCCAGCGCCGAGACGGCGCGCTCACCCGCACCCGCCGCTCCAGCCTCGGCGCCCGCACGGACCGTCGCCCCCGGCCTCGCCTCACCGGCCACGCGCCCCGACGAGACCGCATCCACCGCACTGGCACCGGCACCCGCACCCGCACCCGCCGCTCCGGCCTCGGCGGCTGCACGGACCGTCGACGGATTCGCCTCGCCGACTCCACTGGTGAGCGTCACGACAAGGGCCGTACCGGTGCCGGCGGCCGTCCGCGCCGGGCTCGGTGCCCCCGGTGTCGCGTTGGTGCCCGCAGGGCGCCGCTGAGCCTCGGCGTCCTGGCCGGGGCCCAGGGCGGCCAGGGCCGCGGACACCGCCGCCGAGGCGCTCAGGTCGAGTCGGGCGCTGGTGCCCCGGGCCCGGTGGTGCAGTTCGTCCGCGGCAAGGCGCAGCAGCTGGGGCAGCAGGTCCTTGCAGCGCCGGGCCACCCAGGCGGTGCCGGCCGTGGCCAGCCACAGCAGGCTCGCCGCCCGGGTCGGGGCGGGGAACTCCGGTTCGGGGGACGGCGGCCGTCCCGTCGCACGGCCCGCCTCGGTGAGCAGGGCGTGGAAGCGGACGGCGAGCTGCCGGTGCCCGCGCTCGCCCGGGTGCAGCCGGTCGGCGCTCCACAGGGACCGGTCGGTGATCCAGGCACCGTCCGCGGCATGCAGGTGGACGGCGCCGTAGCGCTCGGACAGCGCGTGGACGATCGTGTTGACGGCCCGTTGCCGGCGGGCCAGCGGACGGGCCAGGGCGCTCGGCAGGCCCAGCATCGCGCCGGGATCGGGCAGGCAGGCGGTGAGTACGGTGGCGCCCTCGCGGGTGAACGCCGAGTAGACCGCGTCGAGGTGGCCGGCCACCGCCTGGATGTCGAAGGTATGGCGCAGCGTGTCGTTGACGCCGATCACCACCGACACCAGGTCGGGACGGAGTTCGAGGGCGGCCGGCGTCTGCCGCTCCAGCACGTCGCGGGTCTGCGCGCCGCTGACCGCGAGGTTGGTGAACTCCACGGCGTCGGCGGTCTCGGCGAGGGCGGGCGCCAGCAGCGCGGCCCAGCCCCGCCAGCCGTCCCCGGCGGGGTCGCCCACGCCCTCGGTGAGCGAGTCCCCGAGGGCGACGAAGCGGACGGAGCTCATGCCACGCCCTCCGGCACGGTGCGACGGACGCCGGTCGGGCGGAGCACCTCCGCGTCGTGGGCCGCCAGGAACGCCTCCACGGCCGTGCCCCAGCCGAAGCACTCCGCACGCGCGCGTGCCGCGTCCCGCCGTGCGCGCTCGCCGCGGTCCAGCAGCAGCTCCACGGCGTCCGCGAACGCCTCGCCGCGGTCGGCCGCGGTCGCCCCGGCGGAGCCGATGACCTCGGGCAGCGCGGAGGACGCGCTCGCCACTACGGGGGTGCCGCACGCCATGGCCTCCAGGGCGGCCAGCCCGAAGGTCTCGGCGGGGCCGGGCGCGAGGGCGATGTCGGCGGAGGCCTGGAGCGCACCGAGTGCCGCCCGGTCGGAGACGTGCCCGAGGAAGGTCACGGGCAGCCCGTGCTCCCGCGCGCGCTGCTCCAGCCGGGCCCTGAGCGGCCCGTCCCCTGCCACCACGAGCACCGCCCGGCGCCCGCGTCGTATCAGCGCCTCCAGGGCGTCCAGCGCGGTGCCGGGGCGCTTCTCCACGGACAGCCGGGAGCACATCACGAGCAGCGCCTCGTCCCCGCGCGCGTGCAGGGTGCGCAGGCCCGGGTCGCGCAGGGCGGGGTGGCGTTCCGTCAGGTCGACGCCGAGGGGGGCGCGTACGACGTTGCGCGCGCCGATGCGTACGAACTCGCGCTCGGCGAACTCCGTGGTGCACACCACCCGCGAGTAGACGTGCGCGGTACGGGTGTTGAGGGCGTCGGCGGCGCGGCGGGAGAGGTGCTCGGGCAGGCCCCAGGTGCGCAGCACGCCGTCGGCGGTCTCGTGGGAGACCATCACGGCGGGCACGCGCGTGCGGCGGGCCCAGCGGCCGGTCCAGCGCAGGGTCGTGCGGTCGGAGACCTCCAGGCGGTCCGGGGCCAGTTCCTCCAGGAGGGCGGCCACGCGCCGCTTGTCGGTGAGGACGCGATAGCCGCCGGTGCCGGGCAGCAACGGGCCGGGCAGGGTGATGACCCGGCCCTGCTCGGTGTCGCGGTCGGTGTGCCGTTCGCCGGGCACGACCAGGACGGGTTCGTGGCCCGCCGCCCGGAAGCCCTTGCCCAGTTCGCGCAGCGCGGTGCGCAGGCCGCCGGAGGCCGGGGCGACGAAGTTGGCGAGCCGGACGATGCGCAGGGACTGGCCGGTCATGCCGCCACCGCCGTCTTCCGTGCCGCGAGCACGTCGTCGTAGTGGGCGATCAGCTGGTCGCCGACGGCGGCCCAGGTGCGGCCCTCGACCATGGTGCGGGCGGCGGCGCCGAACGCGGTCCGCCGCGCCGGGTTGGCGGCCAGTTCCCGGACCGCCTCCTGTACGGCGTCGGCGTCACGCGGCGGGACCAGGTATCCGGTGCGGCCGTGGGCGACCAGGTCGAGCGGGCCGCCGGCGGCGGGTGCGACGACCGGGACCCCGCTGGCCATGGCCTCCTGGACGGTCTGGCAGAACGTCTCGAAGGGGCCGGTGTGCGCGAAGACGTCCAGCGAGGCGAAGATCCGCGCGAGGTCGTCGCCGGTGCGGCGGCCGAGGAAGACGGCGCCGGGCAGGGCCTCGGTGAGGTGGGCGTGGCTGGGCCCGTCGCCGACGACCACGACCTTGACGCCGTCCAGACGGCAGGCGCCGACGAGGAGTTCGACGTGCTTCTCGGGCGCGAGTCTGCCGACGTAGCCGACGATCAGCTCGCCGTTCGGGGCGAGTTCGCGGCGCACCGCCTCGTCTCGCAGATCTGGCCGGAAACGTACGGTGTCCACACCGCGCGGCCACAGCCGGACCCGGGGTACCCCGTGCGCCTCCAGGTCGCCGAGCGCGGCGCTGGAGGGGGCGAGGGTGCGGTCGGCGGCGGCGTGCACGGAGCGGATCCGCCGCCATGCGGCCGCCTCGCCGGCCCCCATGTAGGTGCGGGCGTATCCGGCGAGGTCGGTCTGGTAGACGGCGAGGGCGGGGATGCCGAGCTTGGCGGCGGCGGCCATGCCGCGCACGCCGAGGACGAAGGGGCTGGCGAGATGTACGACGTCAGGCCGGTGTTCGAGCAGCGCAGCGGCGAGCCGCCGACTGGGGAGGGCGACGCGGACCTGGGGGTAGCCGGGGAGCGGGAGGGAGGGGATCCGGACGACCGGGCACGGGGCGTCCGTGTCCGGTCCGCTGCCCGGAGCGGGGGCGGGGGCGACGACGAGCGGATGGTGACCGCGATCTACGAGGTGCCGGGCGGTCTGGAGCGCGCAGTGGGCCACGCCGTTCACATCGGGGGGAAAGGATTCGGTCACGATGACGACACGCATACGGGTGTTGTCGCCGCGCCGGACGTGGCCGGGTCAACTTCGATCTTTCCGCCCGGGGAACGTCCTGTGAGCGTTGGGCTGCGCACCCGCGCAGGTCAGACGGCCGTCATGACCGCCTGACCTGCGGGACACCCGGTGTTCACTCGGCGGGCGGCCGTCCGCCCGGGCCGTGGGTGTGCGTGGGGTCAGCCGAGGGCGGCGTCGGGTCCGAAGCGGCTGCGTACGGCCGTCTGCACTTCCGCCTCCTCGGCCGGATCAGCGGCCAGGCGGCGCAGGCGCTCGACGACCCGGGCGTCACCGGTCTCGGCGTGCCGGGCGGCGAGTTCGCGGGTGGTCTCCTCGCAGTCCCACAGGCATTCGACGGCGAAGCCGGTGGCGAAGGAGGGGTCGGTGGCGGCCAGGGCGCGGGCGGCACGGCCGCGCAGATGGGAGGAGGCCGTCTCACGGTAGATATGGCGCAGTACGGGGGCGGCGCAGGCGATGCCGAGGCGTCCGGTGCCGTCGACGAGGGTCCAGAGCGTGGGCGCGTCGGGGCCCTCGCCGCGCACGGCCTCCCGGAGGGCGCCGAGGACGAGATCGCGGTCCTGGACGCCGCCGCGGCAGGCGAGCATGCGTCCGGCGGCGGCGCCGAGCACGTCGGGGCGCTGGGCCCAGCGGCGGGCGCGGTCGACGGCGGCGACGCTGCGCATCCGTTCGAAGGCGTCGGCGGCGGCCTCCACGACGACGGTCGTGCCGTCGGCGACGGCGGCCTCGATCAGATCGAGTGCCTCGGGGTCGTTGCTGTCGGCGAGATAGCGCAGCGCGGTGCAGCGGGCCCCGTCGATGCCGGTCCTGGCGGCCTGGACGATCTCCGGCCGGTCCTCGGGGCCGGCCACGGCGACCAGACAGCGGGCGGCCGGCACATGGAGGGCGGCGCCGCGGTCCATGCCCTGCTGGGCCCATTCGAAGACGGCGCGCACGCTCCATCCGGGCCGGGGGCCGGTGGGCCGCATCTGCCGTTGCCAGCGGTCGAAACAGCCGGTCTCCTGGGCGGCACGCACGCGTGCGGCGATCGATTCGCGCGGATCCTCGGCCCACAACCGCCAGGGCCGCGGCTCGAAGGCGTCGCGTACGGCGGCGGCCAGCTCGGCCTCGCCCTCGGGGTCGGTGCCGAAGCGGGCCAGGACGGGTGCGGCGAGGGCGCGCAGGCCCGCGTCGTCGTCCCTGAGGGCCAGCTCGTCCAGGGCCCAGGCCCAGTTGGAGCCGTGGGCGGCGTACCTGCGCAGCAGCCCGAGGGCGTCCCGCCTGCCGTAGGAGGCGAGGTGCCCGAGCACGGCCAGGGCGAGACCGGTGCGGGACTCATCGGTGTCGAGGACGTCCTCGGAGTCGAAGAGGTGCGCCTCGACCGCGTCCAGCTCGCCGTTCAGGTCGAGGTAGAGCCGGGCGTAGTAGAGGGAGCGGTTCTCCACCTGCCAGTCGTGGCGGGGATCGCGCAGCACACAGTGGTTCAGGGCCGCAAGCGCTTCCGCGCGGGGGGCGGTGAGCGCGTGCAGCGTGCCGTCGCCGCGGCCCCGCTGGAGCAGGCCGAGCAGCGTACCGCTGGGCGCTATGACCGGATCGAACATGGGAAACAGCCTCACATCAAGCGTCGACGCAACCGGAGAACACGCACTACCTGGCCGCGTGACACAACGTCGGAGCGCCCGCCGTCTCTTGCTTGCTGAAGACCATCTCTCTCTGCCTCTCGTCGGTGGCCCATGCGGACCGCATCACGGCCCGCGCGGTGCGGCATCACCTGCCCAGCCATCGCGTCCGTGAATCACGTCGTCATGATGACCCGGCGGTTTGTGCTGCCGCGACCGTATTTCCGGCGGCCTCTTACCGCCTCCCCCGTTTTTCGTGTCGTACCTGGTCAGGACATGCGCGTCAGTGCGCGCCGAACAGCTCCAGGAGTTCCGTCTTGCCGAACATCCGGGCGGTGTCGACGGCCGACGGGGTCCCCGCGGCCGGGTCGGCTCCGCCCGCCAGGAGCGCCTTGATCACTTCCGTCTCACCCTTGAAGACGGCGCCCGCGAGCGGGGTCTGACCCCGGTCGTTGACCTGGTCCGCCGCGCCGCCCCGGGCGAGCAGCGCGCGTACCGCGTCGGCGTGCCCGTGGTAGGCGGCGAGCATCACCAGGGAGTCGCCGCGGTCGTTGGTGAGGTTGGCCGGAACGCCGGCGTCGACATAGGCCACGAGCGCCTCGGTCTGCCCCTGCCGGGCCAGATCGAAGATCTTGGTCGCCAGCTCCACGACCTCGGGGTCGGGGGCTTCACTCATCGGCCGGACCGCCTCTCCTGCGAACTTCGGGGACTTCAGGGAGCGTACGGCAGCGAGAGCGGAACGCGGCCGTACGAGTGAATCGCCAGCGTACTGGCTCGCGCGGCACATGACCCGTTGTGCCCGAGGTAAAGATCAGCACCAGCCCCCACCGACGGCACAACCCGGCTCGACCAGCCTGGAACCGCTCCGCCAACCGGGCGAAATCTACCAGATTTCACCCAGTTGCACCTTTAATCATATGGATACATCCTGTGATCCTGGAAGAACTCACGGTGACTGTCCCCCACCCAATGACACCAGGAGGCCCGAAATGATCCTCTCCATCTCAGGCGTCATGCTGCTCGGCGTCGTCGTCTTCCTCTTCTTCCGCAAGGACGGCCTCAAGGGCTCGCACGCATGCACATCGGCGCTGTTCGGCTTCTACCTCGCCAACACGGGCATCGCCCCGAGCATCAAGGCCGGCGGAGAGAGCCTGGCGAGCCTCCTAGGCGGCATCAAGTTCTGACCCGCCCGTCCCGCCCGCACGCACCGTCAGGAGACAGCAGTGGCCCGGCGCCCTCTCCCCCGCATTCTGAGCAAGGACAGCGCCCAGATCGCCCGGACGCAGCTCACCCGGAGCCGGGAGCTGGCCCGGACGGCGGCCGACAGCGCCACCGACGTCCTCCACCCGCTGATCACCGTCACGCGCGGGCTGCGCCGACTGGCCTCGGCCGGGCGGCGCAGATGGGCGGACACACCCCAGGACAAGCGTGGGCCGCTGCTGTTCCTCACGGCCTGCGTGATCCTGGCCGTGGCGCTGATGCCGTACGGGCCGCTGCTCGCCGTCATCACCCTGATGGCGGCGGCAGCCTGGCAGGGCCGCGACCACACTGGTCCGGCCCCCGAGGGGCCCGACGAGTCCCAGACCGAACGGCTCCAGTCCCTCTACGAGGCCCTGGTGCCGTACTTCTCCACCCCTGAGGACCCGGCGCCGCTGTACACGCACGGCGGGGAGTGGGAGAAGGCCTTCACCGCCCACGAGTTCGACGAGGCGGGGCGCGTCGGCCATCTCGAGATCCGTTACCCCGCGTACTTCCCGGACGGCGAGCCCGAGGCCCGCATGCGCATCGAGCAGCTGCTCACCGCCAAGGCCGGCCGGGGCCGCGAATACCGCTTCACCTGGGACGAGGAGGGCAACCAGCTCACCGTCACCGTTCTGCCTCCACTGCCCGCCGACATCCCCGCCCAGCACTTCGTCACCGCGCCCGGCGAGACCGTCCTCGGCTTCACCGACCCCAGCGAGGTCCAGCGCACACTCCCCCTCTCCTACGGAGAGGAAGAGATCGACGTGCCGCCGGTCGTCTGGCGCACCGGCATCCGCTCCACCGAGCCGCACCTGCTGGCCATGGGCCACCCCGGCAGCGGCACCTCGACCCTGCTGCGCTCCGTCGCGCTGCAGGCCCTCCGGTCCGGCGACGTCCTGATCGTCGATGGCGGCGGCACCGGCGAGTACGCGTGCCTGACCGGCCGGGACGGCGTCCTGTCCGTGGAGTGCGCATTGCCCGGTGCGCTGGCGAGCCTGGAGTGGGCGGCGCAGGAGACCGAGCGGCGGCTCATCGCCATCAACCTGGCCCGGCAGGCGGGCGACCCGCCACCGGCCGACGCCCGCCGCCCGCTGTGGATCATGCTGGACCGCCCCTCCGTCTTCGCCCACCTCGCCGCGGCGGACGGCCGCAAGGACCCGCAGGTGCTGCTCCAGGTGCCGCTGCGGCACGGCCGTGCGGCGAACGTGACCGTCGTGGTGGCCGAGCAGTTCGACAGCGCGGAGGCCTTGAGCGACGCGGTACGGCAGCACACGCGCGCGCGTGTCGTGCTCGGGCCCGCGGCGCCTCGGCAGGTGGAGGCGGTACTGGGCGCTCGACCGCACACGACACCGCTCGGGCACGTACCGCCGGGGCGGGGGTATGCGCGGTTGGGGTCGGGTCCGGTGCACCGGCTCCAGGTGCCGCGTACGCCGGATCCGTACGACGACGCGACCAGTGACGCCGACCGGCAGGCGGTGCTGGAGTTGCTGCCGGCGCGGGCCACTGCCGTGGGGGCGCAGCCGACGGAGGCTCCGGAGACGACGGATCTGACGAAGCCGGGGGTGCCTGCGGAGGCTGCCGGGTAGCGCCGTCGGGTTCGGACCGGCTGCCGGGTGCGGGTCCGCCGTGGCCGTTCGCGCAGTTCCCCGCGCCCCTGGGGAGCTGCGGCTGGAGCGCGCTGAAGGGCGCGGGGACCTGCGCGACAAGCCACAACGAGCCCGCGGTCGCCGAAGAACCCGGCGCTCCGAGCGAGTGGGCGCGGCCTAAGCCACAAATGTGCCCGGCGCCTCCACACCCCCCGTGGCGCCCGTCTCCACCAGTCGGACCGCCGCGGCCAGCCGTACCGCCGCCTCCTCCGCCACCGCTCCCCCGACGGTGAACGGCAGCCGGAGATAGCCCTCGAACGCTCCGTCCACGCCGAAGCGGGGACCGGAGGGGACGCGGACGCCGGTCCGCTCGCCCGCCTCGGCGAGCCGGGAGCCGGACAGGCCGCCGGCACGGACCCACAGGGTCAGGCCGCCCTTGGGAAGGTGGAACTCCCAGGTCGGCAGCTCACGCCGGATCGCCGCCACCAGCGCGTCCCGGTTCTCGCGGGCCTGGGCCCGGCGCAGCTCCACCGCCTGTTCCCAACCTCCCGTGCTGAAGAGCCAGTTGACGGCGAGCTGTTCCAGCACCGGCGTACCGAGATCGGCGTACGCCCGCGCGGCGACCAGGCTGCGGATGACGTCCGGAGCCGCCCGCACCCAGCCGATCCGCATGCCCGCCCAGAAGGCCTTGCTCGCCGAGCCGACCGTGATGACGGTCGAGCCGGCCGGGTCGAAGGCGCAGACCCGGCGCGGCATCCCGCCGTCCGCGAACTCCTCGTCCAGCCACAGCTCGGTCATCGTCTCGTCGGCGACGAGCACCGTGCCGGCCGAACGCGCCGCGTCCACCAGCCGGCGCCGCTGGTCCTCGTCGGCGAGCGCGCCGGTGGGGTTGTGGAAGTCGGCGACGACGTACGCGAGCCGGGGCGCGGCCTCGCGCAGGACCTGACGCCAGCGGTCCACGTCCCAGCCG
Organism: Streptomyces sp. NPDC030820; assembly: GCF_055572075.1. Lineage (NCBI taxonomy): Bacteria > Bacillati > Actinomycetota > Actinomycetes > Kitasatosporales > Streptomycetaceae > Streptomyces > Streptomyces sp. NPDC030820. The sequence goes on from NZ_JBVIEB010000008.1 coordinate 43,191, forward strand.
GACAGCCCCTCGGCCATCGCGACGGGAACCAGGCGGGCGCCGGCCTCCCGCATCAACTGGAGGATGTTGGCGTAGGACGGCGACTCGACGGCGATCCGCTCGCCACGGCCGGCGAAGAGATGGCAGATCGCGTCGATGGCGCCCATCGCACCGGTCGTCACCATGATCTGCTCGGGCATGGTGGGGATCCCGCACGCGGTGTAGCGCTCGGCGATCATCGAGCGCAGCGCGGGCAGCCCGGCCGGGTAGTCGCCGTGCGTGTGGGCGTACGGCGGCAGTTCCTCCAGGGCGCCCTGCACGGCGCGGGTCAGCCATGGCTCGGGGGCCGGGAGCGAGGCGCAGCCGAGGTCGATCATCGAGCCCAGGGCCTCGGGGGGCAGGGGCTCCAGGCCCCGGGCGGGCAGCGGGTTTCCGGCCGGTACGGCGGTCCAGCTGCCGGCGCCGCGCCGGGACTCCAGGAAGCCCTCGGTGCGCAGCGCCTCGTAGGCGGCCGCCACGGTCGTACGGCTCACGGACAGGGCGAGGGCGAGTTCGCGTTCGGCGGGGAGGCGGGCGGCCACCGGGACGCGCCCTTCGAGCACCAGCAGCCGGATGCCGTCGGCGAGGGCGCGGTAGGCGGGCGGGCGGCGGGTGCCGGGGCCGGCCGGGCGGTCCTGCTGGGACTTGAGGAGCCGGGCGAGCTGCGCGGCCCCCATGGCAGAGGTCCACTGCGCCATGACGATCAGTCCACCTTCCCCGAATTGGCCATGGATGGAGATTCTTCCCAAGCCACAGAGTGACATGCGTCAGGCCACCGCCACCACCCAGGGGGGTATTTCGTGTCCACTCGGCGCCGTCTCGGACGGCGGTTGATCCAGCTGTACGCCGGGCTCGTGCTCTACGGCGTGAGTTCCGCCCTGCTCGTCGAGGCGGGCCTGGGCCTGGAGCCCTGGAACGTGCTGCACCAGGGCCTCGCCGAACTCACCGGGCTGACCATCGGCGTGGTGTCGATCCTCGTGGGGGCCGCGGTGCTGCTGCTGTGGATCCCGCTGCGCCAGCGCCCCGGCCTCGGCACGGTCTCGAACGTCTTCGTCATCGGCCTCGCCATGGACGGCACACTCGCCCTCGTCCCGGACGGGCACTCCCTCGCCGTACGCGTCCCGCTCCTGCTTGCGGGGATCGTGCTGAACGGTACGGCGACCGGCCTCTACATCGCGGCGCGCTTCGGTCCGGGCCCGCGCGACGGGCTGATGACCGGGCTGCACCGGCGCACCGGCCGCTCGGTGCGGCTGATGCGCACCGGGATCGAGGTCGCGGTGGTGGTCACCGGGTTCCTGCTGGGCGGCACCATCGGCATCGGCACCGTGCTGTACGCGGTGTCCATCGGACCGCTGGCCCAGTTGTTCCTGCGTGTGTTCGCCGTCCCTCCGGCATCGACCGGAAGCACGGTCGTTGCCGCAGCGACACCGGAACGGGTGATACTGCGTTCGTGAGCCTCACGACACCGCCCAAGCGCCATCCGTACCTCGACCACCCGGGGCCCATAGCCTTCGCCCACCGGGGCGGGGCCGCCGACGGGCTGGAGAACACCGTGGCGCAGTTCCGGCGCGCGGTCGAGATGGGCTACCGCTACATCGAGACCGACGTGCACGCCACGGCCGACGGCCGGCTCGTCGCCTTCCACGACTCGACGCTGGACCGGGTCACCGACGGTGCGGGCCGCATCGCCGATCTGCCGTGGGAGGACGTACGGCACGCGCGCGTGGGCGGCCGTGAACCGGTGCCGCTGTTCGAGGAGCTGCTGGAGACCTTCCCCGAGGTCCGCTGGAACGTCGACATCAAGGCGGAGCCCGCGCTGCGCCCCTTCCTGGAGCTGATCGAGCGCACGGATGCCTGGGACCGGGTCTGCGTCGGCTCGTTCTCCGAGGCGCGCGTGCTGCGCGCCCAGCGGCTGGCCGGACCGAAGCTGGCCACCTCCTTCGGCACCCGGGGGGTGCTGAGCCTGCGGCTGCGCTCCTGGGGGCTGCCGGCCGCCGTGCGCCGGTCCGCCGTCGCCGCGCAGGTGCCCGAGGCCCAGTCGGGGGTCCCGGTGGTCGACCATCGCTTCGTCCGCGCCGCCCACGCGCTCGGGTTGCAGGTGCACGTGTGGACGATCAACGAACCCGAGCGTATGCACCGGCTGCTGGATCTGGGAGTCGATGGCATCATGACCGATCACATCGACACGTTGCGCAAGGTCATGGAGGAGCGCGGCGTCTGGGTCTGACCGCCCGGCCGCCCGGCCCGAGCCTTCGCACTTGAGCACTTGAGCGGGGAAGCGAGGGCACGGGTGAGCACGGACACCGTGCGGACGGACGCGGCGGACGACGCCGCCGGCCTCCGGCGCGAGCAGCGCGGCTGGTACTTCTACGACTGGGCCTGCTCGGTCTATTCGACGAGCGTGGTCACGGTCTTCCTCGGGCCGTACCTCACCGCGGTCGCCGAGCGGGCCGCGGACGCCGACGGCTATGTGCACCCGCTGGGCGTCCCGGTCCGGGCGGGCTCCTTCTTCGCCTACTCGGTGTCCCTGTCGGTGATCCTGGCGGTCGTGGTGATGCCGATCGTGGGCAGTGCGGCCGACCGCACCGGCCGCAAGAAGCCGCTGCTCGCGGCGGCGGCGTACACCGGGGCCGCCGCGACCACGGGCATGTTCTTCCTGGACGGGAACCGGTATCTGCTCGGCGGGGCGCTGCTGGTGGTGGCCAACGCGGCGCAGTCCGTCGGAATGATGCTCTACAACTCCTATCTGCCGCAGATCGCCCCGCCCGAGGAGCGCGACGCGGTCTCCTCCCGGGGCTGGGCCTTCGGTTACGGGGCCGGTTCCACGGTCCTCGTCGCCAACCTGGTGCTGTACTCGGCGCACGACTCCTTCGGCCTGACCGAGACGGCCGCGGTCCGGGTCTGCCTGGCCTCGGCGGGCCTGTGGTGGGGCGCCTTCACGCTCGTACCGCTGCGCAGGCTGCGTGATCGGCACGCGCGCGTGGAACGCGCCTCGGCACCCGGGCTCAGTCAGCTGGCCGCGACGGTCCGGGACATGCGCCGGCACCCGCTGACGCTGTCCTTCCTGCTGGCGTACCTCATCTACAACGACGGCATCCAGACGGTGATCACCCAGGCCTCCGTCTACGGCTCGCAGGAACTGGGCCTCGGTCAGTCGACGCTCATCATGGCCGTGCTGCTGGTGCAGGTGCTGGCCGTGGCGGGGGCGCTGGCGATGGGGCGGCTGGCGCGGACGTACGGCGCACAGCGGACGATCCTCGGCTCACTGGTGGCGTGGACGGTGACCCTGGCGGCCGGCTACTTCCTGCCCGCGAAGGCACCGGTGTTCTTCTTCGTGCTGGCCGCCGGGATCGGCCTGGTCCTCGGCGGCAGCCAGGCGCTGTCCCGGTCGCTCTTCTCCCATCTCGTGCCGCCCGGCAAGGAGGCCGAGTACTTCTCGGCGTACGAGCTGAGCGACCGCGGGATGAGCTGGCTCGGGCCGCTGCTGTTCGGCATGACCTACCAGCTGACCGGAAGCTATCGGTCCGCGATCATCTCGTTGGTGGCCTTCTTCGTCATCGGCTTCGCGCTGCTGGCGCGCGTGCCGGTGCGAAGGGCGATCGGCGAGGCGGGCAATCCCGTTCCGGAGAAGATTTAGCGCCGGTTTAGCGCTGAAGACGAAAGGGCGGTAGTGTACGCCTTTGGCCTGCCAGGCGTACCGTTACTGCGCGTCAAAGATGCCGAAACGCTGGGTGACATCTGCTAGCAGATGTGACAAACCGGGCGCCGGTGGGTAGAACAAGGGGCGGCTACGACGGCGACGCATGACCCGGAACGGGACACGGAACGGGAATCTTTACCGCCGACCGGACGTTGACCGGATGACGACGACAGCGACACCTGTCCTGTGGGCGACAAGCCCGGGAGGCACGATTCATGAGTGAGCGAGCTCTTCGCGGTACGCGCCTCGTAGTGACCAGCTACGAGACGGACCGCGGTATCGACCTGGCCCCGCGCCAGGCCGTGGAGTACGCATGCGAGAAGGGGCACCGCTTCGAGATGCCCTTCTCGGTCGAGGCGGAGATCCCGCCGGAGTGGGAGTGCAAGGTCTGCGGAGCCCAGGCACTCCTCGTCGACGGCGACGGCCCTGAGGAGAAGAAGGCCAAGCCCGCGCGTACCCACTGGGACATGCTGATGGAGCGGCGCACCCGTGAGGAACTCGAAGAGGTCCTCGAGGAGCGCCTGGCCGTTCTGCGCTCGGGGGCGATGAACATCGCGGTTCACCCTCGGGACAGCCGTAAGTCGGCCTAGTCCCTGCGGGGCCGGGCGGAGACACAGCGCATACGAAACGCGGGCGCCGTACGTGGTTCACGTACGGCGCCCGCGTTTCGGTATGTCCGGGGGCGTGCTCAGCGGGTCAGCGGCGGATGCTGCTCTTCCCCGGGCTCGGGCCGGTCCTCGCGGATGACCTCGCCCTGCACCACCTTCCCGTCGGGACGGTGGATGCGGGCCTGCTGGAAGGCATCGCCGAAGCTGCCCGGGGCCGCCGTGCGCAGCCTCTTGTCCAGGGCGTTCTCCGCGTACCGGCTCACGGCCTTCTGCACCGGCGGCACAAGCAGGAGCAGGCCGGCCGCATCGGAGACCAGACCCGGGATCATCAGCAGCAGGCCGCCGAGCATCATCAGGCCGTTGCCGCCGCCGCGCTCCGGCGAACCGCCCCGCTGCAGTGCCTCGTTCAGGCTCTGGAACGCGCGGCGGCCGGCCCGCTTGATGACCACGGAGCCGGCCACGAAGCCCGCCACGAGCAGCAGGAACACGGCAAACCCCCCGGCCGCCCCCGCGACCAGGGTCAGCAGCCAGATCTCCAGCACCAGCCAGGCGGCGATGCCCAGCGGCAGATACCTGCGCAGCCGGGAGCGCCGGGGCCGGGCGGTGTACGGAGAGGTCGGAGCGCCAGTCGTCATGCCCCCAGTGTGCCTGGCGGCGGCTCAGCGCGGGATAAGCGGATGTTCGCCCAGGGCCGACGCGAGACTACTTGGCCCGCTTGTTCCTGCCCGTCAGCTTGGCGACCCGCTCCCCCGCGCCCCAGGCGGTGACCCGCCACAGCGCCTCGATGAGGATGTCCTTGCTCATCTTGGAGTCGCCGAGTTCGCGCTCGACGAAGGTGATCGGCACCTCGACCACGTGGAAGCCGGCCTTGACCGCGCGGCGGGCCAGGTCGACCTGGAAGCAGTAGCCCTGCGAGGCGACCTCGTCAAGACCCAGACCCTCAAGGGTCTCGCGGCGGAACGCGCGGTAGCCACCGGTGATGTCACGCAGCGGCAGACCGAGGGCGAGCCGGGAGTAGAGGCTGCCGCCACGGGAGATGAACTCACGCGACTTGGGCCAGTTCACCACGCGGCCGCCCGGCACCCAGCGGGAGCCGAGCACCAGGTCGGCGCTCTTGAGGGCGGTGAGCAGCCGGGGCAGCTCCTCGGGCTGGTGGGAGCCGTCGGCGTCCATCTCGACCAGCACGCCGTAGTCGCGCTCCATGCCCCAGCGGAAGCCCGCGAGATAGGCGGCGCCCAGGCCCTCCTTGCCCTTGCGGTGCATCACCTGGACGTTCTCGTCCTCGGCGGCCAGCTCGTCGGCGAGCTTGCCGGTGCCGTCCGGGCTGTTGTCGTCCGCGATCAGCACGTGCGCCTCGGGAACGGCCTTGCGTACCCGGCCGACGATGGTCTTGATGTTCTCCGCCTCGTTGTAGGTCGGAATGATCACCAAGGCCGTGCCGAGCGGACCGAACTGCCTCCCCTGGGCCTTGGCCGCGAGGGTCCCGTCGCCGTCGTTCACTACTGCCCCTTCTGGTCGTACGCAGGCGTCCACCATAGTGGCCACCGCCTGGTATGACGCGCCGACTTGTTCGTATGGCGGTGTCGATTCCACAAGAGTGGGGTAAGAATGCGTTTTTCGGCACCTTCTCGGCGCGCCGGGGCCGCTTTCCCGCCACGGCGGATGGGGGCCCGGCGCCCTTCGGGCCGACCTGGGACCCGCTGGCTGCGGATCGACCGAAAGCCGTTGTCTACTGAGCGCACGGGCCCCACCCGGGTCACACCTTGCCGACCGGCCGGAACGTTCCCTCGGCGGCACGGGCGCTGAGCCTGGCTCCCAAGCGACGGTGCCCCGGTGCGGCACACCATCCCTGACCCAGCAGCGCTGCGACGAGTCGGGCGAAGTTCCCCGGTCGGGCGTCCGGTGGTGGACTCGGACGAACCTACCGGCCCTCGGCCGTCGACTGTCAACAGCCCTCTGGCCTGCGACAACGGCCCGGACGGCGCAACCTTTGCGGAGGATGCGCAGGTCGGGCGGCGGGCCGGCGGCGAGCGACCGCCGCCGCGCCACCCCCGTAGATCACTCGCCCGGCCGTACGAACACCGCCCGCCCGCCCACCACCGTGCGCAGGCAGACCGGCAGGTCACGGCCCGGGGTGAGGTCGGGCAGGCCGGGCGTGCCGGAGCGCGGGTCGGTCGACCAGCGGGCCACCCGGTCGTCGGGGGCCTGGACGACCAGCTCGTCGGTGCGCCAGACCGCGTAGTCGGCGGGCGCGCCTGGCACCAGGACGCCGGCGTCGTCCCGGCCCACGGCCCGCCAGCCGCCGCGCGTGTGCGCCGTGAACGCGGCCCGGACGGAGACCCGGTGCTCGGGCGTGTGATGGAACGCGGCGGCACGGACGGTGCCCCACGGGTCGAGCGGAGTGACCGGGCTGTCGGAGCCGAAGGCGAGCGGCACGCCGGCGCGCAGCAGGGCCGCGAAGGGGTTGAGGGTGCGGGCCCGTTCCGCGCCCAGCCGCCGGGCGTACATGCCGTCCTCGCCGCCCCACAGCGCGTCGAAGGCGGGCTGCACGGAGGCGATCAGGCCCAGCTCGGCGAAGCCGGCGACGGTCTCGGGGGTGAGCATCTCGGCGTGCTCGACGCGATGCCGGGCGGCCCGGATCCGGGCGAGGCCGAGCTTCTCCGCCGCAGCGCGCACACCCTCCACGACGGCGGTCACGGCGGCGTCGCCGATCGCGTGGAAGCCCGCCTGCAGGCCCGCCTCGGTGCAGGCGACGACATGGGCGGCGACGGCCTCGGCGTCCAGATGGGCGGTGCCGGTGTGGTCGGCGTCGGCGTACGGCTCGTGCAGACAGGCGGTGTGCGAGCCGATCGAGCCGTCGGCGAAGAGATCGCCTGCGGCGCCCACCGCACCCAGGTCCCGGGCGCGATCGACGTTCTGCTCGGCCCAGTAGCCGACGACCCGGGGTCCCGGCACCTCGGCGGCGAGCTTCAGCAGGCCGGTGAAGTCGTCCTCGGAGGAGATCCGGGGGCCGCCGCACTCGTGCACCGAGCCGATGCCGAGGGAGGCCGCGTGGGCGAGTGCGGCGCGCTGGGCCTCGGCACGCTGGGCCGGGGTGACGGCGGCGAGTGCGGCCTCGCGGACGGCGTGGTGGGCGTCGGCGGTGAGCGGGACGTCCGCGCGGGGGACGTCTGCGGGGATCAGGTCCAGCAGGGCGGTGGTGACCACCGCCGAGTGCACGTCGATGCGGGAGAGGTACAGCGGGCGGCCGCCGGTGGCCTCGTCGAGTTCGGCGCGGGTCGGCGGGCGGCCGCCGGGCCAGCGGGCGGCGTCCCAGCCGTGGCCCAGCAGCACGCGGTCGTCCGGGCGGGCGGCGGCGAAGTCACGGACCAGGGCGAGGGCCGCCGCCAGGGAGGGCGCACCGGACAGGTCCAGGCCGGTCAGCGCGAGGCCGGTGGCGGTGGTGTGCACATGGGCGTCGGTGAAGGCCGGGGTCACCAGGGCGCCGTCGAGGTCGACCACCTCGTCCACGCCGTCGGCGAAGGCGTCGGCGGCGCCCTCGGAGCCGACCCAGGCGACTTGGCCGCGCTCCACCACCATCGCCGTGGCGAAGGGGTCCGCGGGGCTGTGCACCTCTCCTCGGCGCAGGAGGACGGTCTTGGGGGGCTGGGGGTCGGCGGTGCGGTCGCTCATAGCGGACAGTTTCTCCTGCCGCCGGGGAGGCGCTGCACCTGGGGCGTGCCGAGAGGCAGTGCTCAGATCCGGGGCGGCCGTGCCTCGTACGGCGTCGACAGGACGACCGTCGTCCGCGTCGAGACGCCCGCCAGGCTCCGCAGCCTGGCCAGCAGCTCTTCCAGTTCGTGCGGGGTCGCCACCCGCACCTTGAGGATGTAGTTCTCGTCGCCCGCGACGCTGTGGCAGGCCTCGATCTCGGGAACGCCGGCGAGGCGGTCCGAGATGTCGTCGGGGGCGCTGGGGTCGAACGGTTTGACCGAGATGAACGCGGTGAGCGGCAGCCCCACGGCCTCGGGGTCGACCACCGCGGCATAGCCGCGGATGACGCCACGCTGTTCCAGCCGCCGCACCCGCTGGTGCACGGCGGACGTGGACAGGCCCGTGGCCTTGCCCAGGTCTGTGTAGCTCATCCGCCCGTCCTTGACGAGCAGCTGCACGATCTGTCGGTCCAGCTCCTCCATGGCGCCAAAACCTACAGTGCGCTTGATCTCCGGGGATAGCCGAGAGCGCAGGTCATAGCCGGTTCGATACAAAAAGCGGCGCATAAGGCCCGCACCGCGCACCTGCACGCGGCATGTGACGAACGCCACACAGCTCGAACGGCCTCCGTGATGTTCTCGTGATTACCGCCGAGGGCGGGCGGGAAGTGCTTGCTGTGGTCGAGGCCGCAGCGCCGTCACGGCCCAGCCTTAGGGGGAGAATCCCATGCAGAGTGTCCATCGCCCTGGTCGATCCGCGTCCAAGCGGCAGCAGCCGGTCGTCGAGCCCGAGCCGGAGGGCGTCGAACCCGACGCCTTCGACGACGAACTGGACGCCTACGACACCTTCGAGATGTACCGGGTGATCTGCCCGGACTGCGCCCAGCCGATCGCGCTGCTGGCGGACGAGCAGGTGTTGCCCGAGCACGCGCTGTGCGCCTCGCCGTGGAACCCGTTCGGTCTCACGGTCTGTGCGGGCACGGGCCGTTCGGCTTCCGACGCCCACCCCGCGGACGAGTCCTTCGAGCCGCAGGAGCAGGACACGGCCCTGCTGCTGACGCTCCCCCAGGGTCTGGACTGGCGTACGCAGCCCTTCTCGCACGTCGGCGGCCCGGGCTCGCGCCCGATGCGCGTGCCGGCGCTGCGCCGCCAGGCCGCCTGAGCCGCCTCACCGCATCCAGTACCTGCCCTGCACCATGGCACGCAGGCTGTCGTGGTGCAGGATCAGTGTGTCCGGGTCCGCCGGGACGGCGACCTCGCCGAAGTACGCCTGCCGGTAGGCGATGCGGAGCATGACGATCGCGTGCCGCAGGGCGGCGTAGAGGGTGTGGAAGTCCATGTCGCGCGGGGTGTGGCCGGTCAGGCGCGCATAGCGGGCCTCGACGCGGTCGCGGCGCAGGAAGTCCGGCAGTCCGCGCTGTCCGGAGGCGACCGTGAGGTCGTGGAAGAAGCGGTGCAGATAGACGGTCCAGCCGAGGTCGACCTCGCGCGGGGCGAGTGCCGCCATCTCCCAGTCCAGCACGGCGACGGGGTCGAAACGGTCGTAGACGATGTTCCCGATGCGCGCGTCACCCCAGCTGAGGACGGGCTCGCCCACCTCGCGCGGCCACAGCTCCTCCAGCCGGTCGAATGCGGCCTCGATCAGGGGTGAGCGGGGCAGGCCGTCGATCACCCAGGCGTAGTAGGCCCGTTGGGCCGTCACATGGCGGCGCAGCGCGTCCTCCGGGCCGGGCGTGCCGAGGAACTGGGCCTCGGCAAGGGGTACTTGGTCGTGCAGGCGGGCCAGCAGTCCGACGGTCTCCGCCTCCAGATGCTCGCGCTCGGCGTCGCTCGCCCCGTGCAGCCAACTGCCCTCGTAGGTGTACGGCATGACGTCCGGCGGCACGCGGCCGGCGACCCGCTCCATGACGAAGAACGGCGCCCCGAGCGGACCCGGGTCCTCCTCCAGCCACAGCACACGGGGCACGGGCACGTCCGTGCGTTCGGCCACCAGGCGCAGGGTGCGGTACTGGCGGGCCATGTCGTACTCGGGGAAGACGGCGTACGCCGCCGGGTCCGCCGCGAGCCGCAACGCACAGGCCCCGAAAGGCGCTTCGGGGTGTTCGAGGTCGAACAGCAGGGTCTCGCTGGACATGCCGTTGGAGGCGGGGACGGTGACGCCGGTCGCCTTGGCGCCGGGCAGCCGGGTGCCGAGCCAGGCGGTCAGGCGCCGGGTCAGCTCCTCGGGGTCGCGGGTGGTGGTACGGGGACGCGGTGCCGTGGCCATGCGGGCTCCCCCCTCAGGTGCAATCGATGTCTCAGGGCGCGACCGAATCGAAGCCGGTGAAGCCGCTCGGGTCGTGCCGGCCGAACGAGCCGTGCTCGAAGATGCCGTAACCGGTCTGCCCGTCGAGCCGGAAGCGGGCGGAGTGGTCGGTGACGCCGTATCCGGCCAGTGGGTGGGGCAGGGTCATGTCGTAGGTGCGCCGGTCGGTCCAGCCGGGCCCCCGCCAGGTGCCGTGCTGCCAGTCGTCCGCCGGCGGATAGCCCGCGCCGAGGGCGAGCGGCGAGGAGGCCAGGATCTCGACGTCGAGCTTCCGCGATTCCCGTGCGTCCCCCAGATGGATGACGGCCCGCTCCGGGTGGCGGGTGCCGGAGCGGTAGCCGATCTCGGCCTGCGGCCAGCCCAGCTGGCGGTCGCGCCGGCCGGGGTGGACCAGGGTCGCGTCGTTCAGGGAGCGGTGGCCGTCGGCGTCCTCCTGGGTGATGACCATCAGGAAGCGGTCGCCGAAGCGGACCGGGCACCAGATCCAGTGGAACCCCTCGGTGAGGTGGTCCGCGGCGAGCCGCCCGCCGTCCTCGCCCGGGACGGGCCGCACGCCCCAGCTGCGGTCCCGGGTGCCGGTCCAGCTGTCCGCGGTGACCCGGAACTCCTCTCCCCCGGCCCGGATCACGCCCTCCGCGGTGCCCGCCTGGACGAAGCGGCGGCCCTCCAGGGTGAGCCGGTCGCCGCGGCGCTGGAGGTGGTGCGGCTCCCAGAGGGCGGGGAAGGCGGCCGTCCAGGTGAGGTCGTACGACAGTTGCTCGTCCGCGCAGATCAGACGCAGCTCCCGGAGCGGTTGCGGGACCTCGATGCGCAGCGGCCCCACGGCGAGCCGCATCCGGTCCTCCCCCAGCGCGTCCGAGGCGCGGACGGCGTGCAGGGTGTCCCCGGTGCGCAGGGTGGCGTAGGCGTCGATCACGCCGAGGTTGGGGTAGACGCCGAGACCGAGGATGAGCAGGGCGCGGCCGGTGTGGTCGAAGACGTGGAAGATGCAGCGGTCGTAGGCGTTCCGGTCGCCGGTCGCCACGTGCTTCATGGACAGCGGTACCTGGTGCACCGGGTACTCGTCGAGCGGTACGGGACGGTCGTCGGCCACGGGCACCCCCTGAGCGTCGGTCGGCTGACGGTACGTCAGCCGACCGGAGGAGGCCAGAGCGGGGATGGGATGTGCCTGAACTGACGCCCTATTCCGGCGAACGGTGACCTGTCCGGGTGCTGCCGCGTTGTTCGGGTATGACCCCCATGCACTCGGCCACCGGGCGTCAGCGCCGTGTCTTCGTCCCTCGCCCCGCAGAATCGGTTCCGCCGCCGCCTGCCCCGCAGGACCCGCCCATCTACCGCGATCTCATGCGGACCTGGGCCGACCGGGGCCGGACCCTGCCGGGCCGCCACGATCCGGAGTGGATCAGGCTGGCGGCCCCGACGGTCCTCACGGGGCAGTTCAGCGGCCTTCGGGTCCCGCCACGTGACGGGCGATGACCATCCGCTGGATCTGGTTGGTGCCCTCGACGATCTGCAGGACCTTGGCCTCGCGCATATAGCGCTCGGCGGGGAAGTCGGCGGTGTAGCCGTAGCCGCCGAGTATCTGCACGGCGTCCGTGGTGACCTTCATGGCCGTGTCGGTGCAGTGCAGCTTGGCCATGGCGGCCTGCTTGGCGAACGGCTTGCCGGCGTCGCGCAGCCGGGCCGCCGCGAGGTAGAGGGCACGGCCGGCCTCGATCTGGGTGGCCATGTCGGCGATCATGAAGCGCAGGCCCTGGAAGTCGGCGATGGGGCGGCCGAACTGCCGGCGCTGGGTGGCGTAGGCGACCGCCTCGTCCAGCGCGGCCTGGGCGAGTCCGATCGCGCAGGCGGCGATGCCGAGCCGCCCGGAGTCCAGGGCGGACAGGGCGATGAAGAAGCCCTGGCCCTCCTCGCCGATCCGCCGGTCGTCGCCGACGCGGACGCCGTCGAAGTGGACCTGCGCGGTGGGCGAGCCCTTCATGCCCATCTTCTTCTCGGGCACCGCGCCGCTCAGGCCAGGCGCGTCCCCGGGGACCAGGAAGGCGGTGATCCCGCGCGGGCCCTCCTCGCCGGTGCGGGCCATCACGGTGTAGAAGTCGGCGATGCCTCCGTGCGTGATCCAGGCCTTGCTGCCGTTGATCACCCACTCGTCCCCGTCGCGCACGGCCTTGGTGCGCAGCGAGGCCGCGTCGGAGCCGGAGGACGGCTCGGAGAGACAGTACGCGCCCAGCAGACCGCCGCCGAGCATGGCGGGCAGGTGCTCGACCTGCTGCTGCTTGGTGCCGTAGGTGGCGAGCGCATAGGAGGCGAGCGTGTGCACGCTGACGCCGAGACCCACGGTGAGCCGGGCCGCGGCCAGCTCCTCCAGGACCTGGAGGTAGACCTCGTAGGGCTGGTCGCCGCCGCCGTACTCGGAGTCGTACGGCAGGCCGAGCAGGCCCGATTCGGACAGCAGGGTGAAGACCTCGCGCGGGAAGCGTCCCGCGTCCTCCTCCTCGGCCGCCCTCGGCGCTATCTCGCGCTGGGCGATGTCCCGGACGAGGGCGAGCAGATCCCGCGCCTCCTCCGTCGGCAGCTGACGCTCCACCGGCTGCGGGTCGCGGTCGGACATGGCGTCGGTCTCCTCCCTGGTCGGGCACCGGCGGTCTGGCCCGTGGGTGGGGGCGGCTCCGCCTGGTCTTTCCGGATGGCCGAAGGCGCCCTCTCCCGGGTCTCGGAAGCGGCTGACCAGCGGCTGTGCGCTGTGAGTATGCCCGATCAGCGACCTCCAGTCACCAGTTAACGACCGCTCACTTCAAGAATCCAGTCGGACCCTCCCATGGACCCGAAATTGGTACGAACCATTGACGCAGTGGTCTAGTCCTCCCTACTGTGCATGGTCAACGCTTTACCGCGTTCATGCCAATCGGCGCGCGTTCCCCTCTCCCCACGAGGAGACACCCGATGCACACTCCCCACCGCTCGCGGCTGCGGGCGTTCGTCGCGACCGCGTGTACCGCCGCCCTCGGCGCAGGACTGCTCGCCGGCGCGGGCACCGCCACCGCGGCTGCCCCGGCCGCACCGCAGGTCAAGGCCGGCTCGAAGGTCGTCGGCTACTTCACCGAATGGGGCACCTACGACCGCAAGTACTACGTCAAGAACGTCGAGACCTCGGGGTCGGCGGCCAGACTGACCCACCTCAACTACGCCTTCGGCAACGTCACCGGCGGCAAGTGCGCCATGGGCGACTCCTACGCGGCCACCGACCGCGCCTACACCGCCGCCGAGTCGGTGGACGGCGTCGCCGACACCTGGGACCAGCCGCTGCGCGGCAACTTCAACCAGCTGCTGAAGCTGAAGAAGAGGCACCCGGGCCTGAAGATCCTGTGGTCCTTCGGCGGCTGGACCTGGTCGAGCGGCTTCGGCGAGGCCGCGAAGAACCCCGCCGCCTTCGCCCAGTCCTGCTACGACCTGGTGAAGAGCTCCAGGTGGGCGAAGCTGTTCGACGGCATCGACATCGACTGGGAGTACCCGAACGCCTGCGGCAACACCTGCGACACCAGCGGCCGGGAGGCGTTCAGGAACGTCATGGCCGCGCTGCGGTCGAAGTTCGGCAGCAGTGCACTGGTCACGGCGGCGATCACCGCGGACGCCTCCGGCGGCGGCAAGATCGACGCGGCGGACTACGCGGGCGCCGCGCAGTACGTGAACTGGTACAACCCGATGACGTACGACTACTTCGGCGCCTGGGACGCGAGCGGCCCCACCGCCCCGCACTCCCCGCTCACCTCCTACCCGGGCATCCCGAAGGCGGGCTACAACACCTCCGCGACCATCGCCAAGCTCAAGGGCCTCGGCATCCCGGCGTCCAAGCTGCTGCTCGGCATCGGCTTCTACGGGCGCGGCTGGACCGGGGTCACCCAGGCGGCGCCGGGCGGGACGGCCACCGGACCGGCGGCGGGGACGTACGAGCAGGGCATCGACGACTACAAGGTGCTCAAGGCCAAGTGCCCGGCGACCGGCACCGTGGGCGGCACGGCCTACGCCAAGTGCGGCCGTGACTGGTGGAGTTACGACACCCCGGCCACCATCGCCACGAAGATGACGTACAAGAACCGGCAGGGCCTCGGCGGCACCTTCTTCTGGGAACTCAGCGGCGACACCGCGAACGGTGAGCTGATCAAGGCCATCGACTAGCCCCGCGGGGGACTCGGGAGCGGAGGACCACGAGCCCTCCGCTCCCCGGTGTGTCAGGTGTCGCGGCGGGCCGGCTGCGGCGCCCGATAGGCCGGGTCCAGTTCCTCGACGGCGCGCAGGGCTCCGCCGAGCGTCTTCACCAGCAGCTCGCGCATGGTGTCGCGGGACAGCTCGGGGCGGTCGATCCAGTCCAGGGTGGCGCCCTCGACGCTGCACACCCAGGAGAGCAGGCCCATCCGGGCGAGCGGGGCGATGTCGCTGCGGCCGTAGGCCCCTTCGGCGACGGTGGCGATGATCGCCTCGCGGACGCTGTCCCGGATGGCGTGGACCTCGGCATCGAAGCCGACGCCGCCGCTGACGATGGTGCGGTAGGCGGCCTGGTGGTGCTCGGCGTAGCGCAGATAGCCGTCGATGGTGCGGTGGACCCGGTCCACGGCGGGCATCTCCAGGGCGTCCGCGGCGAAGGTGACCAGGTCGGCGACGGAGTCCTGGATGATCGCGAGGTAATAGCCGCGCTTGGACTGGAAGTAGTAGTAGATCAGCCCCTTGGCGACATGCGCCTGGCGGGCGATGTCGTCCATGGACAGCGCGTCGTAGGACGTGTCGGCGAACAACTTCCGCCCGATGGCGATGAGTTCGGCGCGACGGGCCATCGAGCGCTCGGTACCGCGCATCCGGGGACGGACGGCGGCACGCTGATGCGGCATATTCAATTTCGGCCCTGTTCCAGGCGGTCGGCGGGACCACCGCAGTATGTCAGAACATGCCGCACACGTGAGCGGGTCGAGTCAGAGCAGGCCGAGCTGGGTCACGAACATCGCGACGACCGCCACGAGGACCCAGCCCATAACGTGCTCGAGGAACTTCGGGCCGTCCTCCTGGGGGCCGCCGGTGCGGACGCGGGTGGCAGTGGCCGGGTGTGTGGTCATGTCCATTTGTCCACCTTGCCACCCGCGACGGCGTTCGCGGGCGATGAGCTTGCTCACACGGTCGTGCTCACCTGGTCAGCGCACGCCCACCGCCGCGAGCGCCTTGCGCTGACGCGGGCTCGGGTGGGCCGGGAAGTAGAGGTAGCAGACTCCCCCGGTGCCGGAGACGACCTTGCCGGAGGCGTTGTACCGCTTGGTGCGCAGCCAGATGTTCTCGAACTCCCGGCGCAGATAGACCCGTCGTACCGCGTCGTCGCTCGGCGAGGCCGGATCGCCCGCGATCACGTCGCCGTCCGCGGTGAAGCCGATCACTGTCATCAGATGGCCGGAGGTGCCGTAGCCTGCGCCGGTCAGCTCGGTCTTCAGGAACGACTGGGACGTTATGGCCGGGATGCCGGCCGCGATCAGCGTCTCCAGGTCGGTGAGCGAGGCGAGGCGGGTGACCACGCCCTGGAGACCCTCGAAGGTGGCCGCGTAGGCGGCGTTGAACGGCCAGTTCCCGCAGCCCTCGTACTGGTAGTCGTAGGTGAAGCGGGCGGCGTGGTCCACCTGCGGGTCGGCGTACGCCGGGTCGACCCAGGACAACTGCTCGGGGGTGAGCCGGCCGCCCCAGTACTCGATGATCATCTGCGAGGAGGTGGGGCTGCACCAGGCCTCGCCACCGTTGTCGTACTGCGGGTACTGGCCCTTGTGGATCTCCTGCGAGTAGCGCGGGACGGCCAGTTCCTGGGCGAGGCCGGGGGTGGAGGCGGGGACCGTGAAGCGGTCGGGGATGTCGGACCCCATGGCGCCCAGCCGCCACACGGTCGGCGTGAGCCGCGTCCCCGGCCTGCGGTACAGGGTGAGGCGCAGCCGGTACGAGGTCAGGCGCAGGCCGGTGCTCGCGTCGTCGATGGCGAAGGTGTCGGTCCAGATGGTGCTCTTGCCGTCGCTCTGGCCGTCCACCGAGGTCCGCTTGATGTCCTGGTCACCGGCCGCCCAGCGGGCCATCACGTACCACGGGGTCGCGGTGCCGTCGGAGTACGTGCCCTGTAGTTCCACCTGGAGCCAGGTGCCGTCGGGGGTGTGGGCGTTCCAGGAGGAGACGACCTCGGTGGCGGGGACGGTGAGCTTGTGGACCGGGGAGGTCCAGGTGGCGTACTCCCAGGTGGCGGTCGTACCGGTGTGCGGGTCGGTGTAGTCGGTGCGGCCGGCGGGGGCGCCGAGCACGACGGCGGGGCGGGCGCCGGCGACGGCCCGGACACCCTGGGCGGCGCCGAGGCGCCACTCGCTGTACGTGGTCCAGGCGTGGTAGTCGATCGGGCGGGCCGGCGCCTGGCCGGGGTCGTCGGCCTCGGTGGCGGGTCGCTGCGTGGCGGCGGCAGCGGGGGCCGTTCCGCCGGCCACCGCGACGGCGACGGCTGCGGTGAGGACGGTTCTGCGGGACGGCTGTTGGGCTCTGCTCATGGGCGCGATTACCCCCAGGTGTCCGATGATCCGGTGCGGTGTGTGCGCCAACTATGGAGCAGGAGGCAGGGCGCTGCCAGCACTTCTGCGTGAGCGGCGCCATCAATATTGGTCTCGGCCACTGGAACGGCAGAGTGGGACGGCGACCAGTGCCCCGAACGGGCGCGGGGAACTGCGCGACCGGCCCACAGCCGCACAGTTCCCCGCAACCACCCGAGCCGGACGCCTCCTGCTGGGGTGCTCGGCGTCAGACGAGATCCATCGCGGCGACCTCGTCGGGCCGGCCGTAGCTGATCGGCCCCTGGAAGCGGCGGCGGGCCGTGGCGAACCACCACACCGTCGCCACGACCAGTACGGCGGCGAGCGCGATCGGCGCGTAGTTGAAGGAGTCGGACGTGATCGGCGAGGCCTGCGGCAGCATGAACAGAACGCTGCTGAGCACGATCCAGATCACGGCCAGCCAGCCGACCGGACGCCCCCAGCGGCCCAGGTGCCAGGGCCCCGGCTGGAACTCGTCACCGAGCCGGAGGCGAAGGAAGATCGGCACGGCGTAGGCGAGGAAGAGACCGACCACGTTGACGCTGACGATCGCGGTGAACGCGGTGTGCGACCACCAGCCGGGCACGAC
This sequence comes from Streptomyces sp. NPDC030820, assembly GCF_055572075.1. Taxonomy (NCBI): domain Bacteria; kingdom Bacillati; phylum Actinomycetota; class Actinomycetes; order Kitasatosporales; family Streptomycetaceae; genus Streptomyces; species Streptomyces sp. NPDC030820. The sequence goes on from NZ_JBVIEB010000008.1 coordinate 60,693, forward strand.
CAGGGCCACCGAGCAGGCGACCGCGAGCCACACCGCCTTCACGGGCGTACGGGTGCGCGGCGAGACCGAGTGCCACCAGCGGGAGCCGGGCATGGCGCCGTCGCGGGAGAAGGCGAAGATCTGCCGCGTGTTGCTGGTGAGGTTGGCGAGACCGCAGAAGAGCATCGCTCCGATGACGACGAGGAGCATGACCTTGGCGGTGCCGAGGCCGAGGCCGTCGATGAGAATCTGGACGGGCGGCGCGTCCGAACCGGCCACCTTGGCGTAGTCGCCGATGCTGTAGACCAGGGCCAGCATCAGGATCAGGCCGGTGATCGCCGAATAGCCGATGGAGCGGGTGATCCCCTTGGGCGCGTTGATCGTCGCGTGGACCGTTTCCTCGGACATGTGGAAGCTGCCGTCGAACCCGGTGAACGTCCAGCTGGTGACCAGCAGGCCGAGCATGCCGCCGTAAAGTCCGCTCGTGAAGCCGGTGTTGTTCTCGAAATGCGTCACGAAGGACACCGGCTGATGGTGATCGGGCATCACTATGAGTGCGCCCACGATCACGACGAGTCCGATCAGCAGCCACCACACGGAAATACGGTTCAGTACGGCGACGAGCTGCACGGTGTAGGTGTTGGCCAGGCCCTGCACGACGATGATCAGGGCCGTGATCAGCACCGTCTGGTGCGCCGTGGGCTGGTAGGAGGGCCACTGCAGGTGGATGAAGGCCTGGATGAAGGTGGCGGCCGCATAGCCCGTGGCGGCGGTGCCGCCGATCTGGCCCACGAAGTTCAGCCAGCCGGTGAACCAGGACCAGGCGCCCTTGTGCCGCTTTGCAAGTTTACCGGCGGAGAAATACAGGGCACCGCTCGTCGGATAGGCCGAGGCGACTTCCGCCATGGCCGCGCCGATGAGCAGCACCATGACGCAGACCCCGATCCAGCCGAAGACGAGAATGCGCGGCCCGCCCGCGTTCATACCGAATCCGAAGGACGAGAAAATGCCCGAGAGGATATTGATGATGGTGAAGGAGATCGCGAAATTGTCGAACGCCTGGAAGCGCCGGGTGAGTTTCCGCGGATAACCCATCGCATGCAGGGTCGCGTCGTCGTCGAGCACGACCGCGTCCGCGTCCGCGCGGGCCTTCGCGCGGGACGTCGATGTCCGTTCCGACACAGTTCGGCCTTTCTCTGAGTGAATCCGAGTGAATGGGCAGAGCATGTGCAGATCAGTCGGGCCGCGGGACGGGCAGGCCGCAGGCGCGGCGGGCCCGGGAGAGCTGTTCGGCGGGGTCGCCGAAGGCGCTCCAGGGCATGCGCGAGGCGTACGGACCCATCGCCGTGAACACCGCCCGGGCCTCGAACTCGCACCGGGCCATGACCAGGGCGTGCGCGAGGTAGGCCAGGTCGAGCACCGGCGTGAAGCGGTAACCGGACACCGCCGGCAGCCAGTTCTGGTAGATCGCCAGCGCGGTGGAGCGCCACTGCGGCTCTTCCCAGACGCGGTCGGCGAGCAGCTGGGTCGGGTTGTAGCTCTCCACCAGGGCCACCAGCGGCAGCAGCCGGAGGGCGGAGTCGGCGGGCGCCCGCTGGCTGAGGAAGGCGGCCACGTCCCAGGCCGCGTTCACCGAGCCGCCGTACCGCGTGAAGAAGGACGACAGGAAGCGGTGGTGGCCCTCGCGGTGCCAGGGGTCCAGCGACAGGACGTGCGCGAACAGCCGCCAGGGGCCGGGCGGGGCGGTGAGCAGACCCCGCGGGGCCGGGTCGCGCAGCCGATGCAGCCGGGCCATGGCGAGCTTGGCGACCCACGGCGTGGGGTCCTCGGGAGCCATGGCGGCGGCGCGGTCACAGGCGGTCAGCGCGATCCGCTCCAGCGCCTCGGCACGCTCGTCGCGGGCGTCGGCGGCCCGCAGCGCGCGCTGCACGGCGACCCGGGCCCACATCAGCGCCGCCTCGGGCGTCGGCTCCTCGGCGAGCCAGCGCTCGACCAGGTCGGTGCCGGCCGCCTCGGAGGCGAGGACCAGCGAGCGATGGGCGCGCAGGGCGAAGTCGGTGCGCGTCTCGGCGAGGGCCTCGTACGCGTATCGGTAACGCCCGGCGCGCACATCGACGCATACGCTCGCCAGGACACGGTCGTCGGCCGCCGGGTGCCACACATAGTGCCCTTCGAATAACTCCGTGGCCATGTCCCCCTGCCAGTCCCCGTACGGCGCACAGCGGTTGCGCTGGAGGCACCCTACTCAGCGGCGGGCACCCCCGGAACGCCTAATTCGACATATCGGTCAGGGGATTCGCGAATGTTTATCTGCGCCATTGACTGGCCGCCAGCCGATGGTTCAAAACGCGACCACTACTACACTGTTTCCGGAAAACCGCCCACACCGACCCACCCCGGGGGAACCACCATTCGCGACCTCGCCGCCCGGCTGCGCGGGCTTCCCCCCTCCCTCGGGCCGGTCCGGCTGATCGGCGTCGACGGACACGCCGGCTCGGGAAAGTCCACCTTCGCCGGGCACTTGGCCGCCGCGCTCGGCGGGGCCCCGGTGCTGCACCTCGACGACATCGCCAGCCACGAGCAGCTCTTCGAGTGGACCGACCGGCTCATGGCCCAGGTGATCCACCCGTTCGCCCGCGGCGAGAGCGCGTCCTACACCCCCTACGACTGGCGTGCCCGCACCTTCGGCGCGCCGCGCCCGCTTCCGGCGGCGCCCGTGGTGCTCGTCGAAGGGGTCGGTGCCGGCCGCCGGGCGCTGCGGCCGCATCTGGCGCTGCTGCTGTGGATGGAGCTGCCCCGGGAGGAGTCCTGGACGCGCGGCCGGCGGCGGGACGGGGATGAGCAGCGGGAGTTCTGGAGCGGCTGGGTCGAGGCGGAGCGCGCGCACTTCGCCGAGGACCCCTCGCGCCCCCATGCCGATCTTCTGGTACTGCAGACGCATGAGGGGTATGAGGTGCTGCCGGGGCCTGGGTCAACCCGTGAACCGAACCAAGGCGTCACCCAGAGTAACGGACCGTCCGCGTTGTGGTGAAGCCGTGAAGACCCTTGCGGAGGAACTTCTCGAACTGTCTCAACTCCGCTTGACCCGGGGGCCGTACAGGTCTTACGTTCTCAATGAGCGGTCATACGGACCGCCCCCTGACGCGAAGCCCCCGGTTGTTCCCCCGTGACCGGGGGCTTCGTTCTGCCCACGCACCCCTCTCCGGGCGCCCGGCGCACCGATCCGCTCACCCTCGGTCACCGAGCCGTCTCCGCCCGTCTGCTCCCACCTCGTCAAACGGCCTGTGCGGCACCCTTCGGCACGCGGTCGTCGCGCGGGTACGATGCCCACGGTGCGACCTTCGAGGCTGCCTGGCGCACCGGTAACTCCGGTCCGCGGCACGGCGGTTCGACCGCGGCGGCCGTCGGGCGACTGCCCGGTGGTGATCCACGGGGACACGGTCTGTGGGGGGACGGGATGGACTTCGGCACGCAGGGCCCCGAGGCCCCGGCCGACCTGGCCTGGCTGCGGGGTGTGGACGCCTACACGATGGGCGCCTATCCGCAGGCTGAGGAGGAGTTCCGCACCGCGGTGCGGATGGACCCGGGGATGGCCGACGGCTGGCTCGGGCTGCACGCTCTCCGGGTCGACACGACGACCGCACTGCTCAGGATGTTCCGGCACCGCGACCGCTTCGGCGAACAGCGCGCCCGGCACCGCAGAACGCTCAACTCCTGGTACTGGCTGGGCTGGTGGGTGCAGCCGGTACTGGAGAGCCCGCGCGATCTGCTGCTCGCGCACGCCTCGCACTGGCTGGACGGCCGGCACGTGCCCGAGCTGGACCGGGCCCTCGCCGGGCTGCCCCCGGTCGACACCGACCCGCAGGTCCGCTTCCTGCACGCCTGCCGCGCCTATCTGGTCAAGGACTGGGAACAGCTGGTACGGCACACCGACCCGCTGCTGGACGATCCCATGCTCGGCATCGAGGCGGGCCTGTTCGGCGGCATGGCCAGAGTCCGGCTGGAGACGTACGGGCAGGCCGAGCCCCTCCTTTCGGCGGCGCTGATGCGCTGCCGCAGCGAGCAGCCGCAGCGCAAGGAGCTGCGCTACTGGCTGGCGCGGGCGCACGAGGGCACGGGCCGCTCGGCGGCGGCGCTGCCCCTGTACCGGGCCGTGCACCGCGTCGACCCGGCCTTCATGGACACCTCGGCACGGCTGGCAGCGATCGCCGAGGGCGACGGGTACGACGACACCGCCGACCTGGCCGCGATCACCCTGACCGGTGCCGGGCAGGACAGCGTGGACGGGCCGGACGGATTCGATCCGCTCTTCGGCACCGAGGGCCGCGATCTGCGGCTGCCGGAACCGGATCTGCCGACGGGCCCCCTGCCGTCGGTGAGCGATCCGGCGGTGCGGGTGAAGTCCGGGGTCTCCTCCTCCCCCATTCCGGCCGGGCCGACCGATCCCGCGCTGCTGGAGGAGGCGCTCGCCGAGCTTGAGCGCATGGTGGGGCTGGAGCCGGTGAAACGTCAGGTCAAGGCGTTGTCCGCACAGCTGAACATGGCCCGGTTGCGGGCCGGGCAGGGGCTGCCGGTGCAGCCTCCGAAGCGGCACTTCGTCTTCTCGGGGCCGTCGGGGACCGGGAAGACCACGGTGGCCCGGATCCTGGGGCGGGTCTTCTACGCGCTGGGCCTGCTCGGCGGGGATCACCTGGTGGAGGCCCAGCGGGCGGATCTCGTCGGCGAATACCTCGGGCAGACGGCCGTGAAGGCCAACGAGTTGATCGACTCCGCGATCGGCGGGGTGCTGTTCGTGGACGAGGCGTACTCGCTGTCCAACTCCGGATACGGCAAGGGGGACGCGTACGGCGACGAGGCCTTGCAGGTGCTGCTGAAGCGGGCCGAGGACAACCGGGACCATCTGGTGGTGATCCTCGCCGGCTATCCGGAGGGCATGGACCGGCTGCTGGCCGCGAACCCCGGACTGTCCTCCCGGTTCACGACCCGCGTCGACTTCCCCTCCTACCGGCCGCAGGAACTCACCGAGATCGGGAAGGTGCTGGCCGCGGAGAACGGGGACGTGTGGGACGAGGAGGCGCTGGAGGAACTGCGCTCGATCGCCGGGCACGTGGTCCAGCAGGGGTGGATCGACGAGTTGGGCAACGGCCGCTTCCTGCGGACGCTGTACGAGAAGAGCTGCGCGTACCGGGATCTCCGGCTGTCGACGTACGCGGGGTCGCTGTCGCGGGAGGACCTGGCGACGCTGCGGTTGCCGGATCTGATGCAGGCGTACGGGGAGGTGCTGTCGGGGCGGGGGCCACAGGATCCGCCGGGTATCTGAAGCGCGCCCGAAGGCTTGCGGGACCGTGTTTGGTCCGCGGCTCCGCCGCGCGGGCGCGACCGGCCACGACGCACCCGCGCCCGCGCTGCTCCCCGCCCCCAGCTAGGAGGCGAGCACCTGTTCCGGCTCCCCGCTCACCCGCGGCTCCGGCATCTCCCGGTGCGCCGGATCCCGTACCTCGCCCACCAGCAGTTCCAGGACGTCCTCCAGAGCGACCAGACCCAGCACCTTGCCGGAGGCATCGGCGACCTGGGCCAGGTGCGTGGCCGCCCGCCGCATGACCGTCAGCGCGTCGTCGAGCGGCAGCTCGGCCCGCAGGGTGGTCATGGGGCGCCAGACGTGCTGCGGGACGGCGCGGTCGGAGTTCTCCAGGTCGAGAACATCCTTGACGTGGACATAACCCATGAAGGGCCCCTTGTCGGTCGCCGAGACCGGGAAGCGGGAGTAACCCGTGCGGGCCGTCAGCTCGACGATCTCGCCCGGGGTGACCGACGGGGCCACCGTGACCAGGGACTCCCGGGGCAGCAGGACGTCGGTCACCGGGCGGGAGCCCAGTTCCAGCGCGTCCTCCAGGCGTTCCCGCTCCTCGGGGTCGAGCAGGCCCGCCTGGCCGGAGTCCTCCAGCAGGCGGTTGAGCTGCTCGCTGGTGACGACGGCCTCGACCTCGTCCTTGGGCTCGACGCGGAAGAGCCGCAGGATGCCCTGGGCGCAGGCGCCGAGGGCCACGGTGATGGGCCTGCACAGGCGGGCGAACCAGACCAGGCCGGGGCTCAGCCACAGCGCCGCCTTCTCGGGGGCCGCCATCGCGAGGTTCTTCGGCACCATCTCGCCGATGACCAGGTGGCAGAAGACCACGGCGGCCAACGCGATGACATAGCCAAGCGGGTGGACCATGCCGTCGGGGAGGTGGACCGCCGCGAACACCGGCTCCAGCAGATGCGCCACCGTCGGCTCGGCCACCGCGCCCAGCGTCAGCGAGCAGACCGTGATGCCGAACTGGGCCGCCGCCATCATCTGGGGCAGGCGTTCGAGGCCGTGGAGCACCTGGCGGGCCCGGGCGGTGCCGAGCGGTTCGATCTGGCTGCGGCGCACGGAGACGAGCGCGAACTCGGCACCGACGAAGAAGCCGTTGGCGAGCACCAGCAGCGTGGCGAAGAACAGTTGGAGAACGCTCATCGGGCGGCCTCCATCACGTTCACCGACGGCGTCGTCCTGACCAGGCGGACCCGTTCGGCGCGGTAGTGGCCGACCTGGCGGACCGAGAGCCGCCAGCCGGGCAGTTCGGCCCGGTCACCGGGGGCCGGGATACGGCCGAGCAGGTCGGCGACGAGTCCGGCGACCGTCTCGTACGGCCCCTCGGGCACGTCGAGGCCTATGCGCTGGAGGATGTCGACGCGGCAGCTGCCGTCGGCGTCCCACGCGGGCCGGCCGTCCTCCGGCGGGGCGGGGGCCAGCTCGGGCATGTCCTTGGCGTCGTGCTCGTCACGCACCTCGCCGACGAGTTCCTCGACGATGTCCTCCAGGGTGACCACGCCCGCCGTGCCGCCGTACTCGTCGATGACGACCGCGATGGGCTGCTCGGAGCGCAGCCGGGCGAGCAGGGGCCGGACCGGCAGGGTCTCCGGGACCAGCAGCGCCTTGCGGGCGATGCGGCTCACCGGGGTGCGCAGCCGGTCGTGCACGGGGACCGCGAGGGCGTCCTTCAGATGGGCCATGCCCACGATCTCGTCGATCTTCTCCCGGTAGACGGGGAAGCGGGACAGGCCGGTGGCCCGGGTGAGGTTGACGACGTCCTCGGCGGTGGCCGAGTCCTGGAGGGCACTGACCTTCACGCGCGGGGTCATGACGTGCTGCGCGGTCAGCTCCCCGAGGGACAGGGTGCGGACGAACAGGTCGGCCGTGTCCTGTTCCAGGGCGCCGGCCTGGGCGGAGTGCCGGGCCAGGGAGACGAGTTCGCCCGGGGTACGGGCGGAGGCCAGTTCCTCGGCGGGTTCGACGCCGAGGGCCCGCACCAGCCGGTTGGCGACGGTGTTGAGCGCGGCGATCACCGGGCGGAACAGGCGGGCGAAGCGGTGCTGCGGGCCGGCCACGAACCGGGCGACCTGCAGTGGCTTGGACACCGCCCAGTTCTTGGGCACGAGCTCGCCGATCACCATCTGGATCGCGGAGGCCAGCAGCATGCCGACGACCACGGCGACACCGGAGACGGCGCCGTCCGGGAGGCCGGTCGCGGCGAACGGGCCGCGCAGCAGCTCGGCCAGGGCCGGTTCGGCGAGCATGCCGACGACCAGGGAGGTGATGGTGATGCCGAGCTGGGTGCCGGAGAGCTGGAAGGACAGCTCCTTGAGCGACTCGGCCACCCTACGGGCCCGTCGGTCGCCCTCGGCGGCCGCCTTCTCGGCCTCGGTCGCCTCGACGGTCACCAGGCCGAACTCGGCGGCCACGAAGAAGCCGTTGGCGAGGATCAGCAGGAAAGCCGCTCCGAGGAGCAGCAGGGAGATGGTCACGCTGCCACCGCCTTCCCGGTATGTCGGGTCGGGGCGGCGCAGGTACTACAGGACGATCCGTCCATCGCTGGAGGGAGTCACTCCTCGGGTAGCAGGAACCCCTGTGCACCGGGTGGTGCTCCAGGGGCGGGGCCGCAGCGAAACGGCCTCCGTCACCAGATTAATCAAGACACGGGCCGCTCGGGCAGGGTGGACGCCCCCGAGTCAGCCCCGATCTGCCGCCAGTCAGCCCTGATCTTCCGCCAGGTGGGCCGTGGAGCGGGCTTCGGCGAGGGCCCTGAGGGCCTGCGCGTCGGCGATGGCGCGCTGCTTGGCGAGGCCCGGCTGGATGCCGAGCGCGGGCAGGCTGGTGCCGTCGCTGAGGTTGAGGAACACCCAGGGATCCCCCGGACGGAGGTTCACCTGGACGATCTCCGCCCAGTCCAGGCGCCGTCTGCCGGCGATGTTGACCACGGTGACCCCGGACTCGTCGGCGACGACCTTGACCCGGGACAGCCGGGCCAGCACCCAGAAGATCAGCGCCCCGGTGACGACGAAGCTCGCCCGCTCCCCCGGGCCGAGCTTCAGCAGCATCGCGATCCCGGAGATGGTCAGGAAGATCACCACTCCGGCGGTGAGCAGGATCGCCCGGGTGTGGCCCGGCCGGAAGGTGACGGGAAGGGTGGGGGTGTCGGACATCTCGGTGCGCACCTCTTACAGGCGGCAGGCGTGGATGGCCGTGGTGAGGATGGCGCGGGCGCCGATGGCGTAGAGGTCGTCCATGATCCGCTGCGCCTCCTTGGCGGGGACCATGGCGCGGACCGCGACCCAGCCCTCGTTGTGCAGCGGGGAGACGGTCGGGGACTCCAGGCCGGGGGTGAGCGCGACGGCCTTCTCCAGCTGCTCGACGCGGCAGTCGTAGTCCATCATCACGTACGTCCGTGCGACCAGGACGCCCTGGAGGCGGCGCAGGAACTGCTGGACCTTCGGCTCCTCGCCGTCGGTGCCGGTGCGGCGGATGACGATCGCCTCGGACTTCATGATCGGCTCGCCGAAGACCTCCAGGCCGGCGTTGCGCAGGCTGGTGCCGGTCTCCACGACGTCGGCGATGACCTCGGCGACGCCCAGCTCGATCGCGGTCTCCACGGCGCCGTCGAGGTGGACGACGGAGGCGTCGACGCCGCTGTCCTCGAGGTGCCCCGCGACGATGCCCTCGTAGGAGGTGGCGACCGTCTTGCCCTTGAGGTCCTCGACGCCGTTCGCGGTGCCGGGCTTGGCGGCGAAGCGGAAGGTGGAGCGGGCGAAGCCGAGCGGCAGGATCTCCTCGGCGTCGGCGCCGGAGTCGATCAGCAGGTCGCGGCCGGTGATGCCCACGTCGAGGCGGCCGGAGGCGACGTAGATCGCGATGTCGCGCGGACGGAGGTAGAAGAACTCGACCTCGTTCACCGGGTCGACGATCCGCAGCTCCTTGGACTCGCGGCGCTGCTGGTAGCCGGCCTCATGCAGCATCTCCGCCGCAGGGCCGGACAGTGAACCCTTGTTGGGGACGGCGATGCGCAGCATGAGGTCGGCTTCCTTTGCGTGAAGGGGTTTCTACGGCGGTTACTGCGGGGCGGCTTACAGGTGGGCGTAGACGTCGTCCAGGGAGATCCCGCGGGCGACCATCATCACCTGGATGTGGTACAGCAGCTGGGAGATCTCCTCGGCGGCCGCCTCCCTGCCCTCGTACTCGGCGGCCATCCAGACCTCGGCGGCCTCTTCGACGACCTTCTTGCCGATGGCATGGACGCCCTTGCCGACCAGCTCTGCGGTGCGGGAGGTGGCGGGGTCGCCGTGGGCGGCCTTCTGCTGGAGCTCGGTGAAGAGCTCCTCGAACGTCTTCTTGGACATGGTGGTCCTTACCCTACGCGCTCCGGCCGGTGCCTCAGTGCCAGGGCTCGGATACTGAGCGGAGCGTGGCGGCGGTCGAGACCGCGGCGGTCACCGCCTCGTGGCCCTTGTCCTCGTTCGAGCCCTCCAGGCCGGCCCGGTCCAGGGCCTGCTCCTCGGTGTCGCAGGTGAGCACGCCGAAGCCGACGGGCACACCGGTCTCGACGCTGACCTGGGTGAGGCCCTGGGTGACGCCCTGGCACACGTAGTCGAAGTGCGGGGTGCCGCCGCGGATGACGACGCCGAGGGCGACCACGGCGTCGTAGCCGCGCCCGGCCAGCACCTTGGCGGCGACCGGGAGTTCGAAGCTGCCGGGGACCCGGATCAGGGTCGGCTCGTCGATCCCCAGGTCGTGCAGGGCGCGCAGGGCGCCGTTCACCAGACCGTCCATCACCTTCTCGTGCCACTGCGCCGCGATGACGGCGACCCTGAGGTCGCTCGCGTTGCGTACGGACAGTTCCGGTGCACCCTTGCCGCTCACGTGTCTCCTAAGTGCCTTGCTGTCGTGCTTACTGGTTGGCCGCCACGGCCGGGGTGTCCAGCCAGGGCAGGTCGTGTCCCATACGGTCGCGCTTGGTGCGCAGGTAGTGGAGGTTGTGCTCACCGGCCTGGATCGGCATCGGCTCCCGGCCGGTGACCTTCAGGCCGTGGCGCAACAGCGCGTCGGTCTTGTCGGGGTTGTTGGTCAGCAGCCGGACGCTGCGCACCCCCAGGTCGGCGAGGATCCGGGCACCGGCGCCGTAGTCGCGGGCGTCGGCGGGCAGGCCGAGTTCGAGGTTGGCGTCCAGGGTGTCGCGACCGCGCTCCTGCAGCTCGTACGCCCGGAGCTTGGACAGCAGGCCGATGCCGCGCCCCTCGTGGCCGCGCAGGTAGACGACCACGCCCCGGCCCTCCTCCTGGATGCGCCGCAGGGCGGTGTCCAGCTGGGGGCCGCAGTCGCAGCGCAGGGAGCCGAAGACGTCACCGGTGAGGCATTCGGAGTGGACGCGGACCAGGACGTCCTCGCCGGCGCCGAGGTCGCCGTGGACGAGGGCGACGTGTTCGACGCCGTCGACGGTGGAGCGGTAGCCGTAGGCGGTGAAGGTGCCGTGCTTGGTGGGCAGGCGGGTCTCGGCCTCGCGGCGGACGGTGGGCTCGCTGCTGCGCCGGTAGGCGATCAGGTCCTCGATGGAGATGATCGTCAGGCCGTGCTTGCGGGCGAACGGGATCAGCTCGGGCAGGCGCAGCATCCGGCCGTCCTCGCCGGCGATCTCCACGATGGCGCCGGCCGGACGCAGACCCGCGAGCCGGGCGAGGTCCACGGCGGCCTCGGTGTGGCCGTTGCGGACGAGGACGCCACCGGGCTTGGCGCGCAGCGGGAAGATGTGGCCGGGGCGGACGAAGTCGGTCGGCTCCGCCGTGCCGCTCGCGAGGAGCTGGAGCGTCGTCGCGCGGTCGGAGGCCGAGATGCCGGTGCTCACACCGTGCGCGGCGGAGGCGTCCACGGAGATGGTGAACGCGGTCTTCATCGACTCGGTGTTGTCCTCGACCATCTGCGGCAGCCGCAGCCGGTCCAGTTCCTCGCCCTCCATGGGGGCGCAGATGAGTCCCCGGCACTCGCTCATCATGAAGGCGACGATCTCGGGGGTGGCCTTCTCGGCGGCGATGACGAGGTCGCCCTCGTTCTCCCGGTCCTCGTCGTCGACGACCACGACCGGGCGGCCGGCCGCTATGTCGGCGATGGCCTGCTCGACGGGGTCGAGCCCGAAGTTCTCGATGGTGTCCATGTCGTACAGGGGCGGTGCCGAGGTCATGCCGGGGCTCCTTCCAGGACGGGCTGCGGATTCCTGCGGGAGCGCAGCCACCAGTCGCGCATGCCCCACAGGACGAGTGCGCCGTAGATGACGTAGACGAAACCGGAGAAGGCGTAGCCGTTGGCGAAGTTGAGGGGGACGCCGACGAGGTCGACCAGCAGCCAGGCGATCCAGAACTCGACCATGCCCTTGGCCTGGGCGTACATGGCGACGACGGTGCCGACGAAGATGTAGGCGTCGGGCCAGGGGTCCCAGGACAGCGACGGGTAGGCCGTGAAGAGCAGGGCCACCGCGACCGTGCCGGCGGCGGCCGCGCCGAGCATCGCCGCACGCTCGCGCCAACTGGCGAACCGGGGGGTGATGTGGCCGTCCTCGGCCCGGCCCTGGCTGCGCCGCCACTGCCACCAGCCGTACAGCGCGACGGCCATGACGACGGCCTGCTTGCCGGCGCTGCCGGTCAGATGGCCGTAGAAGGCGGCGAAGAGGACGAGACCGGAGAGGAACTGCACGGGCCAGGTCCACAGGGAGCGGCGCCAGCCGAGGGCGAGGGTGATCAGGCCGAGGATGTTGCCGGTCATGTCCGACCAGATGATGCGCTGGCCGAAGAGGGTGAAGGCCTCGGAGTTCAGCCAGTTCACTTGGTGGCTCCCTGGGCACGGTCGCCGAGGAGCCGCTCGACGTACTTGGCGACGACGTCGACCTCGAGGTTGACCGGGTCACCCGGCTGCTTCAGGCCGAGCGTGGTCAGGGCCAGGGTGGTCGGGATGAGGCTGACGGTGAAGTGGTCGGGGCCTGCGTCCACGACCGTGAGGCTGATGCCGTCGACGGTGATGGAGCCCTTCTCGACGACGTAGCGGGAGAGGTCCGCCGGGAGGGAGATCTTCACGATCTCCCAGTTCTCGGAGGGCTTGCGCTCCAGCACCTCGCCGGTGCCGTCGACGTGTCCCTGCACGATGTGCCCGCCGAGACGCGCGCCCACCGCCATGGGGCGTTCCAGGTTGACGCGGGAGCCGACGCCGAGCGCGCCGAGGCTGGAACGGTTCAGGGTCTCCGCCATCACATCGGCGGTGAACTCGTCGCCCTCGTGCTCCACGACGGTGAGACAGACCCCGTTCACGGCGATGGAGTCGCCGTGCTGCGCGCCCTCGGTCACGATGGGGCCGCGGAGCCGGAAGCGGGAGGCGTCGCCGAGGTTCTCGACGGCGGTGATCTCACCCAGCTCTTCGACGATTCCGGTGAACACTTCCCGGGTCCTCCTGCCTCTTCGGGCACGGACTCCGGGGCCTGTCGATGACGACAGAATGTACGGGTGAACACACCTGCGGCGACACCGAAAGAGGCCCGTCCGCATGCGGACAAGCCCCAGATACGGCGACGCGCACACTTACGCGTGCCCGCCCGCCGCGCACTGCCTCCCATCCGGACTTTAACCGTCGGTCCAGGAATTTCACCTGGTCAACCGGCCGCTGGAAGCGACCGGGTCGCGGACTGTAACCGCCGGTTCGGACTTTCACCGACCCCGGAGTGCGCTGCTTCTGGTACAGGGCCAGTGTGCCACGCCGGACGGCGCTTCAGACAGACGGAGGGTGTGGGCTCCCTCACAGCATGTGTCGCCGACCTTGCGTGATGCGGCCGGGCCGGCACAACTGCCGTACTCTCAGGGCACCTTGACCATTGGTCCGGACCTATTGACCTTACTGGTCTAGTCCTCTTATCGTGCGGGCGGGTCCGGTGGCGGTGACGACGGCCCTTGCCCGCCGCCGGGCCGCCAGAACGCCGGACTCCACCGTCGGGACGTCGGACTCCACCGTCGGGACGCCGATGGGCGTCTGGCACTCTGAGGCGCATGACCCCTTCGCCGGCCTCCGAAGAGTTCGAGTCCCACCGGTCCCGCCTGTTCGGCCTGGCCTACCGCCTGCTGGGCTCCGCCCATGAGGCGGAGGACGCGGTGCAGGACGCGTATCTGCGGTTCAGCGGCGCCGACCGGGCGGCGATCGAGCACCCCGGGGCATGGCTCGCCAAGGCCGTCACCAACCTCTGTCTGACCCGGCTGACCTCGGCCCGGGCGCGGCGCGAGGAGTATCCCGGGACCTGGCTGCCCGAGCCGGTGGCCACCTCCGACGGCACGCTCGGGCCGCTGGAGTCGGCGGAGCGGCGCGATCAGGTCTCCATGGCCCTGCTGGTCCTGCTGGAGCGGCTGACGCCGACCGAGCGGGCCGTGTACGTGCTGCGTGAGGCGTTCGGTTACGCCCACCGGGAGATCGCGGACGTCCTGGACCTGAGCGAGTCCAACTGCCGTCAGCTGTACCGGCGGGCGGTGGCCCGGGTCGCCGTGCCGGAGAGCCGCTTCGAGCCGGCGCCGGAGCGGCAGGAGGAGCTGCTCGTGTCCTTCCTCACGGCGGCCCGGGAGGGCGACCTGGCCGGCCTGGAGAAGCTGCTCGCGGCGGACGTCACCTACTGGGGCGACGGGGGCGGCAAGGTGTCCGCGGCCAGGCGGCCGGTCGAGGGACGCGAGAAGGTCGTGCGCTTCCTGGTGGGCGGGGCCGAGCGGTTCGCGGGCGGCCTGGACATCGTGGTGCTGGAGGTCAACGGCGCGAGCGCGCTGGTCGCGTGGGCGGGCGACGTGCTCGCCGGGGTGGCGTCCTTCGAGCTGCGGGACGGGCTGATCGCCCATGTGCGAACGGTGACGAACCCCGACAAGCTGGCCTTCATGCAACGGCAGCTGACGCGGTCGTAGCGGAGCCGCCCCGGGGCCTGTCACATTTCCGGAGGCTGTGTGGTCTCAGTGGAAGAGGGTGCTCCGACCGGGGGCGACCCCGAGTCCGGAGGGACGGGAACACCATGACCACCATCCTGGTGACCGGCGGGACCGGCACGCTCGGCACGCGGGTGACGCAGCGGCTGCGGGCGGACGGGCACGAGGTGCGGGTGCTCAGCCGGCACACGCCGCCGTACGCCGTCGATCTGCGCGTCGGCGGGAGCGGGCTCGACGCCGCGCTCGCCGGCGTGGAGACCGTGGTGCACTGCGCGACCACCCAGCGGGGCGGGGACGAGACCGCCGCCGATCATCTGATCGCGGCGGCCCGGCGGGCCGGGGTGGGCCATCTGGTCTACATCTCCATCGTCGGCATCGACCAGGTGCCGCTCGGCTACTACAAGACCAAGCTGGCCGTGGAGCGCAAGATCGAGGCGTCGGGCCTCGGCTGGACCGTCCTGCGCACGACCCAGTTCCACGACCTGCTCGTCACGACCCTGGGCGGACTGGCCAAGCTGCCCGTCATGCTGGTCCCGGCCGGGATCCCGGACCAGCCGGTGGAGGTGACCGAAGTCGCGGACCGCCTGGTCGAGTTGGCCCTGGCGGCGCCGGCCGGGCGGGTGGCGGACATGGGCGGCCCCGAAGTGCGGTCCCTGGACTCGCTGGCGCGCGCCTACCTCCGTGCGACCGGGCGGCGCCGGGCGGTGGCACAGGTGCCGCTGTTCGGCCGGACGTATCGCGCCTGCCGCGAGGGCGGGCTGCTGGCGCCGGAACAGGCGGTGGGGAAGACGACGTTCGAGGAGTACCTGGGGCACCGCTTCGGCGGCTGACCCGGCGGCCGGGCGGGAGAGGGGGAGACGGGCCTGCCGTCAGTTCCGGTCCTGTGGTGCGAACAGCTCGTCCTGGGCGCGGTCGCGGGCGGTCAGCAGGGCGCCGCGCAGGACCGCCGTGCCGCCGAGGGTGCTCGGCCGGACCTCCGTGAGCAAGGGTGACATACGGCGCAGCCGCTCCTCCACCAGCCCGGCGAGCACCGTGCCGCCGGCCTGCCCGGCCTCTCCGCCGAGCACCACACAGCCGGGGTCGAGTACGGCCACCACGGACGCGGCGCCGATGGCGATCCGGTCGGCGAGAGCGTGCAGAAACCGGCCGGCGGGGCGTTCGGCGTCCGAACCGACCGAACCGGCAGGGCGTCCGGCGTCCGTATGAGACGCCTCCCCCGCCACCTCCGCCACGGCCTCCCGGATCACCACCGCCGCGCCCGGTCCGTCCATCGTGGCCGGTATGGGCAGGCCGTGCTGCGCCGCCAGGGCGCCGATCGCCGCCGCGCCCGCCAGCGAGTGGAAACCTCCGTCGCAGTCCCGCGCCGAGGGCAGCGAGTCGGTGCCCGGCACCGGCAGGAAGCCGATCTCGCCCGTGCCGCCCGAGGCACCGCGGCGCAGCGTGCCGTCGAGGACGACCGCGGCGCCGACGCCGTGGCCCAGCCAGAGCAGGACGAAGGTGTCCCGGTCCCGGGCGGCGCCCTCGCCCTGCTCGGCCAGGGCTGCGAGGTTGGTCTCGTTCTCCACGGTGACGCGGGCCCCGGGCAGCCGCTCCTGCAGGGCGGCGGCCAGGCAGCGGTGCCAGGCGGGCAGCCTGCCGGAGTCACGCAGGTCGCCGGTGGCCGGGTCGATGAGGCCGGGCGCGCCGATGCCGACGGTGTGCAGTTTCCCCCACGCTCGAACGCCCTCGCGCGGGGGCGCCCCCATCGCCCCGGCCTCCTTGGCGGTCCGCTCCACCGCGGCCACCGCCTGCTCCACGGCGGGACCGGTCCCGGTGTCGCCGCCGATCGGCACGGACGCCTCGGCCAGCACCCGTCCGACCAGGTCGGAGACCAGGACGAAGACGCCGCCGGTGCGGACGTCGAGCGCGGCCAGGTGGGCCCGGTCGGCGACGATGCCGTACAGCCGGGCGTTGGGACCCCGGCGCTGCTCGCCGGACTCGCCGACGACCGTGATCAGCCCGGCGTCGGTGAGCCGTTCCACGAGGTCGGCGACCGTCGGCCGGGACAGACCCGTCAGCTGCTTCAACTGCCCGGCCGTGAGTGGGCCTTCCTGCTGCAGCAGGCGCAGGGCCAGACGGTCGTTGATGGCCCGGGCGGTGCTGGGTGATGCGGGCATGACGGGTGATGCGGGCATGACGGGAATCCTTCCAGATCCACGCACCTGGGGACGCCGACGGCGGCCGTGATGAGGCCGGGGCGATGGGCGCCCCTCGTCTATCTATCAGGCAGGGTCCCTGATAGTTTACGGCGGGTGCCGCGAGACCGACCTATGGGGAG
Organism: Streptomyces sp. NPDC030820; assembly: GCF_055572075.1. Taxonomy (NCBI): domain Bacteria; kingdom Bacillati; phylum Actinomycetota; class Actinomycetes; order Kitasatosporales; family Streptomycetaceae; genus Streptomyces; species Streptomyces sp. NPDC030820. The sequence continues at coordinate 77,272 of NZ_JBVIEB010000008.1, forward strand.
GGATCGGAACATGAGTGACATGGGCTTCACGCGCGACGAAGTGAGGCGCGCCCGGTACGCCGTGGCGGCCGTGTTCGCCGTGCACGGCGCCGTGACCGGCACGTTCGCCACCCGGGTGCCGTGGATCCAGGACCATGCCTCGCTCGGCGCGGGTCAGTTGGGGTTCGCGCTGGCCTTCACGGCGTTCGGCGCCTCCTGTGCGATGCCGCTGGCGGGCCGGATCAGCCACCGCTTCGGCAGTCGTACGGCCTTGCGCGGGCTGCTCGCGCTGTGGACGCTCTCCCTGGTCCTGCCGTCCCTCGCGCCGAACCTGTACACCCTGTGCCTGGCGATGTTCACCTACGGCGCGAGCGCGGGCATGGCCGACGTGGCGATGAACGCGCTCGGCGTCGAGATCGAGCGGCTGCTGAGCAAGTCGGTCATGTCCGGGCTGCACGGCATGTGGAGTGCGGGCGCCCTGATCGGCTCGGCGGCCGGCGCGCTCGCGGCGCACCTCGGCGCGGACGCCCGGCTGCACTTCTCGCTCGCCTCGGCCGTGCTGACCGTGCTCGGACTGGTGGCCTGCACCTGGGTGCTGGATCTGCAGCCCGCCGAGCACGAGGAGCCGCCGCCGCGGTTCGCGCTGCCGCCGCGCTCGGCCCTGCTGATCGGCACGGTCGGCTTCTGCGCGGTGTTCGCGGAGGGCGCGAGCCTGGACTGGTCGGCGGTGTTCCTGCGGGACCGGCTGGACAGCTCGGCCGGTGTGGCGGCGGCCTGTACGACCGGCTTCATGCTGACGATGGCGGTGGCCCGGATCGCCGGGGACGCGGTGGTGAACCGGTTCGGCGCGGTCCGCACCGTCCGGGTCGGGGGCGTCCTGGCCGTGCTGGGCGGACTGCTGATCGTGTTCGCCGGGTATCCGGCGGTGGCGATGGGCGGGTTCGCGCTGATGGGACTGGGTATCGCGGTGGTCGTACCGCTGTGCTTCGCGGCGGCCGGGCACGCCGGGCCCCATCCCAGCCAGGCCATCGCGGGCGTGGCGACGATCACCTACACCTCGGGGCTGATCGCGCCGAGCCTGATCGGCGGGGTGGCCCAGGCGACCAGTCTGGTGGTGTCGTTCTGCGTGGTGACGGCGCTGGCGTGCGGGCTCGCGGTGTTCGCGGGCGTACTGCGCAGCGCCGAGTGCGGCGGCCGGGCCGAGGTCAGCCGGCCGGCCGCAGCAGTTCCCAACCCACGGCCCTGAAGGCGTCGGTCCAGGGCGCCGGTCGCAGGGTCGTGGCGTCGAGCCGGACCAGCACCCGGGTGCCCTGGGCGTAGGTCCGGGCCCCGTCGGCCGAGCAGAAGCGGAAGCCGTAGGTCAGACCGGTGGTGCCGAGCCGGTCCAGCCAGAGGTGAACGGCGTAGGTGCCGGGGCTGGTCACGGGTGCCTCGTAGCTGATGCGCAGTTCTCGGACCGCGTTGCAGGCGTCGCCGGCCGCGTGCCAGTCGCCGTCGAAGCGGACGCCGTGCGCGTTCCACAGCTCGGTCCAGGCGCGCTCGACCAGCAACGGATAGCGGGCGTTGTGCAGGAGCCCGAGCGCGTCGAGGTCGTCGAAGTGCACGGTGACGGGGATCAGCCGGCCGTAGGAGACGACGGGTGCGATCGGGGCTTCGGCGGTCACGGGAGGGGCTCCTGAACTTGGCTGGCGAGACGGCCACATACTAAGCGACCGCTCAGAAGCCCTGGCCGAGTGCCGGTCAGCCCGCGATGGAGTCCAGCTGCTCGGCGGCGGGCCGCAGCGCCCACAGGTCCCCGCCGGGCGGCGCCTCCAGCTGGGCCACGGCCGCCTCGGCCGCCGGATCGCCCGCGTCGGCCGCCGCGTGCACGACGTCCGTGGCCGCGTACCGGTGGAACTCCAGCTCCGGATGCGACCACGCGGCGGCGCCGGTCGCGGCCGGCAGCAGATAGTCGACCGCCTTGAACAGGCTCTGACCGTCCGGGCCCCGGTACGACCACAGGTTCACGCCCACGTGCCGGCCGATGGCCGCGAGCCGGGTGTGGGCGACCAGGTCGAAGGTGGAGTAGTGCCAGCTGCGGGTGCGGGCGAGCTCCTGGGGCTGGCTGCCGTCGGCCGCGATCTGCGGGTCGATGCGCCTGCCGCGCGCGTCGAGCACGGTCCGCCGGGCCAGGGCGGTGTCGCCGGTGGCGTAGGCGAGGGCGGCGAGCTGCATGTCGTAGAAGGTGCCGTGGTTGTTGGCCGCCGCTCCCTCCTGCTTGCCGAAGTCGCTGTTCTTCAGCCAGTTCAGGAAGTCGGCGTTCCACCTGGCCATCGCGGTGCGGTCCTCGGTGCTCCAGCCGGGGGCGCCGGCGGCCAGGATCGCCTGGGCGTCGAGGACGCTGGTGTACGACTGGGAGAAGTCGATGATGCCGATGGCCCGGCCGTCGTACTTGCACGGGATGAACTGGGCGTGGTCCAGGTCCGGATTCATCCGGGTGGCCGGGTCCAGGAACCAGGTGCGCAGGATCTGCCCGGCCTTCTCGGCGTAGGCCCGCTCGCCGGTGTAGTACCAGGCGAGCGCGAGGTCGTACGTCGAGTCGAAGACCTTCTCTGCGTCCTGCCGGTCCGTTCCGCTGTCGACCTCGGGGTTGCGCTGCCCGTCGCGCTGGACGTACGGGCAGCCCCAGGGGTTGTCGGCACTAGGTGTGGTCGTGGGCCACCAGTAGGGGGCCTGGCTCAGGTACTCGTGGGCGTCACCGCCGGGTGCGGGCCTCGGCTTGTCGACGACCGTCCAGGGGCCCTGGTCCAGCCAGGCGTCGGCGCGGGTGGTCAAGTCCCGCAGGGCACGCCGGAGTCGGGGGTCGTGGCCGAGGCGGGCGCGGGTCCGCTGGAGCCGGCCGCCGTCGAGGACGCCGGTCCTCGGGGCCTTCGGCGCGGCGTGCGCGGAGGGGGCGTACGCGGCGTGCGCGGTCGGGACGAGCGCGGCGCCGAACGTCACCACCGCGGCCAGCAGCGCCGCCGCTCGGGATCTTCCACTCATCGAGCACTCCGATCTGTCATCGATCAGCCCCGGTCAGATATATGAACAGAGTTCATGAGCAGGACCGTGCGAGCGTAGAACTGCTTGCTACCCGTGACAATGGTTCGGACCGTCTTCACGTACGTAAGAAAGCGAAACTGCACCATGGACCTCGGCGTGCGCTGGAAGCTGCACGGTGACGGGCACACGCCCGCGCCCGGAGCGGTGGTACGCCCCGACGAACGGCTCTCCTGGCCGCGCACGGTGGGCCTGGGCGCCCAGCACGTGGTCGCGATGTTCGGCGCGTCCTTCGTCGCGCCCGTCCTGATGGGCCTCGACCCGAACCTGGCCATCATGATGTCGGGCGTGGCGACGGCCATCTTCCTGCTCGCCACCCGCGGCCGGGTGCCGAGCTATCTGGGCTGCTCCCTGTCGTTCGTGGGCGTGGCCGCCGTCATCCGCGCACAGGGCGGCACGAGCGCCACGGTGACCGGCGCGGTGTTCGTCGTCGGTATCGCGCTGTTCCTGGTGGGACTCGCGGTGCAGCGCTTCGGGGCGCGGATCATCCACGCGGCCATGCCCCCGATCGTCACCGGCGCGGTCGTCATGCTGATCGGCTTCAACCTGGCCCCGGTGACCGCCGCCACCTACTGGCCGCAGGACCAGTGGACGGCCCTGCTGGTCATGCTGTTCACCGGGCTGGCCGTGGTCTGCCTGCGGGGCTTCTGGTCCCGTATCGCGATCTTCCTCGGTCTCGTCTTCGGCTACGGCATCTCCTGGGCCTTCGACCGGATCTTCGGCAGGATCCACTCCATGAGCGCCGGAGGCAAGGTCACCGACCACTGGCGGCTCGACCTCTCCGGCGTCTCCAAGGCCGACTGGATCGGCCTGCCGCACTTCCATGGACCGTCATTCCAGTGGTCGGCGATCCTGGTCGCGCTGCCGGTCGTCATCGCCCTCGTCGCGGAGAACGCGGGCCACGTCAAGGCGGTCGGCGAGATGACCGGCGACCCGCTCGACGACAAGCTCGGTACGGCGATCTCGGCGGACGGCGTCGGATCCATGCTGTCCACCGCGGTGGGCGGCCCGCCGAACACCACCTACTCCGAGAACATCGGCGTGATGGCGGCGACCCGTGTCTACTCCACCGCCGCCTACTGGGCCGCGGCCGGCTTCGCGCTGCTCTTCGGCATCTGCCCGAAGTTCGGCGCGGTCGTGGCCGCGGTTCCGGGCGGGGTCCTCGGCGGCATCACCGTGATCCTCTACGGCATGATCGGCCTGCTCGGCGCCCAGATCTGGCTGCACGCCAAGGTCGATCTGCGCAACCCGCTGAACCTGGTGCCGGCCGCCGCGGGCATCATCATCGGCGTCGGCAACGTCAGCCTGAAGTTCACCGGCAACTTCTCGCTCAGCGGTATCGCCCTCGGCACCCTGGTCGTCATCACCGGCTACCACGCGCTGCGCGCCTTCGCCCCGGCCCATCTGAAGCAGCAGGAGCCGCTGCTGGACGAGGGCACCTCCGCCTACGAGACGGAGGCCGAGGAGGAGGGGGCTCCGCGCGCCAAGTCGTAGGCGTACGACGGCGTGAACGTCCCGGCGGCTTCCCGGCAGCCGTCGGACTCCCCCGGCGGCTTCACCCACAGGTAGGCGTCGATCCGGGCCTCGCCGGTGTCCAGGGTCGGCGCCCGGCCGATCCTCCGGCCCGGCGGGTCGCACCACCGGCCGTCCGCCGGGGCACCGTTGCCGTTGCGGCTGGTGTCGATCACGGCGCCGAGGCGCGCCGGGCCGCCGAGCGCGTCGAGAACCTGACGGTCGTAGGCGATCTCGTCGGCGGTGGTGCGGAAGTTGGAGACGTTGCTGAAGACGCCGTCGGCCCCGGCCGCTCCCGCCTGCCTCAGCAGCGCGGCCTGCTCGGCCGGCGGGTTCCAGCCGGAGTGGCCGGCGTCGTAGTAGACCCGTGCCTTCGGGTTCGCCGCCTTCAGGACCCGGCCGGCGCGGGCAAGGGAGGCGAACCGGGCGGCGCGGTCGGCGTCCGGCAGGCAGTCGGACTGGGCGATCGAGTCCGGCTCCAGGATCACGATCACCTCGCCGGAGCCCAGCCCCTGGGCAAAGGCGTCGATCCAGGCGTCGTAGGCCGCGGGGTCCGGCGCACCGCCACGGGAGGCGCCGCCGCAGTCCCGGTCGGGGATCGCGTACGGCACGAGTACCGGGACCCGGCCCTCCGCTGCCGCGCCCGCGGTGACCGCGCGCACCCGGGCGGCGATGGTCTCCGCGTCCGGGTCGGTGAACCACACGGCGGCCGGCTGGTCGGCGATCCGGGAGGCGATGAGGGCGGTGCGCGGATCGTCGGGGTGAGTGCGGACCCAGTCGAGCACCTGGGAGTCGGCGTGGCGGAAGAGGAGCGGTGGCACGGCGGTGGCCGGCTGCTTTCTCCTGGGCGGGGTGGGGGTCGTGGTCTCCGGGGTCGGCTTCGGCCTCCGGGCGACCGTCGTGCTCGACGAAGGCGAGGGCGAGGGCGAGGGCAAGGGCGAAGGCCACGGTATCCGCGGCATGGGGGCCGCGGTCGGCGCGCGGGTCACCTCGGTCCGGGCCTGGTCAGGGCCGTGGACGCCGGAGCCGAGCGACGCGACCACACCGGTGACCGAGCCGGCCAGAGTCACCACCGAGGCCGCCACCACCATCACCCCGTGCCGTACGGCACGCCTGCGCGCGGCACGGCGCTCGGCCGAGCGCCGGGCACGTAAGCCTGACACGGTGCCACTCCCCCCTCACATTCCGCACTGCGGCGGTCCGTTCCCCCGTTCCGGCGATGTCTCCGGCCCGTCGGCCCGCCCCTCGGCCCAGGGCTGGGACCCTTCCCCCATGGCGCAGTTGGAACACTTCACCACTCCCGTCGACGCGGTCGTCTCCCGGATGCGCGCTCTCGGTGCGGCCCTGCCCGAACGGGACGGTGTCGCCGTGTTCAACCGCGTCTACCTCACCGTCACCGAGGAGATCGACCGGCGCCTGGACGCCGGGGAGTTCCCGGACCCACGGGCGGCGATCGCGCTGGACGTGCGGTTCGCCGAGCGCTATCTGGCGGCGGTCGACGCGGCGGCCGCGGACCGCCGTCCGCCCGCCTGCTGGCGTCCGTTGTTCCAGCTTCGCCGCCACCCCGGGGTACGGCCGCTGCAGTTCGCGCTGGCGGGCATCAACGCGCACATCGGGCACGACCTGGCGCTCGCGGTGGTGGACGCCTGTCGTACGCTCGGCTGCGAACCGACCCAGCTGGAGGACGAGTTCGAGCGCGTGGGTGAGCTCCTCGTGTCGCTGGAGGAGCGCATCCGCGAGGATCTGATGCCGGGCCCCGATCTGCTGCAGATCGCCGACCCGCTCACCCATCTGCTGGGCTCCTGGAGCCTGGAACGGGCCCGCGACGCGGCCTGGGTGGCGGCACGGACCCTGTGGACGCTGCGTCACTGCGCGGACATGGCCGAGGAGTTCACCGAACGGCTGGATGCGGCGGTGGGGTTCGCGGGGCGGATGCTGCTGACGCCGCTCGCCGACTGAACCTGGCCGTGTTCCGCCCCTGTGCGGGCCGCCTTCGGAACACCCCGGTGATCGCCGTACGTTGCCTGCGGGTATCCGATCCGATCACAGAGGAGCAGCGGTATGGCGACCCGCCTGTGGGTCTGTACGGCATGGACGGCCTGCCCTGGCCCGACCAGTACCGGAACGTGGCGGACCCGCTGGTCACCCTCACCCTGGCCGCCGTTCGAGGAGCGGGGACGCGCAGGAGCTGACGGACGTCGCCGCGGAGGTATTTGAAAAGGCGCGGGCGGCCGGAGTCTGAGGCCGGCCGCCCGCGCCTTGGTCCTTGCTCGTTTCCTGGTCAGTCCTCGGGCAGCTCCACAGGGGCGATCTCGTCGTACACGTCACCCGGTCCGGGGTTGGCCGGGTCGGTCTCGCCGCCGAAGTGGTGCATGACGCCCCAGACCGCGTTCAGCGCGGTCTGGATGGCACCCTCGGCCCAGCCGGCCGTCCAGGAGATGTCGTCGCCGGCGAGGAAGATGCCCCGCTTGTCCTCGGGCAGCCGGTCCTGCATGAAGTGGGTGAACAGGCGCCGCTGGTAGCGGTAGTGGCCGGGCAGGTTGGCCTTGAACGCGCCCATGAAGTAGGGCTCGTTCTCCCAGGAGACCGTCACCGGGTTGCCGATGATGTGCTTGCGGATGTCGACCTTCGGGTAGATCTCGCCGAGCGACTTCAGCATGACCTCCATTCGCTCGTTCGCGGACAGCGGCAGCCACTTCAGGCTGTCGTCGCACCAGGTGTACGACAGGCAGATGACGGCGGGCTGGTCCGGGCCGTTGTCGAGGAGGTAGGTGCCGCGGGTCATGCGGTCGGTCAGCGTCATCGACATGACGTCCCGGCCGGTCTCCTCGTCCTTGTCCAGCCAGAACGGCCGGTCGACCGGGACGAAGAGCTTCGAGGACTCCATGTAGTGGGTGCGCTCGATCGCCGTCCAGTGGTCGATCGGGAAGAGCGAGTCGTCGCAGGCGATCTTGGACAGCAGCATCCAGGACTGGGCGGTGAAGATCGCCGCCTTGTAGGTGCGGATGTCGCCGTTCGCGTCCGTCACCGTGATCTGGTTGCCCGCGGTGCGGTGCAGCCGGGTCACGGCCGGGCGCGGCTCGCCGTCCAGGTGCAGGGACTTCAGCGAGGTGCCGTACGGCCAATGGACGATCTTCTCCGGCTCGCGCTCCCACAGGCGCAGCGGCAGCTGCTGGGAGCCGCCGACGATACCGCGGTGGTGGTCGTCGGCCTCGGTGTAGACGACGCGCAGGATCTCCAGGATGGAGTTCGGGAAGTCGGTGTCCCAGCCGCCGGTGCCGAAGCCGACCTGACCGAAGATCTCGCGGTGCCGGAAGGACCTGAACGCCTCGGAGTCGCAGAGGAAACCGTAGAAGGTCTGGTTGTCGAGCTTCTCGACGAGCTTCGCCCAGATCTCGCGGATGCGCGGGACGTCCCGCTCGCGCATGGCGCGGTTCATGTCGGAGAAGTCGGCGCCCTCGTCGAGGCACTTGTTCCAGGCCTCGGCGACGTCCCGGTACACCTGGGGCAGGTCGTCGATGGTCTCGGCGTAGTGCGACTCGCCCTTGAGGTCCACGACGGTCGAGGGGGTGGCCTCGGCCAGCGGGTTCGGGAAGGGCTTGGTCTCCAGGCCCACCATGTCGATGTAGTGCTGGAGGGCGGTGGAGGACGGCGGGAAGCGCATCGCGCCCATCTCGGCGGTCAGCGACTCGTCGCAGCCCTCGAAGCCGACCGTGCGCAGCCGGCCGCCGATCTGGTCGGCCTCGTAGACGACGGGCTTGAGGCCCATCTTCATCAGCTCGTAGGCGGCCACGATGCCGGACAGGCCGCCGCCGATGATCGCGACCTCGGTGCCGTGCTCGGTCGCGGGTATCTGGCCGAGGCCCGCCGGGTGGGCGAGGAAGTCGTCGTAGGCGTAGGGGAAGTCCGGGCCGAACATGGTGATCGGCGGCTGCTGCTCGTCGGCGTGCTCGACGGCGTTGGGCACCGTGGACGTCATGGGGTACGGACTCCTTGCGCGTGGTGAAACAGGGGGAGGCTTTTTTGCGGCGGCTCAGCTGAGCGACCCGTACAGACCGGGACGGCGGTCCTGCAGGTACGGGTTGGCCTCGCGGGAGGCGGCCAGGAAGGCGGGGTCGGCGTCGGCCAGCACCAGCTGCTCGGTGCGGCCGGCCCGGGTGCGGGCCACACCGTCGGGACCGGCGAGGACGGAGAGGCCGACGAACTCGAACTCCCCTTCCTGGCCGACGCGGTTGACGTACGCGACGTACATCTGGTTCTCCCAGGCGCGCACCGGCACCAGGGACTCGGCGACGAACTGGAAGGGGTGCATCTGCGCGGTCGGGACGACGAGGAGGTCGGTGCCGGCCAGGGCGTGGGCGCGGACGTTCTCCGGGAACTCGACGTCGTAGCAGATCATCAGGCCGACGGTGAGGCCGTTCAGCTCGGCCTGGACGACCGGCTGCTCGCCCGGCGTGAAGTGGTCACGCTCGAAGCAGCCGAAGAGGTGGGTCTTGCGGTAGTTCGCGAGCCGGGTGCCGTCGGCCGAGATCAGCTGGGCGGAGTTGTGGACGGTGTCGCCGTCGCGCTCCGGGTAGCCGTAGACGATCGCCAGGCCGTGCCGGTGGGCCAGCTCGGCGATCGCGTCCGCGCTGTCGCCGTCGGCGGGCTCGGCGAGGCGGGCGATGTCGTCACCGATCGCGTACCCGGTCAGGAACATCTCCGGTGCGGCGAGCAGCGCGGCGCCCGCGGCGGCGGCGCGGCCTGCGGCCTCGTCGAGGACCTTGAGGTTCTCGGCGATCGAGCCGGGGCGGCCGGAGCTCTGGAGCAGGGCGGTGCGCATGCGGATCCTCACCGGAAAGTGGCTTTGGGGACGGCCCGCGACGTTTTTGGGGCCACGAAAAAGGTACGGTCGGCGCGCTCGGCCGGACAAGAAGGAGCCGTTGCGCGCTCGTGCGCGGTTCATTGCGTGGAGAGCGGGTCGCGCGGCGATTCGTTGCGCGCCCCCGGGTGCGGTTCCCGTGCTGTACCGGTCGGCCGGGGACGACGTCACCTTCACCTGCGCGGCTCGGAGGAACGGCTAGATCTCCCGCAGCAGCCGCACGATCTCCCGCAGCAGCCCCGGGTCGGTGGCCGGGCCGCCGGCCGGGTGGCGGCGGGGCTCGTCGATGCGGATCAGGCCCGCCTCGGCCAGGTCACCGAGCAGCACCCGCAGGACGGTCAGAGGCAGGTCGGCGTCCGCGGCCAGCTCCACCACGGGCCGCGGGCCGCGCCGGATCAGGTCGAGCAGGGCGGCACGGGCATGGTCGACGCCCGGTCCCGGCGCGTCGACGTCCAGCGCGGTGACCCGGGACATCAGGTCGATGGCATGCGCACCCGCGGGCCGGGTGCGGCCCCGGGTCACCGTGTAGGGGCGCACCATCGACCCGGTCTCGTCCTCGTACCAGTGCTCGTCGCTCACCGCGGGATCATCTGGGGGTACGGGCGGCCGCGTCCAGGTGGCGGCCGAGGCGGCGGACGAGCAGGGCCATCTCGTGGGCGAGCTGGCCGACGTCGGTGCCGGCCTCGCTGAGGACGGCGAGCCGGCTGCCGTGGCCGGCCGGGGTGATGAAGAGGTAGGCGTCGTCGAGCATCACCATGGTCTGCCGCACCTCGCCCACGGCGAACCGCTCCCCCGCCGAACGGGCCAGGCCGTGGAAGCCGGAGCAGACGGCGGCCAGGTGCTCGATGTCGCGCCGGCGCATCCCGTCCGAGCTGCTGAGCGGGAGGCCGTCGGCGGTCAGCAGCACGGCCTGACGGACGTGCTCGGTGCGCGCCACGAGATCGTCCAGCAGCCAGCCCAGGTCCGTGCCGGGCGCTCCGGCGGGCGGGTCGTGCGGCTCCGGGGTCTGGTCGTCACCGTTCATGATCGGTGTCGGTCCCTTCGTCGGCGTGGCTGGTCAAGGGGTCGGGGTCGGCGTCGGCGGGCGCGCTGTGGGCGTGGGCGGGTGTGGGCGCATGTGCCTGGTCAGGTGCGGGGGTGTGTTCGGGTGCGGGTGCTTGTGCGTGGTCAGGTGCCGGTGCGTGGGGGCTGGTCGCGCCGCTCCCCGCGCCCCTTGGGAGCTGCGGTTCCGTCGGCTTCGTGGTACCGGAGCTTCGGGCAGTCGCGTCGGTCGCCGGAAGGCCCTTGCGGCCGCGGTCGAGGCCGCGCTGGAAGGCGCCGAAGATCGCGCGCATCTCGTCGGCGTCGACCTCCCGCCCGGGTGCCGTCTCCGGCGCGGGCGGGTCTTCCCGCAGCTCCCGGGCGAGGGAGGCCTGGCGGATCCGGGTGGGAAGGGCGGGGGTCTCCGGCTCGGGAGCCGACGTGTGTGCCGGTTGCTGGCCGGCGGGCGGCTCCGGGGCGATGGCACTGTCCGGGTCGCCGGAGGGCCGGGCCTTGGGCCGCCTCCGTGTGGGCAGCACATCCGCACCGGGAGCGGAACCGGCTCGCTTTCCCGACGGCGACTCGGCCCCATCCGCGGGCCGGCCCCTCGACGGCAGCTCCCGTACGGTTGCGAGGCCGTCGGCGCGCCCGTGCCCGGGCAGCGTCCGGCCTTCCGGGGCACCCGCCCCGGGCCGCGCGTCCTCCACCCCTCCGGTCTGCCGTACGCCGCTGCGCTCCGCCCGCTCCCCCGGCCCCGCCGACACGGGCTCGGCGGGCTCCGGCTGCGCCAACACCCCCTGCGGCAGCAGGACCACCGCCGTCGTGCCGCCGTACGGCGAGTCTGCGAGGCTCACCTCGATGCCGTGGCGGGCGGCGAGGCGGCCGACGACATAGAGGCCGAGGCGGTCGTGGCGGGTGGGGTCGAAGGCGTCGGGGTCGGTGAGCGTGGCGTGGGCGTGGGTGCGCGCCTCGGCGTCGAGGCCGAGGCCACGGTCGTCGATCTCCAGCACGAACCCGCTGCCCACCCGCCCGGTGCGCAGGGTGACCTGGGTGTGCGGGGGCGAGAAGACCGTGGCGTTCTCCAGGAGTTCGGCGACGAGATGGACGACGTCGGCGACCGCGTCCGCCGCCACGCCCACCTCCGGCATCGGCGGCACCACCACGCGCGCGTAGTCCTCGATCTCACTGACGGCCGAGGCGACGACGTCCGCGACCGGCACGGGCCGGCGCCAGCGGCGGCCGGGCACGGCGCCGGAGAGGATGATCAGGCTCTCCGCGTGCCGGCGCATGCGCGTGGTCAGATGGTCGATGCGGAACAGCTCGCGCAGGACGTCGGGGTCGTCGGTGCGCCGTTCCAGGGTGTCGACGAGCTTCAGCTGGCGGTGCACCAGCGCCTGGTTGCGGCGGGCGATGTTGAGCAGCACCGCGAACAGGCCGCGGCGCAGGGTCGCCTGCTTGACGGCGGCCTCGACGGCGGCGAGCCGCGCGGTGTTGAAGGACCGGCCGACCTGCCCGATCTCGTCGTCACGCACCTCGTCGGCGGCCAGCGGCGGCGCCTCCGCCACCGCATCGACCTCCTCGCCGGCGCTCAACCGGCGCATGACGTCCGGCAGCTGACGCTGAGTCAGGACGTCGGCCGCGTCCCGTAGTGTCTCCAGTCGCCGCGAGATGCGCCGTGCACCGCGCACCGCGAACCACAGCGACAGCCCCACGGCCGCGAGCCCCACGACGCCGACGACGGCCGACTTGGTCAGTTCCCGGTAGGCGAAGGCCCGCCCGCGTGCCGCGGAGTTCTCGGCGGACCGCGTGCACAGCTGCATGTACCGCTTCACGGCCCGGTCGGTGGTGGACCGCCAGGCGTCCGCCGCGACGGCCCGCCCGGCGCCCGCGGCCCCGGCCCGCAGCAGCGCGTCCTCGCCGCGGGCCAGCGAGCCGTACAGGTTCCCGCGCTGGAAGTCCTCGAACAGCGCACGCGAGTCGGCGGGCAGGTCCGGCACATACGTGCGCTGGAACACCCGCCGGTCCTCGATGGTCGCGGTCAGCGTGTCGTACTGCCGGTCGGTCAGCGTGCCGGCCGCGCGCGCCCCGGCGACCAGCGCGTCCTCCCGCGAGACGAACTCCCGTACCCGCACCAGCTCGATGACGACCTGTGCCTCGCGGGCGAGCTGTCCGGCCTGGAGGGCGGTGAGCGTGGACTGCACGTCGAAGCCGGGCTCGACCAGCGCGCTGTACCGGTCCACGGCGCGGTCCCAGGTGATGTGCCGGGACAGCACCTGCGAGCGCAGCCCGTCCAGTTTCCCGGTGGCCGCGACCATGGCGTCCAGCGCCTGCCGCTGCCGCACCGTGAGCCGGTCGCGGTCGCCGCCCCGGATCGCCTGCCGCATGGCGTCCACGGCCCGGTCGGTACGGCGCTGCTGTTCGAGCAGCTGACCGCCCGTGGCCGTGTCGAGGCGGGCGCCCAGGTAGGCGGCGGACATCCGGCGCTCGATCTGGATCTGCCCGACGGCGGTGTCCACGGGGGTGCCGAAGTCCTCGTACACCCCCTGGAGCCGGATCAGCGCGCGCAGTTCGGCGGTGACGGACACCATCGCGAAGCTCCACAGCGCCATCAGCGCGACGGCCGGGGCGAGCGCGAGCGCCACGATCCGCGTGCGGACGGTGGTGGGACGGCCGAGGGGCCAGCGCATGGAGTACCTGCCGGGGTTACCAGTCAGTAGAAAGTGCGGCACAAACTACGGGACGATCACCCCGGACCGCAATGGTGACCTGCGGTAACCCTCGGTCACATCCTGGTCAAGGCGAAGGTGGTGACGACCGCCGCGTGGTCGGAGGGCCAGTCGTTGTCCGCGACGTCCGGCCAGGGGCACGGCCTGCCGGTGACGAGGGTCCGCGCGTCCCGTACGGTCAGGCCGCGGTGCAGGACGTAGTCGATCCGGTCCTGCGGCTCGGGCCGTCCGCTGCCGTCCTCGTGCACCGGATGGATCGGCGACCAGGTGTGGCCGGGCTCGGCCACGGGGTCCGGGTGGGCCTCGCGGTAGGAGTCGGCGAAGCCCGCGTCCTCGGCGGCCCTCGTCACCGGCCACGCCACGTCCGGCCAGTCCAGGTGCGAGGGACAGTTGAAGTCGCCGACCAGGACGACCGGGACGCCATCGCGGGAGGAGTCGGCGATGCGGGCCAGTGCGTCCCGCATCTGGACCAGCCGCAGCTCCTCATGGGCGATCAGCTCCGGCGCCGGCAGCCCGTCGAAGACGGACTCGTAGGGGCCGTACGGCGTGTAGTGCAGATGCGCGGTCCACACGTCGACCTCGCGGCCCGGTGCCACGGCGATCCGGACGCCCGCGGCGCCGTAGAAGCCGACCTCCGGGTCGCCGAAGCGGGCGGTGATGGGGTGGCGGCTGATGATGCCGAGGTTCTCGCCGGCCCGGTGGTGGTGCCAGCCGAGCGCCTCGGCCAGCTCCTGGGCCGCGGTTCCACCCGTCTCCTGGAGTCCGACGACGTCGGCGCCGCTGTCCAGGACGACCTTGAGCTGCTTGGCGCGGTGATCGTCGACCTCGCTGCCGCCGAGCCACAGGTTCCAGCTCATGACCCGGAGTTCGGGCGCGACCATGCGCCGCAGCTCGTGGACCGTGACCCCGGCGAGGCTCTCCCGGACGGTGCGGCCGGGCGCGGTGCCGATCGGCGCGAGGGACGGTACGGCGAGGACGGCACAGCCGGCGGCCTCGGCGGAGGCGACGCCGGTCTCGGTGTCCTCCACGGCCACACAGGCGGCGGGGTCGACGCCGAGGGCCCGACAGGCGGCCAGGTAGGGGTCGGGGGCCGGCTTGGTGCGGGCCGTGTCGTCGGCGGTGACGGAGGCCGCGAACCGGTCGGCGCCGAGGGCGTCGAGAACGACGTCGGCCACCGCCCGCGGGGACGCGGTGACCAGGGCGGCCGGGACGCCGGCGGCGGCCAGCGCGTCCAGCAGGGCCGGCGCGCCGGGCCGGGGCACGATCCCGGTGCGGACCCGGTCGGCGAACTCGCGGTGCAGCTCGGCCGCGAGGTCCGCCTCCGGCCGGCCCGTCGCCGTAGCGAGCCAGGCGGCGGTGTGCTCGATCGGACGGCCGAGCACGTCGGGCTGGTCGGCCTCGGTCAGCGGGCGCCCGGCGACCTGCTCGACCGCCTCCCACCACAGCCGCTCGGTGTCGACGAGCGTGCCGTCCATGTCGAACAGAACGGCCTGCAGCGGGAGTTGATGGGTGTGGGGGGTCACGTTCGGGGAATTCCTCACTTCTGGATACGTTCGGCCACGAGCACCGGCCGGTCGGGCAGCGACACGCCGACGGCGGTTCCGGCGCCGAGCCCGGTGGCCTCGTGGGCGGGCAGGTCGGCCTTGACCTCGGTGCCGTCGGCGAGCCGTACGGTGACCCGGACGACCGCGCCGAGGAAGGCGGTGGCGATGATCCGGGCGGTGCCCTGCTCGTCGGCGCCCACCCGGACGGCCTCCGGCCGCACGAGCACGTCCACCGGCCCGTCGGACACCTCGCCGTCGGCCGGCAACCGCCGGCCGAGCACCTGGACCGTGCCGTCCGTCAGCTCGCCCGGGATCCGGCTCATGGTGCCGACGAACTCGGCGACGAAGGCGGTGGCGGGGCGGCCGTACAGCTCGGCGGGTTCGGCGCACTGTTCGAGGCGGCCGGCGCGCATGACGGCGACCCGGTCGGCGACCGAGAGCGCCTCCTCCTGGTCGTGCGTCACGAACAGGGTGGTGATGCCGAGCTCCTGCTGGAGGCGGCGGATCTCCTCGCGCAGGGTGAGCCGCACCTTGGCGTCCAGCGCGGACAGCGGCTCGTCGAGCAGCAGCACGCGCGGGCGCAGGGCCAGGGCGCGGGCCAGGGCGATGCGCTGCTGCTGGCCGCCGGAGAGCTGGTGCGGATAGCGCTCGCCCTTGTCGGCGAGTCCGACCAGCTCCAGCAGCTCGGCTGCGCGGGACCGGCGTTCGGCCGTACGGACGCCCCGCATACGCAGCCCGAAGGCCACGTTGTCGACGGCGTTCAGATGCGGGAAGAGGCTGTACGACTGGAAGACCATGCCGGCGTCGCGGCGGTGGGCCGGGACGTGCGTGACGTCCTCGCCGTCCACCAGGACGGCGCCGGAGTCGGGGTGTTCGAACCCGGCGAGCATGCGCAGTGCGGTGGTCTTGCCGCAGCCGGACGGACCGAGCAGCGCCAGGAACTCCCCCGGGCGGACGGTCAGGTCGAGTCCGTCGAGGGCGACGGTGGCCCCGAACTCCCGTCGCAGCGAGCGGAATTCGACGGTGGCGGCCTTTTCTGCGACGGCCTTCTCAAGCGTGGTGGCGGTCATGGTGTGTGTTCATCCCCGGGAGTTGGCGGTTCGGTTGCGTCCGCCGCCGGCACCGGCGAGCGCGAGGAGCAGGGCCCAGGTGACGAGCAGGCTGAGCACGGACACGGCGACGGACATCTGGGCCTGCTCGCCGCCGACGTTGTAGATCCACACGGCGAACGGGGTGTAGCCGAGCAGATGGGAGACCGTGAACTCGCCGAGGACCAGGGCCAGGGTGAGGAAGGAGGCGTTCAGCAGGGCCCCGCGCAGATTGGGCAGGACGGCCCGGACGAGGGCCTTGGGCCAGGAGGCGCCGCAGCTGCGGGCCGCCTCGACGAGGGTCCGTACGTCGATGGCGCGCAGGCCGGTGTCCAGGGCCCGGTAGACGAACGGCAGGGCCATCACGACGTAGGCGAGGACCAGCACGACGGGGAACCGGTCGTTCTGGATCACCACGAACGTCTCGAACAGCGGGGTGCGGGACAAATGCTCCGGGCCCCACTTGAGCACGGTGGCGATGCCGGCGACGAACGCGATGGGCGGCACCACCAGCGGCAGCGAGCACACCACCTCGACCACCGGCCGCAGCCGGGGCGAGCCGAGCCGGAGCGCGACCACGGCGGGCACCATCAGCAGCAGCACGACCGCGATGGTGGCGACGGCCAGCTCCAGCGAGAGCAGCAGGCTGGAGAGGAAGCCGTCGGCGGAGAGGATCTTGGTGTAGGCGTCGAAGGTGAGGCCCTGGCCGGGCACGTCCACCGTGAAGATCGCGGAGGCGGCGAGCGGCACCAGGAAGTACAGCGCGGCGAGGCCGAGGACGACCCACCGCCACAGGGTCAGGCGTCGAGCCATCGGGCACTCCGTCGCTGAAGGGGCAGGTACACGGCCATCACCAGGCCCGCCACCAGGACCATGTCGAGGCTGAGGGCGAGGGCGACGTTCTCCTGGCCGACCAGCACGTTGCCGGACAGGGCGTCGGCGATCTGCAGGGTGACCAGCGGGACCGCGCTGCCGACCATGGCGGCGGCGGTGGCGTAGGCGGCGAAGGCGCTGCCGAACAGCAGCACCAGGCCGCCGAGCAGCGAGGGCGCGAGCACCGGCAGGGCCACGTGCCGCCAGTACTGCACCCCGGTGGCGCCGTTGTTCAGCGCGGCCTCACGCCACTGGGAGCGCAGGCCGTCCAGCGCCGGGGTGATGGTGAGGACCATGAGCGGGATGAGGAAGTACAGGTAGACCAGGATCAGGCCCCAGAAGCTGTAGAGGTCCCAGCCGGTGTCCTTCAGGCCCAGGTGCACCGTGAGGACGCCCGCGTTGCCGAGGGTGGCGACGAAGGCGAAGGCCAGCGGGACGCCGCCGAAGTTGGCGAGCACGCCGGAGGCGGTCAGCACGGCCTCGCGCAGCCAGCGGGAGCGGGAGCTGACCACGGCCTGGGCGAGCGGCAGCCCGAGCAGGGCGCCGAGCGCGGCGGAGATCGCCGACAGCTTGACGCTGCCCAGCAGGGCGGTGAGGTACGGGCCCTGCAGCGAGGCCGTCATGTTGGCGCCGGTGTAGGTGGTGGCGCCCGTGGTGGCGTCGTCGACCGAGAAGGCGCCGTTGACGATGGCCAGCGCGGGCAGGCCGAAGGCGACGGCCGTGAACACCAGCAGCGGCACCACGGCGAGCCAGCCGGGGGCGCGGCGCCGCCGCTTCGCCGAAGCGACGGGCGCCACGTCCGCGCGCGGAAGAGCGGCGGTCATCCGGAGACGGCCTTCCCCCAGCCCTGGGCGATGACCGTCTTGGCCTTGCTCTGCTGGGTCTCGGTCGGGAAGGACGGCGTGCCGGTGACCTTCGGGAGCTTGGCGGCGGCCGTCTTGTCGAGGGTGCCGGCCTTCTCCATGGCGGTCATCAGGGCCGGGCGGGCGTAGCCCTTGAGCCACAGGTTCTGGCCCTCGGTGCTGTACAGGTACTCCTGCCACAGGCGGGCGGCCGCCGGGTGCGCGGCGTCCTTGTTGATGGCCTGGGAGTAGTACTGGGCGTACTGGCCGTCGCTCGGGATGACGACCTTCCAGTCGAGGCCCTTGGACCTGAACTCGTCGGCGTAACCGGCGTTCAGGTAGTCCCAGTCGATCGAGATCGGCGTCTCGCCCTTCTCGACGGTGGCCGGGGTGGACTCGACGGGCGTGTAGTTGCCGTTCTTCTTCAGCTTGGCGAAGAAGTCGAGGCCGGGCTGGATGTTGTCGAAGGAGCCGCCGTTGGCCAGAGCCGCCGCGTAGACGCCGCCGAAGGCGGAGCCGGACTTGGTGGGGTTGCCGTTGAGGGCGACCTGGCCCTTGTACTCGGGCTTGAGCAGGTCCTTGAAGCTGGTCGGGCAGGTCTTCACGCGCTTGGCGTCGCAGCCGATGGAGACATAGCCGCCGTAGTCGTTGAACCAGCGGGCCTGCGGGTCCTTCTGGGCCTCGGGGATGTCGGCGTAGGAGGCGACCTTGTAGGGCGCGAGCAGGCCCTGCTGGCCGGCGCTGAGCGCGAAGGAGGAGCCCAGGTCGAGGACGTCGGGGGCGCGGTCCTGGCCCTTGCGGGTGGTGACGGCGTTGATCTCGTCCTGGCTGGTGCCGTCGGGGCTCTCGTCCTCGATCTTGATGCCGTACTTCTTCTGGAAGCCGTCGATGATCGCGCCGTAGTTGGCCCAGTCGCGCGGCACCGCGATGATGTGCAGCGTGCCTTCCTTCTTGGCCGCCTTCACGAGGGCGTCCATGCCGCCGAAGTCGGCCGCGGAGGTGGCGGTGGCGGCGTTCTTGCCGTCCTTGGTCGTGGTGGACGCGTTGTCGGGGGCGGCGCCGCAGGCGCTGAGCGCGAGCGCGGCGACGACGGCGAGGGAGCCGCCGAGGACGGCGTTTCTCGGCAGGGACACGGTCACGGTCTCTCCAGGGGGACGCATGAGGGTTGCGGAGAACTTGTCTGAACAAGTTGCGTCACAGTACGCCCGCTCGCAGTGTCCTGTCTGTAAACGGGAGCGAAACTTTGGACCCTGGTTGACTGCACAATCCAGACCGTTTCAGATCACGCTCAGGTCTCGATTAGGCTGGTCACGCTGTGCACAGTGATCTGAGCAGAGGGGAAGCATGACGGCGCGACACGAGGAGATCGCCCACGAGCTGCGGCGGGCGATCGACCGCGAGGAGTACACGGTCGGCAGCCGCCTGCCCTCGGAGTCGGAACTCGCGACGCACTACGGCGTCTCACGAGGCACGGTCCGTCAGGCCGTCGCGGCCCTTACCTCCGAAGGCCTGATCGGCTCCCGTCAGGGTGCCCGGCGCGTCGTCCTCGCCAGCCGCCGCAGCCAGAGCTTCGAGGAACTGCGCAGCTTCGCCCAGTGGGCCCGGGCGATGGGCCGCGAGGCCACCGGCCAGGTGGTGTCCCAGGAGTACCGCCCGGCGACCCACGAAGACGCCGTACGCCTCCAACTGCCCGTCGGAACCCAGGTGTTGCACGTGCTCCGGGTGCGCGGCCTGGACGGCGAGCCGGTGCTGCTGGAGCGCACGGTGTACGCCGACTGGATCTCCCCCGCCGTCGAGTCGATCGAGCCGGACTGCCCGTCGGTGACCCAACGCCTCTACGACGACAGGGGGTTGGTCTTCGCCTACGGCGAGCACATCATCGACGCCGTGGCGGCGGGTGCACAGGACGCCGAGCTGCTGGGTGTCCGCCGTACGAGTCCGCTGCTGCGCGTCCGCCGGGTGACGACGACCCGCGAGGGGCGCCCGGTGGAGTGGTCGGACGACCGGTACCGCTCGGACGCGGTGAGCTTCAGCGTGCACAATTCCATCGGGAACAACGCCCTCGCACGCAAGACCGCGGAGTAGGGCTCGGGGCTGGAAGCCGCCCTACCCCGGCGCCCCGGAAGAAAAGCGCCGCAGCAACGGCGACAGCACCAGCACCGACTTGGTCCGCTCCACGAACGGCTCCCCGGCGATCCGCTCCAGCACCCGCTCGAAGTGCCGCATGTCGGAGGCGAAGACCTGGGCGATCGCGTCCGCGTCCCCGGTGACGGTGGACGCGGCCACGACCTCCTGATACCGCTCCAGCCCCCGCTGAATGGTGTCCGGCGAGGTGTTCCGCCGGCAGTAGATCTCGATGTAGCCCTCGGTCTCCCAGCCGAGCGCCGCCGGATCCACCCGCACGGTGAATCCGGTGATCGCTCCGGTCGCGCGCAGCCGGTCCACGCGCCGCTTCACCGCGGGCGCGGACAGGCCGACCATCTGCCCGATGTCCGCGTAGGAGCGGCGGGCGTCCTCGGCGAGGGCGTGCACGATGCGTTCGTCGAGATCGTTCAGCACAGGGGGTGGTTCACTTCTTCGGTCCGGTCACTTCTCTGCCGTCACCGCGAGGCCGTCACCGGTCGCGAGACGGGAACGGCGATAGCCGTATACGAAGTAGAACACGAGCCCGACGGCCATCCAGACACCGAACACGATCCAGGTGACGGTCGACAGGCTGCCCATCATCCACACGCAGAAGGCGAAGCCCAGCGCGGGCAGCACCGGCGACAGCGGGACCCGGAAGGAGCGGTGCATGGTCGGGCGGGTCCGGCGCAGCACCACGACGGCCACGTTGACCAGCGCGAAGGCGAACAGCGTGCCGATGCTGGTGGCGTCCGCCAGCTGACCCAGCGGAATCGCGGCGGCGAGGACACCACAGAACAGCGACACGATGACCGTGTTGGCGCGCGGGGCGCCGGTCTTCGGGTGGACCTTGGCGAAGATCTTGGGCACCAGGCCGTCGCGGGACATGGCGAACAGGATGCGGGTCTGGCCGTAGAGCACGGTCAGGACGACGCTCGCGATGGCGATGACGGCGCAGAAGGCCAGCAGGGTGCCCCAGAAGCTCTGCCCGGTGACGTCCTTCATGATCTGGGCGAGCGTGGCCTCGGAGTCGTTGAAGCTGCGCCACGGCTTGGCACCGACGGCGACGGCGGCGACCAGCACGTACAGGGCGGTCACGATGACCAGCGACAGCATGATCGCGCGGGGCAGGTCGCGCTGGGCGTCCCTGGCCTCCTCACCGGCGGTGGAGGCGGCATCGAAGCCGATGTACGAGAAGAACAGCGTGGCACCGGCGCCGCTGACGCCCGCCATGCCGAGCGGCATGAAGTGGGAGTAGTTGCCGGACTTGAAGCCCATGAAGCCGATCGCGCAGAACAGGATCAGCGCGGCGATCTTCACGGACACCATGATGGTGTTGGCCCGCGCGGACTCCTTGGCGCCGCCCATCAGGAACACCATCGCGAGGATCACGACGATCAGGGCGGGCAGGTTGAAGACGCCGCCGTCGACGCCGGGCGGATTGGCGAAGGCGTTCGGGATGGTGACGCCGATGGTGCCGGACAGCAGCTCGTTCAGGTACTCGCCCCAGCCGACGGCCACGGCGGCGACCGAGACGCCGTACTCCAGGAGCAGGCACCAGCCGCAGACCCAGGCGATCAGTTCGCCCATCGTTGCGTATGCGTACGAGTACGAGGAGCCGGAGACCGGGATGGTGCCCGCCAGCTCGGCGTAGGACAGGGCCGAGAACAGCGCGGTGAGACCGGCGATCACGAAGGAGAGCACGACGGCCGGGCCCGCCTTCGGGACGGCCTCGCCCAGGACGACGAAGATACCGGTGCCGAGGGTGGCACCGATGCTGATCATGGTCAGCTGCCACAGGCCGAGGGACCGCCGAAGCGAGCCTCCCTCGCCCTGGCCGCCCTCCGCGACCAGGCGTTCCACGGGCTTGCGCCGCATGAGGCGCGCGGCGACGCCCTGGGGTGCGGGGGTGGTCGCTGTGCGGTCGTGCGGGGGTGCGCCTTGGTCGAGCACGCGCTGGCTCCTTCATCCTGCCGGTCATTGCGTTCGGGGACCGGGGGCAGCCCTGCGCGGGCAGGGGCCCACCGAGCGGGGTCCCCGCCACGCCACGTACAGCGCAGCACCTTACGGGGGTGGCCTTCACGGGCGTAATGCAGCAACCTTGCGCGTCCCCGCATGATCATTGCGTTCCTCGGGCCGGAATGACAAATCGTTGTGCGCAAGCTGTCGACCGTTGCAAGGCAGCGGCCCCCGTTCTCCCGGCGAACGGGGACAACGGGGGCCGTGTGGAAGGGAGTTGGATCAGTTCCAGCTCGCGTGCAGCGGCTTGCCCTCCGCGTAGCCGGCGGCGCTCTGGATGCCCACGATGGCCTTCTCGGCGAACTCCTCCAGAGAGGCGGCACCGGCATAGGTGCAGGAGGAGCGGACACCCGCGATGATCGAGTCGATCAGGTCCTCGACGCCCGGGCGGGCCGGGTCGAGGAACATGCGCGAGGTGGAGATGCCCTCCTCGAACAGCGCCTTGCGGGCGCGGTCGTACGCCGACTCCTCCGAGGTGCGGTTGCGCACCGCGCGCGCGGAGGCCATGCCGAAGGACTCCTTGTAGGCGCGCCCGTTTGCGTCGTGCTGGAGGTCGCCCGGCGACTCGTACGTACCCGCGAACCACGAGCCGACCATCACGTTGGACGCGCCGGCCGCGAGGGCCATGGCCACGTCGCGCGGGTGCCGGACACCGCCGTCGGCCCACACGTGCTTGCCGTACTTCTTCGCCTCGGCGGCGCACTCCAGCACCGCGGAGAACTGCGGCCGGCCCACGCCGGTCATCATGCGGGTGGTGCACATGGCGCCGGGGCCCACACCGACCTTGATGATGTCCGCGCCGGCGTCGATCAGGTCCTTCACGCCCTCGGCGGAGACGATGTTGCCCGCGACGATCGGTACCTGCGGGTCGAGGGCGCGCACCACCTTGATGGCGCTGATCATCGACTCCTGGTGGCCGTGCGCGGTGTCGATGACGAGCGTGTCCACGCCCGCGTCGAGCAGCTGCTTGGCCTTGCCCGCGATGTCGCCGTTGATGCCGACGGCGGCGGCGATCCGCAGCTTGCCGTTCGCGTCGACGGCCGGGGTGTACAGCGTGGCGCGCAGGGCGCCCTTGCGGGTCAGGATGCCGGCCAGCTTGCCGTCCTTGTCGACGGCCGGGGCGTAGCGGCGGTTGTGGGCGTCCAGGGTGTTGAACGCCTCGCGCGGGTCGATGTCCGCGTCGAGCAGCAGCAGGTCCTTGGACATGACCACTTCGAGCTGGGTGAAGCGGTCGACTCCGGTCAGGTCCGCGTCGGTGACGACACCGACGGGCCGGTCGTCCTCGTCCACGACCACACCGGCGTTGTGCGCGCGCTTGGGCAGCAGCGCCAGGGCGTCGGCGACGGTCTGGTGCGGGGCCAGCACGATCGGCGTGTCGAGCACCAGGTGGCGGCTCTTCACCCAGGAGATGACGTCGGTGACGACGTCGATCGGGATGTCCTGCGGGATGACCACCAGGCCGCCGCGGCGGGCCATCGTCTCGGCCATACGGCGGCCGGCGATGGCGGTCATGTTGGCCACGACGAGCGGGATGGTGGTGCCCGTGCCGTCCGGCGAGCTGAGGTCCACGCCCTGACGCGAACCGACCGCGGAGCGGCTCGGCACCATGAACACGTCGTCGTACGTCAGGTCGTACGCGGGCTGGATGTCATTGAGGAAACGCACGTGCTGCACATCCCAGTCGATCAGAGGTGACCCCCTGACGGGTGCGCCAGGGGGAAAGAGCACGTACTTCATTGTCCCATGTCGGCGTCGTTGTCCTGCCCCCACGGAACATCCAGGGTGGGCCCCGATCACCTAGGAGGATCCTCCAAGGGCCAGGGCCACGGAGAGGGCGGGGGTGTGGTCCGCGGCCTCGGCGAACACCTCCTGCGCGATCTGCCACTCGTCCGGCCGTGCCTTGGCGTACGGCTGCCAGTTCCGTACGACGACCAGCAGTCCCCGCTCGACGGCGTCCTCGGGCCACACGGAGTGGTCGCCGAGCGAGTCGGCCAGGGCGTCCCAGTTGCGGCCGAACCAGTCGGGCAGCGCGAGAGCACGGGCGGCACGGTCCATGAGGCCGGCCTTGTCCGTGACACCGTCGAGGTCCAGCGTGATCACGAGGTCCGTCATCTCAGCACCGCCCGGAACGAGTTGTAGTGATCACCGGTGTAGTAGATCTCCCCGCCCTGTCCCGTGACGATGCGCCGGGGCCCGCGATCGTGCGAGCCCGGGGTCCTGACCGTGTACTCGTGGTAGTAGCCGCGCTGGTGCCCCGGCAGACGCCCCTCGAAGTTCCCGAAGACGACGCCGTCCTTGGCGTACGGGAAGGGCCCGCCGTGATCGATGAGCGCGAGCGTCCTGCGCGCCTCGGCCGGCAGCTGGGACTCCTTGACCGTGCCCATACCGTGGGCCCACGCCGGGCTGCTCCCTGCCGGCCGCACACCCGCACTCGCCCCGCCACCGAAGCCCTGCCCCGAGCCGGACGAACATCCAGCGACGAGAACGGCGAGGACGACGGCCAGCAGACCCACGAGCAGGCGGGCCAGGGGCAGGGAACGCCTCGGCATGCGGGGGACCCATCTCGGCATGTGGGGGACGAACCGCGGCGACATGCCGACGATGCTGCCACGGCCGTCCCGCTCCGAGGACGGCACGACCCGCCGCGCCGGGCCTCGTCCCGGCCCCGCCACGCGGGGGCCGAAGGCCGACGATGGGCTGACGGCCTGGCCCTCCCCCGCCCCGCCTTGAGTCCGCAGAACCGCCTCACCCAAAGCGGCTGCCGCGGCCGCCACGACCACCGGGCCCCGGCACGACCACCACGACCTGCCGGTGCTCCGCGCCACCACCACGCCCCCGGCGTGGGTCACGAACCTGCCCCGGCCGGTGCGGCCGCTCGTGTGTCGGAGGGCGCGTCGGGGTCCGTCAGTGACCGTCCGGGTCCGCTCGGCTGAGCGTGGGCTTGGGCGTCGGGCCGGCCGTCATCAGGAAGTCCGCGGCAGAGGTGTCCGTGACCAGGCTCGTGACCAGCCCGGACCGCAGCACCGCGTCGATCGCGGACGCCTTGCGCTGACCACCGGCGATCGCCACGACCTCCGGGATACGGCGCAGCTGGTCCGCCTTGACGGTGATGCACCGCTCCCCCAGGTCCCGCCCGATCCGGCGCCCCTCGGCGTCGAACAGGTGCGCGGCCATCTCGGCGGCGACGCCGAGCGAGGCGTAGTGCGCCCGCTCCTCGTCGCTGAGCATGTCGTGCACGGTCGAGATGCCCGGCTCCCAGGAGCCGATGGAGACACAGGCGACCGTGACCTTGTCGAAGTACTCGAAGGCCCGCGCGATCCCGGTCTGGTTGCGCAGCGCCGCCGCGGTGGCCGCGTCCGGCAGCAGCATCGGCGCGTAGATGGGGTGGGCGTCGCCGCCCGACACCTGGGCGGCGCGCCGCACCGCCTCGACCGAGCCGCGCTCCGAGGTCCCGGCGTCGTACACACCGGTCAGCTGCACCACCGTGCACGGCGGCAGCCGGTCGAGCGCCGCCGCCATGTGGATCGTGGACCGGCCCCAGGCCAGCCCGAGCACGTCCCCCTCGTTGACGAGCTCGCCGAGCAGGTCGGCGGCCACTTCCCCCAGGTTCTCGGGGTCGGGGGTCTCCTCGGCCTCGGCCGGGGACTCGACCACGACGGCGTGCCTCAGGCCGTAGCGGGCGCGGAGCGCGTCGGAGCGCTCGGCGTCCAGTTCGGCCGGGACACGGATCTCGATACGTACGAGATCCCGTTCGAGAGCCGTCTCCAGGACCCGGGCCACCTTGAAGCGGCTGACGCCGAACTCCTCCGCGATCTGGATCTTGGACTTGCCCTCGAGGTAGAAGCGGCGGGCCATGGCCGCCGCCTGCACCAGCTCAGCGGGTCCCATCCGCATGGCTGACCGGCCCGCCGACATACCCGACACGGCGATCTCCTCACTGCTGTTCACACTCTGGATTCGCCGTTCATCCTTGCAGATTCGGCGCTACGGATCGGCCCTGATAGGGGCCGTTCACTTAACCGTTCATGTACCTGTGGCTCAGTGGTCGCATGCCCAGGACGCCTTGGCGGTAGCCGTGTCGGCCTGCGCGCGCAGGGCACGGACCGCCTCCGCCGGGTCCTTCGCCCCGTACACCGCCGAGCCTGCCACGAACACGTCCGCTCCCGCGTCCGCGCACTGCTCGATCGTCGAGGCCGAGACGCCGCCGTCCACCTGGAGCCACACCTGCAGGCCGTGCTTGCTGATCAGCTCACGGGTGCGGCGGATCTTCGGCAGCATGATGTCGAGGAACGCCTGGCCGCCGAAGCCGGGCTCGACCGTCATGATCAGCAGCATGTCGAGTTCCGGGAGCAGGTCCTCGTACGGCTCGATCGGCGTCGCGGGCTTCAGGGCCATGGAGGCGCGGGCGCCCTTGGCGCGGATCTCCCGGGCGAGCCGCACAGGGGCGGCCGCCGCCTCGACGTGGAAGGTGACGGAGGAGGCGCCCGCCTCGACGTACTGGGGCGCCCAGCGGTCGGGGTCCTCGATCATCAGATGGCAGTCCAGCGGGGTGTCCGTCGCACGAGCCAGGGACTCCACGACCGGCACGCCGAGCGTGAGGTTCGGGACGAAGTGGTTGTCCATGACGTCGACGTGGAGCCAGTCGGCGCCTTGGACCGCCTTGGCCTCCTCCGCGAGGCGGGCGAAGTCGGCGGACAGGATGCTGGGGTTGATCTGCACGGCCATGCCCCAAGCCTGCCATGCCGCTGCGCTTGGCTGTAACGGCGGTCTGTTGCGGTTGTGGTTTGTCTGGCGGCCGGTGGGGGCTGATCGCGCAGTTCCCCGCGCCCCTGAAAGGGGCGCCGGCCCCTGCGGCGTTCAGCCGGTTCTGCGGATCAGGGCCAGGTACATCGCGTCCGTGCCGTGCAGGTGGGGCCAGAGTTGTACGTCCGGGCCCTCGCCCAGCGCCGGCATGTCCGGGAGCAGGGGGCGGGCGTCGATCAGTTCCGTCTCCGGGCGCTGCTTGAGCACGTCGGCGACGACCGCGCGGGTCTCGGCGAGATGCGGTGAGCAGGTGGCGTAGCCGACGACACCGCCGACGCGCACCGAGTCCAGGGCGGTGCGCAGCAGGGCGCGCTGGAGGGGGGCGAAGTTCTCCAGGTCCTCGGGGCGCCGGCGCCAGCGGGCCTCGGGGCGCCGGCGCAGCGCGCCGAGCCCGGTGCACGGCACGTCCATGAGCACGCGGTCGAAGGTGCCGGGCCGCCATGGCGGCCGGGTGCCGTCGGCGGCGATCACCTGGTACGGCCCCGGGTTGCCGGCCAGCGCCTTGGCGACGAGTCCCGCCCGGTGCGGCTGCTTCTCGGAGGCGAGCAGTGCGGCCCCGCGCTCGGCGGCGAGGGCGGCCAGCAGCGCGGCCTTGCCGCCGGGCCCGGCACAGCCGTCGAGCCACTTGCTGTCGGAGCCCTCCAGGGGCGCGCCCGCGAGCGCCAGGGCGACCAGCTGGCTGCCCTCGTCCTGCACTCCGGCCCGCCCCTCGCGCACGGCCCGCACCGCGCCCGGCTCACCGCCCTCGGCGAGCCGCACGGCGTACGGCGACCAGCGCCCGGGTACGGCGGCCTCCTCGCCGAGCAGCTCCTCGGCGGTGGCCCGCCCCGGCCGCGCGACCAGGGTCACCTCGGGCCGTTCGTTGTCGGCCTCCAGCAGGTCCTCGATACCGGCGCGCCCGCCGCCGAGGGAGTCCCAGAGCGCGGAGACGACCCAGCGGGGATGCGAGTGCGCGACGGCGAGGTGGTCCTCCGGATCCTCGTCGTAGGGCGGCGCGACCTTCTCCAGCCACCCGTCGAGGTCGTCCTGGGCCACCTTCCGCAGCACGGCGTTGACGAACTTGGCGCGCCCGTCGCCGAGCACCACCCGCGCCAGCTCCACGGCGGAGGACACGGCGGCGTGTGTCGGGATCCGCGTCCCGAGCAACTGGTGCACACCGAGGCTGAGCACGTCGAGCACCGGCGGGTCGACCTCGCGGAGCGGCCGGTCGACACAGGCGCTGATCACCGCGTCGTACGTCCCCTGCCGGCGCAGTGTGCCGTAGACCAGCTCGGTGGCGAGGGCGGCGTCCCGCGCGTCGAAGTCGCCCTTTTCGCGCGCCTTGCGCAGCAGCGGGGGCAGCACGAGATTGGCGTACGCGTCCCGCTCGTCGACCGCGCGCAGCGCCTCGAAGGCCAGGATGCGGACGGGGTCCTTCTGCGGACGACGGTAGGGCTTGGCAGGCTTACGAGGCCGCCGGGACTGCTCGCTCACGAAAAAGGTGCTCCGGATGTGAAGAAGGGGTGCGGTGTCCAGCCTACGTCGGCGCACCGCCGCCCCCGCCGCCCGGGGCTCAGCCGCCGAGCGTCTCGCCCTCGGCGATGCGCACGCCGCGCGCCCAGTCGGCCGCCCGCATGGGCTTCTTGCCCTGCGCCTGCACCCAGAGCAGCTCGACGGCGTACGAACCGGTGCCCACATGCACGCTGTTCTTGCCGACGGCCATCCGCCCCGGCGCGAGGTCGGTGCGCTCGGGCACGGCGGCGACCTGGATCAGTTTGAGCCGCTCGCCGCGGAAGGTGGTCCAGGCGCCGGGCGCCGGGGTGCAGCCGCGCACGACCCGGTCGACGCGCAGCGCGGGCGTGGCCCAGTCGACCCTGGCGTCCTCGACGGTGATCTTCGGCGCGAGGGTGATGCCCTCGGCCGGCTGCGGTACGGCCTTCAGGGTGCCGTCCTCGATCCCGTCCATGGTGGCCGCGAGCAGCCCGGCACCGGCGAAGGCGAGCCGCGTGAGCAGATCGCCGCTGGTGTCGGTGGGCCGGATCTCCTCGGTCACGGTGCCGTAGACAGGCCCGGAGTCCAGCCCCTCCTCGATGAGGAACGTCGACGCCCCGGTGATCTCGTCGCCGGCCATGATGGCGTGCTGCACGGGTGCGGCCCCCCGCCAGGCGGGCAGCAGCGAGAAGTGCAGGTTGACCCAGCCGTGGGCGGGGATGTCCAGGGCCACGCGGGGCAGCAGGGCGCCGTAGGCGACGACGGGGCAGCAGTCCGGCGCGATCTCGCTCAGCCGCTCCAGGAACTCCGGGTCCCGCGGCCTGACCGGCTTCAGCACCTCGATCCCGGCCTCCTCCGCCCGCTCGGCCACGGGCGACGCGACCAGCCTGCGCCCACGCCCGGCCGGCGCGTCGGGCCGCGTGACGACGGCGGCCACCTCGTGCCGCCCGGAGGCGATCAGAGCGTCCAGAGCGGGAACGGCGACCTCGGGGGTACCGGCGAAGACAAGCTTCATGGGCGGGATCGGGCCTCTCGGGCGGGGGTTGGACGGGCAGCGCACCAGTCTATGACCAAGCAAGTCCAGACACCCGGAGAAGGCCGGGCGGACGACGGACGCCGGGCCGACAGGGGAACAGACGCGCGGACGCCGACGGCGAGCAGCCCCCACAAGGTGTCCGGCCTCTGGGCCGACTGGAAAGGGTGGTGCGCGGGCGGGAGAACAAGCAACCCGAACCACACACCGCGCGCCCTCGGACGACCGGCGTACGCATATGCCCGTACGCCCCCACCCCGTGACCAGCAGAGCGCACACGCGTTGGTCAAGAAAGAGTTGACCACATAGGGCCGTTTTCGCGGCCCAATTCCTTTCAACGCCGGTTCGAGAGGCTTGTTCATGGCCGACCACGCAACCCACGACGCCCAGGCCCGGGCCAGCCTGCACTTGCTGGTGCGGGACATCGAGCGAGTGCGCCGGCAGGTGGACGCACTGCGCACGCTCACCGCCCAGCTGGGCAACGTCTACCGCCCGCGCCGCTCCGGCCCGTCCACGGGCTTCGTCGTCTACGGACGCGCCCCCGCCCCGACGGTGCGCCTTGCCCAGGAACTGCGGGACAGTGTCGAAACCCTGGTGACGGCCGCGGTGGACTTCGACCGCTCACTCGGCTTCTCGTGGGACGCGGTGGGCTCGGCGCTCGGAGTCACGAAGCAGGCGGTGCACCGCCGTTACGGTGCCCGCCGCGCCGCGGCACAGGCGGCCGCCGAGGCCGAGCGGAGCGGGGAGCCGTCCGGCACCCGCACGCTCGATGTGAACACCGGCCTGCCCACGGTCCCGACGGTCCCCGCGGCCCGCTCGATGCCCACGCAGCCGACCGCGGGCAGCCCGGCCCTGCGCGACCGCGACGACGCCCGCCCGACGGCCTTCCCCGGCCCACGCAACGGCTGAGCAACGGCCGCGCAGCGGCCGAGCGACGGCCGCCACTTCCGCCCTGCCCTCCCGGACGGACCACCGGGAGGGCAGACACGCGCTTGAACAGACGGACCGGCGCGGCGGAACCCACCCGTCACCCGATGTCCGGCGGATCGATCCGCACCCGCACGGCCTCCCCGCTCCCCCGCGCCATACGAGCGGCCTGCGCGGTCTTCAGCGCGGCGGCCAGCGCCGCCCCGCTCCCCGGCGGCACCCGGATCAGCGCCCGGTCCCAGTGCTCGCCCGGCGGTGGCGCTCCGGGCCTGCGGGGCCGGCCGGGCGGCGTCGCAGGCATCGGCACCGGTCCCAGCACCTCAGCGTCCGGCGGCAGTTCGACCGAGGCCAGGAACTCGGCGACGGCCGCGGGCGTCCCGGACACCGCTGCCATCCGCGACACTGGCGGAAAGCCCAGTTCGGCCCGCTCGGCCAGTTCCCGCACCGCGTGCCCGACGGGGTCCCAGCGCACCAGCGCCTGCACCGGCCGCAGGGTCGGCTCGGCCACCACGACCACCGTGCCCCCCTCGCTCTGCGGCCGTACCAGCGCGCCCGCCGCGATCCACCGGCCGAGGGCGTCCTCGCCGGCCCGCAGGTCGGGTCGGACGAGCATCGCCCAGCCGTCCAGCAGGAGGGCCGCCGCGTAGCCGCCCTCGGCGACCGGTTCGGCCCCCGGGGTGCTCACGACCAGCGCGGGCGTGCCCGGCACCGTGTCCAGCACTTGCTCCCGCCCCGAGGTGCGCACCGGGACGGCGGGAAAGGCGCGCCCCAACTCCTCGGCCGTCCGCCGCGCCCCCACGACCTGGGCCCGGAGCCGGAAACCGCCGCACTCAGGGCAGTGCCAGGCGCTCTCCTCGCGCCCGCACCAGCCGCACCGCAGAACCCCGGCGTCCTGCCCCTGGAGCGGCCCGGAGCAGTGCCGGCACCGGGCAGGCGCCCGGCACCGGTCGCAGGCCATACGAGGCGCGTAGCCGCGCCGCGGCACCTGTACGAGCACCGGCCCGTGCCGCAGCCCCTCGCGGGCCGCCTGCCAGGCGAGCGTCGGCAGCCGGGCGGCGCGGGCGGCCTCGTCGCGGGCGAGGTCGTCGTCCCCGACCGTGCGGACCAGGGGGGCGACCTGCCGCACCTGTTCCCGCCCGGCGACCAGCGGCCGGGCCCAGCCGCTCTCGACGAGCTGGGCGGCCTCCACGGTGCAGCTCCAGCTCCCCAGCAAGAAGGCGCACTTGTCCAGCGCGGCCCGCAGCAACAGCACGTCCCGGGCGTGCGGCTGCGGGGCGTGCTGCTCGCTGTGGCTGTCGTCGCCGTCGTCCCAGATGGCGACGAGCCCCAGGTCCTGCACAGGCGCGAACATGGCGGCCCGGGTCCCCACCACGGCTCGTACGGCTCCCCGGCGCACCGCGAGCCACTGCGCGTACCGCTTCTCGGGCCCGGCGTCGGCCGTGAGCAGCGCGTGCCGGCCGGTGCCGAGCAGCGCGGTGAGCGCGGCGTCCACGCGCGCGGCGGCCCGCCCGTCCGGTACGACGACGAGGGCGCCGCGGCCGGAGGCGAGCGTGGCGGCGACGGCGCGGGCCAGTTCCTCGCTCCACAGCGGGCCCGGCAGCGCGTTCCAGACGGCCCTGGGCGAGCCGCCGGAGGCCAGGGCCTGGAGGAATGCCTCCCCGTGCTCGTAACGCCCCCAGGAGGCCGTCTCGGGCGCTTTCGGCGGGAGTGGGGGCGGAGGCGACGGCCGCTGCTCCGCCCGGGCGCTGCGCGGCGGCACGGCCAGCTGGAGCACGTCGGCGAGGCTTCCGGCATACCGGTCGGCCACGGCCCGAGCGAGTCCCAGCAGCTCCTCGCTCAGCACCGGCTCCGGCGACACGACCTGGGCCAGCGCGGCCAGCGGCCCGGAGTAGTCGGACTCGGCCCGCCGCTCGACGAGGAACCCGTCGATGAGCCCGCCGCCCTCCCGGCGCCCTTCCCGCACCCGGCCCCGACCGGCCCCGAACCGCACCCGCACCCGCACGCCCGGCTGTGCGTCGGCGTCCAGCTCGGCGGGCACGGCGTAGTCGAAGTACCGGTCGAGATGCAGCACGCCCTTGTCGACCAGCACCCGGGCGACGGGCAGCTGCGGGGCGAGCGCGGCGCCCCGCCAGGTCCGCGGCTTGGCCCGCGGCACCTTCGCCTTGCGCACGCTCTCCCGGATGAGCGCGAGCTGCTCCGGCGGCGGCCCTTCGGCCCCGCCGTCCCCGTCTGCCCGGGGCGCCCCGTTCTCGCTGCTCACGCTTGCATTCTTACCAAACCGCACTGACAACCGACGTCCGCCCGAGATCCGGATCGGCAGCGGTACGGATTCGGCTTCACCGCACGCCCCGAGGGGCGCACTCCACGAAGTAACCGCGGCCTTCGCACCGGGCGGTGCCGACGGCGTCAGGGTAGAGACCGCCCGGCCGGGCCCGCCAGTCGATTCTGTGCACGCCGAGGCCCGGCCCCCGCGGGCAGGGAGCCGGGCCTCGGCGAGAAGGGCGGTCGGGGCTTACAGGCCCACGGCGGCGCGCAGGGCGTCCACGCGGTCCGTACGCTCCCAGGTGAAGTCGGACAGCTCGCGGCCGAAGTGGCCGTAGGCCGCCGTCTGGGCGTAGATCGGGCGGAGCAGGTCGAGGTCGCGGATGATCGCGGCGGGGCGGAGGTCGAAGACCTCGTCGATCGCCTTCTCGATCTTCTCGGCGTCGATCTTGGCGGTGCCGAAGGTCTCCACGAACAGACCGACCGGCTCGGCCTTGCCGATCGCGTAGGCGACCTGGACCTCGCAGCGGGAGGCCAGGCCCGCGGCCACGACGTTCTTGGCGACCCAGCGCATCGCGTACGCGGCCGAGCGGTCCACCTTGGACGGGTCCTTGCCGGAGAAGGCGCCGCCGCCGTGGCGGGCCATGCCGCCGTAGGTGTCGATGATGATCTTGCGGCCGGTCAGGCCGGCGTCGCCCATCGGGCCGCCGATCTCGAAGCGGCCGGTCGGGTTGACCAGCAGGCGGTAGCCGTCGGTGTCCAGCTTGATGCCCTCGTCCAGGAGCGCCTTCAGCTCCGGCTCCACGACGAACTCGCGGATGTCGGGCGCCAGCAGCGACTCCAGGTCGATGTCGGAAGCGTGCTGCGAGGAGACGACCACCGTGTCGAGACGGACGGCCTTGTCGCCGTCGTACTCGATGGTGACCTGCGTCTTGCCGTCGGGGCGCAGGTAGGGGATCGTGCCGTTCTTGCGCACCTCGGACAGGCGCTTGGACAGGCGGTGCGCCAGGAAGATCGGCAGCGGCATCAGGGTGGGCGTCTCGTCGGACGCGTAGCCGAACATCAGGCCCTGGTCACCGGCGCCCTGCCGGTCCAGTTCGTCGTCGTCGCCCTCGACCCGGCTCTCGTACGCCGTGTCCACACCCTGCGCGATGTCCGGGGACTGCGCGCCGATGGACACCGACACACCGCAGGAGGCGCCGTCGAAGCCCTTCTTGGAGGAGTCGTAGCCGATCTCGAGGATCTTGTTGCGGACCAGGGTCGCGATGTCCGCGTAGGCCTTGGTCGTCACCTCGCCGGCCACGTGCACCAGGCCGGTGGTGATCAGCGTCTCGACGGCGACCCGGGAGGTCGGGTCCTCGCGCAGAAGCGCGTCGAGAATGGTGTCGCTGATCTGGTCAGCGATCTTGTCGGGGTGACCCTCGGTCACGGACTCCGAGGTGAACAGGCGACGGGACACAACGCTCCCTGTGGTTGCAGCGGCTGCTGGCTGATCATTGGCGGCGACGCTCGGGGCTGCGCCCGGCGTCGACCGTGAACAGTTTATCGGTCGCACTCGGCCGATGGGTCACCCGTCTCGCCTCTCGGGAGCGCCGTGACCTGCGGCACGGGCATTCTGCCCAATGCCGGGCGGCCTTGGCCAGGGTCGCCACACCCGATTTCGGTGTGGCGTGAACCTGCCGTCGAGCTCGCGCGGACGTCAGCTCAAGCGCTGCGCGACGAGGTCCCAGACGATGTCGGCCAGGGCTTCCTTGGGGCCGTGCGGCACCGGGGTCTCGCTGCCGTCGGCGCCCAGCACCAGGGCCTCGTTCTCCTCGGAGCCGAACGTCTTGCGCTCCCCCACCTCGTTGACGACGAGCAGGTCGCAGCCCTTGCGGGCGAGCTTGGTGCGGCCGTTGGCGAGGACGTCGTCGGTCTCGGCGGCGAAGCCGACGATCACCTGGCCGGGGCGGGCGCGCTCGGCCGAGATCTCCGCGAGGATGTCCGGATTACGCACCAGGACGATCGGGTCGGGGTCCTGGCCGTCCTTCTTCTTGATCTTGCCGGTGGCGTAGGCCGCGGGGCGGAAGTCGGCGACGGCGGCGGCCATGACGACCGCGTCGGCGTCCGCCGCCGCCTTCAGGACGGCCTCGCGCAGCTGGACGGCCGTGCCGACCGGTACGACGTCCACGCCCGCCGGGTCGGGCAGGCCGGTGTTGGCCGCGATCAGCGTGACCCGGGCGCCGCGGGCGGCGGCGGTGCGGG
Organism: Streptomyces sp. NPDC030820; assembly: GCF_055572075.1. Lineage (NCBI taxonomy): Bacteria > Bacillati > Actinomycetota > Actinomycetes > Kitasatosporales > Streptomycetaceae > Streptomyces > Streptomyces sp. NPDC030820. Next base: position 111,677 of record NZ_JBVIEB010000008.1, read on the forward strand.
CGAGGGCGTAGCCCTGCTTGCCGGAGGAGCGGTTGCCGAGGAAGCGGACCGGGTCGAGGGGCTCGCGGGTGCCGCCTGCCGAGACGACGACGTGCCGCCCTTCGAGGTCGGGCTCCGCAACGCCGCGGGCCAGCACCCGGCGGCAGACCTCGAAGATCTCCACCGGGTCGGGCAGCCGGCCCTTGCCGGTGTCGACGCCGGTGAGCCGGCCGACCGCGGGCTCGATGACGACGGCGCCGCGTCGGCGCAGCGTGGCCACGTTCTCCTGGGTGGCCGGGTGCTCCCACATCTCGGTGTGCATGGCGGGCGCGAAGACGACCGGACAGCGGGCGGTGAGGAGGGTGTTGGTCAGCAGGTCGTCGGCGAGGCCGTGGGCGGCCTTGGCGAGCGTGTCGGCCGTGGCGGGGGCGACGACCACCAGGTCGGCCTGCTGGCCGATGCGGACGTGCGGGACCTCGTGGACGGCGTCCCAGACCTCCGTCGAGACGGGGTTGCCGGACAGGGCGGACCAGGTGGCGGCGCCGACGAAGTGCAGCGCGGAGGCGGTGGGCACCACGCGGACGTCGTGGCCCGACTCCGTGAACCTTCTCAGCAGCTCACAGGCCTTGTAGGCGGCGATGCCGCCGCTGACGCCGAGAACGACCTTCGGCTTGTCCACCGGGACTCCCATTCGTTGAACCTACGCCTCCATGACACACCACAGGCCCGGCAGTCGCGCCGCCGGGCCTGTCATGCGAGAACGAACGGTTACTGCGCGGGGCCCTCGACGGCCTCCGAGGTCAGCAGACCCGCGTTGATCTCACGCAGGGCGATCGAGAGCGGCTTCTCGTGGACGTGGGTGTCGACGAGCGGACCGACGTACTCAAGCAGGCCCTCGCCGAGCTGCGAGTAGTACGCGTTGATCTGGCGGGCACGCTTGGCCGCGTAGATCACGAGGCTGTACTTCGAGTCGGTGGCCTCGAGAAGCTCGTCGATCGGCGGGTTGATGATGCCCTCGGGCGCGGTGATGGAAGAGGACACGCTCTACCTTCCGATGGGTGGGAAAAGATCAGTCGTGATCACACAGTCGCGATCACACAACATCCATCAAGGCTAGCAGCTCGCGCGCCACGTCCTCGACGGAGGTGTTGACCAAGGTCGTGTCGAACTCCGGCTCGGCCGCCAGCTCGGTCCTGGCCGCCTCAAGGCGGCGCTCGATGACATCGGGCGGCTCGGTGCCCCGGCCGGTCAGCCTGCGCACCAGCTCCTCCCAGGAGGGCGGAGCCAGGAACACCAGACGGGCGTCGGACATCGACTCCCGGACCTGCCTGGCACCCTGGAGATCGATCTCCAGCAGAACCGGCTCGCCCTTCTCCAGCCGCTCCAGCACGGCCGCGCGGGGCGTGCCGTAGCGGTTGCCGGCGAACTCGGCCCACTCCAGCAGCTCGCCGTTGGCGATCAGCTTGTCCATCTCGTCGTCGGTGACGAAGAAGTAGTGGACTCCGTGCTTCTCGCCGGGGCGGGGCTTGCGGGTGGTGGCCGACACCGAGAGCCAGACCTCGGGGTGTTCCTTGCGCATATGGGCGACGACCGTGCTCTTGCCGACCCCCGAGGGGCCGGAGAGCACGGTCAGCCGCGGACGTTCACTCATGCAGCGATTATTCCAGCAATCCCGGAGTGCCCGGGACTCCCGGTCCGGCTGCGCCCGGACTCAGGAGCCGGTGCTGCCGAACTCACGCTCCAGGGAAGCGATCTGGTTGGAACCGAGACCGCGCACCCGGCGGCTCTCGGAGATACCCAGACGCTCCATGATCTGCTTGGCGCGGACCTTGCCCACGCCCGGCAGCGACTCGAGCAGTGCGGAGACCTTCATCTTGCCGATGACGTCGTTCTCCTGGCCCTGCTTGATGACCTCGTGCAGGGAGGCGCCGGAGTGCTTGAGTCGATTCTTGACCTCGGCCCGCTCCCGGCGAGCCGCGGCGGCCTTTTCGAGCGCGGCTGCGCGCTGTTCGGGGGTAAGGGGCGGAAGAGCCACGCCTACGTCACCTCGGATGTCGAACTGTCGGATACGGACCGGTGAGGAACCTAGTCGCCCCACACCTGGGGAGCCACGAGCAACACGCTTCGCCCGTTCTCCCCCACTACCTGATGGGTGTGGGGGTGTCCCCACAGCTCGGAGACTAGCGGTCAAGGCCGCCAGAGTCAGCGAGAACAGCGGAAAAGTCCTGGTCAGCCTCCGCCAGGTCGGACATTTCAGACATAATGCCCCCGATTTGAGGATGTATTCACACTCAAGTCGCCGCGCCGCCGCTCCACGAAGACCCCTCGGGGGGCTCAGCCACCCGCGACGGCGGCCCGGATCTCCTCCGCGAAGCGCTCCGCGGACGCGCGCAGGGCCCCCACGTCGGGCCCGTGCCGCAGCACGCCCCGGCTGACGTTCGGCACGACGTTGCGCACCGCCTGCCCGAACACCGTGGGAAGGTCGGCCGCGGTCGCGCCCTGAGCCCCGACGCCGGGCGCGAGAAGCGGACCGTTGATGGCGAGGTCGTACGAGGACAGGTCGCCGACCGTGGCGCCGACGACGGCACCGAAGGAGCCCAGCGGCTCCTCCCCCGCGTTCTCGGCGGCCAGGTGGGCGAGCACGGTCGCACCCACCGTGCGGCCGTCGGCGCGGACCGCGTGCTGGACCTCGGGACCCTCCGGGTTGGAGGTCAGCGCCAGCACGAACAGGCCGGCGCCGCTCTCCCGGGCCAGCGCGACGGCCGGGCTGAGCGAGCCGTAGCCGAGGTAGGGCGAGACGGTCAGGGCGTCGGAGAACAGCGGGGCGTCCTTGTGCAGGTAGGCCTCGGCGTACCCGGCCATGGTCGAGCCGATGTCGCCGCGCTTGGCGTCCATCACGACGAGGGTGCCGGCCGCGCGGGCCTCCTGGACGACCTTCTCCAGGACGGCGACGCCACGGGAGCCGAAGCGCTCGAAGAAGGCGCTCTGCGGCTTCATCACGGCGACCCGGTCGGCCACCGCCTCGACGACCGCGCGGCTGAACCGCTCCAGACCGGCCACGTCGTCGTTCAGGCCCCACTCGGCGAGCAGGGAGGCGTGCGGGTCGATGCCGACGCACAGCGGGCCGCGCTCGTCCATGGCGCGGCGCAGCCGGGCGCCGAAGGGCTCGTACGAGGTCATGCGGGCTTCCTCACGTCGGCGCCGACCGCGTCGGCGAGGCTGGCGTACGGGCTGGTGCGCAGGCGGGCGGCGAGGCCCTTGTGGATCGCGCGGGACCAGAAGGGGCCCTCGTAGATGAAGGCGCTGTAGCCCTGGACCAGCGTGGCGCCGGCCAGGATGCGCTGCCAGGCGTCCTCGGCGGTCTCGATGCCGCCCACGCCCACGAGGGTGATCCGGTCGCCCACGCGCGCGTACAGCCGGCGCAGGACCTCCAGGGAGCGCGCCTTGAGCGGGGCGCCGGACAGGCCGCCGGTCTCCTTCACCAGGGAGGGCGCGGATCTCAGACCGAGTCCGTCGCGCGCGATGGTGGTGTTGGTCGCGATGATGCCGTCCAGGCCCAGCTCCACGGCCAGGTCGGCCACGGCGTCGATGTCCTCGTCGGCGAGGTCCGGGGCGATCTTCACCAGCAGCGGGACACGCCGGTTCGCGACCGTGCGGTCGGCGGCCTCGCGGACGGCGGTGAGCAGCGGGCGCAGCGCCTCGGTGGCCTGCAGATTGCGCAGGCCGGGCGTGTTCGGCGAGGAGACGTTGACGACCAGGTAGTCCGCGTACGGCGCGAGCCGCTCGGCCGACTTCACATAGTCGCCGACGGCCTCCGCCTCCGGGACGACCTTGGTCTTGCCGATGTTGACGCCGACGACCGTCCTGAAGACCGGCTCCCGGGTGGCGAGGCGGGCGGCGACGGCGAGCGAGCCGTCGTTGTTGAAGCCCATGCGGTTGATCAGCGCGCGGTCCGCGACGAGGCGGAACAGCCGCTTCCTGGGGTTGCCGGGCTGCGGCTCGCCGGTGACCGTGCCGATCTCGACGTGGTCGAAGCCCAGCATGGACATGCCGTCGATCGCGACGGCGTTCTTGTCGAAGCCGGCGGCGAGCCCGAAGGGGCCGTGCATGCGCAACCCGAAGGCCTCGGTGCGCAGCTCCTTGTAGCGGGGCGCGAGGGCGGCCGCGACGAAGGTGCGCAGCACCGGGATACGGACGGCGAGGCGGATCCAGCGGAAGGCCAGGTGGTGGGCCTTCTCGGCGTCCATCCGTTGGAAAACCAGGCGGAAGAAAAGCTTGTACATCTCAGGTGAGTCCTCATACAGAGGGGGACACCGTTTCCGGTGTCCCCCTCAGGGCTGCTAGTCGCGGGCCGCGGTCAGGTGTTCCGCGTGTTCCTGGAGCGAGCGGACGCCCACGTCACCGTGGTTGAGGGCGTCGATGCCCTGGACCGCCGCGGCGAGCGCCTGGACCGTGGTCAGGCACGGCACGGAGCGGGCCACCGCCGCCGTACGGATGTCGTAGCCGTCGAGGCGGCCGCCGGTGCCGTACGGGGTGTTGACGATGAGGTCGACCTCGCCGTCGTGGATCAGCTGGACGATCGTCCTCTCGCCGTTCGGACCGGTGCCCTCGGACTGCTTGCGCACGACTGTGGCGTTGATGCCGTTGCGCTTGAGGACCTCGGCGGTGCCGGAGGTGGCGAGCAGCTCGAAGCCGTGGGCGACCAGCTCACGCGCCGGGAAGATCATCGACCGCTTGTCGCGGTTGGCGACCGAGATGAACGCACGGCCCTTGGTGGGCAGCGGCCCGTAGGCACCGGCCTGCGACTTGGCGTACGCCGTGCCGAAGACGGAGTCGATGCCCATGACCTCGCCGGTGGAGCGCATCTCCGGGCCGAGGACGGTGTCGACGCCGCGGCCGTGGATGTCGCGGAAGCGCGACCACGGCATGACGGCCTCCTTGACCGAGATCGGCGCGTCCAGCGGCAGCTCGCCGCCGTCGCCCGTCTTCGGCAGCAGGCCCTCGGCGCGCAGCTCGGCGATGGTCGCGCCCAGCGAGATCCGGGCGGCGGCCTTCGCGAGCGGCACCGCGGTCGCCTTGGAGGTGAAGGGGACCGTGCGGGAGGCGCGCGGGTTGGCCTCCAGGACGTAGAGGATGTCCCCGGCCATGGCGAACTGGATGTTGATCAGGCCGCGTACGCCGACGCCCTTGGCGATGGCCTCGGTGGAGGCGCGCAGCCGCTTGATGTCGAAGCCGCCGAGGGTGATCGGGGGCAGCGCGCACGCCGAGTCGCCGGAGTGGATGCCGGCCTCCTCGATGTGCTCCATCACGCCGCCGAGGTACAGCTCCTCGCCGTCGTAGAGGGCGTCGACGTCGATCTCGATCGCGTCGTCCAGGAACCGGTCGACGAGCACCGGCCGCGAGGGGCTGATCTCGGTCGACTCGGCGATGTAGGCGGCGAGGCGGGTCTCGTCGTAGACGATCTCCATGCCGCGCCCGCCCAGGACGTACGACGGCCGGACCAGGACCGGGTAGCCGATCTCGTCGGCGATGGCCTTGGCCTCGTCGAAGGTGGTGGCCGTGCCGTGCTTCGGGGCCGGCAGGCCCGCCTCGGCGAGGACGCGCCCGAAGGCGCCGCGGTCCTCGGCCGCGTGGATGGCCTCGGGGGACGTGCCGACGACCGGCACGCCGTTGTCCTTCAGGGCCTGCGACAGGCCGAGCGGGGTCTGGCCGCCGAGCTGCACGATCACGCCCGCGACCGGCCCGGCCTGCTGCTCGGCGTGGACGATCTCCAGCACGTCCTCCAGCGTCAGCGGCTCGAAGTACAGCCGGTCGGAGGTGTCGTAGTCGGTGGAGACGGTCTCCGGGTTGCAGTTGACCATCACGGTCTCGTAGCCCGCGTCGCTCAGCGCGAAGGAGGCGTGGACACAGGAGTAGTCGAACTCGATGCCCTGGCCGATGCGGTTGGGGCCGGAGCCGAGGATGATGACGGCCGGCTTCTCGCGGGCCGCGACCTCGGTCTCCTCGTCGTAGGAGGAGTAGAAGTACGGCGTCTTCGCGGCGAACTCGGCGGCGCAGGTGTCGACCGTCTTGTAGACCGGGCGGATGCCGAGCGCGTGCCGGACCTCGCGGACGACGTCCTCGCGCAGGCCGCGGATCTCGCCGATCTGCTGGTCGGAGAAGCCGTGCCGCTTGGCCTCGGCGAGCAGCTCGCGGGTCAGCTCGGGGGCCTCGGCCAGCTCGTCCGCGATCTCCTTGATCAGGAAGAGCTGGTCGACGAACCACGGGTCGATCTTCGTGTACTCGAAGATCTCCTCGGGCGTGGCGCCCGCGCGGATGGCCTGCATGACCGTGTTGATCCGGCCGTCGGTGGGACGCCGGGACTCCTCCAGGAGCAGCGACTTGTCCCCGGGGACACCGGTGAAGGCGAACTGGCTGCCCTTCTTCTCCAGCGAGCGCAGCGCCTTCTGGAAGGCCTCGGGGAAGTTGCGGCCGATGGCCATGGCCTCGCCGACCGACTTCATGGTGGTGGTCAGCGTGGAGTCGGCCTGCGGGAACTTCTCGAAGGCGAATCGCGGGGCCTTGACGACCACGTAGTCGAGCGTGGGCTCGAAGGAGGCCGGGGTCTCCTGGGTGATGTCGTTCGGGATCTCGTCCAGGGTGTAGCCGACGGCCAGCTTGGCGGCGATCTTGGCGATCGGGAAGCCGGTCGCCTTGGAGGCGAGCGCCGAGGAACGCGACACGCGCGGGTTCATCTCGATGACGATCACGCGACCGTCCTCGGGGTTCACCGCGAACTGGATGTTGCAGCCGCCGGTGTCGACGCCGACCTCGCGGATGACGGCGATGCCGATGTCGCGCAGGATCTGGTACTCGCGGTCGGTCAGCGTCATCGCCGGGGCGACGGTGATCGAGTCACCGGTGTGCACGCCCATGGGGTCGAAGTTCTCGATGGAGCAGACGACCACGACGTTGTCGTGCTTGTCGCGCATCAGCTCCAGCTCGTACTCCTTCCAGCCGAGGATGGACTCCTCCAGGAGCACCTCGGTGGTCGGGGAGAGCGTGAGGCCCTGGCCTGCGATGCGGCGCAGCTCCTCCTCGTCGTGCGCGAAGCCGGAGCCCGCGCCGCCCATGGTGAAGGACGGGCGGACGACGACCGGGTAGCCGCCGAGCTGCTCGACGCCCTTGAGGACGTCGTCCATGGAGTGGCAGATGACCGAGCGGGCGGACTCGCCGTGCCCGATCTTGGCCTTGACGGCGTCCACGACGGCCTTGAACTGGTCGCGGTCCTCGCCCTTGTGGATCGCCTCGGGCTTGGCGCCGATCAGCTCCACGCCGTACTTGGCCAGGACACCGTTCTCGTGCAGCGAGATGGCGGTGTTCAGGGCCGTCTGGCCGCCCAGGGTGGGCAGCAGGGCGTCGGGACGCTCCTTGGCGATGATCTTCTCGACGAACTCCGGGGTGATCGGCTCGACGTAGGTGGCGTCGGCGATCTCCGGGTCGGTCATGATCGTCGCCGGGTTGGAGTTGACGAGGACGACGCGCAGGCCCTCGGCCTTGAGCACGCGGCACGCCTGGGTGCCGGAGTAGTCGAACTCGGCGGCCTGGCCGATGACGATCGGGCCGGAGCCGATGACCAGGACGGACTGGATATCGGTGCGCTTAGGCACGCTGGCCCTCCATCAGGGAGACGAAGCGGTCGAACAGGTAGGCGGCGTCGTGCGGACCCGCTGCCGCTTCGGGGTGGTACTGGACGGAGAAGGCCGGCTGGTCGAGCAGCTGCAGCCCCTCCACGACGTCGTCGTTCAGGCAGACGTGCGAGACCTCGGCGCGGCCGAACCTGGTCTCGCTGACCTTGTCGAGCGGCGCGTCCACGGCGAAGCCGTGGTTGTGCGCGGTGACCTCGACCTTGCCGGTCGTACGGTCCTGGACCGGCTGGTTGATGCCCCGGTGGCCGTACTTCAGCTTGTAGGTGCCGAAGCCGAGGGCGCGGCCGAGGATCTGGTTGCCGAAGCAGATGCCGAACAGGGGCGTCTTCCGCTCCAGGACGGCGCTCATCAGCGCGACCGGGCCGTCGGCGGTCGCCGGGTCGCCGGGGCCGTTGGAGAAGAACACACCGTCCGGGTTGACGGCGTAGACCTCGTCGGCCGTGGCGGTCGCGGGCAGGACGTGCACCTCGATGCCGCGCTCGGCCATCCGGTGCGGGGTCATGCCCTTGATGCCGAGGTCGATGGCGGCGACGGTGAAGCGCTTCTCGCCGATCGCCGGGACGACGTACGCCTCCTTGGTCGCGACCTCCTCGTAGAGGCTCGCGCCCTTCATGTGCGGCTGGGCCAGCACGCGCGCGAGGAGCTCCGACTCGGCGGCGGTCCCCGCGGCGGAGCCGCTGTCGAGCACAGTGCCGGAGAAGATGCCGGCGCGCATCGAGCCGCGCTCGCGCAGATGGCGGGTGAGGGCGCGGGTGTCGATGCCGGAGATGCCGACCACGCCCTGCCGCTCCAGCTCGTCGTCCAGGGAGCGCTTGGCGCGCCAGTTGGACGGCACGCGCGCGGGGTCGCGCACGACGTAGCCGGAGACCCAGATGCGGCTGGACTCGTCGTCCTCGTCGTTCCAGCCGGTGTTGCCGATCTGCGGGGCGGTCGCGACGACGATCTGCCGGTCGTACGACGGGTCGGTCAGGGTCTCCTGATAGCCGGTCATACCGGTGGAGAACACGGCCTCGCCGAAGGTCTCCCCCACGGCCCCGTAGGCACGGCCGCGGAAGATGCGGCCGTCCTCCAGGACGAGTACGGCGGGAACCCTGGCGGCTCCCCTTGTGGAGGTCGTCATCGTGCGCCTTCCGTGTCGTTGATCATGTGGTTCAGGGTGTCGACCCACTCCGTGTGCTCGGCCGCGTGGTCCGAGCGGAAGCCGGAGTCGATCAGCTTGTCGCCGAGCTCCCAGGTCACCACCAGCAGCCCGCCCTCCGTGAGGACCTTGCCCGCGATGCCCTTGTCCAGCCGGGCCCCGCGCAGCGCGGCGGTGGGGATGAAGAAGTCGCTCGCTCCGGGACGCTCGACCTCAAGCCCTTGGTCGGTCAGGGTGAGCTCGGCCCGGCTGCGGGTGCCCAGGCCGTGGGCCACGATCCGGTCCAGCCACTGTCCTGCGGTGGTGGAGCCGTGGTAGCGACCGCTCAGCTCAAGTTTCGCCGGGCCGGTCTCCTCCGGCGCGCTGGGCGGCGCGGGCAGGTCGCTCTGCAGGGTGCCGCGCCACTTCCAGCCCTCGCGCATCAGCCAGTAGACGAGCGCGATGAAGAGCAGGAGTCCGACGAGCCAGCCGATGCGGGCCGGCCAGTCGGTGACCTCGGCCGACCTCTTGGCCTCGGCCAGCAGGATTACAGGTGTCACGTGAGCTTCCCGTCGACGAGCGTGGCCTTGCCCCGCAGCCACGTGTGCGTCACACGGCCCGGCAGCTCACGCCCCTCGTAGGGGGTGTTGCGGCTGCGCGAGGCGAAGCCCGCGGGGTCCACCTGGCCACGGTATTCCGTGTCGACGAGGGTGAGGTTGGCGGGCTCACCAGCCGAGACGGGACGGCCGTGTCCGGTGGCCTGTCCGATCTGCGCGGGCCTGACGGACATCCGGTCGGCGACGCCGGCCCAGTCCAGCAGGCCCGTGTCGACCATGGTCTCCTGGACCACTGACAACGCGGTCTCCAGGCCCACCATCCCCATGGCGGCCGCGGCCCACTCGCAGTCCTTGTCCTCGTGCGGGTGCGGGGCGTGGTCGGTGGCGACGATGTCGATCGTGCCGTCCGCCAGGGCCTCGCGCAGGGCGTGCACATCGCGCTCGGTGCGCAGCGGCGGGTTGACCTTGTAGACGGGGTTGTACGTCCGCACCAGCTCGTCGGTGAGGAGCAGGTGGTGCGGGGTGACCTCGGCGGTGACCTGGATGCCGCGGGACTTGGCCCAGCGGACGATCTCGACGGACCCGGCGGTCGACAGGTGGCAGATGTGGACGCGGGAGCCGACGTGCTCGGCGAGCAGCACGTCCCGTGCGATGACCGACTCCTCGGCGACGGCCGGCCAGCCGCCCAGGCCCAGCTCGGCGGAGACGACGCCCTCGTTCATCTGGGCGCCCTCGGTCAGCCGCGGCTCCTGCGCGTGCTGGGCGACGACGCCGCCGAAGGCCTTCACGTACTCCAGCGCGCGGCGCATGATCACCGCGTCGTCCACGCACTTGCCGTCGTCGGAGAAGACGGTGACCCCGGCGGCCGACTCGTGCATGGCGCCCAGTTCGGCGAGCTTCTTGCCCTCCAGGCCGACGGTGACGGCGCCGATGGGCTGCACGTCGCAGTAGCCGTGCTCCTTGCCGAGCCGCCAGACCTGCTCGACGACACCGGCCGTGTCGGCGACCGGGAAGGTGTTGGCCATGGCGAAGACGGCCGTGTAGCCGCCGGACGCGGCCGCGCGGGTGCCGGTGAGGACCGTCTCGGAGTCCTCGCGGCCCGGCTCGCGCAGATGGGTGTGCAGATCGACCAGGCCCTGCAGCAGCACCTTGCCGGCGGCCTCCACGACCTCGGCGCCCTCGGCGGACAGTCCGGTGCCCACCTCGGCGATGGTCTCGCCGTCGATCAGCACGTCCTGCGGCTCGCCGCCGAGCACCTTCGCACCACGGATCAGGATCTTGCTCATGGGTCTTACTTCTCCTCGTTGGTGCGGGCGTGGGTGAGGGCAGGCTCGTTTCCGCCCAGCAGCAGGTACAGCACGGCCATCCGGATGGAGACGCCGTTGGCGACCTGCTCGACGGCGGTGCAGCGGTCGGAGTCGGCGACCTCGGCGGTGATCTCCATGCCGCGCACCATCGGGCCGGGGTGCATCACTATGGCGTGCTCAGGCAGCCTGTCCATGCGGTCGGCGTCGAGGCCGTAGCGGCGGGAGTACTCGCGCTCGGTCGGGAAGAAGGCGGCGTTCATCCGCTCGCGCTGGACGCGGAGCATCATCACGGCGTCGCACTTGGGCAGCGTGCTGTCGAGGTCGTACGACACCTCGCACGGCCACGTCTCGACCCCGACCGGCACCAGGGTGGGCGGGGCGACCAGGGTGACCTCGGCGCCGAGGGTGTGCAGCAGGTCCACGTTGGAGCGGGCGACCCGGCTGTGCAGGACGTCGCCGACGATGGTGATCCGCTTGCCGGCCAGGTCCTGGCCAAGCCCCGCGTCCCGGCCGATCAGCCGGCGGCGCATGGTGAAGGCGTCCAGGAGGGCCTGGGTGGGGTGCTGGTGGGTGCCGTCGCCGGCGTTGATGACCGCGGCGTCGATCCAGCCGGAGTTCGCCAGCCGGTACGGGGCTCCGGAGGCGCCGTGCCGGATGACGACGGCGTCGACGCCCATGGCCTCCAGGGTCTGGGCGGTGTCCTTCAGGGACTCGCCCTTGGAGACGCTCGACCCCTTGGCGGAGAAGTTGATGACGTCCGCGGACAGCCGCTTCTCGGCGGCCTCGAAGGAGATCCGCGTGCGCGTGGAGTCCTCGAAGAAGAGGTTGACGATCGTGCGGCCGCGCAGGGTCGGCAGCTTCTTGATCGGCCGGTCGGCGACCCGGGCCATCTCCTCGGCGGTGTCGAGGATCAGGACGGCGTCGTCGCGGGTGAGGTCGGCGGCCGAGATGAGATGACGCTGCATCTGTCAGGCTCCGTAAGGCAGTTCAATCGGGAGAATTCAGGCAATCCGCTGCGTATGTGGGCACGCCGAAGCGGCCGTACGCCGGATCTGCTAGTGGCCGGTCTGCTTCACACCGAGCAGCACGGTGTCGCGACCGTCCTCCTCGGCGAGCTGGACCTTGACCGTCTCCCGCAGCGACGTGGGGAGGTTCTTGCCGACATAGTCGGCGCGGATGGGCAGTTCGCGATGGCCGCGGTCGACCAGGACCGCGAGCTGGACCGCGCGGGGGCGCCCGATGTCGTTCAGGGCGTCGAGGGCGGCGCGGATGGTGCGGCCGGAGAAGAGCACGTCGTCGACGAGGACGACCAGCTTGCCGTCGATGCCGTCACCGGGGATCTCGGTGCGGGCCAGCGCACGCGGCGGGTGCATGCGCAGGTCGTCGCGGTACATGGTGATGTCGAGCGAGCCGACCGGGATCTTGCGGTCGGTGATCTGCTCCAGCTTGACGGCGAGCCGCTGGGCGAGGAAGACGCCCCGGGTCGGAATGCCGAGCAGCACCACGTCGTCGGCGCCCTTGGCGCGCTCGACGATCTCGTGGGCGATACGGGTCAGCACCCGCGCGATGTCGGGACCCTCGAGAACGGGCCGCGCATCGGACGTGTGCGGAGTGGCGTGCGAGTCCTGCGTGTCCATACGGAAAGGACCTCCTTCTCCGCCTCACGGGACGGACCTTAAAGGACGTCTGATTTGCGCAAACAACCCTAGCAGGTCATGGAGCGGACCCCGATCACCCCCCTGGCGTAATCGGCCACCGCTATCACGGAAGAGTCGGTGTGGACCATTCGGCTTGACGCAGCAGAGTCACGCTGCGTAACCTCACAGTGAGTTACCAGCCGCGCGGCGGGAACCCAGTCCGGCCGCGTCGACACAGTGTCCGGGGAGCTATATGTCCAGCGAATACGCCAAACAGCTCGGGGCCAAGCTCCGGGCCATCCGCACCCAGCAGGGCCTTTCCCTCCACGGTGTCGAGGAGAAGTCCCAGGGTCGCTGGAAGGCCGTGGTGGTGGGGTCGTACGAGCGTGGCGACCGTGCGGTGACCGTACAGCGGCTCGCCGAGCTGGCCGATTTCTATGGCGTTCCGGTGCAGGAGCTGCTGCCGGGCACCACGCCGGGCGGCGCCGCCGAGCCGCCGCCGAAGCTGGTCCTGGACCTGGAGCGGCTGGCCACCGTGCCGGCCGAGAAGGCAGGCCCCCTGCAGCGCTACGCGGCCACCATCCAGTCCCAGCGCGGTGACTACAACGGCAAGGTGCTCTCCATCCGCCAGGACGACCTGCGCACACTCGCCGTCATCTACGACCAGTCCCCCTCGGTCCTCACCGAGCAGCTGATCAGCTGGGGTGTCCTGGACGCGGACGCCCGCCGCGCGGTGGCCGCCCACGAGGAGAGCTGAGCCGCTCGACACCTGAGCAGAAACGTGCCGCCGGGGTGGCCGGAACTTTGCGGTTCTGGCCACCCCGGCGGCCTTTTCCGCCCTGAAGAGACGCCGGAGGGCCCGCAGCACAGGCATGCTGCGGGCCCTCCGGCGATTGTCGTACCGGGCGGCTTTACGCCTTGTCCCGGCGCAGGGACGGCTTGAGCTCCTTCAGCCGACCGAGCAGGCCGTTCACGAACGCCGGCGACTCGTCGGTGGAGAACTCCTTCGCCAGCTGCACCATCTCGTCCAGGACGACGGCGTCCGGGGTCTCGTCGACCCAGATCAGCTCGTACGCGCCCAGCCGCAGGATGTTGCGGTCCACGACCGGCATCCGGTCGAGCGTCCAGCCGACCGCGTACTGGGCGATCAGCTCGTCGATCCGCTTCACGTGCTCGGCGTAGCCCTCGACCAGCTGCATCGTGTACTCGCTGACCGGCGGCTGCCGGGTGTCGGACCGGGACAGCCGGATCCAGTCCGCCAGGACTGTCAGGACGTCGGCGCCGCGCTGGTCGCCCTCGAAGAGGATCTGGAAGGCGCGCTTGCGGGCCGTGTTGCGGGCAGCCACGGTTAGCTGTTCACCCGGCCGAGGTAGTCGCTCGTACGGGTGTCGACCTTGATCTTCTCACCGGTGGTGATGAAGAGCGGGACCTGGATCTGGTGGCCGGTCTCCAGGGTGGCGGGCTTGGTGCCACCGGTGGAGCGGTCGCCCTGGACGCCCGGCTCGGTCTCGGCGATGGTCAGCTCGACCGCCGCGGGCAGCTCGACGAAGAGAACCTCGCCCTCGTGCTGCGCGACGGTGGCGGTGAAGCCCTCGACCAGGAAGTTCGCGGCGTCGCCGACGGCCTTCCGGTCGATGTGCAGCTGGTCGTAGGTCTCCATGTCCATGAAGACGAAGTACTCGCCGTCCATGTACGAGAACTGCATGTCGCGCTTGTCGACAGTGGCGGTCTCGACCTTGACGCCGGCGTTGAAGGTCTTGTCGACCACCTTGCCGGACAGCACGTTCTTCAGCTTGGTGCGCACGAAGGCCGGGCCCTTGCCGGGCTTGACGTGCTGGAACTCGACGACGGACCAGAGCTGGCCGCCTTCGAGCTTGAGCACCATGCCGTTCTTGAGGTCGTTCGTGGAAGCCACGGTTGCGGAATCTCCTGGACTGACGTACGACCCCGGGTCACGCGCTACAGCGCGAGCAGCTCCTTGGTCGTGATGGTGAGTAGCTCGGGTCCGCCGTCCGCCTCGGGGCGTACGACGAGCGTGTCATCGATCCGGACACCGCCCCGGCCCGGGAGGTGGACCCCAGGTTCGACGGTGACCGGCACGCAAGCGTCCAGTTTACCCATGGCGGCGGGGGCCAACTGCGGGTCCTCGTCGATTTCGAGTCCGACGCCGTGTCCGGTCAGCGGTGGCAGTGCCTCCGCATAGCCGGCGGAGTCCAGAACCTGGCGGGCCGCCCGGTCCACATCGCCGTAGGCGGCGCCGGGTGCCAGGGACTCGCGTCCGGCGCGCTGGGCGGCGAAGACGAGGTCGTACAGCTCAACCTGCCACTCGGCGGGCGAGGTGCCGATCACGAAGGTACGGCCGATCTCGCAGCGGTAGCCGCGGTAGGTCGCGCCCAGGCACACGGTGAGGAAGTCGCCCTCCTCCACCCGCCGGTCGGTGGGGCGGTGCCCGCGGCGGCCGGAGTTCGGTCCGGTGGCGACCGAGGTGGGGAAGGCGGGGCCGTCGGCGCCGTGGTCGACCAGACGGCGCTCCAGCTCCAGCGCGAGGTGCCGTTCGGTGCGGCCGACCAGGATGGACTCCAGCAGCTCGCCGAGGGCCTGGTCGGCGATCTCGGCGCCGATGCGGAGGCAGGAGATCTCCTCCTCGTCCTTGACCACCCTGAGCTGCTCGACGGCTCCGCCGAGATCGCCGAGGCGCAGCGTGGGGGCGACCGAGGCGATCGCTCTGTGCCGGGTGACCGTGAGGTGGTGTTCCTCCACGGCCAGGGAGTCGGCGTCCTGCGCCACGGCCAGGTCCGCCGCCACGACCGCGGCGTCGCCGCCGACGCCGTTCGGCGGGATGACGTGCAGGCGCAGGTTCTCGTCCGGGCGGCCCTCGGAGGGGCGGTCGTCGGGCTGGCCGATGCATACGAGGAGGTCCTCGCGTTTGCCGAGCAGCAGCGCGGAGCCCTGCGGGGCTGCGGCGGCGAGGTAGCGCACGTTGGCTGGACGGGTGACGAGCGCTGCCGCGGTGCCGGCCGCGGTGAAGTGGTCTCTCAGCCGGGATCGGCGGGTCGCGTACACCTCTGACATGAGACGAGCGTAGGAGTTTTATGGCGGTTGTGCCGATTTGCGGGGGCCGAGTGGGGTGCGGAGCAGGTGGGGGTGGACCACTTGCCCCTTGTTCACCAGCTCGGTGGGCTTGCTATCGCCCTCGCCAGCACCTCGTCCAGAACCTGGGCCGTCCCCGGGATGTCCAGCTGAGAGTTGTCGATGATCGGCAGCCCCGAGCCGTACCAGCCGGCCATGCGGCCGTGGATGCGGGCCACCTCCTCGTCGGTGAGGCGGCGGTTGCCGGTGCGTTCGGCGTTGCGCTCCAGGACGATGTCCAGGCCGGGCAGGAGGACGACGGGCAGCAGGCCGGGACCGACGTGGCGCTTCCAGCCGCCGAGACCCACGACCGGGCGGTCCGGGAAGACCGCATCATCCAGGATGCAGGAGATGCCGTTGGCGAGGAAGTTGCGGGCGGCGAAGCCGCAGGTGCGGCGGGCCAGGCGGTACTGGGCCTCGGAGTTGTCGTTCCAGCCGGACTGGGGGTCGGCGAAGCCGGAGCGAACCCATTCGCGGACGTCGTCCAGGCTGATGTGCGCGGTGGGCACGCGGCGATGGTCCGCCCAGTACTTGGCGACGCTGGTCTTGCCCGCGCCGGCCGGGCCGATCAGCAGCACGGCCAGCGTGGTCGTCGCCGGGTCGGGGGCCGCTGCGGGAGCCGGGGGCGCCGTGGGCACGCCGACGGGTCCGCCGGGCGGCAGCGGGACGTGGCCGGTGCTGTCGGGGGCCGGCGGGGCAGCGGGCTGTGCGGCCGGGGACTGAGACACGGCGGGTTGCGGGTGCGGGGGCGCTGGGGGTTGCGGGGGCGTCGGCGGGACGGCGCCGGTCGGGGCCGGGAAGCCCGGCGGCGGGGGCACGGGGGCGGGCCTCTGGGAGGCTCCCGGGTGCGGGCCCGGTTGGTGTGCGGCCGACGCCCAGCCGGCGTGCGGCACCTGCCCCGGCTGGTGGGGCGGCGGCAGCGGAGACCCCACTGCGTGCTGCATCCGTTGCCACTCCGTCTCGTACAGGCAGTTCGTGCTGGCAGCGGGGGTGAACCCGCTGCCTACCGAACGGTACCGTCCCCCGCCGTCCATGGGTGAAACGGCCGAGGGCGGCGCGAAGTGCCCGTTCCGCAAAGGAAGTCGAGGTGGGAACCGGACGGACGGAGCATCTAGGGACTTACTGACCGACCTCTCCGTACGCGGCGAGGAGGACCGCCGGGTCCGGTCCCTCCAGGACGGTGGGCTTGGCCAGGCCGTCGAGGACGATGAAGCGCAGCAGGTCGCCGCGGGACTTCTTGTCGATCTTCATCGTCTCCAGCAGCTTGGGCCACTGGTCGTAGCGGTAGTGCAGCGGGAGGCCGACCGCTTCCAGGACCGCGCGGTGACGGTCCGCCGTCGCGTCGTCCAACCGGCCCGCCAGACGGCCGAGTTCGGCGGCGAAGTGCATGCCGACCGCGACCGCCGCGCCGTGCCGCCACTTGTAGCGCTCGTTCTTCTCGATGGCGTGGCCGAGCGTGTGGCCGTAGTTGAGGATCTCGCGCAGGCCCGACTCCTTCAGGTCCGACGAGACGACCTCCGCCTTCACCCGGATCGAGCGCTCGATCAGCTCGGCCGTGTGCGCACCCTGCGGGGTCCGGGCGGCCACGGGGTCGGACTCGATCAGGTCCAGGATCACCGGGTCGGCGATGAAACCGGCCTTGATGACCTCGGCGAGCCCGGAGACGTAGTCGTTGACCGGGAGCGAGTCCAGCGCGGCCAGGTCGCACAGGACGCCGGCCGGCGGGTGGAAGGCGCCGACGAGGTTCTTGCCCTCGGCGGTGTTGATGCCGGTCTTGCCGCCGACCGCCGCGTCCACCATGGCGAGCACGGTGGTCGGGACGGCGATCCAGCGCACCCCGCGCAGCCAGGTCGCGGCGACGAAGCCGGCGAGGTCCGTGGTCGCGCCGCCGCCCACACCGACGACGACGTCGGAGCGGGTGAAGCCCGACTGGCCGAGCGCCTTCCAGCAGTAGGCGGCGACCTCGGCGGTCTTGGCCTCCTCGGCGTTCGGCACCTGGATGGCGACCGCCTCGTAGCCCTGCTCGGCCAGGTCGGCGCGGAGCGCGTCACCGGTCTCGGCCAGCGCCTCGGGGTGGATCACCGCGACCCGCTTGGCCCTGGGACCGATCAGCCCGGCCAGCTCGCCGAGCAGTTGGCGCCCGACCAGCACCTCGTAGGGGTCGGTGCCCGCGGTGCCGGCGACCTGGATCCGGGTGACTGCCTCGCTCATGCTTCCTTCAACTCCAGTGCGTCCAGCGCTGCTTGGGTGACCTCTTCGGGGGTACGGCCGTCCGTCGCCACGACGGCGGTGGCGACCTCCTCGTACAGGTGCCGCCGGGCCTCCATCAGCTCGCGCCACTGCTTGCGCGGGTTGACCGCGAGCAACGGACGGGCCACGTTCAGGCCGGTGCGCTTGACGGCCTCCTCCACGTCCATGGCGAGGTACACCACCCGGTGCCCGGCGAGCAGCGCGCGTGTGTCGGCGTCCAGGATGGCGCCGCCGCCGAGCGCGAGGACGCCCTCGTGCTCGGCGAGCGCGGTGTGCACGGCCCGCTTCTCGATGGCGCGGAAGGCGGGCTCGCCCTCGTCGACGAAGATCTCGGCGATGGTGCGGCCCTCGGCGGCGACGATGTCCTCGTCGGTGTCCCGGTAGCCGAGGCCGAGGCGCTCGGCGAGCAGCCGGCCGACGGTGGACTTGCCGACGCCCATCGGGCCGACCAGTACGACGGCGGGCACGGCGCTCACCGGATGTGGAGGTTGTCGAGGTACGACCGCACGTTGCGCCGGGTCTCGGCCACGGAGTCGCCGCCGAACTTCTCGGCGACCGCGTCCGCCAGGACGAGCGCGACCATGGCCTCGGCGACGATGCCCGCGGCGGGCACGGCCGAGACGTCGGAGCGCTGGTGGTGGGCCTGGGCCTCCTCGCCGGTGGTGACGTCCACCGTCTTCAGGGCGCGCGGCACGGTCGCGATCGGCTTCATCGCGGCCCGCACCCGCAGCAGCTCGCCGGTGCTCAGGCCGCCCTCGGTGCCGCCGGCGTGGCCGGAGACGCGCTTGATGCCCTCGGGCGTGCTCACGATCTCGTCGTGCGCCTTGGAGCCGGGCACCCGGGCCAGCTCGAAGCCGTCACCGATCTCGACGCCCTTGATCGCCTGGATGCCCATCAGGGCACCGGCGAGACGGGCGTCCAGCTTGCGGTCCCAGTGCACGTGCGAGCCCAGGCCGACGGGCACGCCGTACGCCAGCACCTCGACCACACCGCCGAGCGTGTCGCCGTCCTTGTGCGCCTGGTCGACCTCCGCGACCATCGCCTTCGAGGCGTCCGCGTCCAGGCAGCGCAGGGGGTCGGCGTCCAGCTTCTCGACGTCGGCCGGCGTGGGGTACACACCCTGCGGAGCCTTCACGGAGCACAGTTCGACGACGTGCGAGACGATCTCGATGCCCGCGGTCTCCTTCAGGTACGACCGGGCCACCGCGCCCAGCGCCACCCGGGCGGCGGTCTCGCGGGCGGAGGCGCGCTCCAGGATCGGGCGGGCCTCGTCGAAGCCGTACTTCTGCATCCCGGCGAGGTCGGCATGGCCGGGCCGCGGCCGGGTCAGCGGCGCATTGCGGGCCAGACCGGCAAGGATCTCCGGGTCGACCGGGTCGGCCGCCATGACCTGCTCCCACTTCGGCCACTCGGTGTTGCCCACCATGATCGCGACCGGGGAGCCGAGGGTGAGACCGTGCCGGACGCCGCCCAGGAAGGTGACCTCGTCACGCTCGAACTTCATCCGCGCACCGCGGCCATAGCCGAGCCGCCGCCGCGCCAGGTGATCCGCCACCATGTCCGTGGTGATCGGCACGCCGGCGGGAAGCCCCTCCAGCGTCGCGACAAGTGCGGGACCGTGGGACTCCCCCGCGGTCAGCCAACGCAGCCTGCTCAACGGTGCTCCTCAGTGTTCGCGCCCGGTACTGCCCGGCGTACACGCGTCCTCGCGTACGGCGACGGCGCGACCGGGTGCGCGACCCCGGCCCGCCACCTCCGATCCTCCCACGCCCGGGGCCGGAATCCGGCCGCCGGTCCATAAGGCGGACGTGATCGAATCGATCAGCGGGCGGCGAGCGCCTTCTCACCGGCGCGGCGCATGGCCTCCAGGGGCGCCGGGGAGCGGCCGGTCATCTGCTCGACCTGGAGGACGGCCTGGTGGACCAGCAGGTCGAGGCCGCTGACCACGGCGCCTCCGAACATGGACCAGCGGGCCGCCAGCTCGGTGGGCCAGGGGTCGTAGAGCACGTCGAAGAGGGTGGCCGGGCGCTCGGGTACGGCGGCGGCGAGGGCGTCGGTGGTACCGGCGGGCGTGGTGGCGATCACCAGCGGGGCGCGCAGCGCCTGCTCGGCGTCCGCCCAGTCCGCCGTACGCACCTCCACGTCGAGCCGTTCGCCCCACTGACGCATCTCGGCGGCGCGGGCCTCGCTGCGGACGTAGGCGACGACCTCGCCGGTGCAGATCCGGGCCAGGGCGGCGAGGGCGGAGGAAGCGGTGGCGCCGGCGCCGAGGATCGCGGCGGAGTCGACCTGCTCGATGCCGTGCTCGCGCAGCGCGGCCACCATGCCCGGGATGTCCGTGTTGTCGCCGAGGCGGCGACCGTCCTCGGTGAGGACGACCGTGTTGACCGCGTCCACGGAGGCGGCCGTCTCGCTGATCTCGTCCAGCAGCGGGATGACCGCCCGCTTCAGCGGCATGGTCAGCGACAGCCCTGCCCACTCGGGCCCGAGCTTCTCGAAGAAGCCGGGCAGACCGGCCTCGTCCACCTCGAAGCGGTCGTACGACCAGTCGGTGAGACCGAGTTCGTCGTACGCGGCCCGGTGCAGCACCGGGGAGAGCGAGTGGGCGATGGGCTTACCGAGCACGGCGGCGCGGCGGGCGTCAGTTGCCCGAGTTGGCATTGAACTTGTCCTTGAGGCGCTGGAATTCGGCGAGGGTCTTGGCGAATTCGGTGTTGTTCACTCCGTCGGTCGCCACGAAATAGATCCAGCCGTCGTGAGTCGGATCCAGTGCCGCGTTCAGCGCGTCCTCGCCGGGGTTGCCGATCGGGCCGGGCGGGAGTCCCTTGTGGGTGTAGGTGTTGTACGGGCTGTGGTTGCCGTTGATCTCTTTGAGAGAGATGTGGATGTTGCTGGTTCCCCTGATGTAGTTGTAGGTCGAGTCGAACTGCAGGTACTGGTTCGTCTCGGTGTTGGTGGGCTTGAGGCGGTTGTAGACCACCTCCGCCATCTTGCGGAAGTCGTCCTGTGTCTTGCCCTCGGCCTGCACCAGGCTCGCGACCGTGACCAGCTCGAACGCGTTGTTCAGGCCCAGTGCCCGGGCCTTCGCGGTGAGACCGTGGGCGTCGTACTTGGACTTGGCCTGCGCGACCATCTCCTTGAGGATGCTGTCCGGCTTCATGCCCTTGGCGGCCGGATAGGTCCCCGGGAAGAGGAAGCCCTCCAGCGGGTCCTTGATCTCGCCGGCGTACTGCGTGTTCTGTGCCCAGCTCGGCAGGCCGAAGCTCTTGTATTCCTTCTGGGCGACACTCTGGGTGGTTCCGTCGGCGAGTTGGAGTTTCTTGTCGATCATGGCGTAGACGCGCGCGTTGCGCTCGCCCGGGGTCACGATGACATTGTTCTGGCTCTTCGGGTCCAGCATCATTTTCACGGCGCTGGCGGCGGACATCTCCTTCTTCAGGAGATACGCGCCGGCCTGGATGGTGCCACCGCCCGGGACGCTGCTCTGCGCGTGCACGAACGCCTCGGCGCTCTTGACGACCCCGGCCTGCTTCAGGCGGTTGCCGATGTCCCAGCCGCCTGCCCCCTTGGGAATCTCGACCACCACGGTCTGGCCGGTGCCGTCGCCCGTGTAGTCGGGCGCCGGGGCGAAACGATTTTGGTAGAACTGGTAGCCGTAGTAACCCGCCGTGGCGACGCCGCCACCGAAGACCAGGACGACGACCATGCAGGCACAGCCGTTGCGTCGCTTCTGACCCTTCTTGCCGGGTTTCTTCCCCTTGCCGCGCCGGTCGCTGCGGCTCTGGAGCTCGTGCTCCTCGTCGTCGTCATCGTCGCCGCCCGTGAAGAAGGGGTGCTCCTCCTCGTCGGGGGTGTCCTCGGGCTCGGGTTCCGGCTCGGGGCGCCTGCGGCCCGGGGGCTGCGGTGGCGGGTACGCGTCCTCGGTGCCGTAGAAGTCGGGCTGCTGCCCGCCGTAGGCATGGGGCTGCTGGCCGTAGGGGTCGCCGGGGTCGGTGGGGTACGGCACCTGGCCATGGCCGCCGGCCGCGTCCCAACCGCCCTGGTGCTGGTACTGCTGCGGAGGGTGGCCGACGTACTGCTGGTGGCCCTGTTCGTCGTAGTACGGGTACTGCTCGTGGCCGTACCCGTGCTGGGGCTGCTGGCTCCAGTCGCCGTACTGCGGCTGCTGCGGGTAGTACTGCTGCGGCTGGCCGCCGTAGGCAGGCTGCTGGCCGCTGTGGGCCTGCTGCCCTTCCCATCCGCCGTCCCCGTACAACGGGTCCTGCGGATGCCACGGTTCGGGGCCTGGGCCCCGGCCATACTCAGTCATCGATCCCCTAGAGCCGCGAGGCCGACCGGTCACGCGGCCGGTGGGCCCGCTTCCGTTCCGCCTCTTGCTGTGTCCCGGCTGTTCGAACACCGGCACATCGCGCGGAACGTTACCGTATCGCGATCAGATGACCACTTCGACGCCCTCGCCGGGTGCTTTGCCTGACACGCGTTCGGATTCGAGGGCCTGCTGGAGGATGATGACGGCGGCCGCCTGGTCGATGACCGCGCGGCCCTTCTTGGATTTCACGCCCGAGGCGCGCAGCCCCTGACTGGCCGTCACGGTCGTCATCCGCTCGTCCACCAGCCGGACCGGCACCGGCTTGATGCCCTTGGCCAGCTCCTGGGCGAAGGCGCGGACCTTGACGGCGGCCGGACCCTCGCCCCCCTTGAGGGAGCGAGGGAGTCCGACGACGACCTCGATCGGCTCGTACTCCTCCACCAGTTGACGCAACCGGCGGTGGGCGGCGGGGATGTCCCGGCCGGGGACGGTCTCCACCGGTGTGGCGAGGATCCCATCGGGGTCGCACGAGGCGACCCCGATCCGGGCGTCCCCGACGTCGATCGAGAGTCGACGTCCTCTGCGCATTTCCGACCGTTTCCTTACTTCGCCGTCACTTGGCGGTGTCGGCGACGAGCCGCTCGACGGCGTCGACGGCCTCACCGACAGCGGCCGGGTTCTGGCCGCCGCCCTGGGCCACGTCCGGCTTGCCGCCACCGCCGCCGCCGAGGGTCTTGGCGGCGGTGCGGACCAGGTCACCGGCCTTGAGGCCACGCTCGCGGGCGGCCTCGTTGGTGGCGATGACCGTGAGCGGCTTGCCGTTGTTGACCGTGAACAGGGCGACCACGGCGGCACGTCCGCCCTGGATGCGGCCACGCACGTCGAGGACCAGCTTGCGCAGGTCGTCCGGCGTGGTGCCGTCCGGGACCTGACCGGTGACGACGGCCACGCCGCGCACGTCCTTGGCGGACTCGGCGAGACCGGCGGCGGCCTGCAGCACCTTCTCGGCGCGGAACTTCTCGATCTCCTTCTCGGCGTCCTTCAGCTTGCCGAGCATCGAGGAGACCTTCTCGGGCAGCTCCTCCGGGCGGCCCTTGAGCAGCTCGGTCAGCTGGTTGACGACCGTGTGCTCACGGGCGAGGAAGGTGTAGGCGTCCACGCCGACCAGAGCCTCGATACGACGGACACCCGAGCCGATGGACGACTCGCCGAGCAGCTTCACCAGGCCCAGCTGGGCGGTGTTGTGCACATGCGTGCCGCCGCACAGCTCCTTGGAGAAGTCGCCGATGGTCACCACGCGGACCCGATCGCCGTACTTCTCACCGAACTCGGCGATGGCACCCTGCTTCTTGGCCTCGTCGATGCCCATGATCTCGGCGTGCACGTCGAGGTCGCGGGCGAGCACCTCGTTGATCTTCTGCTCGACGTCGGTCATCACGGCCGTCGGCACCGCGGACGGGGAGCCGAAGTCGAAGCGGAAGCGGCCGGGCTGGTTCTCGGAACCGGCCTGGGCGGCCGTGGGGCCGAGGGCGTCGCGCAGGGCCTGGTGGGTCAGGTGGGTGGCCGAGTGGGCGCGGGCGATGGCCTTGCGGCGGCGGTTGTCGATGGAGGCGTGGGCCTTGGCGCCGACGGTCACCTCGCCGACCTGCACGACACCCTTGTGGACGTAGACGCCCGGGACCGGCTTCTGGCAGTCGCGAACCTCGATGACGGCACCGGAGTCGACCTTGATGCGGCCGGTGTCGCCGATCTGGCCACCGCCCTCGGCGTAGAACGGGGTGCGGTCGAGGACGATCTCGACCTCGTCGCCCTCGGTGGCGGCCGGGGAGGAGACGCCGTCGACGAGGATGCCGACGATCGTGGTCTCGCCCTCGGTGTCGGTGTAGCCGATGAAGTCGGTGGCACCGGCGGAGTCGGCGATCTCGCGGTAGGCACCCATGTCGGCGTGGCCGGTCTTCTTGGCCTGGGCGTCGGCCTTGGCGCGCTCCCGCTGCTCCTTCATCAGGCGGCGGAAGCCCTCCTCGTCCACGGTGAGGCCCTGCTCGGCGGCCATCTCCAGGGTGAGGTCGATCGGGAAGCCCCAGGTGTCGTGGAGCAGGAAGGCCTTGTCGCCGGAGAGGACCTTGCCACCGGCCTGCTTGGTCTCGGTGACGGCGGTGTCGAGGATGTTGGTGCCGGCCTTCAGCGTCTTGAGGAAGGCGTTCTCCTCGGCGACGGCGACCTTCTCGATGCGCTCGCGGTCGGTGACCAGCTCGGGGTACTGCTGGCCCATCATCTGGATCACGGTGTCCAGGAGGTCCTTGACGACCGGACCGGTGGCGCCCAGCAGGCGCATGTTGCGGATGGCGCGGCGCATGATGCGGCGCAGGACGTAGCCGCGGCCCTCGTTGCCGGGGGTGACGCCGTCGCCGATGAGCATCGTGGCCGTACGCATGTGGTCGGTGACCACGCGCAGGGAGACGTCCGAGTGGTGGGCGTCGCCGTAGCGGACGCCGGTCAGCTCGGTGGCCTTGTCGATCACGGCCATGGAGGTGTCGATCTCGTACATGTTCTGCACGCCCTGCAGAATCATGGCGAGGCGCTCCAGGCCGAGGCCCGTGTCGATGTTCTTGCTCGGCAGCTCGCCGAGGATCTCGAAGTTGTCCTTGCCGGTGCCCTCGCCGCGCTCGTACTGCATGAAGACGAGGTTCCAGATCTCCACGTACCGCTCGTCGTTGACGGCGGGGCCGCCCTCGACGCCGAACTCGGGGCCGCGGTCGTAGTTGATCTCGGAGCAGGGGCCGCACGGGCCGGGCACGCCCATGGACCAGTAGTTCTCCTTCATGCCCAGGCGCTGGATGCGCTCCTTGGGCACGCCGACGACCTCGTGCCAGATGCGCTCGGCCTCGTCGTCGTCCAGGTAGACGGTGATCCACAGGCGCTCGGGATCGAGGCCGTAACCACCCTTGTCCTGGGGCGTGGTGAGCAGCTCCCAGGCGTACTTGATGGCGCCTTCCTTGAAGTAGTCGCCGAAGGAGAAGTTGCCGCACATCTGGAAGAACGTGCCGTGGCGGGTGGTCTTGCCGACCTCTTCGATGTCGGGCGTGCGCACGCACTTCTGCACGCTGGTGGCGCGCGGGAACGGCGGCTTGACCTCACCCAGGAAGTAGGGCTTGAAGGGCACCATGCCGGCGGGGACGAGGAGCAGAGTCGGGTCGTCCGCGATGAGCGACGCCGAAGGGACGACGGTGTGCCCGCGCTCCTCGAAGAAGCTCAGCCAGCGGCGGCGAATCTCGGCCGACTCCATCAGTGGTCCTCATTCCGGTTGTACGAGTACATCGGGGCTTCGATGTACTTCGGTGTGCTGCGGTTGTTGCTGTGGTCGTTCTCGATGGCGGTGTGGCGCCGGGGGGCGGGGAGTTCGGGGTTCTCGTGGATCCCCAGCGCCTCCTCCAGCTCGGCCTCCCGCTGGGCCATGTTGTCGCGGACGTCGAGCGCGAAGCCCACCGCGCGGTCCTTCAGGCGCTGACCGGTCTCCAGGGCCTTGTTCGCCGCGGTCGCGGCAAGGCTTTCCGGGGTCAGCTGCTTGAGCTTGCGGTTGACCTTGGTGGTCGCCCAGACACCGGCGGCGACACCGGTGGTGAACCAGAACGTACGGCGGAACATCGCTCGGTCTCAGTCCTTACTTCCGCTTGCGTCGTGCGGCAGGGACCGTGCGGCCCACGATCACGGTACGCCGGGGCGCCTTCGCGGGCACGTCCTCCTTGCGGCCGCCGAGTGCGCGGCGGACGCCGTAGCCGAAGGCCGCGACCTTGACCAGCGGGCCGCCGAAGGTGGAGGCGACCGTGGTCGACAGCGCGGAGGCGTTCGACGTGACCTCCTGGACGTCGGAGGCGATCGCGTCGACGCGGTCGATCTGGGTCTGCGCGGAGCGCACCGCCTGGGAGGCGTCGGCGAGCAGCGGGACGGCCTGGTCGGTCACGTCCGCCACCAGCTTGGTGGTCGCCTTGAGCGTCTGGGCCAGCCTCGCGAGAGCCACCGCGAGGAAGGAGACCAGGATCGCCCAGAAGACGGCCACCAGAATCCCGGCCACCTCTCCACCGGACACTGTGCGCACCCGCTCCCTGAAACGTGCCTCACCATCGAAAAAGTCGTGTCCGAGCCTATCGCGCCATGGCCTGGGCTCCGTACCGGATTACCGGGCGTCGGGGACGGAGTTTGCGGGAAGCGACTGTACGCATTGAACACGCTTCAGTACGCTCCGTGTCCCATGCGAGGTCCTCAGCGCCCAGATCCGTTCTCCGCCGGTGATCCGCCCCTGGAACTGACCACCTTCGTCGGCCGCCGGGCCGAACTCGCCGAGTTGACGGAGCTGCTCGGCGGGGCGCGGCTGGTGACCGTGACCGGGGTGGGCGGTGTCGGCAAGTCGCGGCTGGCCGCGCGTCTCGCCGCCGGATGGGCCGACGGGTCCGGGCGGGTGGAGCTGGCGCCGGTGCGCGATGCGCAGTTCGTGGAGTACGCGGTGGCGGAGGCGCTGGGGCTGACCGACCACACCGCCCGGCCGCCCCGGGAGACGCTGCTGGAGCATCTCGTCGGCCGTCCGGCGCTGCTGGTGCTGGACGGGTTCGAGCATCTGCTGGACGCCTGCGCCGAGTTGACGGCGGAGCTGCTGCGGAAGCTGCCTCGGCTGCGGGTGCTGGCCGTGGGCCGGCGTCCGCTGGGGCTGGCGGGCGAGCGGCTGTTCCCGCTGTCGCCGCTCGCCGAGGACGAGGCGGTGGTGCTGTTCACCGACCGGGCCCGGGAGCAGGGCCTGGAGGTGTCCGACGGCCCCGAGGTGCGCGAGCTGTGCCGGCGGCTGGAGGGGATCCCGCTGGCGCTGGAGCTGGCGGCCGGGCGGCTGCGGGCACTGTCCCCGGCGCAGCTGCTGCAGCGGCTGGACGACCGGTTCCGGCTGCTGACCGCGAGCGGCTGGGAGGGCGCCCCGCGTCCGGTCCCCGGCGGTCCTCCGTCCCGTCATCAGACGCTGCGCACGGCGATCGGCTGGAGCCATGAGCTGTGCACGCCCGCCGAGCGGCTGTTGTGGGCGCGGCTGTCGGTGTTCGCGCAGACCTTCGACCTGGAGGCGGCGGAGTACTTGTGCAGCGGGGACGGGCTGCCCGCCGAGGACGTCCTGGACGTGCTGTCGGAGCTGGTGGCCCAGTCGGTCGTGACCCGCGAGGAGACCCCGGCCGGCCCCCGCTACCTGATGCTGGACACGGTCCGGGCCTACGGCGCCCAGTGGCTGGAGGGGATCGGGGACGCGGGCCGGCTGCGCAGACGGCACCGGGACTGGTATCTGGGCCTGGCGACCTGGTGCGAGCTGGACTGGTTCTCGCCCCGGCAGGGCGAGGTCGCCGCGCGGGTGGAGGCGGAGCTGCCCAATCTGCGGGCGGCGCTGGACTTCTGTCTGACCGAACCGGAGGAGGCCCATCTCGGCCAGTACCTCGCGGGGTCGCTGTGGTTCTGCTGGGTCGGCTGCGGGCGGCTCGCGGAGGGCCGCCGCTGGCTGGCGCGCAGTGTGGAGCTGGAGTCGGAGTACGAGCGGTCGCGGCTGAAGGCACTGTGGGTGCTCGGCTATGTGGCGATCCTCCAGGGCGACACCGTGCCAGCGCTTGCGGCGCTGCGGGAGTGCCGGGAGCAGGCCGAGCGGGTCGCGGATCCGACGGCGGTGGCGTACGCCGAGCACCGCACCGGCTGTCTGGCCCTGGTCACCGATGACATGGCCCGTGCAGAAACGCTGCTGCGGTCGGCGCTGGACCGCTATCAGGAGATCGGCGAACTCAACAGCAACGTGCTGATGGGCCAGGTGGAGCTGGCGATGACGCGGGCCTTCCAGGGGGATCTGCCGGACGCGGTACGGCTGTGCGAGGACGTGCGCCGGGTGTGCGAGGACCACGGGGAGCGCTGGACCCGCTCTTACGCGCTGTACGTGCTGGCGTACGCGGCCTGGCTGGAGGGCGCGCCGGACAGGGCACGTGAACTGCTCACGGACTGCCTGGTCAATGCGCACGCCTTCCACGACCTGCTCGGTTCGGTGCTGTCGCTGGAGCTGCTGGCACTGGTGACGGCGGCCCAGGGCGAACCGGCCGAGGCGGCGCTGCTCCAGGGGGCGGCCGGCCGGATGTGGCCGTCCGTGGGGCTGCCGCTGTTCGGCTCGGCGTACTACAACGCGCCGCACGAGCAGTGCGAGGCGATCGCGCGGCAGTCGCTGGGGGACGCACGCTACGAGGACTGCGTAGCGGAAGGGGCCCGACTGGACCGCGCGACGGCGGTGGACCGGGCGCTGGGCCGGGGCCGGGTACGGCCGCTGTGCGCACTGCCGACTCCACGGGGCCCGGCGCCACAGTGCAGCGGGGCCGAACCCCGCCCTGAGGCCACCGAGCGCGCCCCCGACTCAACACGGGGCTCACGCGCCCCGTAGGGGGGTCGGGTCCGTGGGGGCGGCAGACCGTAGGGGCGGCGGGCCCATAGCGGCGGCAGACCGTATCGGCAGCGGCGGCAGACCGTGGGGGCGGCGGGCCGCAGCGACGGCGAGCCCGCAGCGGCGTCGGCCCCTAGGGGCGGCAGACGTGGGGGCGGCGGGCCGCAGCGACGGCGAGCCCGGCAGCGGCGTCGGGCCCGTAGCGGCAGCGAGCCGCAGCGGCGGTAGACCGTAGCAGCGGCAGGC